>CAMRSY010000009.1 GCA_947053545.1 uncultured Clostridia bacterium
TTTGTACTGGCAACCTGCGCGTGGGTGCCGTGTTTATGGTACTTATGTCTCTTATACCCGAAAGCGACATATGCAATGTGCGCGGTATGGGCGTTGCCGTCATCGTAAGGCAATCAACGTCCGATTTTATATGCTTTATTTTTTCTTTGTGCTCTACGCCGAACCGCTGTTCCTCGTCCAAAACAAGCAAGCCCAAATCTTTGAATTTTACGTCGGCGGATAACAACCTGTGAGTGCCGATGATAAGGTCGATTTCGCCCCTTGCAAGCGCGGAGAGAGTTTGTTCCTGCTGTTTTGGAGTTTTGAAGCGGTTTAGTTTTTCAACGCGAACGCCGAATTCCTTAAACCTTTCGCACGCGGTTTGAAAATGCTGTTCGGAAAGTATCGTGCTGGGACACATAAGCGCCGCCTGCTTGCCGCCCAACACGCACAGATAAACAGCGCGCAGGGCAACCTCGGTTTTACCGTATCCGACGTCGCCGCAAAGAAGCCTGTCCATAACTTTATCCGAACACATATCGCCCCTTATTTCCTCTATACAGTTAAGCTGGTCGGGCGTTTCTTCAAAAGTAAACGCGTTTTCAAATTCCTCCATCATTATAGCGTTTTCGGGGAAACGGAATCCGCGGCGTTCGCCCCTTTCCGCATACAGAAGCTTTAAGTCGAAAGCCAGTTTTTTTATTGAAGCGCGTACCCTTTCCTTTACCCTTTCAAATTCCGCTCCGCCTATTTTGGAAAGCGACGGATTGCCGTCGCCTACGTATTTTGAAAGGATATCCATCTGTTCGACCGGAACGTACAAGACGTCTCCGCCGCGGTATTCTATGGCAACGTACTCCTTTATGCCGTCGGTCGTTTCTATTTTTTTCGTACCCGTAATCTTGCCTACGCCGTGTTTTTCGTGCACGGCATAGTCGCCTATTTCGGGAGCCGCAAACATATCTCCGCGCCGGCGTTTTATTCGTTTTTGTACCGGCTTTGTGTATATATCCCCGCTGCCTATAACCGCAAGTTTAGCCTCGTGTATAATAAATCCTTTATCCAGACTTTCGCTTGAAACAGCCACGTCTTTAAGCGCGGAAAGGCTGTACGGAACGGGATTGACCCCAATATATGCCTCGTTTAACACCTCGGCAAGCTTTTGATAGCGCTGCACTCCGCCCGCATAAACAAGCACCCTGTACCCGCCCGAAAGCCAGCGCTTTACGTCGTCGCACAGCATAGGCACGTTGTTAAGATAAGACGGCGAAGGTACCGATTTAAGATTGTACGTTTTAAGCGGACGGAAGAATTTAAGCTCGGTTATAAAAGTTTGGAGCGCCAGATTCGAAAAACGCGAAACGCCGTTTTGAAACTGCTCTTCCGTAAGCATCTGATTTCGGGAAAACGCGCAAACCTCGCCGCCCTCCAAAAGGTCAGAAAAGCGTTCGGCGTGTTCTTTTTCCGCCGCCTTCAGCCTGTCGTATAATGGTTTACATTCGTCGAACACAATTACCGTTTCTGGCGGCAGAATATCGAAAACGGTGCGCGCGCAAGCAAGACGGGGAAAAAGAAAATCCTGCCCCGCAAACGGCGTGCCCGCCGCAATCTTACCTGCAATTTCATCGCACACGGTATGAAAGCGTTTAAACGCGCGCTCGCTTTTACACCCCTTTAAACCGAGGTTTAAAGCGGTTAATATGTTCTGCTTTTCGTCCTGCCCGATATAGCAGTCTACCGCAGGCGCAAGCGTTATTTCCGTTACGTCGGCAAGCCGCTCCCCGCTTACGGAATCGTAGGGGCGGATACGCTCGGCAGTGTCGCCGAAAAAGTCGATGCGCACAGGGTTTTCGCTGGTGACCGGATAAATATCCAGAATATCGCCACGGACGGCGAAAGAGCCGCGGCTTTCAACCGCATATTCGCGCACATAGCCCATTTGCACAAGCGCGGCCGGCAGAGCGGCATAGTCGTAATCGTTACCTGCTTTTATATTGATGACGGGCAGTTTTTCGGGAACCAGCTGAAGCGCCGCCTCCACCTCGCAGACGATAACCTCCGCGCCCGACATAATACCGTGAAGTCCTTCGATTCTTTTGAACAGCGCGTCTTTGGAAACGGCGGTTTTATACAATAAAACGTCGTCTTTTGCAGCCAGATAGGCGCACTTTTTACCCGACAGAGTTGAAATTGCCGCATACGCCTTGCCTGCCGAAACAGCATCGGGCGCAATGTATAACACCGGACGGTCGATTAAACTTGCCGTTAAATATTTGCGGCTGTCGGAAACGCCGAAAACCGCCGTCGGAGCACCGAGGCGGACATCGTTAGCAAGGGCGGGATATTCGCCCCCTAAATTTTCGAAAGTAAAGAAATTTTTCACCCGCTTACACCTATTTATCCCACCGTAACTTAACTGCTTAATTCGGGACCGCCGCGTAGGGACAAGCCCGACGCGGGACGACAGTTGGGTGATATGTAATGTTTAATTAAATACTGCGCGCACAACAAACTCAACGGTTATCAGCCGTTGAAATCGGTCATAACCTTTTCGCACGGAACGCCTTTTGCCAGCTCGATTGCAGCCTGCGCCGCCCGATTGCACGCCGAAATAAACAGTTCGTAATCTTCTTCTTTTACATTTGACAAGACGTAGTTGATGATCGGCACGTTTATTTCGCTGTCGCGTATACCTATGCGTATACGTTTAAAATTCTGCGTGCCGGTTTCGGCAATAACCGAACGCATTCCGTTGTGCGTGCCCGCGCTGCCGTCGGGACGGATACGAACCTTGCCTTTGGGAATATCGTAATCGTCGTACAGAATAACCAGTTCTTCGGGTGACGCCTTGTATTTTGCAAGAAGCTGTTTAACCGCCCTGCCCGAATTGTTCATATATGTTAAAGGCTGTGCAAGTATTACTTTTTCACCGTTTATATGCGCTTCGGCGGTAAGCGCCTCGCATTCCTTTTTATTAAACTTTACGCCAAGAATATTAGCCGCGTCGCCTACCGCAAGGTAGCCCATATTATGAAAAGTTTTAAAGTACTTGCTTTCGGGATTGCCCAGCCCGACAATAATAAACATAATATTACCCCCTTTTGAAAGTTAAAGCCACGGCAATGCCTGTGGCTTTATGGTGTGAGAACGCTTAAATTTTGTTAACCGGTTTTTGCGTTGCTATTTTTAGTCGTATATTTTAGACATAGGTCTGTCCATATAAACGTTTTCGATTGCGTTGGCGAATATCGTTGCCGTTGAAATCATTTTGAATATGGGCAGCATCTTTTCCTTCGGGATATTTATGGTATCGAGCATTGCAAGCTCGGTTATGGGCGAAGCCGCCAGCCTTTCGATTGCGGGACCCGACAGCACGCCGTGCGAACAGCAAGCGTAAATTTCTTTTGCACCCGCTTCCTTTAATGCCTTTGCGCCCTGCACGATAGTGCCCGCCGTGTCAATCATATCGTCAACCATAAGGCAGTTTTTACCCTCCACGTCGCCGATTATATTCATAACCTCCATAACGTTCGCCTTGGGGCGGCGCTTATCGATAATAGCCATTTTCGCATCCATTCTGGCCGCTACTTTTCTTGCCCTGCCAACCGAACCGATATCGGGGGAAACGACCACAAAGTCTTCGTCCACCTTCGGTTTGAAATGGTTGTAAAGCGTAGGTCCGCCCACCAGATTATCCAAAGGAATATCGAAAAAGCCCTGAATTTGCAGACAGTGCAAATCCATAGTTAAAATTCTGTCCGCGCCTGCCGACGTAAGCAAATTAGCCACAAGTTTTGCGGTTATAGGCTCGCGCGAGCGCGCCTTTCTGTCCTGTCTGGCGTAACCGAAATAGGGTATAACCGCAGTGATACGGCCCGCGCTTGCGCGCCTTGCCGCGTCAATCATTATAAGCAGTTCCATTAAATTATTGTTTACGGGGTAGCTTGTAGACTGAACTAAAAATACGTCTTTGCCGCGCACCGTCTCGTCGAAACGCACGTAAATTTCACCGTCGGAAAAATGAGTTACCTCCATTTCGCCGAGAGTGGTGTTTAAGTGAGCCGCGATTTTTTCCGCCAGAGGGCGGTTGGAATTGCCCGAAAAAATTTTAATTTCGTTGCCGTGGTTAATCATTGGGTTTTGCCTCCGCTATTCATTTGTAATACGATAGTAAGCTTTTCCGCCTTTACCTAACATATATAAGTTTACTTTGCCTTACAATATAAGTCAACCGATAAATTATGTGAAAAAATATCAACGTTAAAATGTTAGAAAGTAACTTATGCGTGAAAAGTTTGTGAGAATACCGCCGCGCGGCAAATATTTGCCGCGCGGTTTTATGTTTTTACTTTTTTTCCCGCAAACGCATTTCCGAAAAAAAGCGCGACAAGATTTCGCGGCACTCCTCTTCCATTACGCCGCCTTCCACCTCTACCGTATGATTTAAAAGATTTGCCGACGCAAGCTCGCGCGTTAAGGAACGCCCCTTATCTTCGGGCGCGCCGTAATAAATCTTTTTTATTCGGGCGTTTAAAGCCGCGCCCATACACATAGGGCATGGCTCCAAAGTTACGTACAGCTCGCATTCGGGTATGCGCCAGCTCTTCAATTTTTTGCACGCCTTTTCTATCGCCTCTATCTCGGCATGCGCGGTTGCAATCTGCATTTTCGTGCGGCGGTTATGCCCGCGCGCGATAATTTTGCCTTCAAACACCACTACCGCGCCAATAGGCACCTCGCCCTCGCATAAAGCCTTTTCGGCGCATTTAAGCGCGTTTTTCATAAATTTATTTTTCATAATTTTCGGTAAAATATTTTAAAAGCCCGAAACACTCCTTAACGTCGCGCAGACGCTCTATCGGATGAGTTAATTCGTCGAAGCCGCACTCGATTGTATAAGCGGGTATGCCGAGTTTTTGAATACACCAGTCCTTATATCCGCCGGCGCTGCCAACAATTTTTTTAGGAATATAGCCTGTAAAACCGGATATTATTTCCGCGCCCCTTTCATCGCCGCAACCGCCGTATTCCCAGTAAATTTCGCCGCCTTTTGTGTGAAAAGCAAGCGTAAACGACGGTTTGATTTTTAGAGTAAAACGGGACAGGGCCGCGCTTTCGCACTCGGAAAAAGGATAATCGCCGATACAGTTTTCCCGCCCCCGCCTGCGTGTATTTAAACTGCCCGTGCCCCAGTCGGCGTCGAAATTACAGTTTATGTCCACGCCGCGTCCGTTGGCTTTCCACATAGGGTTGCCGTTTTCGCATATTGCAACCCCGTCGGGATTTAAAAGCGGAATTACCCATCCGCCGCCCTTTTTGACGCCTTCTTTAATATGTTTCAAAGCAAGGCGCGCGGTGATAAATTCGCGCGCGTGAACAGCGTAAACGGCTATAAACTGTTTGCCGTAATCGCTGCCGACGTGAAAAGCGTATAAATTACGGTTTTGGTGGGTGTAGCCTATTATACATTTTTTGCCTTTGTATAAGTTATAAAAATTTGCAACTTCACGGTATAACACAAAATATTATATTCAAAGCCGATAAGCCGTAACACACCCGTTCGCTTTACGCGGCGGCAAATATTTTTCTTGAGCCGAACGCGATTTTTTGTTACTTGTGGTATTCGCTGCCCGAGTTAATCATAAAACCGCGGTAAATCTGCTCGAGAAGAATTACCCGCATAAGCTGATGGGGAAAAGTCATAGCGGAAAATGAAAGGCGCAAATCCGCCGCATTTTTAACGCTTTCGTCCAGCCCGCACGACGAACCTATTATAAAAGTGATTTCCGCGCCCGCGTCTACAAGAACGCCTATTTTTTCGGCCAGACCGGGGCTGGAAAGCTGCCTTCCCTCCACGCAAAGCGCTATTTTATATCCCCTTGACGCGCGCAGAATATCTTCCGCCTCGCTCTTCAAATTTTTGCCCTCGGCAATTTCTTTTATTTCGGTTTTGCAAAACCGTGACAGACGCTTAATATATTCGGCGCAAGCCGAACGCAAATATTCTTCCTTAATTTTGCCGACGCAAACTATATTAACTTTTATCATTTAACAAACAACCCTGCTATCCACAATAAAACAGTTGCTCCTATTCCTACCGCCGCAAAAATAAAAAACTGTGCAACCCCGCCTTTTTTGCACTTTTTTAATTCAGTTTTGTCCAAAATAAGCCAAACAACGGCGCCCGCAAGCGCCAGCGAAGCAACAACGGTTAAAACTATTTCAACCGTCCAAGGCATAATTAATTTATCCGTTACAGGATCGATTAACCCTGCGGCGGACAGCGCGATAATTAACGCGTTGTTTATAAAATGAATAATTACCGTAGGAGTGACCGAGCGCGAACGCAAAGCCAGAAAAGCAAACAGACTGCCGCAGACAAACTGGTAAATTGTCTGCTCGACCGACGTATGGTAAAGCGAAAAGCACAAGCCCGATAAAAATATTGTACGCACGGTGCCCGCATCCTCTTCGGTGTTGAACAAAATTATGCCGCGGAACATTATTTCTTCGAAAATAGCCGGCAGTACTGCGAATACTATGATAACGGGTAAAACCTTCAAACCGGTTACGTCGGGCAAAAAGCTTTTTCTTTGCTCGTAACCCATAAGTTCAAGCAATTTTATAAACCAGCCGTTTACGGAAGTGAGCGAAAAGAACAGCCCGAAAATAAGCAGTAGACCCAGAACAAAATACTTAGGACGCGCTTTAACAGGAACGATTGCGCGCGCAGGCTGTTTTGCAAGTTTAACCGCAAGGGCAAAAACAACCGAAACGGTAATTGGAGAGACAAGCACGGAGATGTATTTAGCCGCGTCAGTATTCGCAAGCCCGCCTAAAGTTATAATTACAGAACCAACCAAACCGACCAGCAGATTTATTATTACAACAAGCGTAAACGACAGTCCGCCCGCCCTTGACCCCAGCGGCAGCACGTATTTGCTATTTGGATTTTGCGTATACCTATTACCTTCCATATATATACAATTATACAATAAGGCGAGTCGTAAAGTAAATGAAATCGTTTTACTTTTAATTAAAAATGTAATAAAATTTACTTATGAGAATTATCGACACAAAAGAAATAGCCGACAAAATTTACCGCATGGCTTTGAAGGCCGGCGTTAAATTGACGGAAGACTGCAAAGAGGCGCTGGAAAAGGCGAAAGACAATGAAAGCGGCGGCGCGGCGAAATTTGCGCTGAAAACGCTAACGGAAAACTGCCGCATTGCGGAAATCAACGGCTTACCAGTTTGTCAGGATACCGGCATGGCCGTTATATTAATAGAAATAGGACAAGACGTTTTTCTTACAGGCGAGCCCTTGGATGAAGCCGTAAACGGCGCGGTGCGCAAAGCTTATGCGGACGGATATTTCCGCAAATCGGTATGCGACCCGATTACCAGAAAAAATACCGGTGACAACACCCCTGCCGTAATTCATACGCACATATGCACCGGCGAACATATTGAAATAACGTTTTTACCGAAGGGATTCGGCAGCGAAAATATGAGCGCTTTGTATATGCTTAAACCCGCGCAGGGTGTTGAAGGTATTATTAACGCCATTGTAAATACCGTTGAAAAAGCGGGTTCGCGGCCCTGCCCCCCAGTTTACGTAGGCGTTGGAATAGGCGGCAGTTTCGACACGTGCGCTTACCTTGCCAAAAAGGCGCTTACCCGCAAAATAGGCTCGCACTCAAATCGAGAGGATATCGCAGAAATCGAAAAAGTTGCGCTAGAAAAAATCAACGCTTTAAATATCGGCTGCCAGGGCTTTCACGGAAAGACTACCGCCTTGGGCGTAAGCTGCGAATGGGCTTACACCCATATTGCCGGTCTGCCCGTCGCCGTTAATATTCAGTGCCACTGCGTGCGCTGTGAAAAGGCGGTGTTATAATGATTAAACTGAACTTGCCGGTCGATAAAAAAGAAATAAAAAAATTGCACGCCGGCGACAGCGTGCTTTTATCGGGAACTATTTACACCGCGCGCGACTGCGCGCACAAGCGGCTTAAAGAAATGATTGAACGCGGCGAAACTTTACCGTTTGATTTGAACGGCGCGTTTATATATTATGCCGGTCCGTGCCCCGCCAAACCGGGATATGCAAGCGGCAGTTGCGGCCCTACCACCTCCGCCCGTATGGATGCTTTCGCGCCTCTTTTGCTTGACGAAGGCTTAGGCGGAATGATAGGCAAGGGCGAAATGAGCGCGGAGGTAACCGACGCGTTAGTGCGGAATACGGGCGTTTACTTTGCCGCAATCGGCGGCGCGGGCGCAACTTACGGCAGAGCTATAATTAAAAGCGAACTCGTCGCCTTTCCCGAGCTTTTGTCCGAAGCCGTACGCCGTTTGGAAATTGCCGATTTTCCCGCCGTAGTGGCCGTTGACTGTTACGGAAAGAGTATTTATTGAATATAACTACACAAGCGGAATTTTGTTTTTTATTAATTTAACATTTACGCGGCTATTGCCGATATTAACTTTGCCGCGGGCAGATAAAACCCGCGGCAAAAATTTTAAAATAAATATTATTCGTAATCGTCGAAATTTCGGCGCGGGTCGGACTGAGGAAACTGCGGGCGGGGCGGATAGCCGCCTTGTTGGGGCGGATAGTTCGGTCTGCCGTTATGGTGACAGTCGGGCGGCGGGCAATCCGGCGGGAAAGGCGGCGGACAGGGCGGTTGCGGCGGCGGGCAATTATCGCCTTTAGGCGGCTTTGACTGTCCCAGTTTTACAAGAACTACGTCCTCCCCTATTTTAACCACGTCGCACACAGGTATAAACACGTCGGATTTCGTAAATTTAAAGCCTTTGCTGCCCGTTACGTAAAATCCCTTAATTTTGCCTTCGGGAAAGTAAAACGCCATATCGCATACTCTTCCTAAATTTTTGCCGTCCGAAACGGATACGACGTCCATTTTTTTTAACTGGCTAAACAAAAATTCCATATAAAAGTATATGCGGCAGACAACCGAAAGTTGTCTGCCGCGCTTAATTTAAATAATTTTACGATTTGGGTATTACCCTTTCTATAATCCACTTTAAAGGATTGTTATCGAACACCCAGTCGAGTTTAAACACACTGCCGTTAATGTCCGCACGCACACCCGCAGCCGTATCGCCGCCGATAAGTTGTATTACATGGAAAACAATAAGCCAAATCATACAGCTAACCGCCAGCATAAGCACCATACCGAAAAGCCTGTTAACCGCCTTCGCCACAGGATTGTCTATTTCAACGATACCTTTAATTATTTTAACGGTTATAATTCTTATTATCTGAACTATTATGAAAATGGCTACGGCAAGAATTATTTTTTCGATACCTATTTTAATTAAGAAATCGACGATAGAGTTGTTTGCGTTTTGCATTGCCGTTAAAAGCTTTGCCATAAGATCACGCACAAAACCCCAGCTTGAAACCACGCCGAAACAGAAATAAGTTACGACTATTGAAATGAATATACCGATTATGCCGCCCGTAAAAAATTTGAGCAGTTTGCCAAAGCCGAAAAGTAAGCCGAAAAGTACCGAAACCAATACCACGCCTATGGCAATCCAGTCGATTATCTGCATTGTTGCCTCCTGACCTTTTAATTATATCACATACGGTATGGTTTTCAAACCTGCTAAACAAATATTTTTTTCGGTTTTGTGCAATTTTTATAATACTTACCGCCAATTATGATATTTTCGGCATATTTTATGGGCGGCGCGCTTTAAAATTACCGCGCGCCGCCCTATATTCGATTTAATTTTAAGTTAACAGATGTCCGCTTTTATGCGCTTTAACGCACTTTTTTCAAGCCGCGAAACCTGCGCCTGCGAAATTCCTACCTGTTCGGAAATTTCCGTCTGGGTTTTCCCCTCGAAATAACGCAGAAACAGTATGCTTCTTTCCCTTTCGCCCAATCGCGTTATCGCCTCGTAAAGCGCCGCCTTTTCCGTCCATACCTCGTCGTTGTTTTTAACGTCGAAAATCTGGTCCATTAAAAGCAACGTATCGCCCTGCTTGTTGTAGACTGGGTCGTACAGCGAAACAGGGTCGGAAATAGCGTCGAGCGCGTACGCCACTTCCGAAACGGCAACGTTCATTTCTTTCGCTATTTTATCGTAGGTTACGTCGTCGCAAGTTTCTTCCAGCTTTTCGCGGACTTTCAAAACTCTGTACGCGGTATCGCGTATCGAGCGGGAAACGCGTAGCGAATTGCCGTCGCGCAAATACCTTTTAATCTCGCCTAAAATCATAGGCACGGCGTAGGTGGAAAACCTTACGCCAACCGAAATATCAAAATTGTCTATCGCTTTGATAAGCCCCACGCATCCAACCTGAAACACGTCGTCGGCGTTGGCTTTTTTAGACCAGAAACGTTTTACAAGCGAAAGCACAAGGCGCATATTGCCGACAATAAATCTTTCCCTGGCGTCGTTGTCGCCAGCCTTTATTTTTAGCATAAGTTCTTCCTGCTCTTTATTGGAAAGCTTGGGCAAGCCCGAAGTTTCCACTCCGCAAATAACGACTTTATCGTACATATATTAAACCTCCTATATGTACGAATGCGGCGGACGGCAGAGCGGCGCGGCTTAGTCACTGACGGTTAAGCCGTAACGGATACCCCGTTATCTATATTTGTCTGGATATGTCTTTTTTAAGTTTTGCTATTATCTTTTTTTCCAGACGCGATATGTAGCTTTGCGATATTCCCAGCTTGTCAGCCACGTCTTTCTGCGTCATTTCGTCGCCGCCGTCCAACCCGAAACGCATACGCATTATGCGCTGTTCGCGGAGCGATAGTTTTGAAAGAGATTTTTTTAACAGCTCTCTTTCCACACCGCCCTCAACGTCGGAGTAAACGGCGTCGGCGTCGGTGCCCATTACGTCGGACAGCAAAAGTTCGTTGCCCTCCCAGTCGGTATTCAAAGGTTCGTCGAACGAAACCTCCTGCTTGGCGCGGCTAAGCCTGCGCAGATACATTAAAATTTCGTTTTCGATACAGCGTGAAGCGTATGTTGCCAGCTTTATGTTTTTATCGGAACGAAACGAATCGATAGCCTTTATCAGCCCGATTGTGCCTACCGACACAAGGTCGTCTCCGTCCGCCCCCGTACCTTCGAACTTTTTGGCTATGTATACGACGAGACGCAGGTTATGCTCCACAAGTTCGGCTTTCGCCCTTTCGTCGCCGTTTTGAAGAAGCGTGAGTTTCGCCCTTTCCTCCTCGCCCGAAAGGGGCAACGGCAGCGCCTCGGTTCCGCATATGTAATCTAACGTGTTCAGCCCCAAAAGCGAACGCAACAGACTTTTTATTTTTTCGAACATTCAATTCACCTCCGATAAGTCAGGATGTAGCACCATTTTATAAATGTGCCGCGGCGAGATTCCAAGCGCTACGTTTTGCCGCGTAATTTTACTTTTTCCGTCGTCTATTTCTATTTTTTCGGCTGTGAATACCGGAATTTTACTTTTCCCCGCAACAGTATGTATATCCACGAATGTATTTATACACGTTTGATCCGTCAGTTTTTTTGCTATATATGCCGGAACTATACTTACGGGCGCGCCGTCCGCGTATACCTTGTTTCCGCTGTCGTAAAACGCAGAACATACCGCGCTTTTATCCTTAAAATAAATTTTGCAGTATGCGGCGACGCTTCTGTTTGCAACTACCTTACGTTTAAGTTTAATTACCGCAAACGCCAGCATAAGCGCCGCAAAAAGCGGAATACCCACAGGCACGGACGACAAAACGTATCCTCCGCCGCTTTCGTACGAAACCCCCGCCAAAGAAAATACGGCAATAAGCGCGCCGCCCAAAAGAAACGTAAGTGCGGTAAAAAACGCGGTAAATTTAACATAACCTTTAACGCTTGCAAATTTGCCCGCAACCGCGCACATTGCTCCGCCGGAAGCTATTTTCACAGCTATGCCAGCGGCACCGCTTAAACCGAACAGCGGATAAACGACGGCAAAGCACGCGCCTAAAATTGCAGCCGCGGAAATACGGCCGTATTTTGCGGGATTTTTGCTTGCGGCTTTAGCCGCGACAAGCAGCGAAAAGTCCATACAAAAATTTTCCACAATGGCGTACTCGGCGTAAACTTGCATCGTGCAAGCATTATACCCCCCTTTTACGTGACGAAAAATGTAAAAAAAAGACGCAATTTAAAAAATCGCGTCGATGTTTTTGCACGTCCGTTTTTCTTATATGAACTGCAATCCTTTTAAAATTTCTTCAATCTCTTCAGCGGAGTTTGCCGACATAAGCTTTACTCGCGTTGCCGCGGCGCCCTTTTGTCCCTTTATATAAAATGCAAGCATTTTACGCATATAAACGGTTGCAAAACGGTAATCGTAGGCGCCGAACGTATCAGCAATCTGTTTTCTAATCACCGCTTTTTTATCGCTTACCGGCACCCCGCATATTTCGGCGAATACGAACGGATTGTACATTGCGCCGCGCGCAACCATAACTCCGTCTGCGCCAGTCTCTTTTAAAAGTTTTTCGGCACATAAATCGGAATAAACTCCGCCGTTTGCTATTACGGGAATTTTTACCGCAGCTTTTGCCTTTGCAATTTCTTCGAAATCAACCGCACCCGAATAAATTTTGTCGCGCGTGCGTCCGTGAATTGTAATCATATCCGCGCCCGCGTCCTCCATTGCAAGCGCAAAGTCACGGGTTATTATATGTTCGCCGTCAATACCCGTCCTGAATTTCACCGACACCGCCTTACCGCTTTCTTTTGCCGCTTTTACTATTTTACGGGCCAGCGGAATATTTTCCAAAAGCGCGCTCCCCTCGCCGTTTTTATAAATTTTAGGCATAGGACAGCCCATATTTATATCAATTAATTCAAACGGCGCAATATCATCGCTTTGGGCCGCGCGGCGCATAAATTCAGGGTCGGCGCCGAAGAGCTGAACGGCGTTAACCGCGCCATATGTAGGGGTTAACTGCAACAATTCCCTTGTGTTTTCGCTGTTGTAGCACAACCCTTTGGCGCTTACCATTTCGGTAAAAGTAAGCCCCGCGCCCAGGCTTTCGCACATTCCGCGGAACACCGCGTTGGTATAACCCGCCAAAGGCGCCAAAAACACGTTGTTACCGATTATCAGATTACCTACTTTAATTTTTTTTAAGCGCATTTTTAGCCTTCACCCAGTAATAGTCCCGCTCCAATTCGTCCATATCGGCTATATCCTTGCCGTCGGCGATAATAAGTTTTTCGCACTCGACAAACCTGTTTACAAACTTATCGGTTGCCGCCCTGAGCGCCTCTTCGCAATCGACGCCCGCAAGACGGCAGACATTTACGGCGGCAAACAGCACGTCGCCCGCCTCGTCGAAAACCGCGGGCTTGTCCTCCGCCCGTATTGCCGCCACCATCTCTTTAACCTCTTCCCACAGCTTTTCCGAAGCAGATACGGGGGATAAAAAGTCCATACCGCTTTTTGCGGCGCGTTTACCCACTTTCTGAGCGCGCATGCAAGCAGGGAAATTTTTAGGAACCGCGCACACGCTTTCGCCGAACGTTGTCATATGCTTTTCTTTAAGCTTGTTTTTATCCCAAACTCCAAGCGCCTCGCTTTCGCTTGCCGCACGGTCGCCGCCGAAAATGTGCGAATGTCTGAATATGAGCTTTTTGACGTTAGCTGTTGTGGCGTCGGTTGCGTTAAACGCCCCCTGCTCCTCTTTTAACAGCGAATGAAATGCCGCCTGCAGAAGAATATCGCCAGTCTCTTCCAAAATCCCGTCGTCATCGTCCCGCTCTATTGCGTCGGCAAGTTCGTAAGCTTCCTCGATTACGTTGCCTTTTATACTGGCGTTGGTCTGAGCCCTGTCCCAAGGGCAGCCGCCGGGCGCGCGCAACAACCCGACCATATGCACAAGGTCGTCAAAATCGTATCGTTCCTTCTTTAAAAATTCTCCCTCTTCAACGGCTACGGCGCAATCGAGCCCGTAAATTTTTTGTCTGTCCAGCTCGTAAATTTTTATTTTTTTAACTTTATCACCGCGCACAAAACTGCATTCTGTTTCTTCGCCGAAAAGATTTGTTAAAACTATTTTCGTTTCGGAAGCCGCGTACCCGTCGTCGATATCGAAAACGATTGCGGCGCGGCAGCTTTTTAAGCCGCGCACATTGTAAGACGATACGGCGGAAACCGTTAAGCTTTGCAACCGCGCAAGATTTTTAACGTGAGAAATGCGGGAAACGCCCTCGCAAACGACGGCGTTTTTATACTTTTTAAGTATAATTTTACAGGCTTCGTCCTCGCTTACGGCGCCCTCGACGCAATAGCACACGTTTGCATTTTTCCCTGCCGAAAGCACCTCGCCCGCAAGATTTTTGTTTAACGTATCGAAATTGCGCGATTTTAGAAATACTCCGTCTAAAGTGCGCACTGTATATCCCTGCAAATTTTTATAACTTTCGCACGAATCGGTACGGGCTATAATTAAGTCCGCCTTTTCCAGCGCGCGTTCAGCCGACCGCGTTAAGTCCCCTTCCTTTATTCCCAATCCTATCAGTGTTATCGACATCTTTGCGCCCCTTTTTGTTTGTTTCCACTATAATATAGCAGAAATTAAGGACTACCGCAACAAAATACGCGCAGTTTGCCGAAACCGCCACCCCCACTATCGAAAGACTTGTAAACGCTACCAGCGCCGCGGAAAGAGCTACCCTCACGGTTGCGGTAACCCACTGCGTAACGGTACCTAAAACAGGTTTGCCCAGCGAGGTTATGCACGCCGAAGACGTTTGCACAAGCGACGACGTTACCGCGTTTACAGACATAATGCGCACAAGGTTTATTAGAAGGTTTTTTTCGCCCGCAGTAAGCGAGGGAAATATAATGCGCGCCGCCAACGGCGCGAACGCATACAGCGCTACCGCAAAGGGTATTGAAATTGCGGCAGTGTACCAAAGCGCTTTTTTAACCTCGCGCTTGGCGCCGTGCATATCCCCTTTAGAAGCCAGCGGGGAAATGTTAGGAACGCTTGCCGCCGCCAGCCCGTACGTAACCGACACTGGAAGATTTATAATAGTTACCGCGCAGCCCGAAAATATGCCGTACAGCGCGGTGGCGTTGTCGGCAAAGCCGCGCAAAATATTAACCACCACTATGCTTTCGACAAGCTGGCTTACAGGCATAGCTATGGCCGTAAACGTAAGCGGCACTGTAAAGGCGAAGATATTTTTTGCGGAAATCTGGGCGGTGCGGTAAAGAGGTTTTAATTTGCTTTTGCTTCCGACGTAAAAAGCCACGGCAAGCGCGCAGGTGATAACCTCGCTGAGAGTAACCGCGATTACGGCCGCGGCAGTTGCCTTTGCAACGTTGCCGCGGTAAATACCTGCAAGGGCAATGCCCGCCGCTACCTTTACCGCCTGTTCCAACACCTCGGTAAACGCCGTGGGATACATATTCCCCTTGCCTTGAAAATATCCGCGCACAATGGAAATAAGCGCGACGAAAAACACCGAAGGCGATAAAAGGCGGCAGCAAAGAGCGACCTCCGCTTCGCCCTGCGCCGCGGCGAGCGGCGAAGAAAACGCGAACATTAAAAGCGAACCTATAAGCCCTATTCCGCCGTACAGATAAAAGGCCTTCCTTTCGGCGCCGTTGTCTCCGCCCGAAGAAATTAGCCGCGCTATTCCGGTTGGTATTCCGCTGGCGGACACGGTTAAAAGTATGCAATACAGCGGATACACCATTTGGTAAATGCCCATACCCTCGCCGCCGAGATAGGCGACGAGGGGTATACGGTATACTGCGCCGAGCAGTTTTGACAGAAAACCGCCGACGGATATAATTATTGCTCCTTTTAAATAGCTCTGCTTTTTCATAATCCCGCTAAAATCTTTCGCAAAACAAATATTTATTCGAATTGATTTGCCAAAATGGTTGCGGAAAGCTGTGCCAATTTGCAGGCGCCCGCTTCGATTTTTGCGCCCTGTTCGGTTGAAACAAGCGCAACCGCGCCAAGACAGTCGCCGTTGGAAACTATGGGAACGATAATTTGCGCCGTGATGGGGCTTACCTCGCCTTCGCATATAGGCACAATGTCGCCGCCTTCGGAAAGGTTGGCAATATAGCTTCTGCGTTCCTGCATAATTTTATCAAGCTTTTGCGAAACCGATTTACCCGCCACCTCGCGCTTGCCGCTGCCTGCGGCGTGCAGCACCTCGTCGGTATCGCACACTATTGCAAGATGCCCCGAGAGTTCAGAAAGGCTTTTTGCCGTGCCTTCCGAAAATTTTTCCAAAGAGGCTATGGGCGAATACTTTTTAAGCATAAGCTCGTCACGGTCGGTAAAAATTTCCAGCGGGTCGCCGCTTTTTAACCTTAACGTGCTTCTTATTTCCTTGGGAATAACCACTCTGCCGAGTTCGTCTATTCTGCGTACAATTCCTGTTGCTTTCATTTTTTCTCCTTTTAACAACAAACACAGTTTGCGCTTATTAAATAAAAAAATACGCGGCGCAATTTACCGCGCCGCGATTATACAATTTAATTTAAATTTTAGTCATTTCCGCCGGTGTTTTCGCCGCTTGACTTACCGTCCTCCGCTTCGCCTTCGGCGTCATTCTCTTTAACCGTTTCTTCCACGGTCAACCCTTCTGCTATTTCGTCCGCTTCCGCTATACGCGCCGCGTCCGTTTGGTCAGCCGTAATATTTACGTGCTGTCCGTCTACGACCGCAGCCGTTTGGGTCCTTTCCTTTTTCAGCCTTACCGGAGGTTGCTTTTCGGGGTGCTTTTCAAATTTTCGCAGATAGTACATATGCAGGAAAATATAAGCTATACCCAAAATAACCATTACAATAGACCAGAACTGAGACGGCGTTAAATTACCAATAAAGTCGCCGCGGTGGTCTTTTCTTACAAATTCGATTAAAAAGCGCCAAACGCCGTATGCAATTGCATATAAGCTTAAATTGTACTTAAACTTGAATTTGAACAGCAAAACCACCATAATTGCCGTTAAAAATACAAGAAACAGACATTCGAACAGTTGCGTTGGCACTATTTTCACCGCGGGCGATAGGGGAAATCCATCAGAGTCTCTTTCTGTAAACATCCATATTCCGTACCATGCGTCGGTTTTGCCGCCGTGACAGCAGCCCGCAAACGTGCAACCCAGCCTTCCGAAAGCGTGCGCAATAGTTACGCCGATAGGGATAATGCGCAGCGCGTCGGTAAGCGAAGCGTTCATATTGTTTTGCAGAATTTTTATTTTGGTACGCGGCGCTATTACGAACACGTACAAATTCCAGACTATTAAAAAGCTGACTACGCCGCCGATAAGTCCTCCCTGAAACGTCATTGCTCCGCTGAGAGAAAAACCGCCCGAAGGTTTTTCAATATAGTCGTACAGCGCCTGAAACACCATTGACATAAATACGCCGAAAGCGGTTGCGCCTACGCCTATAATTAAAATTTTGTCGATCGATTCGTCGTTGTAATTGAATTTCTGCATAGTGAAATACAAAAAAACAAAACAAAGAATTATTCCCAGCGCCATACACAAACCGTAGTACTGGATGTGCAGACTGCCTATTGAAAAAAGAGGTCCTTTTGCCATAATTTTCGCCTTTTTATTAATGGGATTATTGCTTATTTAAACTTTTAACAAAAATTAAATTTTCTAAATTCAACCGTGCATTAAGTTGTTAACTGCAGAAATAAGCGCCTTGTAACCCGATTTTATTACGTCGTAATCCACTCCCGCGCCCCAGTAAGTTTTACCGGCGGCTTCTACACCCACGTACGAAATTGCCTGCGAACGCGAACCGTCGGTTAAAGCGTGCTGTTCGTAACCCGTAAGTACGTAATCCAGCCCGAAAAGCGTTTTCAAAGCGTTTGAAACTGCGTCCAGCCTGCCGTTACCCTCCGCAACAACCGTAGCTTTGTCTTCACTGTAATCGACTGTCAGCGTCGCTTCTATTCCGTCCGTTTGACGGAACTGACATTCGGCAACATCGAATTGCGTGCGCGGCAACAGATAATTTTCTTCGAACAGTGTGTAAATTTCGGCAGGTTTAAGCTCTTTATGCTTTGTATCGGACAAATCTTTTACCTTATAACCGAAATCTTCCTTCATTTTAGCCGGCATATCTATACCGTAGTTATGCAGCATTATATATCCTACGCCGCCCTTGCCGGACTGCGAATTTATACGTATAACGTCGGTTTCGTATTCCCTGCCCACGTCCGCCGGATCGATAGGCAGATAGGGCACGTCCCAAACCGAGCGTCCCGTTTTTTTACGGAAAGCCGTTCCCTTTGCGATAGCATCCTGATGGCTGCCAGAAAAGGCGGCAAAAACAAGTTCGCCCGCGTATGGATGACGGGGATTTACAGGCATTTGCGTAAAGCTTTTATAAAGCGACGTTACGTAGGGCATATCCGAAAAATCGAGATTGGGGTTTACCCCCTGCGAAAACATATTTCCCGCAAGCGTTATTATATCAACGTTGCCCGTGCGCTCGCCGTTACCGAAAAGGGTGCCCTCTATTCTGTCGGCACCAGCTAAAAGCCCGAATTCGGCGGAAGCAACGCCGCAGCCGCGGTCGTTATGCGGGTGAAGCGACAGCACCACGTTTTTCCTGAACTTAATATTTTCGGATATGTATTCTACCTGTGAAGCATAAACGTGAGGCATAGCGTTTTCCACCGTGGCGGGCAGATTTATTATCGCCTTTCTGTCCGACGAGGGCTGCCAGACGTCCAAAACGGCATTTATAACCTCTAACGCATATTCGGGTTCCGTTCCCGTAAACGACTCGGGCGAGTACTCGAAACGGTAATCCGCCCCCTCGCTTTCAGCCAAACTTTTAAGAAGTTTCGCACCTTCGACGGCTATTTTTTTTATTTGCTGTTTATCCTTTGCAAACACCTGTTCGCGCTGGGCGACGGAGGTTGAATTGTAAACGTGCACTATTGCGTTTTTTACGCCCTTTAACGCCTGAAAAGTTTTTTTGATTATATGCTCGCGCGCCTGCGTTAAAACCTGCACCGTAACGTCGTCGGGAATAAGTTCGCCTTCAATAAGTTTTCTTAAAAAGTCGTACTCGGTTTGACTTGCCGCAGGAAACCCGACCTCTATTTCCTTGAAACCTATTTTAACAAGCAGTTTGAAAAATTCGATTTTAGTTTCCAAAGACATGGGTTCGATTAAACTTTGATTGCCGTCGCGCAGGTCAACCGAACACCACAAAGGCGCCTTTTCCACGGCGAATTTACCCGCCCACTTTTTACTTGTTGCGGGAGGCATAATATATTGTTTGCGGTATTTTGTATAATTTTTCATTTAAAACCTTTGTACGCGGATAAAATTAAAGCACGGTCTACGCCGTGCTTATAAAAATATGCACTTTTTATGCGTTTAAGATATAGTACCACAAACGCAGGCGAAAAATCAAGTGTTTTGACCGCTTGATTGCTCCTCCCGCGTACGGCGCTTATTTCTTTTACGCAGACAGGGCACGGCAAAGAAAAAGCCCGCCGCTATAAACATACTAACCGACCAGCCTATAGCCCACGCCCAGCACACGCCCGAAAAACCCATTCCCGCGCCTACGAGCACATATACAAACGCCACCCTTAAAATTAAATCGGTAAAGGTTGAAATTGTAAACCCTAAGTTTCCTCCGCAACCGCGCACCGCTCCGTCGGACACTATTTTAACGCACACTGCGGGCAGAAACGCCGCAACTATGCGAAGAAAGCGTATAGAACATTCAACCGCTTTTTCGGTAGGATTGTCTATAAACAGCATAGTAAGCTGCCGTGGAATACACTCGCACAGAATAAGAAACAGAATACTTGTCGCCATTGCATATGTAAGCACGGCCAGATAGCCCTGTTTTATGCGCCCGTATTCGCCCGCCGCCTTGTTTTGCGAACAGAAATTTGCAAGCCCGTTGGTCATTGTGCCTACGCCCACATTAGCTATCTGAACAAGTTTAAAGCCGGTGGTAAAGCCAGCCGTAGCTTCCTCGCTTATTAAATTTATGCGCTTTACGATAAAAAAATTGCCAACCGAAACAAAGCTGTTTTGAAGAATTACGGGGATAGACGTAACCGTTAAATCCCTGCAGATACGCCTGTTGAATACGGCGGGCTTTTGCTCGCTTTTTATTGTTTTAAGTTTATTTACAAGTACTATTACCGTAAGCACGGTTGCCGCCGCCTGCGAAATAAAGGTTGCCCACGCCGCGCCCGCAACATCCAAATGAAATTTGCAGACGAACAAAAAATCCAGACCCACGTTTAATACCGACGAAAACACAAGAAACAGAAACGGCATTTTACTGTCGCCTAACGCAGAGCACACTCCACAGCCTATGTTGTATAAGAATACAAACGGCAACGAGCCAAGATATATGTACAGATAGGATAAACTGTCAGCCATAATATCGGACGATTTTATATCGAGTAGATACATGGAAGGCTTTGCCAGCGCGAACCCCGCCGCCATTACCGCCGCGCACATTACCGAAAAAGATATAAGCGCGGTATTAACCGTTTCCCTTACTTTTAAATTGTTTTTAGCTCCGAAATACTTTGCTACGATTACAGAACATCCGCCGTTACACCCCAAAGCAAAGGCTAACAAAATGTTTACCATAGTTGACGCGTCGCCGACCGCAGTTAGCGCGGTTTGCCCTTCCGCCGCGAAATTACCAACTATTAAAAGGTCGGCAAGCGAATAAGCCTGTTGCACCATTGCGCTGCCGAGAAGGGGCAACGAATATAACAGCAGCGTTTTCCACACGTTGCCGCCAGTTAAATCAACCGTCTTTTGTCTGTTTTTCATAGCAACGCATATTATAACACTTCGCCCGCCGATTGCAACCGGCGGGCGAACAATGTTCTGTTTTGTTTTATCATAACATTTTATCAGTTTGAAAGTGTTAAAATCTTTCGGTTTTAACTACCATTATTCGCCGCTTAGCTTTTGCGCGGCGGAACCGGGAACCGAATACAAATCGAACTCCTCGTCGATATCGAAATCGCTGTCGTCGTCGAACGCGGCAAGTTTCGAAACCGACACCTCGTACGCGGTCATAGTTACCAAACTTTCGTCGGGCTGTTTTTTCTGATACTCGCGCGACTGTATTCTGCCCGACAGCGCAATTTTATCGCCAACGGCAAGATTTTTTACGAAGCGCGCGTTTCTGCCCCAGGCTATCGCAGGGATATAATCGCTTTTGTTGTACGAGCGGTTTACCGCAATAAGCAAATCGGCTATTTCCCTGTTAAACGGAGTTGTACGGTATACGGGGGGTTTGCAGATATAGCCCGAAAGCACTATGCTGTTGGGGTTTTTCCCGGGGTGATAATCAAGCACTTCGCGCACAAATACGGTTAGCATAAGCCGCGACTTACCGTTTTCGAGCTTGTTGTACGAACGGAACTGACCCAAAGCGCACAGCTCGTCGCCCTTTTTCATACCTCCGCCCATAAGCCTTTCAGACACGGTTACGGGCAGTATATCCGCCTGTCCAGAAAGGCGGTTTACCTCTACGAAAAACTCGTAAAACCCTTCGCCGAACACCTCGTGCGAAAAAACCGCGTCGGAAGCAATTATGCCGCAGATATAAACCCTGTTGTTCTTTTCGTTTAAGTAGTTCATATATTTACCTCTTGATATTGTATTTCGTTTATGTTATATGTGCACTTTCGAAGCCTACGCCGCGGGCTGTTGCCTGCCGGTAACGTCGATTGAATAATTTTCGCGGTAAATGAGTTCGCCTATGGGTACGAAGGTAAAGCCCTTGTTTTTAAGCGTTTCGATAATAATCGGCACCGCCTCCGCCGTATGTAAACCGTTGTTGTGCATCAAAATAATCGAACCGTTTTTGGCGCCGTTGATTACGCGCATTGCGATATCCGTGGCGCTTAAATCGCGCCAGTCAAGCGAATCGACGTCCCACTGAATACTGTAAAATCCCTCTTCCGAAGCGGTTTTTACAAGGCGGTCGTTATAATCGCCGTAGGGCGGGCGGAAAAGCTCTACCTCTTTACCCGTAATATCCTTTATTGCCTGCGACGACGTTTTTAACTCTAAACGAATTTCTTCGGCGTTCTGTTTCGACATATAAGAATGGGTTGCCGAATGAGTGCCTATTTCGTGCCCCGCTTTGTCTATTTTTTTCACGTATTCGGGGTATTTCTCAGTCCAGAATTCAACCATAAACCAGGTTGCTTTTACATTTGTCTGACGCAGCGCATCCAATATTTTATCGGTATAATCGGTACCCCAGGCGCAGTCGAACGAGATGGATACGGTTTTATCTTCGCGCCCGACGGAATATATGGGTAAAAGCCTGGGCGAATACCCGTACCACACCGTATACGCGCTTGAATAATGCGCGCCCACCGACAGCGCGGTTATCGTAAGCGCGGTTAAAACGCACGCCAGAATATTTTTTAATTTAACTGTAATTGCCAAACCGCTCACCTATATTAGCAAAATAATAATTCACGTTTTTAAGTTTTTTTGGCGGTTTATGAGTTGTTATAGCGAAATTGTTTCCGCCTGATTTTCAACGCTTGCCGCCGTGATATAATTTATTGCCGGACGGCGGCTAATATGACAGTTAAACGTGCGGAATTAAGCTGAAAATAAAACGGCCGATAACGACAAAAACAAAGTTTTCACATTTAAAAGGCTCGGCGCAAAGAAAAATCTTTGCGCCGAGCCCTAAAAAGCTGTTTTATTCGTAATCAAATAAATTGATTATTTCTTTATTCTTTTTTTTGGCGTATGCAACCGCAAGCGCCGTACCGCTGCGCCTTCCGCGGGACGAAACGTAACTTTCATCGAAATAAGTGACCAGAATATCGCACCTGTCAATCATAATTTCGTTGCGCTTTATGTATCTGTTTTTACGCGACGTGTGCAGTTCGGGCGGATATTCGGTTTTTTCGAAACGTTCGCGCAGAAACTTAGAATAGCTTTCACTCGGAAACTCGTAATCGGCGCGTATGTACTCCCTTACGATTCCGTTCATCACCTCCGCGCATTCAGTAACGCAAAGGTAACAGAAATCGTTAAACTTGCTTTTACTGCCGAAAAGAAAATGTTTTATTCCTCCGCACAAAATAAAATCGGTAACGGCTACGTACAAAGCGTAATATTTATTTTTTGCCACCTCGAAATCCCTATGGCCTATAAATGCTATCGTCACGTCTTTTTTCATCTGTTCCCCAAAAATATATTATGTATTTGCTTTATTTTACACAATATGATTATGTGTGTCAAATATTTGAACAATTTAATTGTTTTTAGAATAATTTTACATAGTACAATTATTAATTATGGATAAAGATTTTCAAAAGCAGTTCAGTTTAAGACTTTCCGAACTAAGACAGCATAAGCGCATATCGGCAAGAGTTATGAGCCATTTATTGGGTCAAAGCGACAATTATATAAATATGATTGAAAACGGACACAGTTTACCTTCCATGTCGGTATTTTTTACTATTTGCAGATTTTTTGAAATTACGCCGAGTGAATTTTTCGAGTTTGACAACCATAATCCCAAAAAGAATTCGGCGATTACCGAAAAACTTAAAGGCTTATCGGACGCTCAGTTAAGCGTTATAATTTCGATGATAGACCAGATGAAATAAAATTTACTTTTTGCCGTATTGTAAAATTTAATTTTAAACGTTAAACGCATATTTTTTCCGAATTAAAATTCGCCGGGATTAAAACCTTTATTTCGCGCGCTTAGACAGTCGGTAAAAACAAGCCCCCGCGGCTTTCCCGCGGGGGCTTAATTTGTTTTTTACAAATTATTTAATTAGCTTTTTGATAATTGCGTCGGGTTTTTTAATGTCCGCCTTACCCTGAGTCGCCTTTTTAACAAAGCCGTAAAGCGCGAATATAGCCTTATCTTTACCGGCTTTAAAATCGGCCACTGCGGCGGGATTGGCTTCTACCGCCTGTCGGCATATTATTTCAAGCTCGCCGTCGTCCATACCTGCAATATCTGCGGGCCTGATATATTCGGAAACCGGCTTGCCCTCTTCCGCCATTTTTGCAAGCGTTTTCTGCGCCAGAGTTATATTTATTTTGCCTTCGTCGGCAAGTTTTACAAGCTTCGCCATCTCTTCGGCGGTTACGGGAAGAAGAAACTTTTCCTTATCTTCTTCCGTTTCGAGTTTGGAATAAAGCGTGCCGACGATTAGATTAACCGTATTTTTTACGCCCGCGCCCAAGGCAAACGCCTTTTCTGCAAAATCGCATACGCGCTTATACTTGTATAAAAGCTTTGCCGTTGCGGGATTTATTTTAAGTTCGCAAATATACCTGTGCAGTTTGTCGGTAGGCAGTTCGGGCAGCGATGCGCGGATTTCATCAACTTTTTCTTCGGGAATTACCACCGTCAGGATATCGGGCTCAGGGAAATAGCGGTAATCCTGCGCGTCTTCTTTTGTGCGCATAACCGACGTTTCGCCGCTGTGCTCGTCGTAGCGGAGGGTTGCCTGCACTATTTTGCCGCCGCTCTCTATAACCTCTATCTGCCTTCTGTATTCGTATCCCATTGCCTTTTCGATATACGAAATGCTGTTCATATTTTTTATTTCGGTGCGCGTTCCGAACTCGGTCGCGCCATCGGGCATAACCGAAATGTTTACGTCGCAGCGCATAGAGCCTTCCTGCATTTTACAGTCGGAAACGCCTATATACCGCATAATCAGCTGTAATTTTTCAACGTATTCCTTGGCCTCTTCGGGCGAGGAAATGTCGGGCTCGGAAACTATTTCGATAAGCGGCACGCCGCCGCGGTTATAATCGATATACGTGTATCCGCTTTCGTGCACCAGTTTGCCCGCGTCCTCTTCTATGTGTATGCGGGTTATTCCTATTCTTTTTCCGCTTTCAAGTTCGACGTATCCGTGCTCGCACAACGGCTTGTCAAACTGCGAAATCTGATAGGCTTTAGGAAGGTCGGGATAGCAGTAATTTTTACGGTCTAAATGCGTGGTTGTATTAATTGTGCAATGGGTTGCAAGCCCCGCGCGGATAGCGTATTCCACCACCTTTTTGTTTAGTACTGGAAGGGTGCCCGGCTGACCGGTACATACGGGACAGCAATGGGTGTTGGGGGCGCCGCCGAAAGCGGTTGTACAACCGCAGAAAATTTTTGTGGCGGTGGCTAATTCAACGTGGGTTTCAAGCCCCGAAACAAGACGGTATTTCACAGTTTTACACCCCCTTCAACGTCAGCGCACAGCGACAGATTTTCCCTTTCGGCATAGTACGCGGTATCGAGCACCAAAGCGTCGGAAAACTTTTTGCCTATTATTTGCATACCCACCGGCATTCCGTTTTTATCAACTCCGCAGGGAATGGAAATTGCAGGCAGCCCCGCTATGTTTACAGGCACTGTGCAAACGTCAGACAAATACGTTTCAACCGCATTGCCCCCCGAATATCCCTGTTTGAACGCGGTATTGGGCGCCGTGGGAGCAAATAAAACGTCGCATTTTTCAAACGCTTCCGCCATTTGGCTTTCAACCGTTTTTCTTAAAAGACAAGCCTTTTTATAATATGCGTCGAAATACCCCGACGATAAAACGTACGTGCCCAGCATTATGCGCTTTTTAACCTCTTTGCCAAACCCTTGCGTACGCGTTTTGGTTATCATATCGTCTACGCTTGTATAATTTTTGGCGCGGTAACCGTAACGTATTCCGTCGTATCTGCCGAGGTTGGAAGACGCTTCGGCGCAGGCGATAATATAGTACACCGGAAGCGCGAGTTTAAGCGCGGGAATGCTTACTTCCACAATCTGCGCGCCCGCCCTTTCGTATTCGGCGATCATATTATCGATTGCGCCCTTAATTTCGGGCGAAATACCTTCGAAATATTCCTTTGCAACACCTATTTTCAAATTTTTTACGTCGCCCCTTAACACGGTTTTTCCGTCGGGCGTAGGGCAACTTGTGCCGTCGGCTTTATCATCGCCGCGGATAGCGTCGTAAACAAGCGCCGCGTCGGTAACCGAACTGGTAATAGGTCCTATCTGGTCGAGCGAAGAACCGTACGCCAGCAGCCCGTAACGCGAAACCGCGCCGTAAGTAGGCTTAAACCCAACCACGCCGCAAAACGACGCCGGCTGACGTATCGAGCCGCCGGTATCCGAGCCCAGCGCGTAAGCCGCCAAATTTGCGCACACCGCCGCCGCACCGCCGCCCGACGAACCGCCCGTTACCCTTGTAGTGTCTACCGGATTTAACGGAGCGCCGAAATACGACGTTTCGCTGGTGGAGCCCATTGCAAACTCGTCCATATTTGTTTTGCCCAAAAGCACGGCGCCCTGCGCTTTCAGCTTTTGCCATACCGTTGCGTTGTAATAGGGCTTTAACCCCTGTAGAATTTTAGAACAGCAGGTTGTGAGCAAACCGTCGGTTGCAATATTGTCTTTAAGCGTAAACGGAATACCCGTAAGCGGCGTTGCCCTGCCTTCGCTAATCATTACGTCGGCAGCCTCGGCATTTTTGCGGGCCTCGTCGAAAGTTAAATGCACGTAGGCATTAAGTTTTGGATTGCGCCGTTCGATTTCTTTGATGTATTTTTCGGTGAGATAGAGGCTTGACCACTCGCCGGACTGAAGTTTTGCGGAAAGTGCGGAAATAACGCTTTTCACTTTACAACCCTCCTTACGGGGAAATAGCCGTTTTCCGCCTGCACGTTAGAGGTAATTTTTTCGTTAGGCAAACTTTCTTTCACCTCGTCTTCGCGCAGGTCTTCCCACCCTACCGTGCGGGTTACGACCTCGCGGATAGATTCGGTGTCGCCCGAAACCTGTTCGTTTATTCTGTTTGCAAAGTCGATTATCTCTTCGAACTCGGGCGCAAACTTTTCAATCTCTTCATCGGAAAACTCAAGCCGCGATAGCCTTGCCAAAGTTTTTATTGTTTTTTGGTCTACTGACATATATTTCACCTTGATTTAATGTATATACAATATACTTAATTTCATATTTAGGCGCCGTTGCAACAAATTATATAAATCGTTTAAGCGGCGCCTTCGCTTTGATGAATTGCCTTTATAACTTTGATATTGTTAGTTGCGTACTTTTATGTGAACTTCCCTTAGCTGGGTTTCGGTAACCTCGTTGGGCGCGCCGCACATTAAATCCTGCGCAGACGCGGACATAGGGAAAGCGATAACCTCGCGTATATTCTCCTCGTTTCTCAACAGCATTATCATTCTGTCCACGCCCGGTGCCATTCCTGCGTGAGGAGGCGCGCCGAACATGAACGCCGTGTAAAGGGCGCCGAACTTGTCTTTTAAAGTCTGCTCGTCGTATCCAGCTATTTCAAACGCCTTAACCATTATATCCAAATCGTGATTACGCACCGCGCCTGAAGAAAGCTCTACGCCGTTGCACACAATGTCGTACTGATATGCAAGAATATCCAGCGGGTCCTTGCTTTCCAGTGCTTCCAACCCGCCCTGAGGCATTGAGAAGGGATTGTGCGTAAAGCCTACTTTGCCCGTTTCCTCGTCCGTTTCGAACATAGGGAAATCGTTAATGAAACAGAAACGGTACGCGTTCTTCTCCGTCAAGCCGAGTTTTTCGCCCAGCTCGTTTCTTATCTGACCCGCAAACTTAGGAGCCTTATCCTTATTATCGGCAATAAAGAAAATTGTGTCGCCCACCTCAAGGCTTCCCAGCTTTCTCATTTCTTCCTTCAGTTCGGCAGGAATAAATTTATCGATAGGTCCTTTATAAGTTCCGTCTGGCAAAACCTCCAGATAGCCCAAGCCGCCCATACCTATAGACAGGGCGAAAGCCAAAAGCTTTTCGTGGAAACCTTTGCTCATTTCCGCGTGCACCTTAACCGCCCTTACGCACTTGTTCTGAAAGGGTTTAAACGTGCATTTATTGAAAAATTCGGACAAATCGATAATTCTGAGCGGGTTGCGCAGGTCGGGTTTATCGGTGCCGAATTCAAGCATTGCCTGCTTATAGGGGATTACGGGGAAGGGCGCCTTTGTAACGGCGTAACCTTCCGGTGCAAATTTTTTAAACGTTTCGGACAACACCTCTTCGCCCGTCTTGAAAACGTCTTCCTGCGTGGCGAAAGCCATTTCGAAATCGAGCTGGTAAAACTCGCCGGGGGAGCGGTCGGCGCGCGCATCCTCGTCGCGGAAACAGGGCGCTATCTGAAAATATTTGTCTATGCCCGAAACCATTAAAAGCTGTTTATACTGCTGGGGCGCCTGGGGAAGGGCATAAAACTTACCCTTGTAGCGGCGCGAAGGCACGATATAGTCGCGCGCGCCCTCGGGACTTGACGCGCAGAGTATGGGCGTTTGCACCTCCAAAAAGCCCATTTGCATCATCTTTTCGCGCAGGAAAGAAATTACTTGCGAACGGAAAACCACGTTGTCTTTAACTTTGCGGTTTCTTAAATCGAGGAAGCGGTATTTAAGCCTTATATCCTCGCGCGTTTCTTTCGACGTGATTATTTCGAAAGGAAGCTGTTCGCGAACCTTGCCCAAAACTTTAACCGTTTTGCAGTTTAATTCAACCGTACCCGAAGGTATTTTGGGGTTGTAAGTTTCTTCGTCGCGCTGCTCGATTACGCCCGAAACGGAAATACAGTCCTCTTTATTCAAGCCGTTTAACAGCGACGTGTCGCGCATTACAACCTGAACCACGCCGTAATAATCCCTTAAATCGATAAATGAAACGCCGCCGTGGTCGCGCACGTTTTCTATCCAGCCCGCAAGCGTAACCTCGCTGCCGACAAGCTTTTCGCTTATTTCGTTTGCTGTTTTAGTACGGTATAAAGTGCTCATATTTATTGCTCCTTTTTTAATTAAAAAAATCCCGCGAAATACTTTTTGCAAAAGTATCTCTCGGGACGAATGATTATTCGCGGTACCACCCAAGTTACCTGCGGCTTACAAGCCTTCAGGTCGCTTTAAACCGCTTACGCGGGTTTTACGGCTTACCCTACTTTTCGCGCAAAATTTCCGCGTGTTCGGATAAGCGGCTCGAAAGTGTTATTCGCGCAATTCCTGCATACGGGGCTTTCACCTGCCCCCGCTCTCTGTAAAGCGGTGAAATACTGCGGAACGTGTCTTTGTCTCAGCCTTTGACTATTTGATTTAATTATAAAGTTATTTTGCGCGGATGTCAAATATTATTGCGTTTGTTTAACATATTCTCTGCAGATAAGTTCGCAAATTGAAATTTTATTACAATACGCAACTGTAATACGACCGCGTAATCACGGCAGACAATATATTGAAAATCCTTTCAACTAAAAAAAAGACGCGCGGTTTCTTTTCCCGCGCGGAATATACTTAATTAGTTTTTCCCTTTTGCCTGCGTATTTCCTTTACCGCCTTTTCAAATCCGTTATCGGAAGGAACGTAATAAATTTTGTCTTTCAGTTTATCGGGCAGGTACTGCTGCTCAACGTATCCGCCGTAATCGTGCGGGTATTTGTATTTGCCGCTTTGCGCCTTTGCGGATTTATCGCCGAAAGTGTTGTCCTTTAAATACGGCGGAACTCCGTCGTCGTCGCGTACCTTCACCGCGTCGGACTTCGCTGCATTCATAGCCGTTACAACCGAATTTGACTTAGGGGCTTCGCACACGTAAATTATAGCGTTTGAAAGGGGAATGAGCCCTTCGGGATAACCTATTTTTTCAAAAGCCGTTAGCGCCGACGTTGCAACAACCAAAGCGTTGGGGTCGGCCATTCCCACGTCCTCGGACGAATGAACGATTAGTCTGCGCAGAATGATAAGCGGATCGCCCCCACCCTCTATTATCCTCATTGCATAATAGAGCGCGGCGTTGGAATCGCTGCCTCTAAGCGACTTGCAAAAGGCGGATAAATAGTCGTAAAACGCGTCCTCGTTATAGGACAGCGATTTTTTTTGTATAGACTGTTCGGCGTCGGAAAGAGTAACCTTTATTTTGCCGTTTTCGTTTAACGGCGTCGTCAATACCGCGAGTTCGAGCGCGTTATACGCCGCGCGCAGGTCGCCGCCCGCCATAGCCGCAATATGTGCTATCGCCGCACCTTCCACCTCGGCTAAATATTCGCCCAAACCGCGCCGTTTATCCTTCAACGCTTTATGTAACGCACCCTGTATGTCCTCTTCAGAAAGCCTTTTAAATTCGAACACCCTGCACCGCGAAACAATCGCGGGAGTCATTGAAGCGAACGGATTTTCGGTTGTGGAGCCTATGAATATTACCGTACCCTTTTCTATTGCGGGAAGCAGACTGTCGGACTGGGTTTTGTTGAAGCGGTGACATTCGTCAAGCATTAAGTAGGTGCGCTTATTGTAAAGTTTTAAATTGTCCTCCGCGGTTTTTACCGCCGCCTTGACGTCGGCAACGCCGGACTGAACGGCGTTTAATTTTATAAACTCGCCGTGCGTTGTCGAAGCGATAATATTTGCGAGCGTGGTTTTACCCGTTCCCGGAGGTCCCCAGAATATGCAGCTTCCCAATCTGTCCAGCGATATTGCGCGGCGCAAAAGCGAGCCTTCAGCAACAATGTGCTTCTGCCCTACAAAGTCGTTTAAGTTGTTTGCGCGCATACGCTCGGCAAGCGGTTTCGCCTTTTCTTCGTTGCCGTTTAAATCGAATAAATCCATAGCTGTAAACCGGTTTAAAATTATTTAATAAACTTTTTTATTTCTTTAATTTTGGATTTGGTTACGGCATATCCCTCGTCAAACGCCTTTTCAGCGTCTTTAACGGCGTATTGGCTTAACCCCTTCATTTCGGGCACAAGCCACAATTCGTTTTTCGTACCGTAAAGCTTTTTCTTCATTTCAGACGCGTTGTAATCCATTATGTCGAATATGCGCATTACCATTGTAACGATATTTTTTACCTGTCCGACGCTTTCGCCCGTATTATCCAAAACGTCTACCGCAATTACGACGTCGGCGCCCATTTCCTTGCATTGCTCGGTAGGCACACGGCAAAGAACTCCGCCGTCTATTAAAAGCTTTTTATCCAGTTTGACGGGGGGAAAGATTGTTGGCATCGAACTGGAAGCCGCCACCGCAGTTGCCACTTTCCCTTCCGACAATGTGACCAGCCTGCCCGAATACAGGTCGCTTGCAACGCACCTGAACGGTATTTTTAAGTCGGAAAAATTAGTTTCGCCCAGTTTGGAAAGAAGCATATTGCGCATTTTGTTGCCCCTTGTAAGCGCAAGGCGGGTTATTGGAACCGCCGTGATATCTATCAGCTGAATGGCCTTAAGCTTTTTTACCAAACGGTACATTTCTTCTACCGACAGTCCGCTTGCATAGCCCGCGCCTATAACCGAGCCCATAGAACAACCGGTTATATAATCGGGCACAATACCCTCTTCTTCCAGCGCCTTTAATACGCCGAGGTGCGCAACCCCGCGCGAACCGCCGCTGCCTAAAGCAAGTCCTATCTTTTTACTCATATTTTAACCTTTAAAATAATAATTATTAGCGTATGAATTTTAAAAAAGCCGCCGCCTGCGCGGTACTTATATTTTTCGGAGCGGTGCTGGTAATTTTCCCCGACCGCTATCTTTCGGTTTGTTTCGACGGACTTTGCCTGTGGGCGGGAAGCGTGCTTCCATCACTTTTTCCGTTTATGGTAATCACCCTGCTTTTAATAAAGATGGGCGCCGCCCAGATTGCGGCAAAGCCGTTTAACAAATTTTCGCGCAAGCTTAAACTGCCAAACGTTGGAATGCCGCTGTTTTTAATGAGCGTATTTTCCGGCTATCCCGCGGGCAGCCGCATTTTATGCGAGTACTGCGAGCAAGGACTGATAGATAAAAGCGAGGCAAAAAAACTTGCGCCGCTGCTTTCCACCTGCGGCCCGCTGTTTGCCCTGGGCACGGTGGGAACGCGAGCCTTCGGCGGCAACGGAGCGGGCGTAAAACTTTTGTGCGCCTGTATTGTGTCCGTAATAGTATCGTCGCTTGTTTACTGCCTTATTTCCGGACGAAAGCAGGACGCACCGCCCGAACGAAAGCTTAATAACGCCGGCAGCGACGTACTTTATTCAAGCTTTTACGGCGGCGTTACCGCTTGTCTGGTTGCGGGAGGGTTTATCTGCTTTTTTTATACCCTGTCGCAAGTTATTGCCGATTTCGATATTTTTAAGCCGCTATCATTTCTGCTTGCGCCGCTTTTCGGCAAAGAAGCGGCCAAAGGTTTATGTTCGGGACTGTGCGAAGCTACCGGCGGGTGTTTTGCTCTGTCTTCCGCGGGCGGATTTTTCGCCCTGCCGCTGGCGGGATTTTTAATAACTTTCGGCGGAGCTTCGATTCTATTGCAACAGCTTTGTTACCTTACCAGGTGCGGTGTAAAGCCTGCGTTTTTTATAATTTTCAAGTTTATTCAGGGCGTTATATGCTTCGGCCTTTTATGCCTGTTTTCACTTTGGTAATCCGCTTTTATAGCAACCTATTAATTTAAAAGAATGAGCCGTTTCCGCAAGTTTTTTAAGCACGGCTTTAACCTTTAAATCCGAATAGTCGCCCTCGGTTTCCATAAAAAACCTGAACTCGCCCGTTCTGTTTTTTATGGGGCGGCTTTCAATTTCGGTCATATTTATTCCGCCATCTTTCAACACGTTCAGCAGTTCGACAAGCGCCCCAACCCTGTGGCGGCACGTAACGGAAAAGAAAATTCTGTCCGATACGGCGTCCTCTTCAGGTGCGCCGCGCTTTAAAAGCAAAAACTGCGTGAAATTATTTTTTTCGTCGGAAATATTGTAAGGGGAAAGTTCGAATCCTTCCTTTAAGCAGTGCGCGCCAATAATGCCCGCGTCGCTTAAGTTTTTTATTTTTCCTATGCAATCGGCTGTAGACGGCGTTTCGAAAAGCTGCGCCGCGGGGAAATTTTCGGCAAGATATTTCGCGCACTGACCAAGCGCCTGAGCGTGCGAATAAATATTTCTTATTTCTTTTTTATCTGCGCCCTTCAAGGTTATAAGGCGGTGGTCGATCTCAAGCGCGCACGCAGCGCACGCGTGTATGTTCTCCGCCGCCTGCAAAAGGTCGAGATTTTGCGTTACCGCGCCGTTTAAAGTATTTTCTATAGGAATTACAGCAGCGTTTATCTCGCCGTTCGATAGCGCGGCAAAAAGGGTGTAAAAGGACGGATAAGCAACTTTTTCGTCGCCCGCGCACATTTTTTTCGCCGCGATTTCGCTGTAAGTTCCCTTAGGTCCCAGATAACCTGTTAAACCGTTGCTCATACGCTTTTCACCCTCCTTTTTAACAATTAACCCCGTAATATGCCTTAATCAACCGTCTTTTAAACTTTTTCGGCGATGTCGCAGATAAGCCTTTCGGTATCGCACCAGCCCAGACAGGGGTCGGTTATCGATTTGCCGTAAACCTTATCTTCGCTTTGGCTGCCCTCTTCCAGAAAACTTTCTATCATAAACCCTTTAACGTTATTTTTAAAGTCGTTGTCGTACAGGCGGTTGTTCATAACCTCTTCGCATATTCTTATCTGCTGTTTAAACTTTTTGCCGCTGTTAGAGTGGTTTGCGTCGATTATAATAGCGGGATTTTTAAGCCCCGACCTGGCATATCCTTCGATGACCTGCATAACCGTTTCGTAATGGAAATTGGGAATATCGTTTCCGTAACCGTCCACGCCGCCGCGTAAAATTGCGTGGGCAAAGGGATTTCCAAGTGTTTTTACCTGCCAGCCGTTAAGCTTGAAAATCTGACCCGACTGCGCCGCGTAAATCGAATTTAACAGCACCATTATCGAACCGCTCATAGGATTTTTTATACCTACGGGCACCTCTATCCCGCTGGATACAAGGCGGTGAAGCTGGTTTTCCGAACTGCGCGCGCCCACCGCCACATACGATAACAGGTCGTCGCAGTATTCGTAATTGGCTGGATACAGCATTTCGTCTGCCGCGGAAAGCCCGCTTATTTCAATAGCTTTTATATTCAAATCCCTTATTGTTTTTATTCCCTTTAAAATATCTTCCGATTTCGACGGGTCGGGCTGTGAGAACATACCCTTGTAGCCCACCCCTTTTGTGCGGGGTTTATTTGTATATATTCTGGGCACAAGCACAAGCTTGTCCTTAACACGTTCATTAAGCCTGCCCAGCCTTTCAACGTATTCCAGCACGGGTTTTTCGGCGTGAGCCGAACACGGACCGACTATAATAATTAGCCTGTCGCTTTTGCCGCTTATAACCTCGGATACGGCTTTATCCCTCTGCTCCTTTATTTTTTTAAGATTTTCCGACAGCGGAACCGCCGCTTTTATTTCTTCGGGTTCGGGTATGCGAATCTGCTTTTCAAACATTTTTTTCCTCCAACAATGCGTTTACGTCGCCTATTATTTCCATTGGAATTAGGTCGGCGTAGTCCTTTTTGAATTTTACCGAATTTCTTACAAGCGTAGAACTTACGTGCAAATCCTGCCGCGAAGCGGGAATATAGATAGTTATCATATCTTTTAAAAGCCTTTCGCTGGCAAAACGGTTGCGGTTTTCGTAATCGAAATCGATTGCGTCGCGCACTCCCCGCACATAAAACGGCGTGTTTTCTTCCAACAGCAAATCAACAGCCGCGCCGCTAAACGAACGCACTTTTACGCGCGCCTCGTCCGCGAACAGCTTGCGCACCAGAGAAAGCCTTTCCTCTTCGTTAAACAGGCATTTTTTTTCAGGGTTTACCATTACCGCTACGGTTACGCCGTCGAATATTTTAAGCGCCTTTTCCACAACGTATTTATGTCCTACCGTGGGCGGGTCGAACGTACCCGCAAACACGCAATTTTTCACTTTTAATCCTCGCTTTTCAATCTGAAAAAAGTTATGTAAGTTTTTCCGTACTTTCTTTCGTCGTACTTTTCAAGCCCGTCTATTTCACCCGCAAAAGCGCGGTCGCGCTCGTAAACCGCCACTCCGCCGTCGGTCAACAGCCTGCGTGCGGATATAATTTTCAGCGCTTTTTCACCGTAATCATCCGCGTACGGAGGGTCGATAAAAATAAGCCCGAACCTGTCATTAACCGACGTAAGGCAAGCAAGATAATCGCACCTTGTAATTTTGCAGGTCGACTGTTCGCCCAGCGCCGAAACGTTTTTTGTAAGCACGCCTATGCTTGCCGCCGACGCGTCGTTGAAATGCACTCTTTCGGCCCCGCGCGAAAGGCACTCCAGCCCCAGATTGCCGCTTCCGCAAAACAAATCCAAGACGTTTGCGCCCGCTATTTTAAACGACAAAATGTTAAAAAGACTTTCCTTTACCCTGTCAGCGGTCGGCCGTATATCGCCGCCGGCAAATTCGGCAAGCTTTCTTCCGCGGTGTTTGCCGCCTATAATTCTCACTTTTTTCTTCCCTTTTTTGCCGAATTCTGTTCGGCTATGGCACTCTGAATTTTTTGCTGCTTAAGCTTTCCGAGATGATATCCCAGCGTATGCGCCGCGACGGGAAGAATAATCATAATAAAATTGAGCGCCTGATAACTTTCGCCCAAATATGAAAAGGGAAAATACGCCCAACCGCACATATACTGCAGACAGAACGAACATACGCTGTTTGCGTAACACAGCTCGATTGTCTGGAAGATTAGAAACGGCATGCACAGAACGGCGCCTATAAGAACGCCCTTCCACAAAGCGTATTCGCCGGTTTTGCAAACAACCGTAACGTCGGTTGAACCCAGTCCGCGTTTCTGTGCGTTTAAAACCGTTTTTCTGTACGCCGCGCCGCCGTTAGCCCTGCCGAACACAACCAGCGCCGCAGTTATCATTATTTCACCGCCGATAAGCGCTATTAAACTTACCGCAATATCTTTAGTGTAACTTGCGTAAGCCAGAATAGTCGAACTTATTACCAGCATCACGATAAGCGGAAAAGCGATACCTGCAAGCAGGTCTTTTATCTCCAGCAATATTTTGCGCGAAAGCGTACAGGTTTTAGCCGTATAATCCGAATCTGCCTGAAATTTATTTTCTTCCAAAATATATTATCCCCCTTTCCGATATAAATAAATCGAGAGGCTTGTCCCATTCGTCCTCCGTAACCTCGTCCGAAAACTGCAAACCATAACCTATTCCCGCCCTTAATATTTCGGGATAGCGGGCAAAAAATCTGTCGTAATAACCGCCGCCGTACCCAAGACGGTATCCGCGGGAATTTACCGCCAGAAGCGGGGTTATGCACACGTCGATTTCGCCGCCGCCAACGGCTTTGCCCGCAGGTTCGCATATTCCGTATTTGTTTTCGGTAAGCGCGCCTTCGTCCCCGAAATACGGCACCGGCACAATTTCGTTTCCCTCCACGCGCGGCAGATAAACTTTTTTACCCGCATTTAGCAGTCTGATTATAACTGAGCGCGTGTCCGCCTCGCTGCCGAAACTGCAGTATACCAAAAAATTTTGTTTGCTTTCGAACGCCGATAAAACGGTATCCGCTATGGCGCCGTCGGCGACCTCGCGTGCGGAATACATAAAATACTTGCGCTTTATTTTAAATTTGTATCTCAGAGATTCTTTCATATATCTTACGGCTTCTGCGGGTAACCGAACACAATACCTCGTACGAAATAGTGCCGCACCTTTTAGCATATTCCTCCGCGTTTACGAATACCGGCAGAAGGTCCGCCTTTTTGACGCTTATAAACGCGTCCATGCAAAGCGTTTTTTCGCCCAGCGGAGCGCCGCGGAAAAATCCGTCGGCATAGCCCAAACGGTATGTGTACAGTTTTTTGTACGGTTTGTCGGCGATATTGTATCCTACGCCGCCGCCCGTAACCGCGCTTTCCTGCGACAGCCGAGCGTAGACTTTCAGCGCCGGCTTTAACGCGGCGGATTTAAACCCGGCGGGCGCATAGCCGTACAGCATAAGTCCGCAACGTACTCCGTCGAAAAGAAAATTTTTACCAGAAAGTATTCCGCCGCTTGCAGACAAATGTGCAAACGCCTGCGGACTGTGTCTTTTTACACGGGCCGAGGCGACGCCGAATGCTTTAAGCTGCCTTGCGCTGTGCGCAGCGTTTTCCGCCGCGTACAGGTGGGAATAAACCCCCTCCGCGCTGCCTTCCGGCAAAACGCTTAAAACGTTTTCCAGGTCTGCACCGAAACAGCCGTATCTGTTCATACCCGTATTTACTGCAACGTGGCATTTCAGCCCGCTTACAAGGCGGGCGCTGTTTAAATCTGTTACCGTAGGCGTAAGATTGTAATATTTTATTTTTTCCACGTCGCCAGAATCAAGCGGCGGGGCAAACACCAATACGGGCTTTGTTATACCGTTTATACGAAGTTCTGCCCCCTCGTCTATAAGCGCAACGCAGAAGCCGTCGGCTATATCTTCTATCTCGCGGGAAATTTCGGCTGCGCCGTGACCGTAGGCATCGGCCTTTACCACCGCCCAGAAAAACCGTTTGCCGATAAGCGAGCGCACGTAAAGCGCGTTTGAGCGGATTGCCGACAAATTTATATACGACAACGTTTTTTGCATAACACATAAATATGCCTTTTTTACAAAAAAGGTTATTTTAGCGCCGTGTATAAATATACATTATTAAGTTTAGCACATACCAAATATATTTGCAATGCTTTTAACGCTTTTTTTAGCCCTTTACAAGCGCGCGTTTAATGTGGTAAAATAATTTTATGAACCTTAAAAGCGAAATTTTAAAAAGTTTGGAAGCCTGCCGCGGCGAGTACGTTTCGGGCGAAAAACTTTCACAAAGCGCCGGCGTTACCAGACAGGCGGTATGGAAAACTGTTAAAAAACTTAACGAGGACGGTTACGTTATTCACTCGGTTACAAACCGCGGATATATGCTTGACGGCAAATGCGACCTGCTGTCGTCGTCGGTTATATCGGAAAGGACGGGAGTGAAAGTATACTATTACGATACCGTATCCTCCACCAATACCGTTGCGAAATCCAAATTTTATGCCGACGGCGCATGTATGGTAGTTGCCGACTGCCAGACTGCGGGGCGAACAAAGGACGGAAGTTTATTTGTTTCGCCCGAACGCAAAGGCATTTATATGTCCTTAGCACTGCCGCTGAAACGCAGCTTGAGCAGCGCGGAAAACCTGCGGCGCGAGTGTGCCGAAACCGTTGCCTTATGCATAGAGCGCGCCTGCGGAATTAAACCTGAAATAAAAAATACCGACGAACTTTATACGGACGGTAAAAAAATTTGCGGCATACTTATAGAAGCGGACGTAAACCTTGCCACGCAGGAAACGCGCAGCGCCGTAATAGGAATAGGAATTTACACGGCCGATGCGCAAGACACCCCCGGGTACGTCGCCTCGTCGGAACCGCGGAACATGCTAATCTGCGACATATACAAAAGTTTGACAAAATCGCTTTGAAAATTTTAAAAGCTCCGCGGCAACTGCGCGGAGCTTTTTATTTTATGTACCTTTTAAGATAATTAACCAGAAACGCCGCCGCGGCTATTTTAATTAAATCGGGTAACAAGTACGGATAAACGCAGAAAGTTAAGGCTATTTGCAAATTGCCTGCAGTTACGCTACCCTTATAAATAAGCATAAACCATAAAGTGCCGAACACATAGCATACCGCCACCCCCAAAATCATAGAAAAAGCCAAAATTACAAGCTGTAAAATTTGCGTTTTAACTTTACCTGTACACCTTTTACCTATAAGATGAAGACAGTCCGATGCAATTCCCACAATCAGCGCGGTAAATACAAAACCTATTACGTATCCCGCCGACGCAGAACCCAATAGCGCATAAAAATTTTTAAATCCCGAAAAAACAGGAGCGCAGCACACCCCCAAAAGCACCCAGGCAAGCACGCTGAGCATTCCCCTTTTCCAGCCCAGAAATCCGGCCGCCATACATACGCCCATAGTTTGCAGAGTAACCGAAATTTCCGATACGGGAATTGCTATCCACGAACATACCGCCAGCAAGGCGGCAAACAGCGCGATATAGCAAACGTCCCTTAAATAACGTTGCCGGGCGGTTAATTTTTTATTATTAACAGGCCTAATTTCTTCCGTTTCATGTTCCGTTTTGTTTTCCATCCTGTAAACAGTATAGACTGTCAACGATTTATTGTCAACCAAAATTATAATATAGGTTTACAATTACACAACACTTTGTCGACGCGGCGGCAAATACTTTAGGCAAGAGCAAATTTTATTGACAAAGAATTTTAAAAGTTATAAAGTGTAACGGCAGGTTATTATTATGATTTACACCGTAACGTTTAATCCTTCGCTGGATTATTACTTAAAAGTAAATAACCTTAAACTGGGCGCCGTAAACCGCTCTACCGCGGAATGGCTTACCGTTGGCGGAAAGGGTATAAACGTTTCGCGCCAGCTTAAAAATTTGGGCGACGACTCGGTTGCAATGGGATTTGTCGCGGGATTTACCGGACAGGAAATTCGTAACGAAATAGAAATTTTAGGGCTGGGACACGACCTTTTGGAGGTTGGCGGACGTTCGAGAATAAACGTAAAAGTTAAATCGACAACCGAAACCGACGTAAACGCAACCGGCGCCGACGTTACCGCGGCCGACGTGAAAAAACTTGCCAACGAACTTAGAAAAAAGCTGAAAGGCGGCGACTACGTTATAATATCGGGCAACGCGCCCTCAGGTTTGGGCGAAGAAATATATGCCGACCTGATTTACGGATTGTCACCTGCCGAAAACGTTAATTTCGTTGTCGACGCCTGCGGCAAACTTTTAACCGAAACGCTTAAATACAAGCCCTTTTTAATTAAACCAAACCTTTTCGAGCTATGCGAAATTTTCGGGCTCCCCAACTCCGTCAACACTAAAATTATTGCGGAGTACGCGCGGAAACTGCAAAAGCAGGGCGCGCGGAACGTTATAGTTTCGATGGGATCGGAAGGCGCGGTTATGATTACCGAAACCAAACAGGCAATGTACGTAAGGGCGGCGCGCGGACAACTTGTAAACTCGGTAGGCGCAGGCGACTGTATGGTCGCAGGGTTTGTGCACGAATACGTTAAAACGCAAAACTATTTTAAATCGCTTAACTTTGCAACCGCTTCTGGCAGCGCGTGCGCGTTTACCGCTGGTATTCCCACCAAAGAACAGATAGACTACGTTGAAAGTTTGATGCTTTGAAAAATAATAGATTAAGCCGCACGGATAACTGTGCGGCTTAATTTTTATATACGGACTGTCTGTAATTCATTAACTGCGTTTAGTAAGAACTGCGAATGTATTGCGTTATTAATTGGGTTTTGTATGGGCTTTGAAAATGAGCGCGGCTAAAAAAGAAAAAACGACCGCCGCGGTAATGCCCGCGCTTGCCGCAGCAAGGCTGCCCGTAACCGCATAGAAAAGCCCCTTTTCCGCACCCTTTATCGCGCCGTTTGCCAGAAGATAACCAAAGCCCGAAATTGGCACGGTGGCGCCCGCACCGGCAAAGTCGACAAGCGGCTGATATGCGCCGATCGCCGTTAAAACTACGCCCGCAAGCATAAAATATACCAAAATTTTACCTGCAGTCAAATCGGTAAAATTTATAACGATTTGGGCTATTACGCATATTGCGCCGCCCACGACAAACGCCTTTAAAAACGCGAAAAGTATTTCTAAAACTTCCTGTCCCATTTAAATTGCCCCCGTAATATGGCTTAATTAATTACAAATTAAAGTTACCGCCGTTATATTCATTGTTTAAATTTCAAGCTGTACTGCGTGAGAAATGCAGGGGATAGATTCGCCCTGCCCCGACGACACCGTAGAAAGCAAAGCGCCAGTTGCCGCAAATAATACGCGCTTATACTGCCCCGCCTTCATCTTTTCGTATATATAAGAATTAAACACTACGGCGCTACAGCCCGCTCCACTTCCGCCCTGAAACTCGTCTTCGATAACCTTATAAATAATTTCGCCGCAATCGACGTGGTTTTCCGAAATATCGAATCCCTTCTCCCACGTCAAATCTTTTAATATGCGCGAACCTAAAGCGCCAAGGTCGCCCGAAAGAATTAAATCGTAATCTTCCGGACAGGTGTCGGTATCGCGAAAATGCCGTATAAGCGTATCCGCGCAGGCGGGCGCCATAGCCGCGCCCATATTGTTTACGTCGGTAACCCCGAAATCTACCACCTTGCCCATAGTGCCGTTTACTATTTTTACCCCATCGCCGCCGTCGGCAATAAGGCACGCGCCCGCGCCCGTAACCGTCCACTGCGACTGCGGCGGTCGGATTGTACCCTGCTCTAAAGGATAACGGTACTGTCTTTCCGCCGAAGCGAAATGGCTGCCCGTTGCGGCAACGGCGCGCGTATAATAACCCGCGTTTACAAGTGCCGCGGACAGCAGCATACTTTCGCTCATTGTCGAGCACGCCGAATATACTCCTAAAAACGGTATATCGAAATCGCGGGCGGCGAAACTTGCCGAAATTATCTGATTAAGTAAATCGCCCGAAAAGAGCGCGTCGATTTCCGTGCGCTTTAAACCGGCGTTTTTTATCGCGCCGTCGATTACGTTTGAAAGCATTTTGCACTCCGCCTTTTCAAACGTGCTTTCACCGTACATATCGTCTGTTAGCGCAATTTCGACGTACTCGCCTACAATGCCCGCGCACTCCTTGGGACCCGCAACCGACGAAGTTGAAATTATGCGGGGCGCGTTGTTAAAAAACATTGTATGCCCGCGTAAAAGTTTTCCGTTCATCGACGATAGTTTTTGTAAACGGCAAAACTTTTATACGCAAAAAAACAAGCTCCGCGGCTACGCGGAGCTTTATTTCGATTAAACGCGTCGTTTAAACAGTGCGGCGTTCAGAACGAAACGCAAATTCACCGTCCTTTAACGCCACGGTTACAACCTCGCCGGGGAGAACGTGCCCGGCTAAAATTTCGTCGGACAATCTGTCCTCTATCCGCCTTTGCACGGTGCGCTTCATAGGGCGCGCGCCGTATATTTCGGAATAGCCTTCCTCTATAAGTTTATCCATAACGTCGGGCGCGATTTCCAGAGAAATGCCCTTTTGCCTGAGACGCGCGCGCAAACCGTCGATTATTTTATAACATATTCTGCCCGCTTCATCCTTAGAAAGTTTGCGGAAGATGATTACGTCGTCCAGTCTGTTTAAAAACTCGGGGCGGAACTGCTCTTTCAACGCTTCGTTAATTTTGTCTTTCATATCGTCGTAGCCGTCGTCTTCACCCGACGTGAAACCGAAACTCGACATCTTTTTTATCTGGCTGGCGCCGACGTTGGAGGTTAAAATAATTATGGTATTTTTAAAATTGACAACCCTGCCCTTGCTGTCTGTAAGCCTGCCGTCGTCAAGTATCTGAAGAAGCATATTGAAAACGTCGGGATGAGCCTTTTCAACCTCGTCGAAAAGCACGACGGAGTAGGGCTTTCTTCTTACCCTTTCGGTAAGCTGACCGCCGGCGTTGTCGTCGTAGCCTACGTATCCGGGAGGCGCGCCTATAAGCTTGGATACCGAATGTTTTTCCATATACTCGGACATATCCATACGAATAAGCAGTTTTTCGTCGCCGAACATATTTTCCGCAAGCGCTTTTGCAAGGTCGGTTTTACCTACGCCTGTGGGACCGACGAAAATGAACGAGCCTATTGGTTTGCCGCTTTCGTTTAAACCCGCGCGGGCGCGGCGAATAGCCCTTGCAACCGCCGAAACCGCCTCGTCCTGACCTATTATGCGCTTATGCAGATTTTCTTCCAGACGCAAAAGCTTTTCGCTTTCCTGCTCGGTTAACTTTACCACGGGAACGCCCGTCCAGCCGCTTACAACCTGCGCGATATCGTCGGCTCCGATTGCAGGCGCGGACTGCCCGCCCTTCCATTCGTCGTGAATTGCTTTTATTTTTTCCTGTACGGCGTTTATTTCCGCAACAAGTTCCTTTGCCCTGTCGTAATTTTCGCCGCGCGCAGCTTTATTTTTTTCAAATGTAAGCCTCTTCAATTTTTCTTCCAAATCGGTTAATTCCTGCGGGGAATTATAGCTGTTAAGGCGGGTGCGCGACGCCGCTTCGTCAACCAGGTCGATAGCCTTGTCGGGCAGGAAACGATCGGTTATATATCTGTCCGAAAGGGTTGCCGCAGCTATAATAGCCTCGTCGGAAATAGCAACTTTATGGTGCGCCTCGTACTTATCCCTAAGTCCGCGCAAAATTTCCACAGTGTCTTCAACGGTAGGTTCTTCAACCTGTACGGGCGTAAAACGGCGCTCGAGGGCAGCGTCTTTTTCAATATATTTTCTGTACTCGTCAAGCGTGGTTGCGCCCACCGTCTGCAACTCGCCGCGCGCAAGCAGGGGTTTTAAAATATTCGCCGCGTCCATCTTCCCCTCCGCAGACGCGCCCGCGCCGACAAGAAGGTGAATTTCGTCGATAAACAGTATTACGTTTCCGTTTGTCTTTATCGTGTTTATCGCGTCTTTTAACCTCTGTTCGAAATCGCCGCGGTACTTGGCGCCGGCGACAAGGCTGGACAAATCGAGAGAAAACACGGTCTTTCCTTTTAAAAGGTCGGGCACGTCGTTTGCCACAATCGCCTGGGCCAGCCCTTCGACAACCGCCGACTTGCCTACGCCGGGTTCGCCTATAAGCACGGGGTTGTTTTTGGTTCGGCGGGATAATACCTGAATAATTTTATCTATTTCCTTCTTTCTGCCTATAACGGGGTCTATTTTGCCCTCCCTGGCTTTGGCGGTTAAATCGGTGCCGTACTGTAATATACTTTCGTCCAAAGCGGCGTCGCTTTTCCTCTCCTCCTTGGCGGTTTGCCCCAGCGTTGAAAACCGCTCGAAAGGCGAGTATGAAGAAGGAAATTCCTCGTCCTTCATACCGTCGCTTTCACCCGCGATAGCCTCTTCAAGTTTGGCTGTAAGCGCGCCGATATTTACGCCCAGCGCCTTTAAAATATACATTGCAAGACAGTCCTGCGACTGGTTTACCGCATACAAAAGATGCTCGGTACCCGCAAGCCCGTCTTCGTTATAGGCAAGCGCAAAATCTTTGGCGCGTTCCAACATACTTTTAGTGCGCGGCGTAAATCCGTTTATGTTACAGCGGTGGTCTACCGCCTTTACAAGAAAGCGGCGATACACCTCTTCGGTAACGCCAAGCGACGCCAGTATTTTACCGGCAGTGCACTCGGTTACAAGCATTGCGTAAACAATATGCTCGCTGCCTATATAGCTTATTTCAAGCGAAGCGCACACCTCGCGCGAAACGGACAGCACCTTTTGAAGATTGCGCGAATACCTTTGAATTTCCATTTAAACTTTCTCCTGCTAAATACTGCAAAAACGCTTTAATTACACATTCGTTGCGGCATATTGCCGCATCAATTACATTTAGTTACCAAATTTTTTATTTTACGCGAAACCTGACCGGCACAGTATACGTCCCTTTCGTGCTCGTCGAGAACCCTGCCCGACATAACGTTTAAGTTGGAAGGTTTCATTTTCAGCGTGAGTTCGTCGACGGCCGCAATATCGGTTAACTGCACATATCCTAAACATGCCCCCAGCTTTAAATCTGCGCACAAACCGTCCAGCTCGTTATGCGTCATAAGCGCGCAATTTGTTAAAATGCCGTAAGCGCGCAGACATCTGTCTTTAACCGCCACCGCCGCCTCGCAGCCTACAAGTCTTTGCCGTTCGCCCGCCTCCATATCGACGATTTTTTCCACAACGCTTTCCACCTGCGAAATGATGGTTTCCTCGGTTACGCCAAGCGTTACCTCGTTGCTTATCTGATAAGTGTATCCCTTTGCCTTAGTCCCCTCGCCGTATGCGCCGCGAACGGTAAGCCCCAAACGCGTTACGCTTTTTATTACGTCGGGCATAACTCCGCCAATTTCCAAAGCGGGCAAAAACATCATAACCGAAGCCCTTAACCCCGTGCCGAGATTTGTAGGACAGGCTGTAAGATAACCCAGCCGTTCGTCGTAGGCAAACGGAATGGAGCGGGCAATCAAGCCGTCCTTTTCCGACATTCTTTCGTACGCGGCGCGAAGAGACAGCCCGCCGGAAATGCACTGTTCGCGCAAGTGGTCTTCTTCGTTTATCATAACCGAAACGTCGCCCCTTTCGTTTATGAGCACCGCCGAACGCGACGGCGTTGACAAAAGCGCGGGGCTTATAAGCCTGTTTTCGAAAAGATTTAGCGCTTCGTCCTCGCTGATGCCGTCCATATAGTATAGGCGAAATTCGTCTACTTTGTTTATAGCCGCCGATACCGAACGGATAATTTCTTTTGCCTGCCTGTCGCTTTTAAGCCTTGCGGGAAAGGGATAGCCGTTTAAATTGCGCGCAAGCCGTATACGCGAAGATATTACGGTGCCAAGTTTACCGTTTACCATCTCCGCCCCCCTGCTCCGCGTTTTTTCAATGCGTTCATCTGTTCGTTGATTCTGCCCGCCTTTAAATAGTCCCCGCGGGAAAGCGCGTTTTCCATTTCCTGCTGAAGAGAAGAAAGTTTTAAGCGCAAATCGTGCTCGGAGGTATAAACTCCGCCTCCCTTGCCGACATGCACGGTTTTACCCTGTATGCGCGTTATATAAGGAAGCAACCGTTCGTTAAACACGTCGTAGCAACTGGGACATCCCAGAAGCCCCGTTCGTTCGTACTCCGCAAACCTGAGTCCGCACGCCGGACAAACGCTTTCTTCGAAACCGACGTCCCCGAACAGCCCCGATAAAACTGCGTTTTGCACCTCGCTTTCAAAACCGCCGAACATTTCGTTTGCGCACGACGAGCAAAGATGCATCGCGCACGCCTTGCCGTTTATTATTTCAACGTGATTTACCGTCGCCGTCCTTTTTTTACAATTCTGACAAATCATAGTATTTTTAAATGCGGATTAGCCGCGCCGATATTTTAAATGTTAATTAACATGCGGCAAGCTACAGAAAAATGCGTGCCAATAATATTTTCGCAACCTGCCCGATTGTTAATACGTCAGGATTTGCGTAACAACGCTCTATTTATATTATAATACAAAATAGCCGCGTGTAAACAGTTTTATAAAACTTGAAAACTATTTTTTGTGTTTTTGTCACGAAAAATATACAATATCTTGTTGAAAAAATTTGAACTGTATGTTATACTTAGCGGGTGAATAAACCGCGCATATAAGAAACGCGGAAATTTTTTTGGAGGATATGTAATGCAATATTCAAAAGACGTCGAAAACATGATTTGCGTTGCCAAGGGTGTTTCCGGCAGGTTCGAGCACGGCCCCGCCCCCATTCCCGAAGAAGGGCAGTGGATTCAGGCAAAAGAAATCAAGGACATTAAAGGCCTTACGCACGGCATAGGCTGGTGCGCACCCCAGCAGGGCGCCTGCAAACTGACCTTAAACGTGAAAGACGGTATTATTCAGGAAGCTTTGGTTGAAACAATAGGCTGCTCGGGTATGACGCACTCAGCGGCTATGGCGGCTGAAATTCTGCCTCATAAAACCATTTTGGAAGCGCTTAATACCGACCTTGTATGCGACGCGATTAACACAGCCATGCGCGAACTGTTTTTGCAGATAGTTTACGGAAGGACGCAGTCGGCTTTCTCCGACGACGGTTTGCCTGTCGGCGCGGGACTTGAAGACCTGGGCAAAGGACTTCGCTCGCAGGTAGGCACTATGTACGGCACAGCCGCAAAGGGCGTAAGATATCTTGAAATGGCGGAAGGCTACGTCCTCTCACTCGCGTTGGATAAAAACAACGAAGTGTGCGGGTATAAGTTCGTTTCGCTTGGCAAGATGACCGACTTTATCAAAAAAGGTCTTACGCCCAACGAAGCTTATGAAAAGGCTATCGGAACTTACGGCAGATATTCTAAGGAACAGGGCGCGGTTAAGCATATCGACCCCAGAAACGACAAGGAGGTTGACTGATTATGGCACTTTTCGAAGGATACGAGAGAAGAGAAAAGAAAATTTTAAGCGTACTTAAAGAGTACGGAATCAAATCTATAGAAGAATGCCGTGACATTTGCCTTGAAAAAGGCGTTGACTGCGATAAAATTGTGCGCGGCACCCAACCCATCTGCTTTGAAAACGCCGTTTGGGCATACACTGTAGGCGCGGCTATCGCTATTAAAAAGGGTTGCAAAAAAGCGGCTGACGCCGCTGCCGCTATCGGTATCGGTTTACAGGCGTTCTGCATCAACGGTTCGGTTGCCGAAAACAGAAAGGTTGGTTTAGGACACGGAAATCTCGGCGCTATGCTCCTTTCCGAAGAAACAGACTGCTTCTGCTTCCTTGCCGGTCACGAAAGCTTTGCGGCGGCTGAAGGCGCTATAAAGATTGCCGAAAACGCCAACAAAGTTAGGGTTAAGCCCCTGCGCGTTATACTCAACGGTTTGGGTAAGGACGCGGCGTATATCATTTCCAGAATTAACGGCTTTACCTATGTCCGCACCGCTTTCGACCCTTATACCGAAACGGTTAAAGCTGTAGATTCCGTTGCTTTCTCGGACGGTCCCAGAGCGAAGGTTAAATGCTACGGAGCGGATAACGTTCCCGAAGGCGTTGCCATTATGAAGCTCGAACACGTTACCGTTTCGATTACGGGCAACTCTACCAATCCCACCCGCTTCCAGCACCCCGTTGCAGGCACATACAAAAAATGGTGCGTTGAAAACGGCGAAAAATATTTCTCGGTTGCTTCCGGCGGCGGCACAGGCAGAACGCTTCACCCCGACAATATGGCGGCAGGTCCTTCCAGCTACGGTATGACCGACACGATGGGCAGAATGCACTCCGACGCGCAATTTGCAGGTTCCTCTTCCGTTCCCGCACACGTTGAAATGATGGGCTTAATCGGTATGGGCAACAACCCTATGGTCGGCGCAACGGTTGCCGTTGCAGTTGCTGTTCAGGAAGGTATGACAAAGTAAAATTACAATATGTAGTATTAAAGTAAGAGCTTCCGCACAAAATACGGAAGCTCTTTTATCGTATTTATATAATTAAAAGCAAATTAAAAACAGTTATTATATATTTCTATTCGAAAGTAAATAAAATTTTTACTTTAAGATGGTATATAAAAGCAATTACCACTAAATCAAAAACCACACAAATTTAATGAAAAATCTTATATAACAACGAACCGGCGGCGGATGATTTAACGTCATCCGAGCGCGCCAACAATTCCAACGAATATTTGATAAGCATAACGTTATCCATATTAAGAATATATTTTCCAAAACTGAAACAAGAGTTAAGTTCCACTCCTCCGCCCCTGCCGGCATATGTAAATATAGGAAAATGATATTGCAGGTCGGCAATGTCGCGCTTTACCGTATGAATACATACCCCTAACTCGTTTGAAATACTATGGATAGTAATTCTTTTATAACGCAATAGCATATTTAATAAATTTATTTGTCTGTCGTATTTTTTACTCATTTTTCCGCCGCCCGCTTATGAGCATAAAAAATAAAGGTGCCATATGTTTGCAACGTTTAATTTAAAATTTCAGCCGCCGTCTTATAGAAAGACGGCGGCTAAGCTTGGTTTAAATGCAACTTTTTAAATAATGATACAACCGCCGCAACCGTTAGCGGTAAAATTTTCCAGCACGAATTTTTGCAATTCATAAGAATTGTTAAACTGATGATATTGCGTAGATTTATCCGTCGTCCTCGGATTTGCCGTTACGTCGCCGAAAAGTTGCGTAATTCCGTTTTCGTCACTGTATATACCTATTTCAAAATGTCCGCAATAATGGTCCGGATTACTATCATTTACATAGTGGCGTAAGCATAACTCTATTCCGTTACCGTATGCCTTTTGTAAATCGCGCACAAAGTTTGTTCTGCTGCAGTCGTTTTGTTTATCATTTATGTAACTGCAAAAACCCGTAACTCTATTTTCTGCAGGTAAAAACTCTAAAATTTCTTTAAAATGACTGCTTAATCGCCCCCTGTCGAGATGAGCCAACACCACACTGTCGCCGCACTCCAACATAACAAACGTACAAGTGTCGACAGCCGCTGTAACTACCGTTTTATAAACAGTTTCGTCGGGCAAAACCTCTGTTCCGCATCCGCCCGCAACGATTTCTTCAAGGACAAATCCCCCGCCTTGCTTTTTAAATTTTGCTACGGTATCCCAACCGAGCAACATATTTTCTTCCACTTTTTTACTTTTGCGAAAAAGAAATTCTCCGCAAGTTACAAAAATCTGTTCAATATTTATCGGACATTTTCCAACAACTTTTTTCACCGACATAACACCGTCATTAAACTCAACCTCATTTAAATACGGCAAAACGTTTATATCTTCTAATATAACCGGTTTCATAATTTTAATTTTCTCCTTAATAATTTTTTATGCCTGCCTGCGGCAGGACAGAATCGAATACCGACCTTAAATTGAATATTCCAACTACACCGACGAGCTGAGCATAGTACGGCTTTAACGAGTCCGTAGCCCGAACCACGGAAAGAAACTCGTCTACAGTATTTAATGCTTGCGGAACGTCGCCGTAAAACGTTATAATTTGCGCCGCTAATTGACGGCAGACATCCGCGCATTCGGTATAAGTTTTATCGTACTTTTCCAGATAGCTTTTTACCTTTTGCTGCACGCGTTCGATACACCCAACCGCAAATATATCGCGTTCTTTACGCGGACTGTTGCGTGGCTGTCCTTTCCCGTCAAAACTAATTAATTTTTGTAACTCGACAGCCACGTCTGACGAAACGGGCAGTCTGTGCTCGTCGGTAAAGTTTTGCAATAAATTTAAATACGTTTCCGCTGAACGGGCATACACGCCCGCCATATTTTTTAACTGCGGAGTAAGTTCGGATATATTTGCAAGCAGTCCGTTGAGATGCAAGTAAACTGCGTAATTTAACATTACGACATAGAGAGATACCGCTTCTCGCGGCCGTTCTCCCCTTCCTCAACAATCAGCGACAAATCCTGTTCCTTTACTTTCAGCTTTAAGTGCATAAGGCAATCCCTTGTCGCATATTCGTTCATATGCACCGTATTTGCGTCTACCTGAACGGCGGCGTTGGAGCGCATTATTTTTTTGAACTCGAAAAACATAAGATTTCCTATATACTTTACCGCAGAAATAACGGCGTCCCCGTCAGAATACGGACACATTTCTTTTTTAAACGTTGAAACGTCCCGTTTTATTTCACGTTCGAGGCAACGCATAAACTCATCGGACAAGTCGAGAATTTTGACGATATTGTAGTTGTATGCGTCCAGATAATTTTTAATATTTACCATCATTTTTTCGGTTATCCGTTCGGCTGACGCAGCAAACTCTTCCAACTGTCCGTCCATAAACGACGCGTTATACCAAGCGGCAACTTGACTTTTCGGTTTGACGCCGGCGTTGGTTTCAACACGCATTTTTTCACGGGAGCGGCTTTCTTCCGCCTCCTTCCGTTTTTCCTTTTCCCTGCTTTTCAAAAATGAATACTTATAGTTTCTTACAAGCAGTACGGGTAGTTTTGTTTTTATTACGTTGAAAAGCTCTTCCTTCTGTTCCTCGAACTCGTCCGAACTCTTAGTTATCCCCACTACCATAACGGGAACGTCCACCTCGACGCTCTCGATAATATAATGCGGAACAGGCATATTTTTTACGAACGGGTCGGCGTGATACAATTCGCTTGTGCTTGCCGCATACGAGTCGGCGTTGGTACGCGCGGTTGCGATGTCGGCAATGATTTGACCTATAAACGTGCAAAGCTCAACCATAATTAACCGCCTTTACGCGCTTTCTTGGTCGTTGGAAAACTTAGGCACAATACTTTCTTCAAGTATATCGAGAATTCTTCCCATACCGGCCGGCACGTCGTCCTGTACCGCGTGGATTTTGATATTCAACGAATATTCCTTTTTTACTTCTTCCGCCGTCGACTTTTTTTTCTGATGCGAAACGGACGCGTTGATGCTTACGTTGCCCCTACAAAACAGTCCCCTTGCCGATGCGCTTGCAGTCATACCGCTGTCTGCTTTCGTATCGCTTGATTCCGAAGAATTATAAATGGAATTAATTTTTACGTTAAGTTCAATATCAGTTGAAGCCACGCGTATAAACGGAACGGGTACAATCGTAAGCAGAGGTACCTGTAAAGTCATATCCTGAAATTTTGCAGCGGAGGCCTTTGTACCCGGCACTTTTTTTATTGCGATATCGGCAGCGGTTTCAGATTTTGCACTTAAAGTTATCTTTAATTCCGTTTGCCCCGACTTATCGTCTTTTAACTTTTCCAACAGTTTATCTTCACCGCCGACAACACTTACCGCGCTTATTTCACCTTCCGTATTGACGGTAAAATTGAGCGCCACGTCGGTTAAACCTTCCAAATTATACCCGCCGTTGTTCAACTCGCTTTCGTTGTATCCTTTGCCTTTATTTTTGATTACACAACGAATTGAATCGGGCGTAGCCGCACGATAGGGCGCCACCTCTTTGGGATATTTGAAATCGACGTAAACAGGTTTTACAGTATTGCCGTTTTCATCGTTCTGAAACCCGACGCTCTTAATAAAATTTACCGTGGTCATCGACGAATTATTCTGTGCGCTTACAACCGCGTTGAGCGCGCCGCCCAAAATTTTATCAAAAGCAATACTTGACATTTCTTCTGCGGGATTAAACATTTATTTTTCCTCCTGTTTTTTTGCCTTCCGGTTAGCAATTACAATTTATCTTTTAAACGTGCCACACGGATGCAACCATAAAAAAATTTCCGACGGAATTTCGTCGGAAATTTAATCTTTTATTTAAAAGTTTTAAAAATTACTATATAGAAATGCCATACATTATTTAAGCATGCAATTAACCGTTTACATATAAAATATCTTCACGGCGTTTGACAGGATATCTTGTAAGTTGTTTTCCGTCAAGATTGCATCCGTGCATATCTACCGCGGTTATGCGGTGGTTTTCGTAAGTTGTGTAATAATAAATTCCTCTGTCCGCATTACAGCAAGACGTATACACTGTTGTTTCATACCTGTTTTTGCCGACAATACAAGCGCCGCGCGGTTGTGCGACAGAGTTTAATATATGGAAAAACTGCCCGACGCTATTCTCCTCCGAATCGCCGGATACCGAATTAAGCTTGATAAACGCCGCCCTTACAAAACGCGACCGGGATGATAAATCACCGGGCAGCCCCAACGCGCCCATACCGCGGCTGTAAGTTTGCAACTGCAGTTTTTCGGAAAAACGGTTATCAGGCTCTTCGGGCGATAATGCCAAATAATTATTCAAATTGAAAAGCTGTTCGTCAAACGGCGGATTGTTGGTTAAAACGCCGACGGAATTATCATAAATTTTCAGTCCGTCCTTTACAAACTCGACGACTAAAGCTTTTTGTTTGTCCGCAATCAGCCAGTGCAACTGCGCGGCCGGCAAACCGTCGCAGAATTTTATGTCGGCAACGTTTATCTTATCCAGTTCAACCTGCGCCTGTTTTACGGAAGCACATTTACCCAGAATATAAGGAATAAACTCGAACTGCGCAAGGTTTATTTTTCCGCTTTCACTTTTTTTGTAATAAGCATTACCTACGAAATTCAGCCCCGCCACACACAGCCCCTTTTCGTTGACGGCGTCGTAATATAGCGGATAACCGTCTTTCACGAACGCCATTCCTATTAACGCGTAATGATTAACCGCTTCCCCCGTTTCACGAAAGCGAAACACATAATTTCGCGGAGTTACCGTTATTTCTTCGGTGTAAGAAAAATCGTTATCGAGAGTGCGTCCGAAATAAAAATTTTTGGTTTTATAAGTAATTGCCGTACACACAGTGTTGCCCGCCCTTTATTTTTTTAAATTTTTAACCTAACTAACTGTTTTTAGTCGGTATAGCAAGAAATATTTTAAATTTATCGCCAAAACGTCCGCTTAGCAATTCACTTTGCATATGCGCGGCTTTTATTTTCTTTACTAATTTTATACTTTAATGATATAATAAGTAAAAAAAAGAAAAAAGTTGAAACACATATGAAAAAAGGTAAAAAAGGCAATGCTGTAAAGCATAAAATAGCCCCTTTGAAACAGTCGGGTTTTATAGCTTCCACCGTGGCTTTCATTACGGTAGCAATGGTATCGCTTGGAACGTTCGGCTTCAATTTGGCTGCTATGTGCAAATATACTCCCGACGACGGCGAATTTATAAAGGATTTGGGAAACGTAATTATTTCCGCATTAACTTTCGTAACCTCTGTTATTGGTTCGTGGCGTTCGATTGTCAAACTTGCGCACGACAGCTTTAACCGAGAATTTATAGAAGACGAACGCTATAAAAAATCAATTATCGAAACTATAGGCAACAATTACGACGACTGCTACATAAAAAACGGTTATACATGGGGCGAATACAAAAATGCGCGCTATTTGTATTCGGAAAAGGTAGATAATGCGCTGGCAAGCCTGTTTCCCGCCGACAGGTCAGGCGAACCCGCCAAAATAAAAAGCGACTTACTTTTAAAAGTTACACCGAAAATTCAACCGCTGAGTTCTGACCAGAACGAAGCGTTATATCAAAAAGTGAAAGAAAAGCGCGCGGCGGGGAAAAATATATTTAACAGCAACCTTGTACGCCTGCGCACAGATTTATTTACAGACGGGGTGTTTTCAACCGAAAACGCCGCAAAAACCGAAAAATTATCAAGCGATTATACACTAAACGCTGATAATTTGTTAAAGTTTACCGATATTAGGCTTGTGGACGTGGAAAAGACGGATTACTACTCGAATATGACGTCGAACGATATGCTTTACGACAGGCTGTTCAAATACGACCACTCCTCCGTTTTTTACGGAAAGGATATGACGGCAGACGGCGACGTACTGTATAATCTTTCCGAAAGTCCCGCGGCAAATATAATAGGCGTTACTACGCTTGCAATTACAAGCGACGGTAAAATAGTTATAAATAAACAAGACAATAATAACGACGTTAACAACGACTGCTTTGTACCCAGCGGAACAGGGTCGGCGGATTTTTACGATTTGATAGCCTGCCGCAAGCTGGAAAAGAAATTGCGCATACCCACTTACGCAAACAAATTACAGGAACTGCTGTCAAGCTATAAAACTTTAAATCTCAGGAAAAACCGTAACGGATATTTGAAATACGTAAAATCGAAAATAATTAATTTTAATACCGAAAAAGAGCAGTTAAGAAATGAAAGTTTAGAACAGGAAGATTTTTATACCGCCATTTTCAAACAAGACGATAAATTTATAGGTGCAAAAAAAGTTTACGAAACGGGAATTAAGGCCAGCAAAGAACGAAAACAACTAAAGCGGTACTGTAAAAATTTAAACAAATACACCTGCAGTTTCAGAAATTTTATTACGTACGGTATGGTGCGCGAACTTGTTGAAGAAAGTCACGTTTGCAAAACTTTCAAACATAAAATCGACCTTGCCGAAATGAAAAGTTTTATGGATAAAACCGAAATATGCGGCTATATACGCATTTTGGACAGAGGCGGAAAGCCCGACTTTTTCGGCATAACCTATTTAAATTTAACCGAAAACGAATTGAAAGAAAGGTTTATGCGCATAGGGCTTAAGGTGGCAAAAAAAGAACTGAAATTAAAAAGCGCCATAACCGATTACAGCGAGGTTTGCAGTCAGGTTTATGTACCGCTGCAAAAGCTTTTGGAATGCGAAAACTTTGAAGAACTTTTTACCGACACCGGCAAAGAAAACAAGGAAAAGAAAATTAAAATTTCGTTACAGCTTCATTATCTGTTAACTATTATGAAAAAACGGTTACAATCGCAACAAATAAAAATACCGACGACTAACTAAAAACGATATGAACATTTATTGTAAAACAAGAAAATCGCACCGCTGGAACGAAGACAGATTTATAAAGGGAAAAAATTACTGCATAGTTATCGACGGCGCCACCCCCTTAATAAAAAGCGGACTGTTTAACGAAGCCCGCTGGCTTGCAGACTATTTTAAAAATAACGTTTCGAAATACGGCGGTACAATTAAAAACAGGCTTTTAACGCTGTGCGGCAATGCATACCGCGATTTCCCCGCAGAAATAAAAAACGCAGATTACTTACCCTCTGCCGGGGCGTGCTGGGCCGAATGGGACGAAAATTACGTATACATAGGAATTTTAGGCGATTGTGAAATTACCGCTTTAACAAATGACGGTAAAATTATACGTTATTTTGACGGCAGACTTAGACAACTTGACGAAATAGCTATAGAAAAAATGGTAAGCGCCGCTAAAGAACACGGCACAACCGTATTACAAGCGCGTAAATTTATAAACGATATACTGATAAAGCACCGTAAGCGCGCAAATAAGCCCGACGGTTACCCCGCGCTTACAATTTCGCCTGATTCTAATTTTCACGAATCTGCTTTTCGTTTAATAAAAGAAGATATAAAAACCTTATATCTTTATTCAGACGGATTTTCGCAGGCGTTTGAAAACTTAAAAATATACCCTGAACATACGGATATGTTTAGACAGATTAAAAATGTTGACGAAGAAATAGAAAAAATTGTAACACGCAGTTTTTCCGACCCCAACTGCGACAAATATCCGCGTTTTAAAAAAATTGACGATATTACGGTAGTTAAAATAGATTTTTAACCGGCTGAAAATTTAATTACAGGCTAACGGTTATATGTGCACTTTAACCGCCTACTCATCGTTTTTTCTGAATTTTCTTTTAAGTTTGCCTATCGACCTGTAATATGCCGAAGCTACGGTTGAAAACGGCTTTTGCATTTCGGAGGCAATTTCTTCGAAAGTTAAATCGCGTATTTCTTTTAAAATTATAACCTGTTGCACAAAAGGACTAAGCGAATCGATTAAATAGAAAAAAGAATTTTCACTTATAACTTTTTCGAAATTCGAGTCGATTACCGAAATTAATTCGACGTCTATCGTTTCTTTTTCTTTTCTTAAAAGGTCGAGAGCGCTGTTTTTGGTTATGCGGTATAACCAACCGCTAATTTTGTTTATGGTTTGATTGTGTACTGCCGCTTGCCAAATTTTGAAAAGCACGTCGTTTACAACCTCGTCGGCAAACGTTTTGTTTTTGGTGATAGACATTGCCGTGGCATAAATAAATTTACCGTACCTATCGTATAAAATTTTAAAAGCGTCTCTGTCGTTTTGCGCTATAAGGCTTAAAAGATAATTAAATTCTTTTACTTTATGAACACGCGAATCTTTTTCCGACATTACAACCTTTCCGTAAAATGATTTTAATTTAGGCTATTATATAATTTAACCTGAAAATAAGCAAGACAAAACGTTGATAACGCAGAAAGTAGCGTTTTTTACGCTTTTTCTATGTTAATTGCAACAAAAACGTACGTTATTCAGTGGATTGCCGCCTCGCAATGACAGTGTACCGTTGTCATTCCGAGGAGCGATAGCGACGCTGGAATCTGTTTTTGCGTTGCGCTTGTTGCGTTCGGTCAATGGGATTGCCGCGGCGGCTTGCGCCGCCTCGCAATGACAGATGGGGCGATGACGGCTGTATAAAAAAAATCGGGGGCGATAAATTTGTGCAACCCAAATTAAATTTAATTATATAAAAAATTTATAATGGGTTT
>CAMRSY010000010.1 GCA_947053545.1 uncultured Clostridia bacterium
AAGTCCTCGCCGTCGTACTCGTCCGCGTCTGTCGCCGTCGTTATTACTATGTGTCTGCGGCTTATTGTAAGCGTGGCGTCTTCGCTGAATGTGAAATTATAATTGGTAAGTAAGCGCCTACCGCCGTTTACCATCATATTGTCTACGTCGGCTATAATTACGTAGGTTCCTGCGTTTAACGTCGTACTGCCGTCAAACGTGTTGCCGTCAGCCGCATAAAGCACGCGGAAATTTAGCACCTCGCCGTTTACAAGTTTGCTTTCCAGCACAAAATTATTTACGTTTACGTCTTCGCCGTATACTTTTTGCATGTCGGCTATTTCAACGTTTACGGACAGGGCTTCTACGGTAAGCGTACCTTCGGTTACGATTATTTCGTAGTTTACCGTAACATTTTTATCCCCTTCCGTTACAGTCAGCGCCATCGAATTGGGTTTGCTTTCCGCGTCGGTTACCGAAGCCTGGCTGACAACGGACAAAGTATGACCCGCAACGAGTTCGTCGGCGTCGTAAGTAAATCCTGCGGTAAGCGCTGAACCGTTGTACCTGCGCGTTGCGCTATCGGTGGCAACGTTTACCGTTCTTTTTAAAATTATAAGTTTTGCGTCGTTTTTCGCGTAAGTTATAACGTAATTGCCCGCAGCTTCGCCTCTGCCGTCTACCACAGCGTATTCGGCGGTGTTTTCCATAGACGAACTTACGTTGCCGTCGGCAGTTGCAAATTCGCCGACGAGCACAAGCTTATAACCTTCCGGCAGGGTTGCTGACAAGTTGCCGTCTATAACGTATTCTACCTCTTCGGAAGGCGCGTCGGGCGAAAGCGCAAGCTTTTGTCCGTCGTAAACTTTTGTAACCGTTTTGCGGACAACGGAAATATTTACGCCCTCTATGGTAAGTTTACCGTACGGCGTACCGGTAATTACGTTGTAGTTTGCCGTATTAACCGCTGTGTTACCTTCGTATACTGTTATTTGTCCGCAGACGATGTCGTATTCGCCCGCAAATTCGGGCAGAACCGCTTCACCGTCTTTTTCAAACGCAGGAATAACTGTAAGCGTTTCGCCGCTTAACAGCCCTTCAGCCCTGTAATATCCCTTATCGCCATCGGGATAAGTTAAAGCGTCGCCGTAGCCCACGGTTAAATCGTTCATATAAACGGTTAAATCTTTGGCTACGATTTCAAACGAAACGTCTTCGCAGGAAACGATATTGTAATTGGCTATGTCGCCGCCTTCTACCGTGCAGGCGCCTAAATTTATTGCCGCGGTGTATTCGCCTACGTCTTTAGGTTTTAAAAGGTTGTAAGTTACCGCAACTTTAAGCTGTTCGCCGTCCGTCGACCAGCTTGTTTTTACGTTGCGAATTGCTCCGTCGTAATCTTCGCCGTAAACAAACGCGGATTTGCCGCCGGCGTTTAAAGTAACCGAGATATTGCGTTTAACAACTTTAAATTCGCACGACGCAGGCACAAATTCGGGCGCGTAATTGTCGGCGCCGTCAGCGATAACCAAGCCGCGGTTATTTTTTATTATGCTGTCTTCCCAGTTTACGCTTGCGGTATAAACGCCAATTCCGCCAACCGCTCTGTCTGTGAAAATGGCTATTTCTGCGGTTTCGCCGTTAACGAGCGTAACTGCGCCCTGCGTAAGCTTTTGCACGTATGAACCGTCGCCGTATTCAACCTGTACGCCTTCGTTTAAAGTAACGGTTACAGGTGCGCGGGCGATTACTATTTTACCGTACGTGTACGTAATTGAATAATTGTGCGTAAGGTCGGTTGCGCCGAGGACAACGCCGTACTTCGCAGTATTGTTTACACCCTCAGTTGCGTTGGTATAAGTAAACTTTTTAACAAGTTTTAGTTCGTGACCCAGACCGGTTAACAGCCCTTCGCCTATGCTGTCGGGCGTATCGTTGCCTTGCGGCTGACCGCTGTAAACGGACGAAACTCCGCCCGTAGTTATTGCCAGCGGTCGCTTATTGATAATAATCGTGCCGTAATTGTACGAAATATTATAATTTTCCGAAACGTCAAATCCGTCGGCGTCGCAAATTTTTACGGTAAATTTGTTTTTAACGCCCGACGTATAATCGGTCTGCGATATTATAACGCCGTCGGCAAGTATTTCGTGCCCTTCGACAAGCCTGAGCGGATTGTAGCTTAGCGTGCCGTTGGAATGGGGAGCGCCGTCGTACGTTTCGGTTATATCCGCGGTTTTTACTGTGATAGCGCGTTTCGTAACGGTTAAAGTGCCGTAAACGTAACCGTTGTCTTCGATTACATAGTTTTCGGGCGCGGCATACGTACAGATATTATCCTCACTGCCTATTTCCATGCGTTTCGTATACGTTAGTACCGTTAGTTCGTCGCCGTTTATTAAACCTGCCGCTCCCTGCTTTTCGCCGTCTTTTATCCATTCGGTCGTATAGTCTTTATAATTATAAAAGTCCTCGCCGTCGTACTCGTCCGCGTCTGTCGCCGTCGTTATTACTATGTGTCGGGGCGTAACTTTAAGTTCGGCGTCGATATTGAAATCGAATACGTAGTTTTCGGCTTTTCCTCTGCCGCCCTCTATTGCCGAAGACTTGTTTGCGTATATTATGCCGTAAGTACCTACCGGCAATATAAAGAATTCTCCGTCGGTTACGGGTTTTACCGTTAATCCGCCCTGCTTATACTCTACTCCGAAAGAGAGCGTTTCGCCGCTTACGAGGGGAACGTCGGTTTTAAACAGAACAGCCGGCTGTTCGCCGAACACGGACGAATTGTTTTGTATAGTTACGTATACGCCCTTTTTGCTTACGGAAAGTAAACCGAATTTTTCGGTTATGCGGTAGTTTGAAGAAACGTCGTTTCCGTCGCCGTCGGTTATAGTATATTTCAATATGTTGGGACGGCTGCCCGCGTCGGTCAGCCCCGCGGTTTCGGTTACGGTAAACGTATCGGTATCGGCGATTGCATCCGAGCCCGTTACCGCCCCCGCATACTTTAACGTGTATCCCGCAGTAAGCTCGGCACCGTCGTATTCCTTGCTCTTTGTTCCGGTTACAATTTCTATACGGCGCTGAGTAACTTTCAGTTTGCCGTATGTAACGCCGTATGAAACGACGTAGTTATCGGTGGGAGCGCCGTTTTCGTCGACGACTTTAAAAGTAGTTTTATTATCCACTCCGCCCGCGGACGTAACGTAGACCACTTCGGAAAGTTGTTCCGCAACAATTTTGTAACCTTCGGCAAGAGTGCCCGAATACGAATAATCTTCGCACGTGAGCGGAGATCCGTCATACTCTTTTTCTGCGCTGCCGGTTGTTATTACGATTACGTTGCCCTTTATTTCCAAAACGCCGTCTTTGCGCGTAACGTCGTAGTCGCCGGTAGCACTTTCGCCTTCGGCGTTAACAATTTCGAAACTTACGAAAATAATGTTGTATTTGCCCGCGTTTACGGGTTTTTCAACAGCGTTGCCGTATGCGTCGGTGTAGGACACTTCGGTAATTTTCAGCTCGTCGCCTTCGACAAGAGCGTCCGATTTGTCGGCGTCGTAGTTACCGAAAGCCTGCGCATAGTCGACCTCTGTTCCGAAAGGAACAAGTAAATTTTTAACGTATACCGTAACGGGCTTCGCTTTGATTGTGAGCTTGGGCGCCGCGTTTGTATATTTTATCGAATAGTTGGCGATGTCTCCGCCGTCAATCGAAGCTTCCGCAATATTCACCGCATACTCGCCTTTATGCACGGGCGGTTTGCCGTTTTCGCCGGCTAATGAGAACGTAAGCTGCAACTGTTGCCCTTCCGGCATTGTTTCCGCAACGCCGAAAGTTATTTCGGGCAGTTTTTCGCCGTACTCGCACTCGGCGTCGTGCACGGTTACCGTAAGCTGCATAGGCACTATGGAAAATTCTACGGGAGCGCAGTTAAAGCCTGCCCTGAGTTTATAGTTGCCTATGCCGCCCTCCGTCGGGTTGCCGTCGGCATCTGTAACGGTGCAGTTCTGCAAATCGAGCGAGGCGATATAATTACCCACGTTTTCGGGTATGAATTTCCCGCTTCCGCCGGCGGTTAACGCGCGGAAATGCGCAAGCAGTTTAGCAGTCTGTTCGGGTTTCACCGCGTAACTCAACGCTATATTTATCTGCTGTCCGCCTAAAACGCCGGTTACGTCGGCAGCGCACAGTTGCGAATTGTAATCTTCGCCGTAGGCAAACGAAACTCTGCCCGATGCATTTAAAACAATTTCAATTTCGCGCTGCAAAATTACAAGCTCGGGGCTGTTGTCGGCAACCGTTACGGCATAGTTTTCAATTCTGCCGTTACCGCCCTGTATTTCCGCCGTAGCCGTAATTGCGTACGTACCCGCCGCTTCGGGCTGCGCCGTTTTGTCGCCTGTTGCTTTATTTACGTAAATTAAGTTGAGTTTAAGAATATCGCCGTAGGGCAATACCGAACAAATTTCGCCGCCGGAGGTTACCGTATAAGCAATTTCCGGCAATTCTTCGCCGTATACGCATTCGCCGCTGCCCAGCGTTACCGTAACAGGCATTGCCTTTATATGAAGATTGCCCTCGAAAATATAATTTACGTTATAGTTAGAATAGCGCCTGTTGCCGCCCACTATTTCGCAATTATTTTCGTCTACGCCTATTTGGTATAAACCTGCGTTACGGGGTGCGGACGACCATACGCCGTCAAGCCCGAAAATAAACGCGGGAACTAATTTTTCGTTATTGGGAAGCGTATACGAAGCGCCGTTAGAGGTTATATCGAAATTAAGCGCAGGCAACTTTTCGCCGTAAACGCTTGCACCGCCGTAAACGGTTACGTTTATGTACTTTCTGAATACGGTTAAAAGTCCGTTTTCGCCCGTAATTTCGTAATTGGGGTGAACGGTATTTAAATCGATAGCCGCGCCGTCGTAAACTACTGTGTACTCGCCTGCGTTGACGGGACTGCACGAATTGCCGTTTGCGTCCTCGAAATGGTGAGAAACGGCAAGATTGTCACCGTAAGGAAGCGTGTCGTACTCTACGCCGTCCGACGTTACGAAATATGGAATTTCGGGCAATTTTTCGCCGTATGTGTAAGAAACCTCGTCGGAAAACGCTATATGCAATCTGCGTTTGGTAATTTCAAGCGTGCCGTGACCGCAGGTTATAATATAATTGGTTAATTTATTGCCTGCGGCGCTCTCCTGTCCGCCTTCGTAAACTCCGTCCTCGTACGAAATTACCGTAAACTGTATTGCCACAACCGAATATTCGCCAACGTTTACCGGCGTAATATATCCGTTTGTATTTTCTTGTCCGACGGCGGTGAAAGCTATATCGACTATCAACGTTTCGCCGTTTGCCAACAGCTCGTTTTCCGAGCCGTCAGTTTGATGCGCCGAGCCTATTTCAGGCAGCACCGTTTCGAAAGTGCCGTCGGGGTTTGCCACGCAGTATTCGCCGTACTGCGCAGTTATGTCGTCTAAGGTGATTTCAACCGTCTTTTTATTTATTGTCAGCGTTGCGTAATCATATGTAAACGAATAGTTGCGCGCGCCGTCTTCGCCGCCGTCTATTTTTACGATACCATGACGAATGCCGTATTCGCCGGCGTTATGAGGTTTAACGTTTAAACCGTTTTTAACATAAGCGTTTTCGAACGTAAGAATTTCGCCGTACGGCAATTCACCTTCGGAAAACGAGCCGTCTGACACGTCTGAAACGTCAACCGAAAGGTCAAACTCTTCGTTGCCTGCCGTGCCGCTGCCGTATTCAAACTGCCTGTCGATAAATGTTACGCGTACGTTTCTGGGCGCAACCGTTACGTAACCCACCTGCACGTCGGTTACGTTGTAATTGGTTGAAAGCGGCGTTACGCCGTCTAAAGTGTAGACAACGCTGTTTTCTTCGTCCAGCGAAATTATATAATCCCCGCAGTTCCAAGCGCCATCATTTTCTATTATAACGGCAACCTCAAGCACTTCGCCGTTAACCAATGAGGCGGAATTTATGACGTCGTAATTGTTTTTACCCGCAGCGTAAACGGGAGCTATGCCGTAATAAACGTCGGGCAGGCTGTTTAAAGTTATATCTATATCCGCTTTCGCTATGTTAAGTTCGCCGTCGGAAACGGTGATAAAATAGTTGCCCGTCAGACTTTCAAGCAATATTTTACCGCCGTTTATGTAAACGTTTACTACCGTGATTCCGTATACTCCCGCATTTTTAGGTGTAACAGCGGTTTTTCCGTCGTCGCCTGAAACGTAGTAAATAAAGTCGGCGTTAAACGTATCGCCGTACGGAAGAACGCTTATCTGAGCGCCGCCGGAGGTAAGTTTGCTTTCGGGCTGAGGAACTTGTTCGCCGTACGTACAGTTTAAAAGCCGCGAAATTTCAACTTTTAGCTGCCGCTGGGTAATAGTAAGCTCGCCCGCTTCGTAACTTATGCGGTAATTATCTTTGCTTGCGATTCCGTCGCCGTCATAAACGGTAAAGCCTGCGCCCGCAATAACGTAATCGCCCACCGATTTGGGGGTTGTATCGACAAGTTCGCCGTCCGCACTCAACTGATATTTTATGTCTACCTTAAGCTGCTCGTTAAAAGCAAGCGGCGTTGACTTATATAAATTGTAATTGTTTTTGCCGTCGGGATAGGCAAACGTACCGTACTCGCCTATCTTAAATTCGCCGTACTGCATTTCATAGCTGTTAAGAGCAATTTTAACGTCTTTAGGAACTATTGTAAGTTTGCCCTGCCACGTTGCGGCCGTAGCGAACGAGTAGTTTTGCATTCCCGACTTAATTTCGTTTCCTTCAGCGTCATATACAGTAGAATTAAACCATTTAATTGCGTATTCGCCAACGTTTTTAGGTTCTGCAGGTTTACCGTCTTTAAGATACTCTACAGCAATTTTAAACTGCTCGCCGTAAGGAACGCCTTCTACTTTACTTTCGCCGTCGGCGTATTCAACGCGCTTGTAGTTTCCTATTTCGTCAGGGTAACTTACGGTTACTCCGAATTCGCCGTACTGTACGCCCTGCAAATCCAAAACATAAATATATATCAGTCGGCGGGATATTTTCAAATTTTCCGCGTCTTCGCAGATGAAAATGTAATTGTCGGTGCCGTTTTCTATTTCCGTTACGCCGTCGCTTTCGTATATTTTGGATCGATTTATATTTAACGAAGCCGAATAATCGTAAATATACCTGTCGTTGTAAGAGGAATAGTTTGCATTTTTAGGCGTGCCTGCCTCGCCGTCGATAAAATATTCGACAGCAACCTCAAGTTTTTCGCCGTAGGCAAGGCTTGAAGCGCTTGCATAGTTGCCAGCGCCCGCCGCGTATGTAAACGTTTCGCCGTATAACACGGGGGCTATTTCGCTAAGAACAATCTGCACCGTTTTGGGTTTGACTGTAAGCTTGCCGTCGGTTATTTCCAAAATGAAATTTCCCGAAACGTAGTTAGATTCGCCTATAGCTATATCAGCCCCGTTTAAGGTTGCCGATTTTACGGTTACGCCGTATTCGCCCGCATTTTTGGGGATTATTTCGGTTTTTTCGGGGTCGCTTAACGCATAGCGCTTTAACACCGCCGATATTTCGCCGTCAGTTACCGCATATTCATCGCCGTTTTCGTCGTAAATCCGGAAAGAATTTTCCGCAAGTTTATCGCCGTATAAACACTCGGCACCGCCGTCGATTACCAGATTTAATTTTTTAGGTTTGATTGTAAGCTTGCCGCTAATCCAGGTAATATCGTAATTATTCTTGTTTTTATTACCTGTAACAACGTCCCAGTTTTGTACAGTTATTTCGTAGTAGCCCGCGTCTTTTATTATGTCGGGGGATTTTCCGTTATACAGGAAAGACGCGCTTAAGTTATCGCCGTAAGGCAATCCGTACACCCCGTCGCCGATTATTCCGCCTTCAATATTTGCAAATAATGGCTTTGGACATGTTACTTTTTCGCCGTAGGTAAGGTTATAATCGTTAATTGTAACCGTAAGCGGGCGAGGCGTAATTGTCAAACGGCCGAAATCGGAAGAAAAATCATAGTTGTCGGCGCCGTTTTCTATTAAAACGCCCTGCTCGTCGTAGACGAAGTATTCCACGGCTTCCAAATCGTATGTTCCTACATTTACAGGATTAACGGCAACGCCGTTTTGCAAATAATTTACCTTAATTTCGATTTTTTCGCCGTAATAGAATTTGCTGCCGTCTTGATTTTCATTAACGGCAAACCAATTTGAAATTTCGCTGCCGTAAACTTTAGTGAAATCCGAAATGATAAGTTTAACAGCCCTTGTCTGAATAATAAGCCCGGGCGCATATTTAATGCTAAAAGTATAGTTGCTGGTTGCATTTGTCAGCAAAACTCCGTCGACGTACACGCCGGTGATTCTCAATTCGTAAGTGCCGACGTTTTTGGGTGTTTCGTACTCGTCGGTATGAAGATTAATATAACCGTATTCGAAAGTAACCTTTTCGTTATAGGGAAATGAATATTCTACGTCCTCTTTTCCCTTTTCATATATTATGTACTGAGGTTCGGGCAACTCGTCGCCGTAATAAATATCAAACCAGATTTTATCCTGATATTCTTCCGTAAACGTTACGGTAAGGGCGCGCCTTGCAATTATAAGCGAGCCTGCTTCGAAAGTAATTTTATAGTTGCTTAACAACCCGGCAGATAAATCTTTATTGGTTACTACACAATTTTCTTCGTCCACGACGATTTGATACGTACCTGCGTTTTTAGGGCTTGCTATTGCGTTGCCGTACTTATCCGTATATTTTACGGCAACGTCAACCGTTTCTTCGTATTTCAGCCCGGAAATAATGGTTTTATCCTGCGGGTAAGTCCAACTGTCGCCGTAAGATATTCCCGTTATTTCAGGTAACGTTATTTTAAGCGGCGCCGCCGTGACGGTAAGAACGCCGCCGTGATAGACGCGTGAAGCAGTATAATTATCCAAAGCGGAAACGCTTCCGTTTATCATTACCGAATCGGCTTGCGTGTAATATTCGCCCGCGTTTAAATGAGGATTATCAATATGCCAACCGCAGAAATCGTCCGTTAATCTATCGCAATAATAGAAATTAATTGCCTCTATAGTATCGCCGTAAGGGAATTTTTCTATTTTATTTCCGTCTTCGTCTACAAACCACCACTCTACGTCTGGTAGTTTTTCGCCGTACTCGCACTCTTTGTCGGCAATATACATTGCAATAACAAAAGGCGTAACATTAAGCGTACCGTTTATAAACGTAAACGCATAATTGCAGCTGTCTAAATTTATTTCCGTGCCGTCGATAAATACTTTATTTTGTAAAACGTCGTAGTCGCCTACGTTTTTAACCTCGCGGTCGTACTTGTATGTAAGCGCAAGCTGCTCGTTATAAGGCAGTTTGGTTTCAACAGGCGCATCTATAACTCCGTTTAAAGTGCAGTCTAAAACAAAGCCGTAATCTTTTTCGCTTACGTCGTCGCCGTACACTGCGGTGCCGTCGTTTATTTCTACGGTAACGTTGCGGGGAGTTATATCAAGCGTGCCCTCTTCACAATAAATTTCGTAATTTTTAAGCGTTTCTCCACTGTCAATGGTATATCCGTTTTCGGGCTGAGATTTAACGTAGTATTTCACTGCATATATTTCATACGAACCTACGGCAAGACGCCAGCAAGGCTGCGAATCTACGAAATAGTCCATATACAGTATTTTACCGTCTTTTTTGAAACCGACTTCTATTAAAAGAGTTTCGGAACCTGCAAGCGCATTTTCAACCGAACCGTCTTGCCGCCAGAAACCTGTATTCTGTTCATAAAGATAGCTATAAGCTCCTTCATTCCCGTACTCGGCAGTTTTTATTTCTATTTTTATTTCTACGCGTTTTTTATCAACTTTAAGAGTGCCGTTTTTATAGCCCACTATGTTATAGTTGCCGTTTTCGTATATGTTTGCGTTTTCCTTTTCGCCCGCGTCGGTTAAGGTTACAGGTTCGCCTACCAAAGTTAAGCTGTCGCCCGCAATTAAGCCAACTTTACTTTCGTCCGCCGTCCAAAGCTTGGTTTCTTCGTTTTGCACGGCAAAGCTGACGGAATAATCTTCGCATAAAAGAGGATTTCCGTCGTAAGTTTTTACCGCGCTGCCCGTTTCCACTATCACGGGGCGGGGAATTATGGTAAGAGTGCCGTACTTAGTTTCGAATATCGTGTAATTGCCGTTTGGTACGGAATAAGTTACTACGTTGGGCGTGGGAATGTCGTCGATAGTTTTCACCGTCATATAGCTGTTCACGGTGAGAGAATCGTCCTTTAACAAGCCTTTTTTGGTAATATCGTCGGCAAATACTGTTGTATAAGTTGTATCTGAAAAGTCGTTGCCGTCGTAAACGTGGCTTGCAGTAGCGGTTGTAACAACTATTTTTCTTGCCGCTATTTCAAGCATGCCGTTTTCGAAATTAAATATATAGTTGCTTAACAGCGCGTTACCGCCCGTTATTCTTTCGGTTCCTGCGGTTGCAACCAGCGAATACGCAGTTGCGTTAAGCAGAGTGTAATTTTCCCACTTTTCGGGCGTTACGGTTGCTCCGAATTTTTCGATATGCGTGTCGAAAATAATAGCTTCGCCGTTTGGCAGCTCGCCGCAATCAAGATTAAACTGCGTTAACGGAATATCTTCGCCGTAAACCGCGTAAGCGTCTTTTATGAATACCGTTACCTGTTTGGGCTGAACGGTAAGTTTGCCGTAATTTATTGTCCCCGATATCTCGTAATTTGAATGAACTCCGTCAAACGTAGGCAGACTGTACGAGCACGCGTTGTCAACCGTACCCGCATTTGTAATCGCGGTAAAATTTGTAAGGGTAAGCCTGTCGCCGCCGTATAATCCTTCGCCGTACGCGTTTACGCGGGTTGCCGTGTAGTTGCCGTTCGAGAAAGCCGTACCGTCGTATACGCGGCTGTCGGACACCGTAGTTACCGAAATTTTCAGCGCTGTTACAGTAAGTGTACCATACACGTGCTTAATTGTATAATTTATTCCCACGTCGCGCCCGAGGTCGTCGACAACGGTGTATTCCGCAGCGTTAGCTACGCCGCCTGCCTGCGTAACGTTTGTAACGCCGAACTGTTTTATCTGTTTAAGATACTGATAGCGCGCCACATTATCGCCCGAAGGCTCGTTGCAGGTTAGCGCTGTGCCGTCGTAAACTTTTTCGCCGCTTCCGGTAGTTACAGTTAAGCTGCGCTTATAAACGGTAAGTTTGCCGTAAACGTAGTTTATCGCAAAATTTTCGGTTACGTCCGAACCGTTAAGCGTTGCGGTTATTTCAAATTCGTTTTGGTATTCGCCGGCATCTATCGTATTCTGCCTGACATTTTCATTTGCATTAAATAAAAATTTTGTAAGCGTTTCGCTTGTGGTAAACCCGTAATTTTCAATTGGCGTACCGTCGTATATTTTATTATCGTTTGCCGTGGCAACCGTAATCGCGCGCGGCGTAATGGTAAGCGTGCCCGCGTCGCACTCTATATAATAATTGGATGATACGTCGGTTGTGCCGTCGAATACGTAAACGCCAAATTCGTTTTTATATAAACCAACGTTTACGGGATTGGGCATCGACGATAAGTCGGGGTTTGCCACGTGCCCGTTAACAAGATTTTCCGCAAAGAACTTTACGCTTGCCAGAGGCGCGCCGTCGTAAATTTTTTCCGCATCATGTGTGGTTAAAACAAGTTTACGTCTGTTTATCGTGAGTGTTGATGTAAGTCTGGTTAAATTATAGCGCGAAGTTACGTCGGTTGCGCCGTGCATAATTTTAACCTGCTCTAACCTTACGAAATATCCGCCTGCGTTTACCGCGCCGTACACGGCAGAACCCGAGGCGTCGTACAGCGAGGTTACAACAGAAATTTCATCGCCTTTTGCAAGCCCCGTTATCGTTTCGTCCGTCACAGCATTTTCCGACTTATGCGAAACGCCGTCGTAAGTAAATTCCTCGGCGACAGGCTTTACCGTAAGGCTTCTTTGCTTTACCGAAAGCGTTTTACCGCTAAATTTAACATTATAGCAACATGTGAAATCGTCGCCGCTTCCGTCGACTATTTTAAGCGAACTTTCAACCGCATTCACCTCGGTTACGTCCGCCGCGGGGTCGGCATAGTCAAATTGCAGCGAATTATCGTCTACCCTGTGCCCAGAAACAAGCTGAGTTAACGAATAACGGGGCACGTCGCCGTATACTACGCTGCTTCCCGTAATAGTAAATTCGGCATCGATAGGAAGAATTTCAAATTCAACGGGCGAAGAATAGCTGTAACCTACTACCTTTTTGGTGACCGTACGCGCCGTGTACTTACCTGCTTTTACAGGTTTTTCGGTCGTCCAGCCGCCGCTGCCTGCAAGCGAATACTCTACCTTCTGTTCTCTGGGAGAAGCGAGGAAAGCCTTTGCCGGCGTAACCTCGTACGGCTGATTGAAACTGACTGTTTGGGCTGATAAAGACATGTCGGACATGTATGCGCCCTTGGCCACCATCAGCCCGACCGACCCGCCGACAAGCAAAGCAAGCACGCCGCATATCAGAAACCTGAATTTATGCAGCACGCGCTTGGTTTTTGCCAGTTTTTCTATTCGGTTTTTATAATTATCGTATGAAATCATAAAATACCAGTCTTTACAGCCCTGTTTTTTTACTTTTTAATAAATTTTAAGTTTTGCCGTTACGGGATTTACACCGTCTAAATTCGTAAATTCGTAGCAGCCCTCGTTGCTGAGAGTGTATTCGGCTATCGAGTACAGCTCAAGATTGCCTATTCCATCGCCTTCCGCAATGGCGCTTGTTATAACAAAGCTGTCGCCGTCGGCAAGCGGGGTTAAATTGGATACGGAAATATTATAAGTTACGTCGAAACTTTCTTCGTAATCTCCGTTGTATCCCTCGTCGAAATCCTGTCTGCTCATTTCAAGGTTGGCAAACGTTATAGTAAGCTTGCGCTTGTTTATTTTAAACTCGCCGCCTTCCTTAATTGTTATATCGAAATTAACCGATTTAGCCAAATCTTTAAGCTCTATGCCGTATGTATAAACCGACTTGGTTATCACTTTATACGTTGTGGTACCTATCACCCTTGTTTCGCCGTCGTAAATTTCACCTGCCTTAAGCGGCTCGAGGCAGTCGTTGGCGAGGTGCAAATCGTCGGTATAAACTACTGCGAAATCGTTTTTTGAAAGCAGAGCGGCACCGTCGCCTTCAAGCAGTTTGACAGCGTCGAACACATTTATTACGTGGTTGGCGTTGTTGTAAGTTACAGCATAATTTTTAAGCGTAACAGAAACTTCGGCGGGCACGATCTGATAATTGCCGCCCTCGGTTGCAACTTCGTAATTTCCGCTTAACGTACGGTCGGTTATGCGCACGCCGTACGTATAGTCGCCTACGTTTAACATTTCAACTTGATAAACAAACGTTAAATCTGCCGCGGTTAATCCGTCGGGATTTGCGCTTACCGACAGCACGTCGGCAACCGTTGCCGTTTGCGCAACGCCGCTGTATTTTTTACCTAATGCGTTTTGCAGTTTAACGGTAATATTTGCCTTTTTTATGGTAAGAACGTTAGACCCCGCTATTTTTAAGCTGTAATTGGAGGCTTCCTCTTCCGACTTGAATTTTACCGTAAAGAAATATTCCCCGGCGTTAACCGCCTCTCCGTCTATTACGACCGCAAACTCGCTGCCGTCGAACGCAGCATCGGACGCGATAACGTCTATAAAGTCGTCGGACGTTAAGGCTGCATCTCTTCCGGTATATGTTAAAGTTACGTTTTTAAGAGTTACCGTAACCTCCGCCGCCGTAATTTCCAAATTGCCGTATACGTAACTTATCTCGTAGTTATCCGTAACGTTGCGCAAACCTTCCATTATCTTACATATGTAAGCGTTTTCCACCTTTCCCACGTTTATCAGGTTAGGCAAATCTTCAGCCGCGAATATTTGATGACCTTCGGCAAGCCCTTCGAAACTTAACGTGGCGTCGGATAACTCGGCTCCGTCGTAAGCTTTTACCGACGTACCTGTAGTTACTTTCAACGGACGTCTGGTTACGGAAAGCGTGCCGTAGTTATACAAAATATTATAATTTTCGGTCACGTCCATTTCGGTTTCGTTGCCGTCGCCGTCGGTGTAAGTATAAACTATTGTATACTCGCAGTTATTCGACGCAGGCTCGGCAAGCACGTCTTTAACCGAAACAACGGTGTCTAATATAACTTGCGCCCGATGTCCGTACAGCGCACCCGACAATACAGGTTCTGCCGCGCTGTGCTCTTTGCCGTCGTAAACGAACGATTTTGTTTGCGTGGTAACCGTTACGGTTTTTTTGCTTATCGAAATTTTGCCGTTAACGGCGTTTATCTCGACGTCGTCAAGTTTATCCGCGTGAACGTCGGCCAGAGCAACGTTAACGAAATATTCGCCGGCGGCTGAGTGGTCGGCTTCGCCGTCGCCGTACGATACGCTGAAATCGTATTTGCCGAACGTAGTGCCGCTTACCGCATAAATTGCCGTTTCGGGCACAATAACGTATTCGGAGCCGTCGTATTCCTTGGCAAAATTATTTAACGTGACGGTTACGGACAGTTTGTTTACCGTAACGGTTCCGCCGTCCACCACGCCGTCGGTCGACCCCGCCACAGTAAAGTTGCCGTTGTTTAAAGTTACGGTATAGGAATATTCGCCCGATTTAAGCAACTCGGCTTCCGCGCCGTCGCTGAAAACAGCGAACGTAAAATCTTCGGGTTTAACAAGTGGCGAACTAATTTCAAGCGCCTTTGCACCGTCTATTTTTATTATTTCCGCGCAATAAGTGTAATTAAGGTCGTTTAGCATAACCGCTATTTCCATAGGGGTTATTTCTACGGTACCTTCGGGAATTTCGCCCTCCTCAGTTGCAAAAACGAAATTCGCGGCGTACGCTTTGTCCGCCAGTTCGGCCGTATACGCGTATGTGCCCGCATTAATCAGCTTTTCGCCGCCGGTTACTGAAATTACGAAATCGGAAGAATTTAAAAGGTTTGTGCCCCTCAACGTTACGGCGTCTGCCGCGCTTACCGCATATTCGCCGCCGGAATATTCGTAAACAATATCGTTAAGCGTAAGCGTAACGTTTAGCTTATCTATCGTTACGTCCCCTTCTTTTTCGGTAAAGTTAAAGTTTTTAGCCTTGTAATCGTAAGTTATCCTTACCTTATATTTATAATTGCCCGCATTGCGCAGTTCGGTAGGGTAAATTACCGTAAAATCTTTTGCGGAAATCAAATCGGAAGGAACCGGTTGCAACTGGTTATCGAGTATATCTATAACCGCTTCTTCCGGCGAAAGAGTTTGTACCCCGCCGCCGAAAGTGAGGCTGTCGCCTTCGGTAAAGCTTTTAAGATTTAAAGTTATCTGTTTTTTGGTCACCCGCACCGTAGGCTGAACCTGTTCGAGAATAAAATTAGCGGCAAACTTTTCGTTTGTGAATTTTACGGAATAGGTGTAATTACCGGCGTCGAGTATAAGCGTTTTATAAACTATTTCGAAATCCGCCGCCGAGAAAGATATTCCGTCCTCGTCGTCTTCGTCGGTCTGTCCGTAATATATTCCCTCGTCGATTATTCCTCCGTCCAGCACATACTGTTTACCGTTTACCAAAATATATTCGATTGCGTCGCTTACGTTAAACGTTTTCGCCGTACCGTCGTATTCCATATTATATAAATCTCTGTCGGAAAAATCGTTTAAGTAAACCGTTGCCGCCAACGGAGTTATTTTAAGGGTTCCGTAAACGTACGAAATTTCAAAATTTTCGGTTACGTCTGTGTCGTCGTTGGAGTAAACCGCGCATACAAACCTGTTTTCGTGCGTACCTACGTCGGTTATTGAAAATTCGGTTGAACCTTCAGACGGCCGAGCATTGTAATTAAGCGACATTTCGTCGGGCAAATCCAATATTTCGGCAGTAGCCGCCGAAAGCGGCCTGCCGTCGTATATTTTGTCGGCGTCGCCCGTTTTTAGCGTTACGGAAAGTTTGGTTACCCTTAATGTACCGTAAACATACGTAATTAAATAATTGTCCCTAATAGGTTCGCCGTTGGCGGTTTGAATATCGCACTCAAATTCGTTTTTAAGCGTTCCCACATAGGTTAACGAGGGTAAATCTTCCTCGGAAGGCACAACTATTTCGTGATTGCGGAACAGCGTAATATTTGCCGAAGCCTCGGAATCGGTAAGCGCTTCTCCGTTGAACGCCCTTTCAGACGAACCCGTGGTTATGGTTATGGGACAGGGCTTTATTGAAAGTTTGCCCGCAATAAGATTTATTGCATAGTTTGCGCCGACGGAATTTCCCGCTTCGTCGGTAATAGCCAAATCGAAAATGTTTTCAGCCTCTTCGCCTACGTTGCATACTTTAGGCATATCGGCAGGCAATGTTGCAACGGCTATTTTGTGAGAAGAGTTTGCCAGCGCGCCGTTTACGAAAACTCCGCTGAACTGTTCTTCGCCGTTATATTGGAACACCTGCGTGTCGGTGGTTACGTTTACCTCGAATTTAAGTATTTTAAGAAGCGCTTTATTGCGGGAAAGGTCGTTTAAATTGTTTACGGTTAAAACGTAATTCTTCTTTTTCGCGTCGCAGACGTTTACGGTAAACGGATAGTTCGTAGCGTTTATGTGCTCTGCCGAAGGGTCGTCGTAAGAAATCTCAAGGTCGTCGCGCGTGAGCCCCGTTTTAGTGTTGGATATGGCGTGCACGGAAGAATAAGCGTCGATAATGTGTTCGGCACCGTTGTACGTGCGTTCTACGTCTTTTAACGTTACGGTTACGGGCAACGCTTTTACCACTACTTTAGCAGTATTGCCTTTAACGGTTAAAGCAAAGTTTTTTGCAAATTCCTTTTCTGTTATTTTTACCGTATAGGAATAAACGTCGCCCGCGTCGATTATTTCGCCGTCGCATACAACCGTGAAATCGCCGCTGTCGATAACGTCGGCAACGGTTACGCCCTGCGCCGTAGTCGTTATTGCAACGATTGCGTCGTTTACGTTAATGGAAACCGCTTTGCCCGAATAAGTAAACGCGTCGGCGTCTTCGTATTTTTTAAGTTCGACCGACAAAGGCAGTTTTTCAACCGTGAGTTTGCCGTATGTGTAGCTTACGGAATAGTTTGCGGTTGCGTCAACTCCGTTTGCGTCTTTAACCGTTATCGAGTACTCGTTAAATATTTCGCCCGCGTTTATTATGGACGGGTATGTTAAAGGACCGGCTATCGTGTGCCCCGAAACTATTTCGCCCGTTAAACTGTACGAAGGGTCGGTAAGCGCCTTACCAGAATAGGGCTTTGAAAGAGTGCCCGTTTCGTAAGTAAACGCCTTGCGGTCTATAGTCAGATATCCGAATTCGGGTATTTCAGGCACATAGTTATCGTACAGCTTTTTATCTTTGAATTTAACCGTATAGCGGTATTCGCCGGCGTTGCGCATTTCCCTTGCGTCGGGAACCGCCTCGAAATGCGAATAATCGAGGTTGAATACACCCACCTCTTCGTTTTCACCCAAAACGGGTTCGACTTTGAAATACTGCGAATTTCCCGCTTCCAAACTACCGAAATAGGGCGTGTGTATTTCGCCGTCGTATTCAACGTGCTCCTTGTCGTTTAAAGTAATTTTTACCGGCAGTTTTTTAACCGTAAGGGTACCGTAAACGTACTTAAGCGCATAGTTACGCGTACATTCGTTATTTGCACCGTCCAGCACGGCGATTTCGTAATCGTTTAAAATTTGACCCGCGTCGGTTAAGGACGGAAGCTCGCCGTCGCCGTTAATTAAAATTCTGTGCTTTTCGTGGGCAAGCGTAATGTCAAGCGCACCCTCGGTAAGCGGTTCGCCGTCGTAATATTTTTCCGCCGAACCGGTTTTTATTTCAAGATCGAAAGGCAGAACGGTTATTTTTCCGTCGATAAAATGCTTTTCGTAATTGTCTTCGTTACCGGTTAAAATTACGCCGATGATAGTGTTTTCCGTCGTTCCAACGTCGGTAAGCGCGCCAGAATAGGAAACACTTACAAGTTCTTCGCCGTCGGCAAGCCCTTCTACAAACAGCGCTTCGCCGTCGTCGGTCAGCGACTGCTCGGTTCCGTTATATACAAATTCGGCGCTTTTTGCGGTTACCGTAAGCAGGCGGGGCGTAACTTTTAAAAATCCCGTTTCGTATGTATCTATTTCGTAATTTTCGGTAACGTCAACCTCTTCGCCGCCAGATATATCGAAAATTTTAATTTCGGTTATGCCCGTTTCAACCGTGCCCGCGTCGCAAATTTTGTTTTCGTAATCTTCGTTTATTTTAAATCTTGCAATTTGCCCTTCAACCAGCGTTCCTTCCAGAAACTCTATCTGGTCGGCAATAAGCTCCGTTCCGTCGTAAACCTTTTCGTACGTTACTGGACGAACCGAAATATACCGCGGAATCACCTCTATTTCGCCCATCGTAAATTCAATGGAATAGTTTGCCGTTACGTCATTGCCCGCTACGTCGAATACAAGCGGAGTTAAGTCGTCGGGCAGAGTGTCGCCAACGTTTAAAAGCTCCGCGTCGGTAGAGCCGTAAATTTTATGCCCGCTGCACAAATCCCCCTCGCTGTCCTCGGTTATTTCATACTTTGAAAACAGCACTTTCGAGCCGTTGTATACAACCTTTTGCGAAGGCATATCCACGCTTATAGATTTTTGCGTGACGGTTAACGGCGCGCCCGTAACCTTTATAGAATAATCGCCGGAAACGTTAAAACCGTCTTTATCGTAAATTTTAACCGTCATGTCGCTGATTGTAGTGCCTACGTTTGTTTGCGAACCGATAAATTCGTACTTTGCAATATGCCCTTCAGCCAGTTTGCCTTTCTGCAGGCTGATGTCGTTTAACGGGTCGTCAAGAGTTAACGGTGTTCCGTCGTAAACCTTTTCTTTACCTCGCAGCACATACACAAGCTCTATAGGGTCGGTTTTCATAGAGCCCGTCGCATACAGCGCCAGCGCCGTCCCGAGCGACGCCGCTACCGCTACTACAAGTATTCCTATTATCAGTATCGATTTTTTTAACTTTGACATTGTGTCACCCAAAAGAAGAGAGAGTAATTTTTGAAATGATTTATACGTTTTGTTCTATCAGCCGTATGGTCTCTTTACACAGTTCAAGCTTGTTTTCGCCGAACAGTTCGTCCAGACAATCGCATACGTTGTCAGCCATCTGCTTGACGTATACAGGATTCTTGCTTTCCAGCTTGCGGAATATCTTCCTCGCCAGTATGTCGTCCAATGCCTCTACCTCTGTTCCTCCGCACGCTACCAGTACCGGCACGTAACATTTTATCTGCTTCATTATTCGGTTTCCGAACGTTATATGAAACGTTTTTATCATATATTCGTCCAGCTTCTTCAGCCTTCTTAAATTCCTGTCGCTTATCGCGTATTCCCGCTGCGCCCTGTCCATCAACTCCTGCAGGTGCGTTGCCGATATCTTCCTCTTCCTGCCCTCCGCCTCGAACGGCGTTGCCTTCTTGTCTAAATTTATTACCATCGCTCGGTCGTATACCTTATCCGATATACTGAACGTACTGTCGTCGTTGTTCGCCGTTCCTATAAACCACATGTTTGTCGGCAACTTCATCTTTCCGTTGCTCTGCAACAGTTTCGGGTCGTCTTCCCATCTGTCCGCTACTACGTCTAAATTCCGTCCGTCCGCGTTCGGTATTTCCAATAGCGATAAAAACTCCGCAAAGTAATACTCTACCCTCGCTATGTTCATTTCGTCGAGAACCGTTATGTATATCTCTTCGTTGTTGTTCGCCTCGTACATCTTATACAACAGCGTCGTTTCGTTGAACCGTCTCGTAAACTCGTTGTAATATCCCAGCAGATCAGTCCTCTCTTTCCACATCGGCTGTATCGGCACAACAACCGTCTTGTTGTCCAGATATTCCCCGAACGCGTACGCAAGCGACGTTTTTCCCGTTCCCGACATTCCCTGCAGAATTATTAGCTTGGTTACCGACAGACCGCCGATAAACCGCCTTATATCCTCGATATCGTAATACAGATGCAGTTCCCCTGCAGAATAGTTCCTGAAATCTTCGCACAGCTCTTTCAGTCCTATCCTGTCGTCATACTCCGGCTTTACGTAGTTTTCGTATTCCCTGTCTATCTGCGTTAACATGTAAAATCGCGATCCTTCTTCGTTTTCGCCGGCCGTGTTATTTTCACGCTTTTCCGCTGTTGCGGACGCGTGCGATTTGTACGCGAAAGAGCCGGCGTTGGGTACCGCAGCTTTCGATTCACCCGGATTGTAATTATCTATATTCTGTAATTTGGGGCGTTCCCTGTCCATCTTTTTGAAATCCACGCCGAAATAGTCGGGTCTGACGTTTAATTTCGAATTGCAAACTGTTGCCAGAATTAAAAACAACAGCAACAAAGGAAGAAGAATTATGAATGCTAAAATAAGATATTTAAGGTTGGAACTCATTAAGGGCAATCTGTCGCCCGAAGCGATAAAGGCTATAACCGCCGCGATTAGCAACACGAAAAGACCGATAATAAGCAATATCGGCATAAGCAGTTTTATACTGTTTTTTCCGCTGTTTTCGTCCCTTTTTTTCATAGCATTCCTTTAAACGTTTATGCGTTTAACGCGCTCAATTACCGTCGCGTTTTTTCTTTTCTTCCTTAGTCCAGAGAATGGTTTTACGAATTTCTTTTTTTGTGAACTCCCACTGCTTTTTAAAAAATTTCTGAAAAGCTTCGTATTCCTTTTCCAGTTCGGTAAATCTCTCGCGCGAGGTATATTCGGTTGACGGAGTAAGTTTTCCCTGCTGAATGCGTATTCCGTCAAGTTCGCCGCGCGCGAGCGCCGCCTCTTCTTTAAGTTCGGCAAACTGCTTTTCGTACTGCATTTTAAGCGCCTCGGATTTTGTCTGTTCGCTTTTCACAGTATCGGCGCAACGCTGCTCTACGTCCTTTAGTTTTGCGTCCAATGCGTCTTCAAGGCGCTTTTTCTCGTTATCGTAGTCGGTCATTTTAAACTGCATATCCGCAATGCGTCTGTCGCACTCGTCCAATGCCGACTGATACTTTGCGTTGGCGGCGACTATTTCGCCCGTAAGTTCGGCAACTTTATTTTCGTATCCGTCTACTGTATACGTAAATTTTTCGGTAAACTCCGCATTAAGCGCCGCTATTTCGCCGTCTTTATCGTCCTTTAATTTTGCGATAGCCGACGTATGCTCGTTTTTAAGCGCGGCGATATCTTCGATGTATTTTTGCTTTAATTCGTTTATTTCCTCTTCCTTCTGTTCTACTGTCCGCCTTAGTTCGTCCACACGCCTGTTAAGTTCGTCTTTTTCTGAATTTAATCCTTCGATTTCCTTTAAAAGCTGTTCGAGCTGCAACCGCACATTGGCAAGCTCCTCACTGTCTTTTTCGAGGTGACGGTTGCGCCTTTCCAAAACCAGCATATACTCTTCCAGACTTTTTCCCGACTCGGAAGCGCGCTTTTTAAGCCTGTTTAAGTTTTGTATAAGCTTTTGCTCGGCTTCTTCCTTACGTCTGCGCTCCTCTTCGCGGTAGTTGAGTTCTAAAGTTTCTTCTAATTTGTTTCCCGCTTTGTATGCCACGAAAGACATTAAATTTGCAGCCTCGGCTATTTCGTCGCTCAAAAATTCGGAATAGGGCGCAAAATCGAGCGTTACCTGCTCTGACGAAAAACCGTCTCCTTTATACGACGCGATAAAGTCGTACAGCGCCAGCGCGTTTTTAAAGTTGTTGTTCATCTTTAAAACGTTGGTTTTAACTATAGGCGGTTTAATCATCGGCGTTTTTGCAACCTGCTGCATTAGGTCGGTATTTAAAAGCGCGTTTATTATTTCGCGGCAGTCGCTTATGCGGCGCACACGCTTTTCACACTCGCCGTCGGGTATGGGATAAGGATTGTCCGACCGCTCCTCCAGCACGCGCATCTCTATTTTAAGCGTGCGTTTTTTTGCAACCACTTTTTTATCTATACTCATATCGCCGACGTACGAACGCCGCAGATTGTCTATTTTTTCCAGCCTGTACTCGATAAAATTTTTAAGGTAGCACAGCATCATATATAAAAATCTGTTTTCGTACACCGCGAAATCGGAAAGTTTTTCCACCATATAAAGCTGGTCGGGCACTATTGTAGCGTCCTCGTCTTCGGGTATATGGGTTATCATATCGCTGTGCTTTGCAAGGTGCACAACCGTGTCTTTGGATATTTTTCGTATCTTTTCTATAGGAACAACTTCGCCGTTGGTACGTATAAACTGCCGCTCCTCCGCAACCGCCTGCTCGACGAATTTGAGTCCGTCCTCGATTGCCTTAATCCAGTCTTCCTCTACCGTGACAATGTATTTAGTTGATTGCAGTTTGTCCCGCTCGGTATCGGTTTCCGCAACCGCGCGCTTTTCCTTTTCGCATACGTTGGATTTTACGGTTTCCTTGCGGTAATCTTTAAACGCGCGATAATAAAAATCTAAATTTTCCATCTGTCACCCAAAAGAAGAGAGAGTAATTTTTGAAATGATTTATACGTTTTGTTCTATCAGCCGTATGGTCTCTTTACACAGTTCAAGCTTGTTTTCGCCGAACAGTTCGTCCAGACAATCGCATACGTTGTCAGCCATCTGCTTGACGTATACAGGATTCTTGCTTTCCAGCTTGCGGAATATCTTCCTCGCCAGTATGTCGTCCAATGCCTCTACCTCTGTTCCTCCGCACGCTACCAGTACCGGCACGTAACATTTTATCTGCTTCATTATTCGGTTTCCGAACGTTATATGAAACGTTTTTATCATATATTCGTCCAGCTTCTTCAGCCTTCTTAAATTCCTGTCGCTTATCGCGTATTCCCGCTGCGCCCTGTCCATCAACTCCTGCAGGTGCGTTGCCGATATCTTCCTCTTCCTGCCCTCCGCCTCGAACGGCGTTGCCTTCTTGTCTAAATTTATTACCATCGCTCGGTCGTATACCTTATCCGATATACTGAACGTACTGTCGTCGTTGTTCGCCGTTCCTATAAACCACATGTTTGTCGGCAACTTCATCTTTCCGTTGCTCTGCAACAGTTTCGGGTCGTCTTCCCATCTGTCCGCTACTACGTCTAAATTCCGTCCGTCCGCGTTCGGTATTTCCAATAGCGATAAAAACTCCGCAAAGTAATACTCTACCCTCGCTATGTTCATTTCGTCGAGAACCGTTATGTATATCTCTTCGTTGTTGTTCGCCTCGTACATCTTATACAACAGCGTCGTTTCGTTGAACCGTCTCGTAAACTCGTTGTAATATCCCAGCAGATCAGTCCTCTCTTTCCACATCGGCTGTATCGGCACAACAACCGTCTTGTTGTCCAGATATTCCCCGAACGCGTACGCAAGCGACGTTTTTCCCGTTCCCGACATTCCCTGCAGAATTATTAGCTTGGTTACCGACAGACCGCCGATAAACCGCCTTATATCCTCGATATCGTAATACAGATGCAGTTCCCCTGCAGAATAGTTCCTGAAATCTTCGCACAGCTCTTTCAGTCCTATCCTGTCGTCATACTCCGGCTTTACGTAGTTTTCGTATTCCCTGTCTATCTGCGTTAACATGTAAAATCGCGATCCTTCTTCGTTTTCGCCGGCTTGCCCGCCATTGCCTGCGTGCGGGCCGTCAGACGCCGAAGCCGCCTGCTGCGCCATCGAACGAACGGGGGCGGGATAACCGGAAGAATTGGCAAGGTTGCGCTTTACGTAGTTTAAATCACCGCCTATTCTTTCGAAATGTTTATCCATTTTTTTGGATACGCTTTCGATTACGGCTTCCTGAGCCGCCTCCTCTTTAATACGTTTTTTCTGCCTGTGCTGTTCGGCGCGTTCCTGCTCGCCGAGAATAACCCTTACGGCAAGCACAACTATTAGCACCAGAATAAGCGAAATATAAATTATTAAAGCCACTTTGCTTGTAAGCGCGGACATAAGCTGTTTGAAGAATTCGTCCGCCGCAAGAAAATTGCTATACGTCATAATTCCTCCCCGCCGTTTTCATTCTGACCGCCTACCGCTGTTTCGGGCACGCCTGAAACTTGCTGTTCCGGAACGCCGGCATTACCGTTTTCCGCTTGCCCGCTTAAACTTTCCGCCGTTTGTTCGTTCCCATTATCAGCGCGCTGCCCGAAATCGCCGTCTTGCGTGCGTTTTTCTTCCTCGCTTATATTTTCGTCCGCCGCCGTAACAGTTTCGCCCGCGGACCCCCCGCTTTCAACCGTAGACGGCTGCGTTTCAGCAATGCGCGTATATTTGGTAAGCGAACGCTTTATTTTTGTAAGCTCTTCGTCGGCAAACAGTTTTTCAACGATTGCAAATACCGCTTTGTCGCCGCCGTCCTGCCTGAACATACGCGTGTTTTTAAGTATGTACGACAGTTTTGCTAAAAACATATTTGTAACCGCTTCGGGCTCGTCGGCGCCGCAAGCAAGCATTACCGACGTAAAACTTTCGCACTGAATTATATTTTTGTTTCCTATTGCAAAGCGTTCGTTTGCGCCCAACGTTTCCGTAAGCGCGTCAACCTTTTTCCAGATTCGTTCGGAAACAAAGTGCTCTTCCTTAGCCTCCGAAAGCATTAAAAGAAAATCTTCGTGCGAAATAATTTTCGGCTCCGCCTCTTCGCCGTCCTGAACCGTGGTTTCCGAAAGCATAACCTCGGCAACCAGCGCCGCGTTAAGAATTTCCGCGGGCAGCATATCGATAAAACCGTCCTTAGGTACCAGCACGTAAGTAAGATTTTCGGGCAGACTGAACGACGTTTCCTCGTTAAAGTTTATTACAAACTGCTCCGTAGGGTGATTGGCAAATTCCAGAAAATTGAAAAAGTAGCTGCCCAGATTGTTTATGTTAACGTTTTCGATTACGGTAACCCGCTCTTGCTCGCGCGATTTGTGAGCGCCGTAAACCGCGTTAGAAAATGCAGAAAGGACATATTTTCCGTCGCCCTCTTCCCACAGCAAATCGGAAAGAGCGCTCCATTCGTCTTCTGCCCTTACAGGCGTTTCGTTACCGTAATATTCGTTTAAAATTTTAACGAATTTCGGCAGCAATTCGGCATTTTTCGAAGTCAAAAATACAAGCTTGCAAGACGCGATTGCAGCGACAAGCGCGCGGGCTGACGTAATTTCGAGATTTATCCCCCTGTGCATTGCGAAATTGCGAAGATTTCTGCACAGCTCGCCGAAAGACGCTTTATCCGCAAGCGCCATATCCGCAACCTCGGTTTCGTTGAAATTTACCTCGTATGTGGCTGCAAGCGCCTGCGCTTCCTGCTCGGCCTCGGTCTGCTCTTCGATTTTTTCCGTTTGACCGGCCGCCTCTTCCTCGACAGGCTGTTTGTATTTTACTTTTGCTATTTCGGTAAATTCACCCACGTTGTCAAGCATATCTGTCAACACGACATTGGGATGCAGATATTTCTGACCTTTTCGGCGCGTGCTTACAATACCCGCATAAGCGATAACCAAACCGTTTACCACAAGCGCGACGACGGCGATTATTACGTAAAACAACAAATCTTTGCGGCTTATTGCGTTTCCCACCGCAAAAAATATGAGTATCGCGTCGACATACAGGGCAAAAATTACGGCAAGCGTTATTTTAAGAGCAAACGGCAACTGTCTGCGCGCCGCCTTCACGTCCGGCGGAAGATTGCTTTCGCTGAAATCGATTTTAGACAGGTCGGACGAGGTTTCGGCAACCGTGTTTTCGAACTTGTACTTTTCGTCGTAGTCTTTAAGCATCATTATGCCCGAAAGTTTATCGCTTTCTTCACTGTCGCCTACCGATACGGTGTAAAGTCCGCCCTCGACAAAATACCCCTTTACCTGCGAATACTGGCTGAACGTCGTTTCGTCGAAAGGAATTTTTACGTTTACCGCATCGCCCTTACTTACGAAAACCTTGGCAAAGCCCTTCATGGTTTTGTTGATGAAAGAAGATTTTGTGTTCTTTTTTCTTACGAACATACGGGGAACGGCATAGCCGTCGTACGCGCCGGTATTTCGCACAGTGAAACTTACTCCGCTTTCGTTAACTTTAAGGTTGGAATACTCGAACGACGTGTAAGAAAGACCGAACCCGAACGGATATTTTTCAATAAATCCGCCCTCGCCCGTTATCCCCGCGGCGGAGGCAAGTTTTCCCGAAGGCGACGCTTCGCCGGTTAAAATATCAAGCGCGGCAACCGTACCGCCCTGACCTGCGGCATACGTTAAAAGCACGGCGTCGCATTTGTCGGCAAAACCCATATCGATATTTTTTCCGCACGAAACCACCGCCGCTATTTTTGCGTGCCTGCCGGAAATCGCGTTAAGCAGTTCCATCTGCTCGGCAGGCAGCCTGTCGGCGCCGACAGGAGCGGAAAGGTATAAAATTATGCAGTCGGCGTTATTGCTCAACAAAAGAGCGTGGTCTATTAAATCGCTTCTGCCGCGCTCGCCTTTGGCGTAGCCGAGAGCAAACCCAACGGTATCGAGTTCGTAATCGTTTACAGCGTCGAAAGGCAGTTTTTCCGACGTAGCCGACGTAGGATAATATTTGCGCTGATAGCTTAAGTCCTTGGCGTATTCGCCCATAACGGCTATTTTCATATTGCGCGAGACAGGCAGTAAACCGCCCTCGTTTTTAAGCAATACCGCCGACTGCCTTGCCGCTTCGGCCGCAAGCTCGTTATGGTTTATTTCGTCGAAATTTGCCGTTTCGTCCTTTCTTAGCGAGGCAAAACCTTCAGGCGGATTGTCCTTCGCGCTCTGCATTCCGAAAATTACGTCTATTATTTTATCGCACGCCCTGTCCAAAATTTCGCCGTCGAAAATTTTGAAATTGCGCACCAGACGCGCAAAATTGCTTTCCGTCATCTTGTCGTTAACAAAACGCGCGTGCGCCTGCTTATACCCTTCCGTAAGCGTTTTAAGCTTGTTTGCAAGCGCGTCGGTAATATCGTCGGTGAGAAACACGAACGAAGCGCCGCAGTACAAAAAGTCGAGTGCTTCCTCTACCGACGAAGCGGTTCCGAATACAAGGTCGCGGTATTTAAATCTTTTAACCGCCGTTTCCGCTTCGGCAACGTCGGAAAAAATTACCGACCCGGGCGCCGCGGTATTTAAAACGTAATCTCTGATTTCCCGCCTTACTATACTTTCGTCGAAATCGTCCGAACCGTCGTCCTCGAAATTTACATTAGCTCCGCCGCGCCTCAATCCGCCCGTCTTTTCGGCAAGAAAACGGGCCAGCACGCAGGGGTCGGTAGTTATCGATCCGCTTGCTTTTCCGTTTGTACAGTTAAAGTACGCAAAGCTGTTTTTTGCGTACGCCTCTTCGCCCACAGCCGCATAAACCCTTTCTATGAGGTCACCGTTCCAGGAACAGGCAAGAGCCGCGTCGCAGGGAAAATGCGTTACGCGCACCCCCTTACAGCTTTCGTCGAAGGGTTGGTTTTTAATTTCGAAAACCGGAAATTCATAGCTGCCTACGGACGAGCTTTTGAAAAATTCGGTCGAGGTTATAAGCCTGACCTTTTGCTCCGTAGACATTTTCACTATAAACCGTTCGTATTTTAATGCAGCCATTATATCTCCGATGCCTTGCCTGCGCATATGTGTACGCGCACGTAAAAGGCGGAATTTTAATTATAATTACACATTGCATTATACACCCGTGCCCGCGTGTGTGTCAATATATATAATGCATATTTTTTTACAAACAAAAAAATGTATTTTTTAGCTAAATTTACCTTATGCGGCGTGCGGCGTTTAAAGGCCTTTAAAGCGGAACAAAGAAAAGGCGCGTGCCGCACGGCACGCGCCTTTTCAATAAGAGAGAATATGAAAAAAGTTAGAGTGTGTAAATTTATGCCTGACGGATTTTCCTCCGCTTTGCAAGATGATTATATCCGCCGAATGTGTAATCTGTATGAATTTAAAATGATTTTACGGTTAACTTTTAACAAACAAAAGTTTAAATTAACTTTAATCGCCGCAAAAACGCGCGTACAGCGTTTCCGCCGCCCTTATTCCGTCAGCCGCGGAAGAAGTTATGCCGCCACTGTAACCGCTGCCTTCGCCGCAGGGATATAAATTTTTAACAGATACGCTTTGCATATCATCGCCGCGCACAATTTTTACAGGCGAAGAAAATCTCGTTTCGGCGCCCGTAAGCAACGCGGAACCGCTGTCGAAGCACTTTAAACGTTTTGCCATATCGGGAATCGCCGCCTTAAGCGCGCTTACCGCAAACGCAGGAAGAACTTTGTCTAGCGGAGCAAAACTTACGCCCGCCGCATACGTGGGTTTAACTTCCCCGAACCCCTGCGAAAGCCTGTCCGAAGAAAAATCTTTGTAAAGCTGACAGGGCGCGCGGAAATCACCCCCGCCGTACTCGAAAGCTTTCCGCTCGATCTCGCGCTGAAAACGCACCCCGGCAAACAGGTCTTCGCCGCCGAAATCCGAACGGTTGCACTGTACCATAAGCGCAGAATTGGAATTTATGCCGTCGCGGGCGCGGTTGCTCATACCGTTTACAACCACTCCGCCCCGCTCGCTGGCAGCAGGAATGACAACCCCTCCCGGGCACATACAAAACGTAAAAACGGTGCGCTCGTGCGCGTGGCTGACAAGCTGGTAATCGGCGGCAGGCAACAAACGGCAGCTTTCGCCGTACTGAGCGTAACTTATATCGCGGGACAGATGCTCGATTCGCACGCCCACGGCAAAATCGCGCGGTTGCATAAACACGCCTTCGGCGTTTAACATTTCGTAAGTATCTCGGGCGGAATGCCCCACGGCAAGCACCGCGGCGGCAACAGGCAGTTCGCTCTCTGCGCCGCTTTTCACATTTTCAAGTATCAGCGACTTAAGACAGCCGCCGTCAGATTTTATTTTTGTAAGCTTGGTATCGAAAAGGTAAGTTCCGCCGTTGGCGGTAACGTAAGCGCGCATATTCCGCAAAACGCCGTACAGCCTGTCGCTGCCGACGTGGGGTTTGTTTATATACAGAATATCTTCGGGGGCGCCGAATTTCACAAAACCTTCCAGCACGTCGCGGTTGTATCCGTCTTTGGTGCGCGTGTTGAGTTTTCCGTCCGAAAACGCGCCCGCGCCGCCCTCGCCGAACTGAACGTTGTTTTCTGTGTTGAGCGCGCCGCCGCCGAAAAATTTAAGACAGCTTTCCCTTCTGTCTTCCACTGCTCCGCCGCGCTCGATTATCACGGGGGCAAAACCGCGGTCGATTAACCTGATGGCACAAAAAAGCCCCGCGGGGCCCGCGCCTATAACGGCGACTGGCGGCGGGTTTTTAACGCGCCCGAACACGTGCGGCTTCTCCCGTTCCTCTCCTGCGGAAAACGCTATCGAATAAACCCAGAAAAGGTTGCGCCTGTCGCGGGCGTCAAGCGATTTTTTTAAAATTTTAAAATATTTTACTTTGGCGCCCAGCCGCTTTTCGGCGATTTTAATAAGCTCGCTTTCGGGGCGGTCGGGTGAAAGTTTTACGTTGTCCAAACGCTTAATCATCGGTATCGAAAGAATTTACTATGCTCTTCGCCGCGTGCATTCCGCTGCAAAAAGCCCAGGTGAGATTGTAACCGCCGCAGTCGCCGTCGACGTCTAAAATTTCGCCAGCGAAATACAAATTTGGCGCAAGCCTGCTTTGCAGATTTTCGTCAACCTCGCAAGCGGGCACGCCGCCCCTGGTAACCTGAGCGTAATCAAACCCCAAGCTGCCTTCCGCTTTCAGCGTGAAATTTTTTACCGTTTGCGCAACTGTGCGCGGGTCGCATCCGCCGCAACGGCGCATTATCGCCCTGCCCAGCTGATTGTGCAAAGTGCCGCACAGCAATTCGGACTGCGGATACCCCTTTTCTATTTTATTGCGCACGTCGTTTTCTATTTGCCCGACGGAAATTTCGGGAAGAAACTCAAGCGAAAGAGTAACGTTTTCCTCGCCCGAGCAATAAGCCGATACATAAAAAACCGCATTGCCCGACACGCCGTAATCGGTAAAAATTACGTCGCCTTCTGCCACGCCCAAAATTTTTCCGTCCGCGCCGTACGCCGTTACTTTACATTCGGCGCGAATCCCCTTTAACGTTTTGATATGGCGGGTATCGCACCTAAGCTGAACAAGCGAAGGACTGACGGGCGTTACCGTGTGACCCAGACTTTTTACAAGATTATATGCGCTGCCGTCGGTACCGAACTGTTTTTGCGCCGCGCCGCCAGCGGACATAACCAAGCGGTCGGCAAGTATTGTATTGCCGTCGGAAAGAGAAAGTTTATAGCCCCTTTCAACCGACTCGACCGAGGTTGACAAAACAAGGTCGACGCCCGCTTCTTTTACCTTTTTCAAAAGGCAGTCGGAAAGCGCCGAACCCTGCTTACCTGCGGGATATATGCGCCCCAATTTATCGTTTATAAACAAAAAATCGAACAGCTCAAGCGGATTGTAAAGCCCCGAGCAGCACAGTTTTTCGGCAAGAAAAGCGCCGCTTCCATGATAGTGCGAAGCGCTTAAATCGACGTTTGAAACGTTGCCCTGTCCGTTGCCGGAGGCTGCGATTTTTCTGCCCGCACGCTCGCCTTTTTCCAATATTACAACCGATAAATTTTTATCGCGTTCCTTTATGCCTACCGCGCAGGCGAGACCTGAAGCCCCGCCGCCGATTATGGCTACGTCGTATTTTTGCATAGTGTAATTTTACATCTTATTGGCGGTTATGTCAATAGGAAAGCCCCTCCAAGCTTGATTTAAGGTGCTGCAAATGCAGATGTTCGTCGTCTAAAATCCGACATATAAGCGAACGCAAAGTGTCGTTTTTCAGCCTAGGTAGCATACGCTCGTAGCCGTAAATCGCGTATTTTTCACCCATAATGTCATCCTCCAGCATATTCCTTAACGTACGCGAGTAGGCAACGAATTTAGTTGAATAAAAATTATAATGTGCCGGCGGCGCGAAGCTGTACACAGGCGTCGAGCCTAAACGCGAAAGCGCTTCGCCCAACAGATGCAAATGAATCATTTCTGCCACGGCAATGCTTTTAAGAAGCTCTGCGCGCTTCTCGTCTTCTGCGCATAAAAAACTGATTGAGTGGTATATATACTGCAACGAAGCGTTTAATTCGCCCGACGAAGTGGCATAAGCGGTAGAGATTATGCGCGCTGCGTACGGGTCGCACTGTAGGTCTTTAAGCGAGGGATAAGCCCCTTCTGCAATGAGCGGTTTAGGCATAATTTAGGCACTTCCTTTAAATTTTCAGGTACTAACAAAGTATTCGTATGCGCGCAAAATTGTTAAGGGGCGGAGCAACCGAATGTTGCTCCGCCCCTTTGAAATGCCTTATTTTAAGCCTTTAGTACGTCTTTTAAAAACTGCCCCGTGTAACTGCTTTCGCACTCCGCTATCGTTTCGGGCGAACCGCAGGCAATAAGCGTGCCGCCCCTGTCCCCGCCTTCGGGTCCCAAATCGATTAACCAGTCGCTGGTTTTGATTACGTCGAGATTGTGCTCAATAACAATTACCGTGTTGCCGCCGTCGCGCAGGCGAGCAAGTATACCCACAAGCTTATCGACGTCGTACGTGTGCAACCCCGTAGTAGGCTCGTCGAGAATGTAAACGGTTTTGCCCGTTCCGCGCTTGCTTAGTTCGGTTGCAAGCTTTACCCTCTGCGCTTCGCCGCCGGAAAGCGTGGTTGCGCTTTGACCCAGTTTTATATAACCCAGCCCGACGTCGACTAACGTTTTAAGCTTGTTGTAAATAGACGAAACGGGTTCGAAGAAATTCGCCGCCTCCTCCACCGTCATTTCAAGCACGTCGGAAATAGACTTGCCCTTATACTTAACCTCAAGAGTTTCGCGGTTGTAACGTTTACCTCCGCACACCTCGCAAGGGACGAAAATATCGGGAAGAAAATGCATGGCTATCTGCAAAATTCCGTCGCCCTGACAGTGTTCGCACCTGCCGCCCGCAACGTTGAAAGAAAACCTGCCGCTCTTGTAACCGCGTTCTTTTGCGTCGGGCGTAGCCGCAAACAGATCGCGTATCATAGTAAATACGCCCGTGTAGGTTGCGGGATTGCTGCGCGGCGTTCTACCTATCGGCTGCTGGTCGATAGCTATAACTTTATCGAAATATTCTATCCCCTCATAGCTTTCGGCATTGCCGGCAGGTTTGCGCGCGCCGTTTAATTTGTTGGCGAGATAGGGATAAACTATTTCGTTTACCAAGCTGGATTTGCCCGAGCCGGAAACGCCTGTAACGGCTGTAATAAGCCCCACGGGGAAACTTACGTTTATACCTTTTAAGTTATTTTGGCGACAGCCGTTAACCGTAAAAAATCTGCCGTCGGGCACCGCTCTCCTTGCGGGAACGGCAATTTTTCTGCGCCCTGCAAGATAGTCGCCAGTAATTGATAGCGGCTGCGCCATAATATCTTCCTGCGTGCCGCAAGCCACAACCTCGCCGCCGTGAACGCCCGCCTTAGGACCTATATCCACAATGTAATCCGCGGCTTTGATAGTATCCTCATCGTGCTCAACAACAATAAGCGTATTGCCGATATCGCGCAAGCCCTGCAACGAACCCAAAAGCTTTTGATTATCGCGCTGGTGCAGACCTATAGACGGCTCGTCGAGAATATAAAGCACGCCAGTTAGCGCGCTGCCTATCTGCGTGGCAAGGCGTATGCGCTGACTTTCGCCGCCGGAAAGGGTAGCGGCGGAACGCGACAGCGTAAGATACCCCAACCCTACGTTTTCGAGAAAAGAAATACGGTTGTTTATTTCCTTGACAATATTGTCGGCTATCATGTGCTCGGTTTTGTTAAAAAACGAAAAATCGGAAAACGCGTGAATTTCCTCGACGGACATATTGCATATATCCGCTATATTTTTGCCGCCAACGGTAACCGCAAGCGCCTCTTTTTTAAGCCTTTTTCCGTGACAGCAAGGACAATCGGACGTACGCATATACTTTTCGATATCCCACTTTACGCTGTCGGACGACGTTTGCTCGTAACGGCGCTGCAGATTGGTTACAAACCCTTCCCACGATTTTTTGTAACTGCCCGAAAAATGGTAGGCGTTGTACTCCATATCTATCCGTTCGCCGCCGTTGCCGTACATAAGCATATTGTAAATATCTTCCGGCAAATCCTTTACCGGCACGTCCAAAGAAAAGCCGTAAACTTTTGCAAGCGAATTTAAATTCATCTGCGTTATTGCCGAACTGTCCAAATTCCATCCGCTTATTTTAATTGCTCCGTCGCGCAGCGATTTGGTTTTATCAGGGCAGATCAGTTCAGGGTCTACCGCCTGTTTAAAACCCAAGCCCGAACACTCGGGACACGCGCCCCACGGCGTATTGAACGAAAAAAGACGCGGCTCAATTTCCTCGATAGATATGCCGCAGTCGGGACAGGCATATTTTGTTGAATACAGCTCTTCACTTCCTTCGCAGTCTATAAGTACAAGCCCGTCGGCAAGCTTCAACGCGCTTTCCAAACTGTCGGTTAAACGTTTTATTACGCCTTCTTTGACGATAAGCCTGTCCACCACCACCGAAATATTGTGACGGATATTTTTTTCAAGACGGATATCTTCCTGCAAGTCGTAGAGCGAGCCGTCGATTTTAACCCTGCCGTAGCCGCTTTTTTTGTAGGAAGCAAGCTCTTTTACAAACTCGCCCTTTTTACCGCGGACAACGGGCGCCTCGACCATAATTTTACTGCCGGCGGGCAACAGCATAATTTTATCGGCAATTTCGTCAACCGACTGCCGGCGTATTTCTCTACCGCATTCGGGGCAATGGGGTATACCTACGCGGGCGAACAGCAGACGGAAATAATCGTAAATTTCGGTTACCGTGCCCACAGTGGAACGCGGGTTGTGCGACGTGGTTTTCTGGTCGATAGAAATTGCGGGCGACAAACCGTCTATAAGCTCGACGTCGGGTTTTTCCATCTGCCCTAGAAACTGACGCGCGTAAGAAGACAGACTTTCGATATACCGCCTTTGCCCTTCGGCAAAAATCGTATCGAATGCAAGCGTTGATTTTCCGCTGCCTGAAAGCCCCGTAAACACCGTTAAGGAGTTGCGGGGAATGTGCACGTCGATATTTTTTAAATTATTTTCCTTTGCGCCTTTTACGAAAATTTCTTCTTTCATATGTACCTTTTCCGCCGACGCTTTCCCGCGCGGCGCTTGCACGAACTTATTTTTTAAGCCGTTTAACGTTTGTAAACTATTACGATTTTTTAGCCTTCAAAAGTTTTTTTCTTAAACCCGAAATCGTATCGCGGATTTCTATTGCCCGCTCGAAATCGAGCTGGGCGGATGCAACTTTCATAAGCCCCTTTAATTTTTCTATTTCTGCGGGGATATCCGCAAGTTTTATGTCGTCACCCGCGGCCTTTTTACTTGTTATGCCCAAAGTGATTTTATTTTCTTTAATAATCGTTTTCGGAACGATGCCGTGTGCCAGATTATATTCCTGCTGAATTTTGCGGCGGCGTTGGGTTTCGTCGATTGCGCGGCGCATACTGCCGGTAATTACGTCGGCATACATTATTACCCTGCCTTCCGAATTTCGCGCGGCGCGCCCTATTGTCTGCACAAGCGCTGTTTCGCTGCGCAAAAACCCCTCCTTGTCCGCGTCTAATATGGCAACCAGTTTAACCTCGGGCAAGTCAAGCCCTTCCCTTAAAAGGTTTATGCCGCACAGCACGTCGAACTCGTCGCCGCGCAAGCCGTTAATTATATCTATACGCTCCAGCGCGTCTATATCGGAATGCATATACCGCACGCGTTTACCGTGCTCTTTCAGATAGTCGGTTAAATTTTCGGCCATACGCTTTGTCATAGTGGTTACAAGCACTTTGCCACCGCCGCCTACCACAGCGTTTATTTCGCCCAGCAAGTCGTCTATCTGGTTTTTCGTCGGCCGTATGGCAACCTCGGGGTCCAGAAGCCCCGTGGGGCGGATAAGCTGTTCTACCGTCTGCCCCGACTGCTCTGTTTCGTACGGAGCGGGGGTTGCCGAAACGCAAATTAACTGCGGTACGCGTTCATCGAATTCTTCAAACGTCAAAGGACGGTTGTCGTATGCCGATTTCAGGCGGAATCCGTATCCGACAAGATTGTCCTTGCGTGAACGGTCACCGTGGTACATTGCGCGGATTTGCGGTAATGTCATATGACTTTCATCGATAAAAACAAGAAATTTACCCGCGGGGAAATAGTCTAAAAGCGTAAACGACGGCTCTCCGGGGGCGCGGCCGTCAAAGTATCGGGAATAGTTTTCAACGCCGCTGCAATAACCTATTTCGCGCATCATTTCAAGGTCGTAACGCGTGCGCTGTTCCAGCCGCTGCGCTTCCAGAAGCTTACCTTCGTCGCGGAAGGCTTTCACCTCGTTATTCATATCGCACTCTATCATAGAAAGCGCGCTCTGCATCTTTTCGTTGCCAACCGCGTACTGGCTGGCAGGAAATATAAGCACGTGTGCAAGCTGCGATAAAATATTGCCCGTCAGCGCGTCCTCTTCGCATATTCTTTCTATTTCGTCGCCGAAAAACTCAACGCGTATTGCAACCTCGGAATTGCTTGCGGGGAAAATTTCAACAGTGTCGCCGCGCACGCGAAAACACGAACGGTGAAAATCGGTATCGTTGCGCTGGTACTGAATTTCCACTAGCCGCCGTATCAGGTCGTCGCGGCTCAGCTCGTCGCCCGGACGCATAGAAACCGCAAGGCGGAAATATTCTTCCGGAGCGCCCAAACCGTAAATACACGAAACCGAGGCGACGACGATAACGTCTTCGCGCTCGCCTAGCGAACTTGTCGCCGAATTGCGCAGTTTATCGATTTCGTCGTTTAAGCTCATATCCTTTTCGATATAGGTATCGGTTGACGGAATGTAACTTTCGGGCTGATAGTAGTCGTAATACGAAACGAAGTATTCCACCCTGTTTTCGGGGAAAAATTCTTTAAACTCGTTACACAGCTGGGCGGCAAGCGTTTTATTGTGCGCAATTACCAGCGCTGGGCGGTTTACCTCCTTAATAACGTTTGCCATTGTAAAGGTTTTGCCCGAGCCCGTAACGCCCAGAAGCACCTGAGTGCGTATTCCGTCCTTAACCCCTTCGACAAGCTTTTTTATAGCCTGGGGCTGGTCGCCCGTAGGGCTGAATTTCGAATGAAGTTTAAATTCTTTTTTATCCATACAAACAAAAGTTCCGTATTTTTATTATAGGACGGCGGCAATTAAAAATCAAGCGAATTATTGCCGAAAAGAAAAAATATTATAATAGGTCTTTAACCACCTCGGCCGCAATTAACAGCCCTGCGGCGGGCGGAACGAAAGCAACCGAACCGGGCACGCAGCGCCGCCCCTCTTCCGTATTTATTCGGACAGGCGGCTCTTCGGAATACACTGCTTTCAATTTGTTTATCCCCGCCGCTTTCAGTTCGCGGCGCATAACTCTGGCAAGCGGACACACCGACGTTTTACTTATATCGGCCACTTTGAACCCCATAGGATTAAGTTTGTTGCCCGTGCCCATACACGATATAATCGGAGTATTCGCCCGATGGCATTTTACAGCTAAAAGAACCTTTGAAGGCACGCTGTCTATTGCGTCGACAACATAGTCGTATAGCGTGAAATCAAAGGCGTTTTCCGTAGTATTATCAAAGAAAATATTGCGTTCATCGGCACATATGTGGGGGTTAATTGCTTTTATACGTTCGGCGGCGACCTCGGTTTTAAACCTGCCGACAGTATTGTGCAAGGCAAAAATCTGACGGTTTATATTGCTGACCGAAACCGTATCCCCATCCACCAAAACAAGGTTTCCAACACCGCTTCGGGCAAGCGCTTCCACCACGTAGCCGCCCACACCGCCCAAACCGAAAACGGCAACGCGGCGGTTTTTTAACTTTTCTATCGCGTCCTCTCCCAGTACGAGAGACGACCTTATAAACTGTTCCTGCATACGCGTATTATAGCACTGCCAAAAAAATAAAGCAACCTGTAAAAGGTTGCTTTTAACTGACCGTCATTAATGAAATTTTTAATAAACTTTTAAATTTTCAATTACCTTTTACGCCGCGTTTTAAATTGACTGCGCGTTTGAATTTTGGTTTTACGTTTAAAGTTATGCCGAGGGGAAATCGATATAGAACGTTGAACCCGCGCCCTCTTTCGTGTTTACGCCGAAAGTAAAACCGTGCTTCAGTAAAATTATTTTAACAATATTCAGCCCCAGTCCCGTTCCCTTTACGGGGCGCAAATGGCTGTCTTTACTGCGGTAATATCTGTCCCAGATATGCGCAAGTTCCTCTTCCGCTATGCCCTTCCCCGTGTCGCGGACGGCAAATTTTATTCGCTGCCGTTCGGCATCGTACTTCAAAGAAACGTAAACGGTTTTATCTTCGCCGGTATAATTTACGGCGTTGGAAACAAGATTGTAAATAACCTGATAAATCTGCTCCTCGTCCGCAAGCGTGTATAACTCGGCGTCCACGTCTACCATAATCGAATAACCCTGCGTTTCCTGCAGGTAACTGAATTTGTTAATTACCCCGTATAAAAGTTCGGTTAAATTAAACACTTTTTTATTTAGTTGTTCCAGCCCCGCCGTTATTTTCGAGGTGCTTAAAATGTCGTTTACAAGCCCTGTAAGGCGGTCGGCTTCGTCTATAATTACGTCCAGATGCTTTTCTCTTTTTACAGGGTCGTCGCCAGAAATTTCCTTTATCATTGAAGCATACGCTTTTATCATTGTAAGCGGCGTTTTTAAATCGTGCGTTACATTTGCAAGCAATTCTTTCTGAAAGTCGTCGCTTTTTTTAATTTCGTCTTTCATATAATTAAGAGTGTCTGAAAGCTTTGCTATCTCAGAATACTGCACCGAATTGAATTGTACCTCGTAATTACCCTCGGCAAGTTTTTGCGCAGTACCCGAAATTTCCCTTATCGGACCCGACAGCTTGTTGGCAAGCGAATACGAAATAAGAAACGCTATGACAAACGCGCACAGTGCCACAAGCAAAACGTATATTTCCATTTGCCGTACCGATTCGGCAATATGCGAAACGGGGAAACGCACCAGAAGCTTGCACTGCTCGCCGTCGTTAAGCGTTACGCAAGCCGCAAAATTGAAGGTTGTACGGCCTCCGCTGCGGGAGTTAAATTCAACCGTTCTGCCATTTTGCCACACGCCCAGTTTTGCCACCAGATCGTCGTGCACCGACACAAGTTTGCCTTCCGTAATGGTAATGTTGGGCATTTTCAATCCGCCGTCAGCGTCGAAAATAAAAACGTCAACTCCGTCCAAAAGCGCGTAATCGGTAATTTTTTGTTCTAAAACGCTTAAAGGAATGTCCGCGTCGTTTACGGTTTCCAGCATATCGTTGCCAACCGCGCCTACCCTACGCTTTGCCTGCGATAAAACCGCGTTGCCCAAAATGCCGTAACAGACTAACGCTATTACGGCTATTACACCGAACGCGAAAAACGTAAAATATCTCCACAGAATCGTGTTGGTGCTGTTTATTCTTTTAAGTTTCAAACGTTTGGGGCGCTTTGCTTTTTTTTCAACCCCGTCAGATTTCGAACTTATAACCTACTCCCCTTAAAGTTACTATAAATTTACGGTATTGCTTCAAATTTGCCCTTAACATCTTTATATGAGTGTCAACGGTACGGTCGTCGCCGTAAAAATCGAACCCCCAAACGTCGTACAACAATTTTTCACGCGTGAGAGCTATTCCCTTATTCCTGATAAAATAAAATAAAATTTCGTATTCCTTTGGCGTTAAATCAACTTTTTCACCGTCGACATAAACGTTGCGGCCGGCAAAATCGACGGTTAATCCCTCGAACGTAACCGTATCGCCCGTTTCGTCCTTTTGGTTTCTGCGCTTGGTTACGGCGTTTATACGAGCCATAACTTCTTTGGGAGAAAAAGGCTTTGTTACATAATCGTCGACGCCTATTTCGAAACCGAACAGTTTATCGTATTCCTCTCCCCTTGCCGACAGCATTATAACGGGCACGTCTTTCGATTTCTTTATTTCCTTAACGGCGGAAAACCCGTCAAGGCGGGGCATCATTACGTCCATTAATATTACGTCAAAATCCGTATCGCGGCACATTTTAACGGCTTCCATTCCGTCCGCCGCCTCGTATGCCTCGTTGCCTTCAAACTCCACATATTCCTTCAGCACGTTACGAATCATATCTTCGTCGTCGACTATAAGCACTTTCATTTATCCACACCCCCCCCGTTTTAATTTATGGTTGCATATATATTTTTTCGTTGCCGCAGTCGGCAATATTTTTTTGCAAATGACTAAATAAAATTTAATTACAAATAGTTTTACGCTTATTTTTTGCTTACACTATAATTATAAACCGCGTTATGTAAATGTAAATGGCGACACAATGAAAAATTAGTGAAACTTTTTAAAAAAATCGCAAAATGCAGTTGACATTCGCTTTAAGGCGTGGTATTATACATTTACGAACAAACGTTTTTTATCTGCAAAGAACGGGTTTGCACATAAAAAACCTTCAGGAGACGAACTATGTTGGACGCGGAAAGACTTGCAATACTTACCGAAAGCGCCAAATACGACGTTTCCTGCTCGTCCTCCGGTTCGAAACGGACCAATGTTAAGGGCGGGTTGGGTAACGCTTCCGTCGGCGGGATATGCCACTCCTTTACCCCCGACGGAAGATGTATATCCCTTCTTAAAATGCTGATGAGCAACGCCTGCCTGTACGACTGCGAGTACTGCCCCAACAGGCAAAGCGCAAACGTGCGCAGAACAAGCGTAACCCCCGACGAAATATGCGAGCTTACAATAAACTTTTACAGGCGCAATTATATAGAGGGTCTGTTTTTATCCTCCGCCGTTTTCGACACTCCCAACCGCACTATGGAGCTTTTGTGCGAAACGGTTATAAAACTAAGAAAAGTTTACGGCTTTAACGGTTACATTCACTTAAAAGGTATTCCGCACGCGGACGACGCGCTTATTATGAGAGCGGCGAAATTTGTTGACCGTATGAGTTTTAACGTTGAACTGCCAAGCGAAAAATCGCTTAAGCTTTTAGCCCCGCAAAAAACCAAAGACAGCCTGCTGCTGCCTATGAAAAAGCTGAACAACGCTATTTTATACGACAAAGAAAACAAAGTTCGCACAGGCAACAGGGTTATACCCGCGGGACAGACGACGCAGATGATAATAGGCGCTTCGCCAGAAAGCGACGGCCAGATATTGCGGCTTACCGAGTCGTTATATCGCAAAATGGGATTAAAACGCGTTTACTACTCTTCGTACGTGCCGGTTGTGCAGAGCCCGAAACTGCCCGCCTCGGGGGCGGGGCTGCTGCGCGAGCACAGGCTTTATCAGGCGGACTGGCTGATACGTTTTTACGGATTTGACGTGGCGGAAATTTGCGAAGAGGGCGAAAATCTTTCCGTGGAATTTGACCCGAAATGTCACTGGGCGCTGAAAAATATGCATTTATTTCCCGTAGAAATAAACACTGCGCCGCTTGAAATGCTGTTGCGCGTGCCCGGAATCGGCGCGCGGGGAGCTTACCGTATTACCAATGCGCGGAAATACGGCAAACTTGACTTTGATAATCTTGCAAAAATGCGCATAATACTTAAAAGGGCAAAACACTTCATAACCTGCAAGGGCAAATTTTACGGTTCGGAAAGCGGAAACGCGGTAAAGGCCGCGTTGCTTTTGGACGGTATTAAAGAATCGCGTGAGCAACTGAGCATATTTTCCGACGCGTCGGTTGCGCTGAGTGCCCTTTCGGGTGAAATATGACGTATTATCTGGTAGACGGAAGCGAAGATTGTTTTTACACGGCTGTGTTCGACGCATACAAAAATAGCGACTGCATTATTACCTCGGAGCGGGACGTACAGCTTGGGCTGGGCTTCGAGGTTATCGACGTTGTTACCGACAGGAACAAAGCCGACCGCGTTAAAGCAAAAATTAACGCTCTTGACAGGGGCGCCGCGGAGGATATAAGCCTTGTTTTGAAAAGCAATTCCGCCTTAAAAGAAAGTACGGCGTTTGGCTATATTAAACTTATTATCCAAAACGGCGGCGCGGTCAGAAGTATGCTTGCAAACCCCACAGTTATAGAAATGACGGAAATCCGTACCCGCGTTTTCGGGGAGTCGCACAGGCTTAAAGGGCTGCTGAGATTTATGGAAAACCGCGACGGCATTATGTACGCCCCATACTCCCCCGATAACGACGTAACCGAAATACTTGCGTTGCATTTTGCCTCGCGCTTTGACGGACGGCCCTTTGTAATACACGACATTAAACGCAAAATTGCCGCAATGTACGACGGCAATGAAATAGTTATGACTTATGCGGGCGACGCGGAAATATACCTTTCCGAATACGAAAACTATTTTCAGAATCTTTGGAAACAGTATTACAATTCGGTAAATATAGAAAGCCGCCCTCACCCCAAGCAGATGCGCGGCAGTATGCCGGTGCGCTACTGGAAATTTTTACCCGAAAAAAAATAACGTGCAAAAAGGCGGGCTTTAATTCAAGCCCGCCTTTATATCTTTTTATTTATAAATCGTCGGCGTTTAGCGGAGGAATATTATCGCCGTCGTCCTTGCCCGCCGAGCTTTCGTCATTTTCGTTTGCGCCGTTTCCCAGTTCGGCAAAAGGGTCGGTTGCGCGCACGCTGTCGTCATGCCGCACAGCTTCCGCGCCTTCCTCCCGCGCGCGGCCTGCCGCGCCGCCGTTTTGCATAAAATCTTCAACGCCTCGTTCCCTTAATATATTGCAGTAAAATTCGGCGCGAGCCGCTTCGTGATAGGGCGTAATCCAGAAAGAAAGTATACCGAACGTCAATAACGCAAGTATATACCAGCCTATGAAACTGATATCCAGGCAGAACAGTTTCCATTTATAGCCGCGCATAATTTCCATCGATTTTTTTAGCGCAGTATTTCCGTCCATTTGGGGATTATCGGCAAGGATATACATACCCATACTGTATGAATACGACTTTATTATACCGGGCACTATTAAAAGCAACGACCACAAAAATGTGAATATGCTTGTAAGCAGCGATAAAACCAAAGCGTTGACAAAATTTTTAAATCCGTTAAACGCTTCGGACAGTTCAACGTTTCCCCCGCGTATAACTTTTAAATGCACCTCTGAAACGCCAAGCATAAGCGGCCCGATAACTATTAAAAGCGCTACCGCGCCCACGCCTATAAAACTTAATCCGCCCAGCGCGCCCGATATAAGCGAAACAATCAGCGTTATAAGCACCATTGTGCCCCACTTGCCGTTTAATGCGCTCCACGCCCTTTGTCTGAAATCTTTTGCTTTCATTTTTCAATATTCTCCTTTTGAATTTTTTACGCCGCTTGTAAAACTACAAACGGCGCGGAGTAATCCGCGCCATGCCAAGCATCACGTAAAATTCTCTCTATATATATTATAACATAGCGTTAAAAAAAATCAAAGAATTTTTTATTGATGTTGCGCGCCGCACAGCTTTGTTTACTTAGTGCGGCGCGTTAAATTATTTAATTAGATTTTTAGCAATTTTATCGAAAAATTCCTGCAAATAATTGTTTTGTATATCTTCTATTTTGCCGGCGTCGGCAGCTGCGGTAAGCGCGCTATCTACAGGCACTTTGGCAACCGCCTGTATGCCGTGCTCCAAAGCGATAGCGTCTACGCGGCTGTCCCCGAAAATACTTAGCTTTCTGCCGCAGTCGGGACAGGTGATATAGCTCATATTTTCAACTATTCCCAAAATGGGAACATTCATCATAGTAGCCATATTAACCGCCTTCTGAACTATCATTCCCACCAAGTCCTGCGGAGTGGTGACAATTACTATGCCGTCTAAAGGAAGACTTTGGAAGATGGTGAGCGGCACGTCGCCCGTTCCCGGCGGCATATCGACAAACATAAAGTCTACGTCTTCCCAAATTACGTCCGTCCAGAACTGTAAAACCGTACCCGAAATAAGAGCGCCGCGCCAGACAACAGGCTCTTCCTCCCTTTCAAGCAATACGTTCATACTCATAATCTGAACGCCGGTTTGGCTGTCTACGGGCAAAATGCCGTTTTCACCGCCCATAGCCCTTTGACGAATGCCGAACATTTTGGGTATGGAAGGCCCCGTAATATCGGCGTCCATAAGCGCAGTATTATAGCCGCGGCGCTGGGACGAAACAGCCAGCATAGCGCTGGTCATAGATTTACCTACGCCGCCTTTACCAGAAACAACGGCTATAACCTTTTTAATTTTAGCAAGCTTATGCGGCTTTTTAATTAAACTTTCAGCCTTGCGCGAAGAACAGTTTTCTCCGCATGACGAACAGTTGTGAGTGCAGTTTTCAGCAGACATATCGTAACTCCTTTTTTACGCCCTATATTCTATAAAGATTTTTGACGAAAGTCAAGTTATTTATAATCGGTAGAAATTTTACTTGCAAAATCCACCGCACTGTGATATACTGACTTTCGCCGTGCTAAGTGGGGAGATAGCGGTGCCCTGTACCCGCAATCCGCTACAGCGGGACAGAATTGCCCCTCCCGACTTTTAAAGTGGAAGGCAGCCCCGTATAAGGGGTGTTGATAACAAGGTCTTATGCAACTTTTCGCCGCGAACCGTGTCAGGGTAGGGATACAGCAGCACTAAACGGTTAGAGGGGTGTGCCATAGGGTTGCTTTGCAGTAGCTACCTGTTCGGGTTACGCTTCGGCTTTAATTGGCAAAAGGGGCTGCACGGTTTTTTTAAATATGTTTACGCGCCCGCGCATTTAATGCGCAGGCGCGTTCTTTTATTCTTTTGCATTTTAATTCGGCTTTACCGCTTATCTGTTAAACATAATTTTTTCGCTGTTGAACATCCTTGTAAGCACAAGCACCAGCAATGCGGCAAACGCAACGTTCACGCAAATTGTTACCGCTATTCCTGCTACGCTAACCGTACCCGACAGAACGGTTGATATGACAAGCGCGCTGTTGAAAACGGGTATGAAATACAGCCCTATAGAGGCAACCGCGCCCGCAAACATACTGAATACTCCGCAAAGCATAACCAAAATCATAATGGGTACGACAAGTCCGTTTGCTTCCTTAACGCTTTTTGCAAACGCGGAAACAATGGAAATTACGGCAACAAGAATTAGCACTGTTGATAAAATTACGCCCAAAATTGCTGCGTAATCGCCGAAACCGTACATCGAGAAAGTTATTCCGCCGCCTGCGGAACCAGCGAGTTTGGGAAGCGACAACAACATTCCAAGCGCGCTGGAAAGCCCGCTTAAAAGCGCTATAACGCTTAACGCTGCTATTTTACCTACGGCTACTACGCTTCGTTTTACGGGAGTTACCAACAGGGTTGCAATAGTGCCCCTTTCCTTTTCGCCCGCTATAGATTCGGGCGCGACAGCCATACAGCCGCTGAAAAGCAACATTAAAAGCACCATTGGAACTACCGTAGACAAAACCGTACGCGATACGTTTTGTACGTCGGCTAGGTCGTAAACGCCGTTTAAGTCTGCATTGATATCGAATTTATTTACCAAAGTTTGCTCGTACCGCGATAAAAGAGCGGTTGCCAGCGAATAAGCTTCAAACGATTTCGGCTTTGCCGAATTGTAATATATTTGCACGTTGGGAGCGGGCTGACCTGAAGAAACGTCGTAATCTTTTACCGCTTCGTCGAAATTTTTAGGGAAAGCCATATACAAATCGAGCGAGCCGTCCTTTACCGCCGCCCTCGCCGTTTCGTCGTTAAAGTCGGCTTTTAAGGAAAACGAAAGCAAAAAGCTTTGCTCTAAGCTATCGGGTATATCTGCAATGTACACAGTACACGCCTTTTCCGCTTCTTTATCCTCAGCATTTTGCATAATCGTGCCCATAATATTATAAAGCGCAAATATTAAAAGTCCCGGCAGAATAAGCGCAGTTATAAGCAGGCGCGTATCTTTGAAAAAGCGCGCAAATTCCTTTTTTATTATTGTCAGCACCGTTTTCATTACCGCTCCTCCTTTACGCTTTTGTATAAATCGAAAAACTTATCTTCAAGATTCTTTTCCGCCGTAAGATTTGCAAGCGTGTCGAGAGCGACAAGCCTGCCGTCGATTATAACACCTACGCGGTCGCAAAGTTTTTCAATAAGGCTGAAAATATGGGTAGATAAAATTACGGTTTTGCCGTTTGCTCGCAGCTCGGCAAGATAGTCGGTAACCGTTTTTGCTGTAAGCACGTCCAAACCGTTTGTAGGTTCGTCGAAAATAATAAAATCGGGGTCGTTGACAAGAGAAATAACTATCGAAAGTTTTTGTTTCATACCCGTGGAAAGATTTGCCACCTTGACTTCGGCAAATTTGTCTATACCGAAACTTTCAAACATTTTTTTCTTACGCTCGGCCGCCACGTCTTCAGGCACGTTGTAAAGTCTTGAAAAGTATCCGTAAAGATAATTGGGGGTAAAAAAGTCTTCAAGCTTTAATTCACTTGTAAGAAAACCTATTTTCGACCGCACTCCGTACGGGTCGGAAACTATACTTTTGCCGTCTATAACCGCGTCGCCGCCGTCGGGCTTTATAAGCGTTGCAAGCATTCGCAAAGTAGTGGTTTTACCCGCGCCGTTAGGGCCCAGCAGGCCGAATATTTCGCCTTTATAAGCCGTAAAAGACAGGTCGTCCACCGCTTTTTTAGTTGCAGCTCCGCCTTCCAGTTTACGTTGCTTGCGGGACAGCTTAAACGTTTTTTTCAGGTTTTTTACCTGTAAAATTTCTTCCATTGTTCGGTTAGCTCCTTTTTCGTGCAAAATTATATCATTTTATACACAAAAATTTCAACAAGTTTTAACCGCAAAAATTACAGTAAAACTGTAACTTTTACAAAAAATAAGCGCCGGATAAATTCCGACGCGTTTGTTTATGCAAATTTGCCCACGCACTGCAGTACAACGCAAGTTATTGCAAGCAAAACAAGATATAGTGAAAACCATTTATAGTTGGCTTTTTTAATTGCGGCAAGCATTACTTTAATTGCAAACAGCCCCGATATTGCCGAAACTATAAGCCCTATTGCTATGCACCAGCCGAACTGCGGCCCCGCAACCTCGAACGAATATGTAAAACCCGTTTCCTTATCTATAATTCCTTTGATAAGCTGAACGGCGAAACTGCCCAAAATTACAGGAATAGACAGAAGGAATGAAAATTTGGATACGCTGTCGGCGTCGCCGCCCGCAAACGTGCCCGCCGCAATAGTGGAACCGCTGCGCGAAATACCGGGAAGAATTGCAACCGCCTGAGCAAAACCCATAGGCAGAGTTGTGCGCCAGCATAAGGGCAACTCGCGCTGTTTGCGCTTTGCAAACATTTCGGTAGCAAACAGTACGGCGGCGGTAACGGTAAAGAACACCGCCAAAATTACGCCCACATACTTGCCGCCCATAAGATGTTCTTCGATAACGTCGTCCAAAAGCAACCCTGCAATAGCCGCGGGAATTGTGGCAACAACCAAATATAAAAGCGTTTTGAAAGGCTTTTTAAACAAATCGAGAATATCGCGCCAAAAAATAATGCACACCGCCACAAGCGTGCCGAGGTGCAATATTATATTGAAGAATAATTCCGCCCCGCCGATGTCAATGCCGAGCACCCGCTGTAAAAAAGTGAGATGCCCGCTGGACGAAACGGGTAAAAATTCGGTTAAACCCTGAGTTAAGCCTAAAACTAGCGCTTGCCACCACTGCATTTAATTAAAGCCCCGATAAATCTTTATAAGCGTCTTTATAGACCGTGACCGCTTTATCGGTGTTGTATTCCTTTAACACCGTGTTACGTTTTAACGTCACTTCGTTTGCAAGCACCGAATCTTTTTTCCATGTATAGAAACGGTTTTCGAACGTGCCCTCGGTTTCAACCCTTTCCGTGGTGAAACTGGGGGAATAAACCGACCCGCCGGCCGTGCTGAACGTATCGGTTACGTATAGAAGGTGCCAGCCGTAATCGCCCGCGCATACCTTAAACGTGCCTACGCCTTCCCTTATAGCCGATTGCGCGGCATATTCAAACTCTTTAATATAAGAGGTATCGTAAGCGGAAACCGAATAACCGATATACTGAGACAATACGCCCGTATCGGTAGTATAAGCGTACTGCAACTCGTTAACGGCGCTCATTGCCTTGTAACGGTCGGTCGTCTTATCTTTGTCGGTTACAAGCATATCCTCTTTCGACGTCTGGCTTAAATTTACCCTGCCGGTCGCATAGACCAAAAGCGAATAGTCGATTTCCTTTTCGTCGTCGCCCTTTGTAAACGATTGCACGTTGTAATAATTTTCGTTGGTGTCATTCCATACGCCGTCGAAAGTATCACCCGGATGAATTTCAACCTTGTCGCCGCCGAGCACATAGTTAATATATGCCGAAAACTCCGCCAACATATCGTCTATCGTCAATTTTTTAGCAATTAACGTATAGCTGCCGTTTTTATTCTTTTTTACCGTACCGTTATACGAATACAAACCCGTATATTTTTCCAAAGCTTTATACTGTTTGTGTTCGGTATCGGTTACGTTGTTTTTAAAGAACAGATAATCTCTACCGGCGTCCGCCCCGAAATACTCCAAAGGAGTTTCGGTCGTCTCTTCGCTGTTGTATTCGCCAACGCTGAACGAATAGTCGGTGGAACCGTTAAACCACGCTTCGCGCTGGTCGGTGGTTACTATATTTTTAAGCAATTTGTTTCTGTCTCTGAAATATCCGCTTTCGGTTATAATATCTTTGTCGCGACGGTCCTGATAAACTTTTAATTCGGCTTCCTGCTTTGCCGAGAAAGGCAACAAGATGTTATAAACGTAACCGAAAGTACCGTATCTGCCCGCCTGCGGCTCGGTGTCGTTTTCGGTTGAAGGGCTGTACAAAATAAATTTGCTGTCAGACAGACCGCCCATAGCCGTTTCAAACGCAGACGCGGTGTCGTAATCTGCTTTCTGAACCTCGAGAAGGCTTTCGTACTCGCCCTGCACAAACGTGTAAACGCCGCCTTCAACCTCTTTAATTATCTCTTCCTTGTCCTCGACGGCTTTATCGTTGAAAGCGTTTAAAATTTCCGACTGCAACTGCGAAACGTACGAATCCTGCACATAAGAAAGCTGCCAGATATCGGTAACGTCCTCGTCTTCCTTAACCGTAAGGAAATTGTCTTCCAGATTTCCGACGAACGCGCGGTATGCTTTCTGACGAGTAACCTTTGTAGTTCCGTCAAGCGGTTCGTATTCATCGCCGGCGTTTTCCAGAAGATATCCTTCGTATCCCGTGTAAACGTTATAATTTTCGGCAAGATAATCTTCTACCGTCGCGTCGATACCGGTTGGAGTCGAACGCGTGCCGCTGCCCGAATACTCATCGTCCTCTTCTTCGTCCAAAAGTTCGCGTTCGGCGCCGTCAAGCACGGAATTGAGCGTTGTGTTAAGCGCGTATTTTGCGCGTTTAACCGCTTCGGAATCCTTGCCGCCGAGAATATATTCGCACTTTTCCGCCTCGGAAGAAAGCGCCTGATATTCGGTTAACGCCGCAGCGCCTTTGTCCTTTAACAGCGATACCGTAGCATACTGCGTCATTACCGCGTTGGTGCACAGGTCTTCTTTTATGGTTTCGAATATTTCGGCGTTGGATTTACCCTGCTGCGCAAGCTGATAATAGCCGTTATAGTAAGCGGTTATCATTTCGCGCTTTAAGAAAGTTTTTTCGGTTACGGCCGAAGCGTAGCCTTCGAATTCTTTTTCGAAATTTTCGCTTTTTGAAATATTAACCGATGCAACCGTCTGCATTACGTCAGCCCGGTTGTTGATAACCGAGCAACCGGTAAGCGCCGCGCCCATAACCAGTGAAGCCGCAACCGCAAGGCAAATTAATTTTTTACTGTTTTTCATGTATATAACTTATCTCCGCGATAAATTGCCGCGCCCAATGCGCGTTGTATCTAATTATATAATATTTAATTGCCGTTGACAAATAATTTTTAAACGTTTTGAGCAAAACTTGAAGCAAATTTAAGAAATTTGGTCATCCCCAGCATTGTTTTAGTCTGCGAGGACTGTGCCGCAAACACAACCTGCACCCCTTTTGCAACCGAAAGCTTGACGTCCCGCCCGAATTTTTCAAGCGCGGCGGCAAGGCGCGCGTCCTTCAAACTGTTTACAGAGGGAAGCTCCAGCACACCTCCCTGACCGTCCACAGTCACTTTTTTAACGTTGAAAGGCGCCGCGTACGATTTAAGTACGGCGATAATAAGAAGATTTAGAACCTCGTCGGGCATTGCTCCGTAATTTTCCTCCACCGAACGGCACACGCGCTTATAGTCGTCTACCGAACGTATTTCGGCTATCTGTTTATAGCAGTCCATTCTGCCCGCGCTGCTTTCGATATAAGCTTCGGGGATATAAGCGGTGGCGTGAATATCCAGCTCGCAGGAAAGCTGTTCGCCGGTCAGCTCTTCCTTTAACAGTTTGGAATACAGCTCGTAGCCCACTTTATCCATATGCCCGTGCTGCTCGGCGCCGAGCACGTTACCCGCGCCCCTTATTTCCAAATCGCGCATAGCTATCTTAAAACCCGACCCAAGTTCTGTAAACTGCATTATCGCTTTCAGCCTTTCAGCGGCATCGGAAGTCATAACTTTATCAGGCTTAAACGTAAAATACGCCTGCGCGAGTCTCGAGCCGCGCCCCACCCTTCCGCGGAGCTGATACAGCTGTGATATACCCAGCCGGTCGGCGTCGATAACTATAATCGTATTGGCGTTGGGTAGGTCGATACCGTTTTCAATTATTGTCGTTGTTACAAGAACGTTTTTTTCGCCGCGGTAAAAAGAGAACACGTTGTTTTCCAGCGTGCTTTTATCCATTCTGCCGTGAGCGTAAGTTACGTTAGCTTCGGGAAT
>CAMRSY010000011.1 GCA_947053545.1 uncultured Clostridia bacterium
ATCCCTAGCCTTTGGTTCCGTAGACCAACGCTCTATCCAGTTGAGCTAAAGGTGCGTTAACTGTATTTTATGAACAGCTTTATTATTTTACTAAATAATTTTTTTATTGTCAAACACTTTTAAATCTTTTAATAAAATTAAAATAAAGTTTACCGCCCTGCGCCGAACGGCGCGGGGCGGTAATTTTAAATTTCGGTTTTAGTCGTAGAGAATTATAGAGTCTATGCTCGCGTTGCCTACGCACTTAATCACAACGCTGTGCGTTCCGCTTGTCAGCTCACTTGAAATGTACGAAACAAAGTATGCGCCGTCGTCCTTTTTAAGCTCTATCGAAGGTACTACTTTTCCGTCGATTGTAACCTCGAACTTGCTTCCGTAAGCGGCGGAGGACACAATTCCGAACCTTTTGCCCGTAAACTGGTAGGACAGGGTAGAGCCGTTGCTGCCCGCATACACGTGTCCGAAGAACGACGCCGTCTGTTTACCGGTCCAGTCACCTTCGAAATTAAACATTTCGTTGTCGGGCGTAATAAGCTTGCCTTTTGCCAGCGTAAGTATCGAGGAAACCTCTATCTTGTTAAGGCAAATATACTTGTTGTAGCCAGTAGAGTGCGTATCTGTAACCTGCACTTTATAATAGCTGAAAGTGTGGTATTCTTCAAAGTTTGCAACAACCTGCAACTTGCCAAGAGTGGAGGCGGCAACGTCTGAAACAAGCGTCCATTCATCCGCTTCGTTTGCTTTTACCCAAACTTTGAACTTTTTGGGTAAGAAGGTTGCATAACCGCTTTTAACGCCTGAACCGTGGAACACCAAGCGGTTGGCAGTTACCCGAGCGTTAAGCTTTACCTCTACCATAAACGGATTGGCTTCGGAAATATTTGTTTTATTGCTGTGTATATAAGTGTTGTCGTCGTCATCGAACAAATTGCCTATTGCGTGCGTGGGTGTATTGTCCCAAGGCTGATAGTTGTAAGCAATACACGTCTGTTTTGCGTCGAATACTTTCAGGTCGTTATACGTGTAGGTATAATCCCTTACATAGAAATAATCAGATTTAAACGATTCGTTAGAAGGGAAATCGTATCTGGTGTTGTAACCGTTTATATACGAAGCTTTCGTTGGCGCAATGGGGGCGGCGTTGTTTGCCTCTTCTTCGGTAACTTCGTTGCCCTGATAGTCGAAATAGTGCGTTTTGCCGTCCTCGTCCTCGGTCATCGTAAACATAGGCGCCGTCCACTTGCCGTAGCCCAGACCTATAAAGCTGACCGCAGGCGTATCCTGAACAATTAGTATTTCTTTAAAATATACCCAGGAGTGTTCGGAAAGTTCCAAATCGAAATACGTTTCGGGGTCGTTTACGTAGAAGCCCGAACCCGTGCCCTTGTCTTTAATGGTTGCGCCAAGCTGATAGGTTTTGCCGCCGTCAAGCGAATAGTATACCGCGCAGTTTGTTCTGCCGCGCATGTATATCCTGTACTTGCCTTCTTCCTCGAAATAGAGTTTGCCGTCCACTACGTCGATAGTGTTGGGATGAACGAAAAATTCTTCGGGCGCGTCGGGATGTTGCTGGTGCATACTGTCGTTATTGGGGTAAAACCATATATCCGTATTGCTGTTCTGTACTGGGTTTTTGTGGTCGCGTTCTACGGGCGTTCCGGTAAACCCTGCAAAATTGCTTTCGTAAGCCGTCTGCGCATCCGTGTACATATTAGTCGTACTGTAGGTGTAGGTAGTTCTTGTAAGCGTGCTTTTGTAAGTTTCCGCCGACTGCTCGAACTGAAGGGTAAGGTCAACGTCGGCAACTTTAAAAGCGTTGTCGGTCTTGGTTATTCCAAGCGTAACCTTAATATCTCCCGACAGGTCGAGATTGCCGGGTTTAAACTTGTAGTGCAAATCGTCAATCTTTTCAATGGTACCGCTGGCGGGCGTTGAAACGCTCTTTACGGTATATTCAAAACCGTCGGGTATAACCACGCTGCCGCTTGCATACTGTCCGCCCGGCGCTGTGTATTTGCTGAGGTCTATTATAAAATCTCTGCCCTTGGGTATAACATAGGGTTGCATAGTTGTTATATATTTCTTCTGTCCGTCGTATGTATAGCTTCTGCCAGTCTGGTAAACGGAGGATACGGGAACGAACATAGGATATTCTGCGGGCGCTGTGGAGGTTATGCCACCCTTTAAAATTTCGTTGAAATAGTAGGTCATATTGTTGTGAGTTACGTGTTCCCACGCATTTGCGTAAGCCTGATAACTCTGTCCGCCGCCCTTAACCTTGGCTTTTATGTATGCGTCTGGTCCGAAATTATGCAAAAGCGTTGCGTACAGCGCAAGCCCCTGATTGCCGTTGGAGGGGTTTTCGTTGGGACGCGCAATTTTTAAAACCTCTTCAAGCGCCCAGGTTGCGCTGGTATAGCTGTTCCAGCCGCCTAGCCCCGCCGAGCCGAATCCCGATATGCCCCGGTGTGAAGAAATTTTAGTGAACAGCGCATAGGATACAAGCGTCATACCGTTGTTGGTAACCTCGCCGCCGTTGCCTACGCCGTAGCCCTGGAAATTGTGATGGTACTCGTGGAAATTACCCCAGCCGCCCGAGCTTACTATTGTGTTGTAGTTGAGGGAGTTGCTCATCCAGCCCATGGGGCAGTTTACCGAGCCTTGACCGGGGAACGCAACCGCCGCGCCTGCCGCAACAAACGGGTCGTAAAGGAACACTATGCCCTGCTTGTTTCCCGTGGTTGTAACCGTGGCAACTTTATCCCAGAGAACAGCCGCCTTATATATGTCGTCGTAGGTCAAATTTTTAGCTTGGCTCTTGGGTCCGGAATGAAGCACGCCGTTGTCCCATACCTCCAAATCAAAATAGGGTGCGGAGGACTTTGCGTTCTGCTCGAACTCTTCCTGCGTGGTATATCCCAAAATGAAATGTGAGTAAGTCACGCCGCCGGATATGGTTGCCGTAAAAGTTACGCTTTCGTTGCGGATATAAATGGGTCCGCCTATAAACGTGCCTACGTAAGCGGTATATACGCCGTCTTCGAGGGTAGCCGTGTTTTTATCCACCACCATAGTGTTGAGGAGGTGGGGGATACGCTGCATCTGACCCTTTGCCGTCCAGATGTTGTTGGCTTTGCCGTTGTAAAGCGCCTGACCGAGATGTATTACAATTCCGCCCGTGGCGTTCATATCGGCTTCGCTCATCTGAATTTTAATAACCTCTCCGGCGGGGGCGTACACGCCCGTTACGCCGTAGCCCCTCGTATAGCTGCGTGGACGCATAGTAACCCTTTTGATAATGCCGGGTTCATCGTCGGAAACGTCGCCCATATACAATCCTACCGAAGCGGAATGTTTATAAAGGCGCCTGTGGTTGCCGAATTTGTCTAATGTGGGTTCGGGGTCGGCGGTTGTGCCTTTGTAAAGCATACCGTCCTTATCCATCCACTTATAGTCGCCGCCGCCCGCGTTCCAGGTGCCCGTAGCGGTGAGATAGCTCGACTCGTTTATAAGCGCTGTACGCATAGCTTCTTTTTCTCCGCCGCCTATAACGGTGGAAAGGGTATATCCGTATTTAGGATATACGCCCAGACCTTCGTCCCTCGTCTTTTCGGGGATAACTCTCTTAACCGTACCCGTCTGCTGACCGTAATATCCTACCACGGTGTTCGTTTTGTTGTCCGTATTATAGTTGTGGTCAACAATTTCGTCGGGGGTAAATACCGTCTCTTTACCTGCGGTTACGGTTTCGTAAGGGTCGCCTGGTTTAAGGTCGCCGGCGGGTGCGTACTGCCCTCTGTCGGGTGTGGGTATCGTAATTTCTCCGCTGCCGTTGCCAGGCTTGTTGCACGACTTTGCGCCTAAAACTATGCCTAATATAATAGCTAATACCAAAACAAAAGCAACTGCCGCTATAGCGATGACGCGGATTTTGTTGTTCTTTACCATAGCTACTACGGAAGCGCTTTTAGAGCCGCCGTTCTTCTTGGTTGTTTTAGCCTTCTTTTGCTTGTCTGGCTTGACGGAAGCGGCGGGTTTAGTCATAGCCGCAGGTTTTGCCTTTTCGGCAGCAACAGTTTTTTCCGCACCTTTTGGTGCGGTTCCGGTCGCCGCGGCGACCGGCTTATTTACTTGAGCCGCAGGTTTTGCAGGCTGAGCTGCGGGTTGTTTAGCCCTTGCGGATATTGTTGCAGCGGTTTTTGGCGCAGTCGACGCCGATTTCGATGTCGTTTCTTTTTTCGCGGTTGCGGCAGTTTTACCCGCGGGTTTCGCATCGATAACCGTTACTTTCTTACCTGCCGTGTTTTCCGCTGCGGCGCCTGATTTGGGTGCGGGCGCTGCCGCGGATTTTACTGCGTTAGTCGCAGGCTTAGCGGTCGCAGCTTTTGTCGCGGTAGCCGAAGGTTTTACCGCAGTAGCGGCGGGTTTAGCCGTTGTAGAGGGCTTCGCCGCTGTTTTGGGCGCGGCTGTTTTTGCGCCAGCGGCAGGGGTTGCCGGTTTGGATGTCGTTTTAGCAGAATTTGCAGCGGGTTTTACCGTTGCTTTAGGCTTAGTGTCTTTTTCCGCCATAAAAAAATCTCCTTGTAAAGCATAGTAATATTTTCTATTCGTTTTCCCTTTTATACCTTAATATATAACATAGTAAATATATTTTGTCAACTTTCGCCTGTTTGCAATAAAATCCAAACTTGTTTTCAAGTGTAAATTTCACGCTTCAAAACGGCTATATAAGGCAGATTGCGGTATTTCTGGGCATAGTCCAGTCCGTATCCCACAATAAATTCGTCGCCTATTTCGAAACAGGAATAATCCGCGCATACGTCTGTCTTTCTGCGCGAAGGCTTGTCTAACAGCGTTACTGAGGTAAATGATTTTGCTCCGCGTTTCAAAAACAAATTTTGCAGCGCAAAAAGAGTGTTACCGCTGTCAACAATGTCCTCTACCAAAATTACGTCTCGCCCTTTAACGTCTGCGGACAAATCGCTTAAAATATTAATTTTACCCGAACTTTCGGTTGAGGAACCGTAAGAAGAAACCGTAATAAAATCGAGCTGAACGTCGGTTTTTACTGCGCGTACAAGGTCGCAGAAAAACATTGCCGCACCCTTTAATACGCACACGGCAACAGGATTTTTGCCGTTAAAACGTTCGTCAAGCCAAGCCGCGGCGCGCCCTATTTCATTTTTTATTTCTTGTTCATCGAAAAGTATTTTCTGCAAATCGCCGTTCATATGTAAATGCAACTCCTTAAAGTTAACAGTATTAAAACTTTTTCAGCGGTATTCAAGCTTCAATGCTTTTTTGGGGCAAAAGGCGGAACATTTTCCGCATCTGATACATTTTTCGTGGTTGATAGTAGGCGCCTCGAAACCGTTTTGCGAAAGCGCGCCCACGGGACATACGTTTACCGCAGGACATTTGTGGTTTTGGGGACAGTTATCTTTGAAAATAGTAAGTATTTTCTGCATTTTATACTTCTCCGTTTTTTATTAAAATAAAAAATTTATTTTTTCACCGTTATTATACCAAAAGGTAATGGTTTAATCAAGCGTAATTTACTTATATGCTTTGCAGGGCGGAAAAAGGCATAACAAATATGTCGGGCGAACGCCTTTGCCGTATAGCCATTTTGTTTGTCGGGGCATATAATAATTTATGAGGTGCAAGGTATGAAAAAGTTTTCGGCGTTTGTTTTACTGCTTTTTTGCTTTGTTTTGATATTTGCCGGAGGGTGATATTACGTTCGTTAAGGGGCAGGCGGTAAAACATTTTATTCTTCGATGTTTAAAACGCCTATTAATAATATATAACCAGTCGATTTAAAAACATATAGAATGCGCGTTTGGATAATTTCAGTTCCGCGCGGCAGATATTGCCGCGCGGTTTTTATTTTATAAATTTAAATTGACCTGTTTGTAATTTCGTGATATAATTGCTGATAATTATGACGGTAAGAGATTTACAGGACGAAATTTTAAAAATTAAGCGCGATACAGATACTTGTATACTGGCGCACAGCTATATGACGGAAGAAATTTGCGAAATAGCCGATTTTGTGGGCGACAGCTATGCGCTGTCGGTTAAAGCCAAATCCACGCCCGAAAAAAACGTTATTATGTGCGGCGTTCGTTTTATGGCGGAAACGGTAAAAATGCTTTCACCGCAAAAGCGGGTATATCTTGCAAACGCGTCCGCCGGCTGCCCTATGGCGGAGCAGTTTAGCAAAGAAGAAATAGAAGCGGTAAAAAAAATGTATCCCGCCTATGCGGTTGTAGCCTATATAAATACGACTGCGGAACTGAAAACCGTTGCGGACGTTTGCGTAACCTCGTCGTCGGCGGTTAAAATTTGCAAAGCGATACCGCAGAAGAATATTTTGTTTATCCCCGATATAAATTTGGGTTCGTATGTAAAAGCGCAAGTTCCGGAAAAAAATTTCAAGTTGCTGTCGGGCGGATGCCCCACGCATGCAAAAATTGAAGAAGAGGACGTAAAAGCGGCGAAATCCGCACATCCGAATGCGCTTTTTCTTGTTCATCCCGAGTGTCGCCCCGAGGTGGTTAAATATGCCGATTATGTAGGCTCCACGTCGGGAATAACCGACTATGCCAAGCTGTCGGCGGCAAAAGAATTTATAATAGGTACCGAAAATTCGATAGTCCAGCATCTTCAGTTTACCTGCCCCGACAAAAAGTTTTATCCTCTATCCAAGGATTTGGTTTGTCACAATATGAAAATAATTACTTTAAACGACGTTTACGCGTGTTTGAAGGGCGAAGGCGGCGAAGAGATTGTTATGAATGAAGAACTCAGGCTGGCGGCGGTTAAAAGTATAGACAAAATGATTGAGTACGGCGGTTGATAAACGGCGCGTTGCGCGAGGTGGAAAATGTACATTGCAACAAAAGGCAGAAACGCCCTTAAAGTTATGCTCGATTTGGCTCAGCAGCCGAGCGGCGCCAATATTCCGCTTGCGGACATATCGGAAAGGGTGAAAGAATCGCAGAAATATCTCGAATCTACGGTGGCAGCGCTGTCGTCCGCGGGGCTCATTTTATCCGCGCGCGGCAAGCTGGGCGGATACAGGCTTGCCAGACGGCCGGAGGAATACACCGTTGCTGAAATTATTACGGCGGCGGAAGGGTCGCTTGCACCCGTGTCGTGCCTTGACGGCAACTGCGAAAATGCCTGCAACTGTTTAACTCTTCCATTGTGGAAAGAGCTGGACGGGGTTATAATGAATTTTTTAAATTCGAAATCGCTTGCCGATTTGTTGAAATAGTCCGAATAAATTCTCCGTTTCGGCGCATACTGAAATTACGGAGGTAACACAATGAAGTTAAATTGCGGTGATACCTGCCCCAGAAGCGGCTCGTATAAGGTCGTTGACGGCAAGGGTAACGTAATCAATTCCGTGTACGTGGGCGAAGGCGAAACCATGCCCCCTACACAGTATTCCGATTGCCATTACGAAAGCGAAAACTAAATAATAATTGCGCGCGGGTTTATTAATCCGCGCGCAATTATTTTTATGCGCTTTTTAGCCGATAAAAAATTTAATTATGCGCCTTAATTCCTATTGACTTAGTAGGAATTATTTATTATAATAAATTCATACTAATTCGGTAGGATATAAAAATGCCAAAAACAGTTTACGCAGACAATGCGGCGACCACCGCGATGAGCGACGCCGCGATAGAGGCAATGACGCCTTATTTGAAAGGGATATACGGCAATCCGTCTTCCCTGCACACCGTTGGGCAGGTTGCTAAGGAGGCGCTGGATAAGGCGCGTGCGGAAACGGCGGCTTTAATAGGCGCTGCGCCCAACGAAATTTACTTTACTTCGGGCGGTAGCGAGGCGGACAACCAGGCAATACGTTCGGCGGCGTACGCTGGTGCGGCAAAGGGCAAAAAGCATATAATTTCAACGGCTTTCGAGCATCACGCCGTATTGCATACCCTTAAAAAACTTGAAAAAGAGGGCTTCGAGGTAACTTATCTCGACGTGCACAGACACGGGAATATCACGGCGCCGGAGGTAGAGGCGGCGCTCCGTCCCGATACGGCGCTGGTAACCGTTATGTATGCCAACAACGAGGTGGGCTCCGTTTTGCCCGTCCGTGAAATAGGCGCGGTATGCCGCGCAAATAAGGTAACTTTCCATACCGACGCGGTTCAGGCGGTGGGGCACATTCCCGTCGACGTTGCGGCCGATAATATCGATATGATGTCGGTATCCGCTCATAAATTCCACGGGCCGAAAGGGGTCGGGTTCCTTTATTGCCGCAACGGAGTGCAACTTAAAAATTTAATCGAGGGCGGCGCGCAGGAAAGAAAGCGGAGAGCAGGTACCGAAAATATTGCGGGAATCTGTTCGATGGTCGCGGCGTTGAAAGAGGCGGCGGCTAACCTTGACAAAAATATGAAAAAAGAGGCGGCTTTGCGCGATAAATTAATTGCGGGATTGTCTGCAATTCCTCATTCGCGGCTTAACGGCGACCCTGTTTACAGGTTGCCCGGAAACGTTAATATGTGTTTCGAAGGAATCGAGGGCGAAAGCCTTTTGCTGCTGCTTGACGCTAAAGGTATATGCGCTTCGTCGGGTTCTGCTTGTACGTCGGGTTCGCTTGACCCTTCACACGTTTTGCTTGCTTTGGGGCTTCCGCACGAGGTTGCGCACGGGTCGCTGAGATTAAGCCTTTCCGAATACAACACCGAAGAAGAAATCGATTATATTTTGGCTGAGGTGCCGAAAGTGGTTGAATACCTTCGTTCTATTTCCCCTGTATGGGAAGAGCTGGAAAAGGGCGGCAAACCGCATTTAATTTAGCGTGCGGTCAGCATGTTAATTTAATTGCGGAAAATTCAGCGTTTAAAATTACGGTTATTTAAATTTGTGCCGCAAAAAGAAATTAATATTATACATTATTAAGAGGTATATACAATGGCATTATACAGCGAAAAAGTTATGGACCATTTCACGAATCCGCGCAACGTAGGCAAGCTTGACGACGCCGACGGCATAGGCGAGGTAGGCAACGCCAAATGCGGAGATATTATGAAAATTTATATCAAGGTTGAAGGCGATATTATTTCCGACGTTAAGTTTAATACTTTCGGATGCGGCAGCGCAATCGCTTCGTCGTCTATGGCTACCGAAATGATTAAAGGCAAGCCTATTTCCGAAGCGTTGGAACTTACAAACAAGGCGGTAGCCGAAGCGCTGGACGGGCTGCCCGCGCATAAATTGCACTGCTCGGTTTTGGCGGAAGAGGCTATCCGCGCCGCTATAAAGGACTATTACGACAAACGCGGAATAGCTTACGACAAGGCGCAGTTTCCCGACCCGCACGAAGAGGAAGAGCACGTTGAAGAAGACTGATTTATGGCAAAGCAGTTAACTTTTTGCGGCGCTGTAGAGCGCAGCATAATTACCAAATTCCGCAAGGGTATATGGACTAAATTTCTGCAGGCCGTAAAGAAATACAAGCTGATTGAAGAGGGCGACAAAATAGCCGTATGCGTTTCCGGCGGTAAAGATTCGGTGTTGCTTGCCAAGTGCGTGCAGGAGCTTAAAAGACATTCGGAAATTAATTTCGATGCCGAATATATCGTAATGAATCCCGGCTACAGCAGCGAAAATCTTGCGCGGACAGAAGAAAATCTGCGGCTGCTGGAAATTCCTGCGCGAATATTCGATTCGGATATTTTTGACGTTAACGATTTAATAGGCGGCGAACATCCCTGCTATTTATGCGCGCGTATGCGCAGGGGATTTTTGTATGCAAGGGCGCAGGAACTGGGTTGCAACAAAATTGCGCTGGGGCATCATATGTCCGACGTAATCGAAACTACGTTGATGTCTATGTTTTTCGGCGGTCAGATACAGGGAATGATGCCTAAAATTAAAAGCTCCAATTTCGGCGGGATGCAACTTATACGGCCGTTGTATTGCGTGCTCGACGACGAAATAGTGCGTTGGCAGCAGTATAATAATCTTCAATTTATCGCCTGCGCGTGCAAGCTTACCGAAAACCTTTCTTTGGGCGAACAGGGTCAGTCGGCGCGGCAGGATATTAAAAAACTTATTAAAGATTTCAGAACGCGTAATCCCGACGTTGACGCAAGCATTTTTAAAAGTTTGCACAACGTTCAGCTCGATACGTTACCCGAGTTTAAATACAAGGGCGAGACGTACGAATTTAATACGAAATACGAAAAAGGTATTAAAATACATAAAAACTGATTTTAATTCCGCACGGCGATAAATTGCCGCGCGGCTTTTTTATATGCGCTAAATTTTGGCGTTTGTTTTTCCATAAATTTTCACATAAAAAATGAAAGAAAATTTCGTTTTTTGTTTACAATTTTAATTTTTAATAGTATAATAATGTTAACTGAAATCTTATTTTTGGTAAAAGCAACCAACCTGTTATGAATTTTTTATAATTTTAAAGCGCATACCGCGGGAAATATTTCCCGCGTTCCGCGTTTTAAAGCGCGGAACGGATATTTTAATAGTTTAACGTATATTTTATAAAAGGAAAAAGGGGGACAATAAATGAAGAAAAGAAGCGCGGTATTAGCGTTGGTGCTTGCCGGAATTATGTCTGTCGGCACTGCTGCGGCAACGGGCTGTAAAAAGAATGGCGACGGACATACGCATACGTGGTCGTCATACATATCCGACGGGGTAAACGGTCATCACAGGGCGTCAACCTGCGTTGACCATGCTACCGTAACGGAGGCGATTGCTCCGCACGTTTACGACGGCAATGACGACGAAACGTGTAATTTATGCGATTACGAACGCGATTTGGGCGGAGAAACCGTTCCCGTAAGTTCGGTTAGCATAGGCGGCGCCGACAGCGTGCAGGAAAATAAAAATATTCTGCTTACGGCTACGGTTTTACCCGAAAACGCTACCGATAAAACGGTTATCTGGGAAATAGCCGAGGGCGGAAATTTTGCGAGTGTAGAACGGGAAACCGGTTTGTTAACCGGCGTTGCGGTAGGAACGGTTACAGTAAAGGCAACCGCAGGCGGTAAGTCCGCTACAAAAAAAATAAACGTAACGGCGCGTCCTTCCACCGACGTAGCGGTAACGGGCGTAAGCCTTAATATGTCTACAGCCGAACTTAACGTTGGCGGCAGCGTAAAATTAACGCCTGCGATAACTCCCGAAAACGCTACCGACAAGTCGGTTAGCTGGAAATCGAGCGATGAATCGACGGTTAAAGTTGACGGAAACGGACAGGTAACCGCAATAAAATCGGGCAGCGCAACAGTTACCGTAACTACTTCCGACGGCGGCAAACAGGCGGTGTGTCTTATAACCGTTAAATCTGACGGCGGCGCGGTCGATCCGTCCGACCCCGACAAACAGTATACGGTTAAATTTATAAGCGACGGCGAAGTAGTCGAAGAAATGCAGGTTTTGGAAGGCAACTGCGTGGCGGCGCCGATAACAACCAAAGACGGATATTACTTTAAAGGTTGGTACGAGAATATTTCGGGTACGGGGTCGGCGTTCGATATGACCACTCCGATAACGTCGGACAAAACTTTTTACGCGGTTTGGGAACAGCGTGATTCGCGCATAACCTATTCGCAGGCGGCAAAGGAAAAAGCCGCGTTCGAGTGGATTGACAGCAATCCCGACGGCGCTAAAGTAGAGTATAAACTTACCGGCGACAGCGCTTATAACGCAGTTGACGAAGAGCTTATACGCGCAACGGACAGCGCAACGGCGCGCGTGGATATCGTAGGATTAAAAGGCGGCGCGGAATACGACTTTAAAATTACCACAAGCGCGGGCGACCCGTTGGAAATAAGCGGTATGCGCATAAATTCTTACGACCGCTCGGGTTACGCTCATTTCAATTACACGTCAGGCGTGGGCGCGTACAACGACGACGGAACGCTTAAGGACAACGCGCTTGTTATTTATGTTACCGAGCAGAATAAAGACACGGTTATGAAAGAGGTGTGCGAGCAGAACGCCGACGTGCCGATGTTTAAAATACCCTACTGCAACGACAGCGGAGTAGTGGGTAAAAATTGGAACAAAAATGCCGATGGCATAGGCTGGTGGTTAAACAACAACCAGTATACCGCAAGCAATGCGGCAAGCTCGAGCAACAAAGTGCCCAGCAACACCTACGATGCGACGAACGGAAGCAAACTTGCGTTTAAATCGGTTGACAGACCTATAGTTATAAGGTTTATCGGCACGGTTACCACACCGGAGGGCTGTACGGGATATAACAGCACCGAAGAGGGCGGCGGCAAAGGCGACAACGGGCATATGGCGCGTATGAAAAACCTTAAAAACATCACCCTTGAAGGAATTGGTTCCGATGCCGAAATAAAAGGCTGGGGCTTCCATTTCATTGCGGGAACCGACGCCAAGAATGGTCAGGGAACAAGTTTCGAGGTTAGAAATTTAAAGTTCAACGAATATCCCGAAGACGCTATCGGTATGGAAGGACAGCAGAGCGGCTCGGTTATTTCGGCGGGCGTAGAAAGGTGCTGGATACATAACAATACGTTCCTTCCCGGCAGGTGCGACAATCCTGCGGAAAGCGACAAGGCGGAAGGCGACGGCAGCTGCGATTTCAAGCGCGGACAGTATTTTACCTGTTCGTACAACTGGTTCGAATATTGCCATAAAACCAATCTTATAGGTTCGTCCGATTCTTCATTGCAGTATAACCTTACCTATCACCACAACGTGTGGTGGCAGTGCGGTTCGCGTATACCGCTTACAAGACAGGCAAATGTGCATTTCTATAACAACTATGTATATGGCGACTTTACCGAAACGTCTACGCCGTACCCGCACATATCCAAACCTGCGCTAAGCTACGTTCACTCGCTCAGGGCAAACAGCTATCTGTTCTCCGAAGCCAATTATTACGACGGAATGAAACAGATAACGGACGGTAAAGCGGGAGGAGCGGGAAAAGCGTGGAACAATATGTATTATTCGTGTTTCGGCGCCAATACGCTGGTTGCGGCTTCTTCCAGGGAACAAAAGGTTTCAAATAAATGTGCTTACAACGGCACCGATTATTCGTCGTTCGATACCAATCCTTCGCAATTCTATTACGATACTGTGAATAAGAAGAGTAATTGCTATCTCACCGACGCGGCGACGGCGAGAACCGAATGTTTGAAATTTGCGGGTGTTCAAAAACGTACTTACGATATTAATACGGGTATGGTTTCCGCCGCCAACAGACCCGGCGAAGCGCTGAGCATTTCGCAAAGCGGTTTAACCGTCGATCTTACAAAGGCGGCCGTGGGCGGAACGGTTAGCGGCGTTAAGTTTATAAACGGCAAAAACAGTTCCGGCGCGGCTAAAGGCAAAGGTATGCTTGCGGTGTTTACTCTGGCGGAAAGGGCTGATATAACCCTGTCGGGCGGAACAAGCGGCGATACTGCATTAGAATTGGTTCGTGAAGACGGTTATTTAGTGGCCGGTAAGATCACGTCGTTTACAGGTACGTTGGAAGCTGGTACCTACATCATCGCTGCGGGACAGAAAGACAAGGAAGGTTCGATAACCGCGCTTTCGTTTAAGAGCGGCGTAACCGATTCGCAGAAAGTGCAAAACGTTATAAACTATATTAACGATATAGGCGTTGTGGAAAACACCGATAGTTGCAAGTCGAAAATCGAGCTTGCGCAGGCGGCTTATAATTCGCTTTCAAGCGCGCTTAAGGCGCAGGTTACCAATGCCGACACCCTTACGGCGGCGGTAAACGCTTATAATATGTTTGCTGTTAATCCCGTAATTCAGCTTATAAACGCTATAGGCACGGTAAATGAAAACAGCGGTATTAAAATAAGCAAAGCCCGAACGGCGTACGATTCGCTTACCGCTGCTCAGCAAAAGTTGGTTACCAACTACGGTACGCTTGTAGCGGCGGAAAAAGCTTATGAAAGTTACGAGGTTCAGGGCTTGAAAAATCAGATAGCCGCGTTAGCTTTGCCCGAAACGGCGACAACCGAATCGGAAATAAACGCGTTGCTGGAACAGTATTATGCCGTTAGGACAATGTACAACGACCTTGGCGAAGAGCAGCAGTCTCAGATAACCGCGGCCGAGCGCAGCAAAGTAACCGCCGGAATAACCGCACTGGAAAAGGCAAATTTACCTTACGAATTGAAAGTGATGATTGCGGATTTGCCCGAAGCGAATAAAATTACTTTGGCGCACGCAAGTAAAGTAAGCGAAATACGCGCTAAATACGATTCGTTAACAGCCGCGCAAAAGGCTACGGTCGGCGACATATCAAAGCTGACTGCGGCGGAAGATAAGATTACTGAGCTTGCAAGTCAGACTAAAGTTGCAATTTTCGATAAAAGCAAACCCAACCTTGCAACCGAAGCAGGCTTTACGATTAACGGAACGGTAGGTTATAAGGGCACCGACCAGAAATTTACTTATAACGGCGTAGAGTACAGCGCTCCGCTTAAGTTGCAGAGCAGCAACACCATATCGTTTAATACGGCGGCTAAAATGACGCTTACGCTGTATTTGCATAGCGGCGGCGCGCAGACGATTGTTGTGGACGGAACCAAATACACGGCTACCGACGGATATGTTGTGGTAACCATTGAAGCGGGCGACCATTTAATTGGAAGAGAGAAGGAAGCTTGGCTTTGCTATGCCGAACTTTCACCCGCAAAATAACGTTAAAGCAGTTTAGTTCAAAGTTAAATCCCTCGGCTTAAAGTCGGGGGATTTAACTTTGTTTATACAAAAGGGTTGCCAAAACGTAATAGGTAATGTAAAATAATATTATACATAAAATGCGTTAGATACGCCATATTACGGGGGTAATTTACAGTTTAACGGCATTTTAAGGGGTATAATTTGAAATTTTTGCATATTGCCGACCTGCATTTGGGTAAGCGCTGTAACGAACTTTCGCTTATCGACGATCAAAAATATATACTTGGTAAAATTATAGAAATTGCCGAAGAGCACAAGCCCGACGGCGTTTTAATTGCGGGCGACGTATACGATAAATCGGTCCCGTCCGCCGAAGCGGTGGAACTTTTCGACTGGTTTTTAAACGGACTTACTGCTTTAGGTACGCAGGTTTTCGTTATAAGCGGAAATCACGATTCGCCGGAAAGGCTGGCGTTCGGTTCGAAATTTATGGGCGCGGGCGGCGTGCATATAGCGCCCGTTTACGGCGGAAAAATTAATTTCGTAACTCTCACGGACGGTTACGGCAAAGTCAATGTATTTTTGCTGCCGTTTATAAAACCGGCTACAGTGCGCAGGTTTTTCGAAGGCGAAGAAATAAACAGCTATAATTCGGCGGTGAAATCCGCGCTTAAAGGTATTGCTCTTGACGAAAAAGAACGCAATATTTTGGTTGCCCATCAGTTTGTTACCGGGTCGCAAAGTTCGGGTTCGGAAGAATTGATAGTGGGGGATATAGGCAACGTCGACACGGATATATTCGGCGGTTTCGATTACGTTGCATTGGGACATGTGCACGGAGCGCAGAATATAGGCTCGAATCTTCGTTATTCGGGTACGCCGCTCAAGTACTCGCTGACCGAAGCGCGGTTAAACAAGTCGGTTACTGTGGTTGAGTTAAAGGAAAAAGGAAAAGTAGATATATGCGAATTGCCTTTAAAACCTCTTCGCGAAACGGTTGAAATAAAGGGCTCGTACGAGGAAATTACAAAGCTTGATTATTACCGCGGAACCACCCTTCAAAACGATTTGGTACACATAGTGCTTACCGACGAGGACGAGGTGCCCGACGCATTGGGAAAACTGCGCATAATCTACAAAAACGTTATGAGTTTGCGCTACGATAACAGACGCACGCAGGCGCAGGAGAGGTTGCAACTTGACGAAGGAATTTCCGCCCGTTCGCCATTCGAGTTGTTTTCCGCACTTTACACCGCTCAGAATAATGCTGAAATGTGTGAAGAACAGAAAAATCTAGTGCGGAAGCTAATAGCCAAAGTTTGGGGGGAAGAAGAATGAAGCCCGAAAAACTTGTTATGTCGGCGTTCGGACCTTACGCCGCGCGTACTGAAATAAATTTTACTTTGCTTGGCGAACGCGGGCTGTATTTAATAAGCGGCGACACGGGCGCAGGCAAAACCACCGTTTTCGACGCTATAGTATTCGCGTTGTACGGCGAAGCCAGCGGCGGCAGCAGGGAACCGAATATGTTCCGCTCAAAATACGCGGAAAGCAACGTTCCGACTTTTGTGGAGTTTACTTTTTTGTGCCGAGGCAAGCGTTATAAAATTTTACGCAATCCCGAATACAGGCGCAAAAAATCGCGCGGGGAGGGAGAAACTGAGGAAAAGGCGAACGCCGAAATTACGCTTCCCGACGGTAAAGTGATTGCGAAAGTTAAAGACGTAAACAGGGCGGTTACGGACATAATGGGTATTGACCGCGAGCAGTTTACGCAGATTGCAATGCTGGCTCAGGGCGATTTTGCGCGTTTGCTGCTTGCGCCTACCGAGGACAGGAAAAAGATATTTCAAAAAATATTCCAAACGCAAAAATATCAGCGTTTGCAGGAAGAGATAAAGTCGCAAGCTTCCGAATTAAAGTATAAATACGACGGATTTGCCGCTTCGATTATGCAGTACGTCAAGGGGATTGTTTGTGCCGAAAATTCAAATTTCGTGCAAACTGCGGAAGCGGCAAAGCGCGGCGAACTTCCCCGCGAAGAAACCGAAAAACTGCTTACGGGACTGATATGCGACGACACAGCGGAAGAAGAGCGGGCGGAAGACAGGCTTAAAAAATGCGAGGAGCAGTTAACCGTAGTAAACGTGCGGCTGGACGGGTGTGCAAGGCGCAAGCGGCTTGAGGCGCTGTCGCAGGAACTTTCGCGGCAAACCGCCGAATGGGAAAGGCGTTTTGAAACGTGCCGCGCAAGGTTGGAAAACCTTGCCGACGACGAGCAATCCGTTAAAAAATTGACGGCGGAAATATCCGAAATAAAAGCTTTAATTCCGCAGTTTGAAGAACTGGAAACAAAACTGGCCCGCGCGTTATCTTTTAAGGCTGAAGCGGAAAAATGCGGCGCAGTTTTAATGCGAGCCGAGAAGGAATCGGCTAATTTAAAAAAGCATGCGGAAGAATTGGAAAGCGAGCGTGAGCGGCTTAAAAACACTCAGCTGGAAACGGTTAAAGACGAAAGCATATTAAGAGAATTGAAGGCGCGTTCGGACGAACTTAAAAAACTGCTTGACGATATAAATTCGATGGCGGAAGAGTACAGACAATTCGACAGCGCCCGATTAAAATACGAAAACAGCCGTGACAGAGCGCGTGCGGCAAGGGTTTTGTACGAAGAGAAATACAGCCGCTATCTTGACGCGCAGGCAGGCGTTTTAGCAAGTACGTTAACGGACGGACAGCCCTGCCCCGTTTGCGGTTCGGTTATTCATCCCGCCCCCGTCGCCAAATCGGAAGGGGCGCCGAGTTACGACGAGTTGGAAATTTTAAAACAGTCATACGAACAATCCGCCGCTGAAGAGAGGCGTTTAAGCGAGTATGCGGGAAAATGCAAGGGCGTGTACGAAGCGCGCGCCGAACAGGTGAAAAGGGACGCAGCCAAGTATGCCGACGTAACCGGCGAAGCGAGGTTTAAAGACGTTAAAAACGCGGTAACTGAGGCATATTACGGGGTCAATAATAATTTAGCCAACTTGCAAAATCGTATCGCCGATAAAAAAAGGCTGCTTTTGCGGTTGGAAAAACTTAACGATGAAATACGTATTAATTCGGAAAACTACGACAAAAACGTGGCTGCTGCAGACGACGCGAAACAGAAAATAAGCGCGTTTGAAAGCACCGTTAAACAACTGGAAAGCGACGCGGAAAATATTCGCAACAAATTACCGTACGACGGTAAAAGCACTGCGCTTGCAAAAATCGCGGAATGCGAAATCCGCCGTGAAACCACGGAAAACCGGTTAAAAGCATGCCGCGACGATTATGCCGTATGCGATAAAAAACTGGGTGAACTGCGCGCCCAGTCAAAACAATGCAACGAACAACTTAAAGGCGAAAAGGTACACGACGAAAGCGAACTTTTAGAAAGTCAAAGAAATTTAAACGAAGAAAAGCAAGCGTTGCAAACCGCTTTAAGAGAGCTTAATTACCGACTGCAATCCAATAAAAAATGTCTTGCCGATTTGCAGGGCGCGTATGCCGCAATCGCCGAAACCGAGGTGAAATACCGTCTTGTCAAATCGCTGTCGGATACTGCGAACGGCACTGTTTCCGGCAAAGAAAAAATTATGTTGGAAACATTTGTGCAGGCGGCGTATTTCGACAGAGTAATACTGCGCGCCAACCGCAGGCTGTTGGTTATGACAAACAGCCAGTACGAGTTGAAACGGCGCGATGCCGCCGAAAATAACCGCAGTCAAAGCGGACTGGAACTTGACGTTGTCGACCATTACAACGGAACCTCGCGCAGCGTTAAAACGCTTTCTGGCGGCGAAACGTTTAAAGCTTCGCTTGCGCTGTCGCTGGGGCTGTCGGAGGAAATTCAGTCGTCGGCGGGCGGCATAAAACTTGACACTATGTTTGTTGACGAGGGGTTCGGTTCCCTTGACGGCGCTTCTCTTTCGCAGGCTATAAAAGCGCTTGCCGACCTTTCGGAGGGTAACAGACTGGTAGGAATAATTTCGCACGTGGCCGAACTCAAAGATAAAATCGAACGGCAGATTGTCGTAAAAAAGGATGTTTCGGGCGGTAGCAGCATTACAATAAAATACTGAGGGAAAAGCTATTATGGCAGACGGGTACAGGTTGGACTATTTAAAGAGATTGTCGTCCGACGGAAATATAAGCGAAAGCGAGCTGTTGAATATTATGCTGGGCAACGCTTTCGGCGGTAAAGATATGTCGGCGGTTGCCGCGGCGCTGCTGGAAAGGTTTCCTACGGTTTTAGCTGTTTTAAAAGCCGATACGGCGGAAATAATTTCGGTTGAAGGAGTAAGCGAAAAGTTAGCCTTATATTTAAAATCGGTTGGTGGCGTTTTAAACGTTCGCGGTGATAAAAGTTTGTATATAAACGGTTCCGAGCGGTGCATCAGCGTTGCCCAAGAGAGGTTCAGCGGCAACAAAAACGAAATTGTTGAAATTTATATGTTAAACAAAAGCGGAAAGGTTACTGCAATACACACGTATACTTCGCACAGCCCCGACCGGGTAAACGTCAGCGCCGCCGAAATAATGTCTGTTATATCCTCTTCCCGCGCGCACGGGCTTTATTTTGCACACAGCCACGTAAACTGCGCTGCTTCGCCTTCGCGCGCTGACGACGAGGTGACGCGCAGCCTTATTAAGGTGTGCGATTTATGCAAAAAAATATTTTACGACCATTGCATAGTCAGTTCTAACGGCGATAAGTTCAGTTATTTATACAGCGGAAGGCTGGATAAATTGAAAAGCGAGGTGTTGGGGAAAGGCAGACCTTAATAAATGAGTGAATTGAAAAAGCTGTCATTAAGAGACCGATTAAGGAATTTAGGTTAAAAAAATGAAAGCGGCAGCGGGCTTTATCTACGCCCGTTGCCGTATATGTTATTCGTCGAAATATCCTTTGTATTCAATTTTTAACGGGCTTTCTGGGAAAAGTTTAGTATGCAGGTCGATAAAGTAATCGTCGGTCATACTTGCTATGTAGTCTACAACCGTCTGGTTTGGTTCGCCGCCGCCGTACCGTCCGTTTTTAATGTAGTGCGAACGGTTTACGTAGTTTACGTGGTGCCTGTATATCGGCGAACTTTCCACGTTGTTTTTCAAGTCGTCTAAAAGCTGCATATAAACCTGCCGCATCATCGGCTCGACTACGTCGTTAAATCCCTTGCAAGCTAAATCGCTTTTGTAAACGCGGTCGTAATTTGCGGTTTTAGCTTTTTGCAGTGCGGAAAAGTGTTTTTCGTCAAGCTTTATAAATTTTTTACCGTAGCTGTTTTCTATAATATTAACCATCAGGTTGTTTATCATTTCGGCGTTAAAACTACCTATTTCGGTTGTTTCAAAGTCTCCCTCTTTCAAAACCCTGGCGCGCTCGGCATCCTGCCTGTCCTTACCCAAATAAGCAATTATATCCGATATTCGCACAACGCAGCCTTCCAATGTGGAGGGAACAAGCCGCTTTGTTTCGAATACGTCAAGGTAACATTTTTCAATTTGTTTGTCAAATTCGTCAAATCCGCTTATAGGTTTGGGTCGGTATTCCGAAAGTTCGAGTTCACCGTTGTGGGCGGCAATGCCCGAAAGCGTTTGCAACGATATATTTAAAGGGTATATTCCGTCGAGAACTCTTACCGAATGGATGTTATGGGAAAATCGTCTTCCGGTATTTTCAAAATAAATAGCGTCTAAAAAACGTTCGCCAGCGTGCCCGAAAGGAGTGTGTCCGATGTCGTGTCCCAACGCAATCGCTTCGATTAAATCGAGGTTAAGATTAAGGGCGCCGCCTATGGTGCGCGCAATGCGCGATACAAGCTGCACGTGCAAACCGCGTCTGGTTATGTCGTCGTTTTTATAAAATGAAAAGACCTGCGTTTTATCGGCATAACGGTTGTAGTAGGGGCAGTTCATAATTTTGTCGATATCCCGTATAAACGGCGTGCGCCAAATATTCCCTGCGTCGTGGGGATTCGCGGTTCTGCGCGTAACGTTTCCGTCGGGGAAAGCAACTTTAATAAAGTTGCCGTCACGCTTTTCGCTTTCCATTTGCTTTGTAAGTTCAGGCGAAAGTTCTTCGTACATACTTTTATTATAATGCGAAAACTTTGATATGTAAAGTTTTAAAGCGTCGGTTGTAAACTTTGGCGGCAACCGCCTTGACATAAGCTTAACGTACGCCTAAAATGATTGTTGAAACTATGGAAATTATAATTTCAAAAGTAAATTCAGACAATTTCAATATCTCTTCGCTTGACAAATTCAATCGTTTTCAACGCGTAGAAGAGTGCTGGCGCAAAGTAAACGGCAAATACGAACTGTTGCCCGTGCGGTATACCGAGGACTGGGATATAGAAGAACTCCGCGCGCTTGCCAAAAGAATTTTAAGCGAAACTGCGGACGGCGGAATCGCTTACACTGCGCGGTTAAACGGAGAGGTTATAGGTTTTGCGTTGCTGGATAAAACTCCTTTCGGCACAGAAAGCCGTTATATCGATTTGTCTGAATTTTACGTTTCTGCAGAGTACCGCAGGCTGGGTGCGGGCGGGCTGTTATTTAAAGCGGCGTGCCGCGGTGCGGTAGCGCTAGGCGGGCAAAAACTGTATATATCCGCGCATTCGGCAAAGGAAAGTATTTACGCATACCAAACTTACGGCTGTGTGCCTGCAAAAGAAATTAACGGGCGGCTTGCGGAAAAGGAGCCTTGCGACGTTCCGTTGGAATTTGACTTGGATGGCTTATGAAAATTTATAAAATAAACGATAAGCGCGCATTTATGCCGTTACTGCTGTTGGGCGACGAGCAGGAAAGTATGATTGAAAAATACATTGACAGAAGCGAGATTTTCGTGCTGGACGATTGCGGAATAAAGGGAGAAATAACCGTTTGTAATAACGGCGGGGGCGTACTGGAAATAAAAAATATTGCCGTTTACCCTCAGTTTCAAAAACGCGGCTACGGCAAAGCCCTTATAAATTTCGTTGCCGAAAAATTTAAAAACGACTTTTCGGAATTGCTTGCCGGCACGGGCGACAGCCCGTTAACTCTGCCTTTTTACGAAAAGTGCGGATTTGTTAAAGTGCATACGGTAAAGAATTTTTTTACCGAAAATTACACCGCTCCGATAATAGAGGGCGGCGTAGTACTTAAAGATATGGTCTATTTAAAAAAGAGTTTGTAACGGTTTAAGTAAATTACCGTTGCCGGTTTTGTAAATTTTTATTTAAGCTTTTTTGTCATAAGCGGCGTAAGGATAGCGAGTTAAGGGATTATCTTTATATGGATACCTAAGCTATCAACGCCGTTTTTCGTTCCGATAGTAAAATATAATTCCGAGTTTAGCCTGTAAAATTAATTTTTGTAAATTTTCATATAGCGGTAGAAGGAAGAGGGTTTCATTTGCGTTTTAGTTAAAGCTTCCGAGAAGCCTATATTGCGGCTTAAATAAGCTTGCGCAACCTCGACAAAATTGTCGGGGCAATTAATTCGCGGGCGTCCGAATTTTATTCCACGTTGTTTTGCCGCTTTAATGCCCTCGGCCTGCCGCGCGCGAATATTGTTGCGTTCGTTTTCGGATACAAAAGAAAGAAGCTGTAACACAATGTCTGCTATCAGCTTGCCAATAAGATTATTTTCATGGCAACGGGTGTCGAGAATGGGCATATCCAAAACGTATATGTCCGCGCCTATTTCTTTTGTTATCCGTTTCCATTCCCGTAAAATGCATTCGTAATTTCTGCCGAGTCTGTCAATAGACTGAATTACCAGCAAATCATTGCGGCGCAATTTTTTTATAAGTTTTTTATAATTGTCCCTGTCGAAATCAGCGCCGCTTTTTTTGTCCCAAAACACTTTATCAAATGTAACGCCGCAGGTGTTGAACGCGGCAAACTGTCTTTCCAGATTCTGGTCTTTACTTGAAACTCTTGCATATGCGATATTCATAATTACCTCGTAAAAAATTACAATCCGCCCGTGGCGGATTTTTTTATATCATTTTAATATAAAAAGCTGTCAAATAAAAAAATTTTTCCAAAACGTATACTTTTTTGCATTTAACTCTTGACAAAATTTATTTATATGTTAAACTGTTAATATCTAAAGAAATATGAAAATTAATAACAAATTGCTCTTTTCCAAAAAGTATAGGTTTTGAAAATACGAACAGGAAAGGGCAATTCGAGTTTTTTAATCAATTAAACGGTTAACTAAATTAAAATTTGCTGTAAAACGAAAAATTAAAGAAATTTAATTTTTTAAATATGTAAAGTTAAACGGTTAACTAAACACAAACCACCGATGTTTCCGAAGAAATTATGACTAAATTTTTTCTTTAACATAAAAATTAAAAAGCGAGGAAAAATGTATGAAAAACAAGAAACTTCTTACGGCGATTGTAACGTTGACTCTCGGCGGTGCGACTGCTATGGGTTTAGCATTTGCCGGCTGTGCGAAAGACCACGAGCACACTTATTCCGATAAGTGGGGCAAAGACGCAACGGGACATTGGCACTATGCTACATGCGACGACCTTAAAGAGGGTGACGACGCATATAGGAAAGATTTTGCCGATCACGTTTACGGCACGGATAACATATGCGACGTTTGCGAATATGAAAAAGCTCCTCCCGCCAAAACCGAATATACCATAACTTTAAACGCCAACGGCGGAACTATCAAGGGTGACGGTACCGTTAAGACGGTCGACGGTAAATTGGCTAATTTACCCGCAGCGCCTACGGCCGCAAAACCCGAACTGACGTTTGACGGTTGGTATACCGCGGCGGAAGACGGCGAAAAGGTTACCACCGCGACCGTATTTGATAAGGACGCTACTATTTATGCGCGTTGGAAGGCGACCGACGGAATCTACACCGCCGACGGCAAACTTATCGAAGCTCTTGAATGGATCGATCCCAGCGACACTGCAAAGAAACAGTACGGCGGAACGGGCATCGAACTTTCCGCGGGTACCGAGTTCGTGTTAAAGGTAGAAGGTCAGATTTTAACTCATAACGCGGGAACGCTCGAGCTTTGGACTGCCGACGGTTGCCACGGAATAAATTTCAACCAGTCTGAGGGTAAATTTACTGTTAAAGAAGGCGATGACAGGGCGTTTGAAATTTATGCAAAGTTTTACGATGGGGATAATTCCACTCCCTGCTGGTCGATTTACATAACCGACGGACTTAAAGACGAACTGCACGCAGGCGGAGCGTATTTAGTTGGCGGCGGTTGGGAGAATGCTAGCTGGAATATTGCCGTTGAAAATTACATTGATCCCGATAACGGACTTACCGTAACACTTACGAATGACGCGTCGTTTAAGATTACCGACTGTCTTGACGTGGCCGAAGGTGATAACAGGGGATGGAAATATAACGATTCGAAGTATTACGAGGTTAAAGACAATGTTGCAGGATATCTTAATTTCGCAAACGTCGGATCTTCGGGTAACGGCAGCGTTATTACCCCCGGCGAATATACGATTACCGTTGTAAAAGGCGAAGCCGAAGACGACATTAAATTTGTGTTCACTCCCGCAGAGGGGCTTGAGCCCGCTCCCGTAGAGGATAAGTTTGTAACTGACGGATACTATCTGGTAGGTGAAAAATTTGCAGGCGCGGCATGGGCGGTTAAAGAAGGTTTCTATGTAGACCCTACCGACGGACTTACGGTTACTTTCGAAAAGAATGCAAGCTTTAAAGTAATCCGCTGTTCGGACGGCGCTACCGGAGCTCCCGACTGGAATAAAGTTGTAAATTACAAGATGGCTGAAGGCAAGGAAGAAGGATATATCGATCTTTCCGGCACCGGCAACAAGACCGTGCGCGCGGCGGGACAGTATACGATTACTATAGACGCGTCGGGCGAAACTCCGTTGTTTACGATTACGCCCGCAGCCGACGTAGAGCCCGATTTAACTGAACCCGTATACCGTTATTTCATAAAGGGTACTGCGGTTGATATCGGTTGGACTAATACCACTACCGATAAATACGAGCTGAAGGAAACTGCCGAAGGTTCGAAGATTTACGAATTGACTATCGGGCTTGTCGTAGGCGAATTCATGTTCTATTCAATAGATGAGGAAGGCGGCGCAGGCAACAAGTTTATACAGAGCGATAAAGTTGTAGAGGGAACGGATTGCGTTAATTTGGATCAGACCAATATAAAGACCCTTGAAGCCGGCACTTACAGTTTCTCATACAATGCAGAAACCGAAAAGCTGACGATATCGTTCACTCCTGCGGACCAGGGGACTCCCGAACTCCCTGCGGAGCCTACGCCTGAGCCTGTTGAATAATCGAAACTCATTTTCATGCAAACAAAGCTCTGCCGTAAGGCAGGGCTTTGGGTGCAAATTACTTTCGGACTTTTGCAAGTCCGAAAGCGTTTAAAGTGTTAAACGGTTAATTAAATTTGTGAGGAAAATATGAGAAAGAAAAGTTTGCTATGCGTTATCGTGGCGTTTGTAATGCTTTTAAGCATAGCTTTGCCTGCTTGCAAAGTCAGGAAGCCGGGTTCGGCTTCCGAGTATACCGTATCGTTCGACGTAGGCAGCGGCGCTGCCGCCGCTGGGGTGTCCGCCCCCGAAAGTCAAACCGTAAAGGCCGGCGAAAAAGCCGTTCAGCCTACGGTTGACGCATGGGAGGGACATACGCTTATAGGCTGGTTTAACGGCAGCGCTCAGTGGAATTTTACCAACGATACGGTTAATTCGAATATGACGCTGAAGGCGGAATGGAACTCGGGCATCGATGCCGACGTTGCAAAGCGCTATGAAGAAAATCTCGATTGGGGCAAGGCGGACCATCTGTACATACATTATCTGCGCGGCGCGCATTCTGTTGCCGAGCAGGGTATGGTAAACGACGCCGCGGCTCCCGGTTATTCCTCGCAAATAGAATCGCAGGTATACGGCGACTGGGGACTTTGGGTTTGGGAATATTTCCCCACCAACAGCGAGGGCAGAGCGTTTTATCCCATGAAGATTGACGAATCGGGCGCCGTGTACGATATCGACCTTAAAGCTTCCTACGGCGATGCGGGCTGGAACGAGGATACGCTGAACAATAAGGGGCTTACTATAACTTACGGCAGAGCTGACTGGCTGGGCATACAGGTTTATTCGCAGGACAGCCGTATAAACGGAACCGGTTTCTGGGTAAACGACGGCGGCGACGTATACATAGTCTTAGACGACGCAAAGCGCAGTAAAGGCGATTATCACTGGTTTGTAAGGCAGGGCTCGGTGGGCGAAGGGTCGGCAACCTTTACCGATTACGTTGTGTACGACCCCTATGAAGATATCGAACCCGGTTCAGCAACCACAAAGTACGACGTGGTTTCCAATAAGGGTAACAACGGTGTTTATCTGCAGCAGCAGGTAGCTGAAGGCTGGGAAGAAAACAGCGTAGGTTATCAGGTATTTATCGCGTCGTTTGCCGACAGCAACGGCGACGGTATGGGCGATTTGAGAGGCGTAATTAACAAACTCGATTACCTTGCCGATTTAGGAATTGATACGCTTTGGCTGACTCCGTTCCAGACGTCTAATTCATATCACGGCTACGATATTATGGACTATTTCACGGTAGATCCCAGATTCGGTACGCTTGACGATTACCGCGAACTTCTGTACAAGGCGCATCAAAAGGGAATGAAAGTGCTTATGGACTTTGTTCTTAATCATACGTCGCCTTCTAACCCGTGGTTTGTTAAATCGCAGAATCTTGTAAAAGAAACGGTTAAACTGCCCGACGGGACCAAGAAGGAAATAGATTACCGCAATTTTTACACCTGGCAAAACGACGATTACATAAAAGGTTTGTCCGGCGCGCAGAAGAAGGCGCAGTGGTACAAAGATTCCAACGGCTATTATTACTATTCCAGTTTCGGTTCCTCGATGCCCGAATTGAATTTCGACTATCAGGCAACCCGCGACGCCATATTGGAGGTTGCGCTTTACTGGATGAGTTTCGGACTTGACGGGTTCCGCCTTGACGCCGTAAAGCACATTTATATGGCTAACGAAAGCCGCGACAGTTCCGATTCGGTTGTTACGGATATATCTTCAAGCGGCGACTATTCCTTCGATATGAAGAAAAACGCACATTTCTTTATGGAGTTTAACGCCAAGCTTAAGGCAAGCTATCCCAACGCGTTGCTGGTCGGGGAAAATTTCAACGGCGACCCTATGAAACTTGCGGGGATGTACGAGGGGTTGGATTCGCAGTTCAATTTCAACTGGTATTACGACGCCACCCATGCTCTTACGGGCATTGCTAACGCAACCACGTCTACCGGAAGGGGCGATAACGCTAAGAAAGTTATGAATCAATACGCGGCGGCGCAGTTCGATTTCTCGCTTTACAGAAAGGATTATATCGACGGCGTGTTCACGTCCAATCACGACGTGCAGCGTGCGCGCGACAAACTGTTCAGTACCGACGTAGGCGTTCCTCTTACGGCAAAGCGCGGCGACGAAGACTGGGTTCTGTCCGAAAATTTATCAAAACTGTGGGGCGGAATGTGTATGACCGTTCCCGGGATTACCTGGATATATAACGGTGACGAACTGGGTATGTTCGGTACAAAAGCGGCAAATCCTCAGGGCGACGGCTCGGGACATGAGGACCGTTGGTACCGTCAGCCGTTGAAATGGACCGAATCGTTTGGCGGAAGCACCTACAACTGCCGGTATCCCATAGGGTTTAACAACTATACGATGACCTGGGATCCGCTGAATATGCAACTCGGCGGCGTAGCAGAGCAGAGCGCGGATGCCGGTTCGATACTTAATTCGTATAAATCTCTTATAAAAATCCGTAAAGAAAACCCCGTTCTGGCAAGGGGCAAGGTAGTAAACCGCTACACTACGGGCGGAGTAATTTGTTACTCCGTGCAGGATGCCGAACACGAAATTCTTATTTACGTAAACGCGGGTACGAACACAGCGGGGGCGGTTTGTAATTACGCGGTTCCCGCGGGTGCACAGCTGCTGTACGGGGACGGCATGATAGGCGCCAACAGGGTTCCCGCACTGTCAATGCTAATTTATAAGGTTAAATAAGGGGGTAACTGTAATGAAAAAGATTATGGCTTTAGCTCTCACCGGAATTCTTCTTGCAGGCGGCGCGGGCATAACGGTGTCTGCGGGCGCTGCGGAAGAAGGGGAATACGGATATTCGTCGACTTTGCGTGCGGAGACAGCCGCGGAAAGTCAGGGGAAAATTTATCTTGTTCCCGGCACTTATTTATCGGAAGGCGTAAAGGTTGAAAATACAATCGCTTCCGGCGCCGACAAGCTTAGCGACGAAGACTGCGCAAAAATTTTTACGGAAAACGCGTATCTGTGTACGCTTTCCGAAGGGGAAACTCTTCCTTCGGCCTCCGGCGAAAGGACTGACAAGGAGGGTAACGTATACACGTTTAACGGATGGTGGTCTATAGTTGACGCAACGGTTACTTATTTCGAAAAAGTGCCCGCAGTTACGGAAACCACGTTTCTTTACGCCGATTGGCGCGCGGATTTGTCGCAGCGAAAAGACCCGGTAATTCCTGACGAAGGCGAGGTTGTTCAACCTAAACACTATATGTCAATAAAGCGTGCCGAAACTGGCGAAACGGAAACGGTTACGCTGTCTATTTCGGGTACCGACGTTCCCAACGCTTACGACCTTGGATACGGCGCGCCCGTACAGATTTACAACGACTGGTTCGAGCTTAATCCTAACGACGAAATTACGGTTTATACCGCGGGCATAGAGGGGTCGGACGAACCTCAAATGGCGCCGGTGGTTATAAACGGAAAGAGCACCGTCACTTTGGAAAAGAGCGCCGCAGAAAACAACGACACTGCAGACTACCTTGTAAAAGATGCGGTGTCAAACAAAGTTATTTGTTCGGCTACAAGATCCGCGCATTACAGAATTTACATTAAATTTTACGATATGGGCGGAACGATGACCATTTATATGCAACCGAAAGACTAAATATTATCCGAAAGATTTTCCCTTCCGCTTAACCTTAAGCGGAAGGGAAAGGTAACCACGTTATATATGGAAAAAATTACTATAAAAGACATCGCCCGTTTTGCCGACGTGTCGGTGGCTACCGTTTCTTACATAATTAACGGAATTCACGAGGAAAGGTATACGCCCGAAACCAAGCGTAAAGTTATACAGATTGTAAACCTATACAATTTCAGGCCGTCGCGTCTTGCCCAGTCGTTTGCGCTTAGCAAAAGCCGCAATGTAATAATCCTGACGGAAAAGCATCAAAGCGTTTTTCAGAAATCCGAAAGCTACGATTTTCTCCGCCTTTTAGGAAAAACTTTCGAAAGGCTGGGGTTTAATCTCATTATGCGTACGCACTTGGAAGAAACCAAGGTTGATACCGCCGACGCCATAATCTGCGTGGGAATGGAAGAAGAAAAATTCCGCCGCCTCGCGCAGGAAAATTTCGTACCGCTATTATCCGTTGACGGAAAAATAAACGACGAATTGTTTTTTCAGATATATCAGGATTTTTCGTTCGTTATAGAAAGCGGTGAAAAGACATTCGGTAAAAACAATTTTTCGGTAGTGTTGCTGGATATGTATAACAACACGCTGAAACAGGAAATAGCAAAACTTTCCGGCAGCGTGGTATTCGTAGACGGCAACGATATAGGCTGTTTGCCTGAAGGCAACATAGTTACGGTAAATTCTTCGTTAAAAGCCGTAGCCGAATTAAGCGGAAGAAACGTGTTGCTGGTTCCTTCGAATACGCAGGCAAAGATAGACGTGCTTATAGACTGTTTCAATAAGGCGACGGAAAGAGTGCAGGGAACGGTTCATACAGTGCTTGTCAAATAGGCAAATTAAAATTCAGATGAACAGATACGCTTTATTTCACCAACCCGAAAGCCGTTATGCGTACGCTTCGGCGGGCAACAGACTGACTATAATTCTGCGCACGTCGGCAAAGGACAGTTTCGGCAAGGTGGAAATACTTTACAACAACAAATACGACTTTACAAAAAAACGTTGCTCAAGCGATATGTTCAAATGCGCCGACGACGGAATTTTCGCCTATTACAGGGCGGAATTTACTCTTTCCGACGTGAGGTTCGCATATATTTTCCGCATTACGGAAGGGGATAAAATTTATTACTTTTCGGAAGAGGGACTTTCTGAAAAATACGATTTCGTAAGGGCATACTATACGTTCTTTCAGTTTCCGTTTATCAATTCCGCCGACGTTATGCCTGTTGTCGACTGGGCGTACGACGCAGTGTTTTACCAAATTTTCGTGGACAGGTTTGCGCGCGGGGATTTCGAAAAGGACGAAGGGTATATCAACACCGACTGGAACGGACGGATTGACCGCTATTCCTTTACCGGCGGCGACCTGTGCGGCGTTATCAACAAATTGCCGTACATAAAAGATTTGGGGTTTAACGCTATTTATCTAACGCCGGTTTTTTTGTCGGAAACAAATCATAAATACAACATTACCGATTATCTGAAAGTGGACCCGCAGTTCGGCGGAAACGAAAAGCTGAAACAGCTTATCGCCGCCGCGCACGCGCAGGGAATAAAAATTATCATTGATACGGTGTTTAATCACTGCGACATAACTCACGAACGCTTTAAAGACGTAATCGAAAAGGGGCGGGATTCGGCATATTACGATAACTTTTTGATAGACGGCGATTTCCCCGACGTTGAAAAAGGCAATTACGCGCACTTTGCCGATTGCAAATATATGCCGAAATGGAATACCAGCAACGCGGACGTTCGCAGATATTTAATTGATATCGCCCTCGAATACCTGAAAACCGGGTTTGACGGATTGCGTTTGGACGTGGCGGACGAAATATCCCATGAAATGTGGCGGAGTCTCCGTTCGGAGGTAAAAGCAAGTTATCCCGAAGCGTTGATGCTGGGGGAAATTTGGCACGACAACGAACATTGGCTTAAAGGCGACCAGCTTGACGGAATTATGAACTATAAATTTCAGAAGATTCTGGTCGATTATTTCGGAGCCTGTTCTGTTAAAGCAAAGGCGGCTTCCGACCGTTTAAACGGATTGCTTATGCAAAATACCGCTCAGGCCAACGCTATGGCTTTAAATTTTTTGGACAACCACGATACGCCGCGTTTTTTAAGTTTTGCAGGCGGAAATACAGACAAGGTTTTATGCGCTATGTGCGCAATGGTAATGTATCCGGGTATGCCGTGCGTGTTTTACGGAACCGAGTTGCCTTTGGACGGCGACGGAGACCCCGACTGCCGCAAGCCGTTCGACTGGACGTTTGCAACCGCAGAAAAAAACTACGGCGAAAATTTCAGGCGGATAATAAATTTGAAACGGCATGCTGCCCTTTGCGGAGGCGATACGGAAATTTCGGCTGAAAGCGGACTGCTGAAAATAACGAGGACAAATGGCGGAGAGATATTAACTGCATATTTCAACACAAGCGGCAGGGCAAAGCGCGCGGTTACGGACGGCGAAATAGTGTTCGGCTTGAATTTTAAAAACGGAAAAATTTTAAACGACGGCACGGTCGTTGTGAAAAATATTAAAAATTAAACTTTCAGGAGGATTAATCTATGAAAAAGCGTATAGCTTCGTTAATTGCTTGCGGCGTACTTGCTGCAAGTTCGTTTGCCGGATTAGCGGGTTGCAGGGATGGCGGCGTAAAACTGACCGTGTGGGGGCCTAAGGCGCAGCAGGAAACTCTTAAACAAATGGTTGCGGCTTTTAAGGAAGCAAATTCCGAAACCAAGTACAATATTACTATAGGAGACTGCGGTGAGAACAACGCGCTTGCGGAGGTTAAAAAGGCTCCTTCGTCCGCGGCGGACGTTTACGCCTATTCCAACGATCAGATTGCAAGTCTTGTAAGCAACGGGCTTGCCGAAATAGGTTCGCAGTCGGTTTTCTATCAGACGGTAGTTGAGGAAAATTCCCAGGAATCGGTTGAGGCGGCAACGTTCAACGGCAAGCTTTACGGCTATCCGTACGCATCCGACAACGGTTGTTTTATGTATTACAACAAGTCAATTTTAAATGAAGAGGACGTTAAAACATTAGAGGGCGTAATTTCCAAATGCGAAAGCGCGGGTAAAAAAATAGGCTGGGCTTTGGACGACAGCTGGTACGCGGCTGGTTTCTTTTTCGCGTTCGGCTGCTCTTATGACGTTACGTACGATTCTAACGGAAAAGAAAGTTCGATAGAGTGCGATTTCAACAGTGAAGCGGGTATAAAAGCTTCTAAGGCTATGGCAAAACTTGCATACAGTCCGGCTTTTGCAGGCAAAGGCACGGGCGACGATACCATCCTTCAGAATTTCGAGTCGGGCGCGTATGCGGTTGCCGTTTCCGGAACGTGGAACGTTAAAAACATCAAAAGGCTTCTCGGTGATAATTACGGTATCTGCAAGCTGCCTACCGTTACTATCGACGAAGGTAAAAGTACGGAAGAAACCGTACAGCTTTCGTCTTTCAAGGGGTACAAGCTATATGGGGTAAATTCCCATTCCCAAAACATAGTGGAAGCGCACAAACTCGCGCAGTTCCTTTCAAGCGCGAAAATGCAGGAGTTGCGTTTTGACAACCACAATATCGGACCCACAAATAAGACGGTTGTCGGGCTTGATAAGGTTAAAAATAACGAAACGTTTGCTGTTTTAAATACGCAAAACTCATTTGCTGTCGAACAAAAGTCGGTTCCTTCAAATTTCTGGTCTCCGTTAGATACATACGGCGGATACATAATTGACAAACTTGCGGTTGAAAATCCCACGTCTAATAAAATTTACTCCTATCAGGCTGCGTTGGATATTATAGTAAAGCAAATTAAAAATTCTATTATATAACAGCACGCCCCATAAACTTTCAAGGAGAGGGAAATGATAGATTTAGAGTATTTTAAAATGTCGCCGTTTGAAAAACTGCGGTTTAAAATTAAACGCTTTTTTAAACGTATTCCGTCAGCATTTGCGGCGTTTTTCAAGGCGATACCTAAAAAACTTTATAAACTTTGGTCAGCTTTTGCGGGGGCATTTTTAAATATCGGCAGGGCGGCAAAGGAAGGCGATATGTGGACGCGCTCGTCATTTGTTGTAATGGGCGCGGGGCTTGTAAGAAGAAAGCAATACCTCCGCGGTATATTATACTTTTTATTTGAGGTCGCTTTCGTTCTTTATATGGTCTTTTTTGGCGGGCGGTATCTTTCCAAGATGGGAAGTTTAGGCACGGTTGCCCGCGTTGAAGTCGTAGACCCCTTGACGGGAGTTATAAAATATGAATATATAGACGACAGTTTTCTGATATTGTTATATTCTATTCTGACGATATTCATTATTATAGCTTTTGCATACATGTGGTACCACAACGTTAAAGGTAGCCTGTTAATGCAGCAGCTTAAAGAAACAAAGCAGAATTTGCCCACTGTAAAGCAGAATTTTAAGTCGTACGGCGACGAAAATTATCATAAATCGCTGTTGGCGGTTCCTATGCTCGGGCTGTTCTTTTTTACCGTATTGCCGCTGTTCTTTATGATTATCGTTGCCTTTACGAACTACGGACCCGGAACTAAACCTCCTAAGGACCTGTTTCAGTGGGCGGGCTTCGAAAGCTTTAAAATTGTATTTGGCGGCGGCGTCGACGTCAGCGCAAATATGTTTGGACAGGTGCTTTTGTGGACTATCGTCTGGGCGTTTTTCGCTACTTTCAGCAATTACGTTTTGGGGATGCTTGTCGCGATTCTGATAAACAGAAAGGGCATAAAGTTCAAAAAACTTTGGCGCACTATCCTCGTTATGACGATAGCTATTCCGCAGTTTGTATCTTTGTTGTTTATGTCGCAGTTTCTCGCTCACCAGGGGCTTTTAAACAATTTGCTGCAGGAATGGGGCTGGATAACCAAACCTATACCTTTTTTAACGGACGGAACTTTTGCGCGGGCAACAATTATAATCGTTAACATATGGATAGGCGTACCGTTTTCAATGCTTATTTGTACCGGTATACTAATGAATATTCCCGCAGACTTATACGAGTCGGCAAGGATGGACGGCGCAAGTCCTTTCAGGGCGTATATGAAAATAACCCTTCCGTATATGTTGCAGGTAACTACGCCGTACATTATTACGCAATTTATAGGAAATTTAAATAACTTCAACGTTATTTATCTTCTTAACGGCGGCGGGCCCGATATGATTGAGGGTACGGCAGGTAAAACGGACCTGTTAATTACATGGCTTTACAAGCTTACGGTAAATAACGACCGTTTTGCAGACGCTTCGGTTATCGGTATACTTACGTTCATAGTTTCGGCGGTATTCTCGCTTGTGCTTTACAACCGTTCCAAATCGGTTAAAAACGAGGAGGAATTTATGTAATGAATACTAGGAAATATCATAGTAAAAAGAAATCGGAAAAGGTAAAAAATATTGCTACATACGCAATTTTGACATTAATTTCCCTAATTTGGCTTATACCCTTTGTAATTCTTATATTTCAGTCGTTTAACGCAAAAACGGGTATGTCAATAAATTGGTCGTTTACGTTCGACAACTATGTAAAGTTGTTTACGCAAACTAAATTTCTCGTATGGTACGGCAACACTCTGCTCGTATCGGTTGTGGTAACGGCAATTCAGACGGTTATAGTGCTTATGACAAGTTATGCTCTGTCAAGGCTGCGTTTCAAACTTAGAAAGCCGCTTATGAACTTTATGCTGATACTTGGTATGTTTCCCGGCTTCTTGTCAATGGTTGCTGTGTACTATTTGTTAAATGCTATGGGTTTAGCAAATGTTGTCGGACTGATTATCGTCTACTCGGCAAGCTCTGCAATGCAGTACTATATTTGTAAGGGTTTTTTTGATACGTTACCTAAATCTCTTGACGAAGCGGCGAGGATAGACGGTGCAAGCAGGCATACGGTATTTTTAAAAATAATTCTGCCGCTGGCAAAGCCCATAATTATTTATACTATTCTTACCGCATTTATAGCGCCGTGGGGCGAGTATATGTTCTCATCGTATATTGCAATAGGCAGCGGACTTGACCCTAACAAATTTACGGTTGCGTACGGAATGTGGAAGATGTTGAGCGATCCCGGCACCAAAGCGGAGATGTTCACGGTATTCTGCGCCGCAGCAGTCGTAGTTTCCATACCTATAACAGTGCTGTTTATCTGGTTGCAAAGATATTATGTGGAAGGCGTGACGGGCGGCTCGGTAAAGGGATAAAGAGGTGAAAAATGGCTAACGTAAGTTTAAAACATATTTATAAGGTATACCCGAACGGAACAAAAGCGGTAAACGATTTTAATATGGAAATCGAAGACAAAGAATTTATCGTTTTTGTCGGGCCTTCAGGCTGCGGAAAATCCACCACTCTGCGAATGATAGCAGGGCTGGAAGACATATCTGCGGGCGAACTTAAAATAGACGGTTTGGTTGTCAACGATATGGAACCGAAAGACAGGGATATAGCTATGGTTTTCCAGAACTATGCGCTGTATCCGCACATGACGGTTTACGAGAATATAGCTTTCGGTTTGCGGCTGAGAAAGCTGCCTAAAGACGAAATACATAATAAGGTGGTTGAAGCGGCTGAAATTTTAGGTATAACCGAATATCTTAATAAAAAACCCAAAGAAATGTCGGGCGGACAGAGGCAGAGGGTTGCTTTGGGGCGCGCAATAGTCCGCGAGCCCAAGGTTATGCTTCTGGACGAGCCTCTTTCCAACCTCGACGCGAAATTAAGAACACAGATGAGGGCGGAAATCGCTAAGCTGCATAAAAAGCTGGAAACAACTTTCATTTACGTTACGCACGACCAGATAGAAGCTATGACTATGGGAACGCGCATTGTCGTAATGAAAGACGGTTACGTTCAGCAGATAGACACGCCGAAAAATTTGTACAATTATCCTGCAAACAAATTCGTTGCGGGGTTCATAGGCACTCCGCAGATGAGCTTTTTTGAAGGTACGCTTAAAAAAGACGGCGAAAGCGTAATTATTAAATTCGATAATTCCGACGAGGAAATACGCGTGCCGTATTCAAAGCTGTACAAGGCGAATCCGTCCGGTCTCGACGGTAAAACTAAGGTTTATATAGGTCTTCGCGCAGAGGACGTATCTATTGCGGAAAAAGGTAAGGAAAGCGGCGACGCCGTAATAAAAGTTACTGTTTCGCACAAGGAAGAACTGGGCAGCGAAACGCTTATATACGGTGATATTTACGGCGGAGACGGAAGCGACGAAGGTTTGTCCAGAATTATTATAAAAGCTAACGGGATAAACGATATATCTGCCGGAGATGTTATAAAGGTTGCGTTGAATTTTGAAAGAGTGCACCTTTTTGATAAGCAAACCGAGCAGTCGGTTTTGCCACGCATACCCGAATACAACTATCTCGATTGCGAAATTAAGGACGGTAAACTTAAGTTTCTGGGGGTTGATATCGATTTGCCCGAAGCGCTTAAAACAGCCGACGTAAAGGGCGATTTGCTTTTGCCCGTAAACGCCGTAACCTTTAACGGAGATTTGAAGGCGGACGTCGTTTCGTGCGAGAAGATTAACGGTATAAATTTAATCGGCTTAAAGCTTAACGGAAAAAGACTTTATGCCGTTGAATGCGACGCGGCTGAATTAAAGACGGCAAACATAGGCATAGACTTAAAGAAGATAACCGTAACTGCCGACGGGGTAAACGTTATTTCGCCTTTGCCGGAAACCAACGGTTTCGACTGCCGTTTCGTAAAACGCAAGGAAAAGGCGCAGGTTGAAATAAACGGTAAACTAAAGAACAGGAAAATAATACGGTTCGGTTTTGACGTTGCAGGTACTTTTTTTAACGCGTCAGACGAAATTGCACAAAAAATATTTTCGGCGTTAGGCGTAAAAAATGCTTTTACGTCGCAGTTGAAAATGGAGTGCGGAATTTACGACGTTGCTGTTTCCGACAGCGGGATAGAGGCGAATGTAGAGGAAACGCTCGATTACGGCGCCGATAAATTTTTAAAATGCGACGCGGGTGGAAACACGGTTTACTTAAAGTCGGATAAAGAGTGCGCGGGGAAAATTTATTTGCAACCCGATTTGGAAAAAATCGGAATTATCGAAAAAGAAAGAGATATAAAAATTATTTAATTTACGGCTGAAATTATACAGGAAACGACAATGAACAAACTTCTGTTTACAGATAAATTAAAAGAGCTTGATACAAGCAATAAGACCACGATACAACTTTACAACGAAATTTCCGCGCTTGCACTTAAATGCGGGTTGGCGGGCTCAAAAGCGGTTGCGGGTAAAAGCGCATACTATTTATCAATGGAATTTTTAATAGGCCGCGGTTTTTATAACAATTTAATGGAATTGGGCGTTATTGAGGAAACGCGCAAAATACTAGCTTTAAAAGGGATAGATATAAACGTCTTCGAAGAAATCGAGGACGCGGCGCTTGGCAACGGAGGGCTGGGCAGACTTGCGGCTTGTTTTCTCGATTCCGCAGCCGGTTTGGGTATTCCGCTGCACGGTTACGGTATAAGGTATAAGTACGGGCTTTTCAAGCAGGCGATAGAAAACGGATTTCAGGTTGAACTGCCCGACGACTGGCAGCGGTTCGGCGACCCCTGGTCGATAAGAAAGGAAAGTGAAAAGCGCGTAATTAAATTTGCTGATATGTCCGTTACTGCGGTTCCGTACGATATGCCCGTTTTCGGAAAGCGCGTAAACGTATTAAGGTTATGGCAGGCGGAGGGAAGCGAGGAAGCGCAGAAAATAAGCGAATATTTGTATCCTGCGGACGATACGGAAGAAGGCAAGCTTTTAAGGTTGCGGCAGGAATATTTTTTCTCGGCGGCGGCGATAGGCGAGCTGGTAGAAAGGCACGCAAAGAAATTCGGCAAAAGGTTTGACAATTTCGCCGAGTATAATGCCGTTCAACTGAACGATACACATCCCGTGCTGGCAATAGCCGAATTTGTGCGGTTGCTTACTGCCGACTATAAAGTAGGTTTTGCCGACGCGCTTAAATTTGCCGGTCAAACTTTTTCGTATACAAACCATACGGTTATGCCCGAAGCGCTGGAGTTTTGGGGCTCGGCTTTCGTAAGAAAGATTTTGCCCGACATTTATGCCGTTTTGATGAGAATATTTTTAACTCAAAAGGAGGAGTTCAATAAGCTGAACTGCACTTTTGAAGAGACGGCGGCTATGTCGCTATACTATTCCGACGGATTTTCTATGGCTAATCTTGCGGTATTTGTATGCCATACCGTAAACGGCGTGGCAAAGTTGCATACAGACATACTTAAACAGAATTTGTTTAAAACCGCTTATAAATTTTACCCGGATAAGTTTCAAAACAAAACCAACGGCATAACTCAGCGCAGGTGGCTTATGCTTTGCAACAGCGAACTTTCCGAACTGATAGATAATACCGTCGGAAGCGGTTGGCGCGGGGATATATCGGGGTTAAGCAAGCTTAACGGGCAAATCGACGAGATTGCAAAGGCGTTTAAATGCGTAAAATCAGAAAAGAAAAAACAGCTTTTCGAATATATTTCAAGGCAGGAAGGCATAGTTATTCCGCATAATTTTATTGTATATTCACAGGTTAAAAGGCTGCACGAATATAAGCGCCAGCTTATGACGGCGTTTGCAATTTTAGAAATTTATAACGGCTTGAAAGACGGCAGTATTAAAAATTTCCGGCCAAGCGTATTTGTGTTCGGGGCAAAGAGCGCGCCCAGCTATAAAAGGGCAAAAGCAATTATAAAGTTTATAAACGAAATTGCAAAATCTATAAATTCTGACGAACAGACCAACGGACTTTTAAAAGTTGTGTTCGTCCGTAACTATAATGTTTCTTATGCGGAAAAAATAGTGGCGGGTACCGACGTGTCGTTGCAGGTATCAACCGCAGGGCTGGAGGCTAGCGGAACCGGCAATATGAAATTTATGATGAACGGCGCCGTTACGTGCGGAACGATGGACGGCGCAAATATTGAAATTGCAGAGCTTGCGGGCCGAGAAAACAATTATATTTTCGGTGCGGAAGTAGATGAAATAGAACGTTTGAAGGCGGACGGATACGATCCGCAGGAATATATAAAAATGCATCGCAATGCGGTTGAAAGTCTAATTAACGGAACGTTTTCTGACGGAGGCACGGGCTGTTTCAAAGATTTGTACGACAGCCTTGCCGTAGGCGCCAGCTGGCACAAACCCGATAATTATTTCGTTTTGTACGATTTAAGCAGTTATAAAGAGGCGTTGCTTAAAATTAATAGCGATTACGGTGACGAAAAGGCCTTCGCCGTAAAGCAACTGAAAAACGTAGCTAATTCGGCATACTTTTCATCGGATAGAACAATTAACGAGTACGCCGCGGATATCTGGAAAATTATCTGATTCAATTAAAACCGAAATTTTGCGCGCCTGCGCCCTGTTTTAACGGGGCGCAGGCGTTTTAATTTGAATTTTTATTTATCATCTGTGTCTTTTATTTTTTAATTGTCAAAATTATTTTTCATTTACTCAAATATATCGTTATAAGCAACTCGGTTAAAGCAATTAAGTTTAACCGATTTTCTGTCAGTTAAAGTAAATCACGAAAAAAAGCAGAAAAAAAGAGAGGAAAAAATTTTAAAGAAGACGAAAATTGTCATATAAAAGCGGTTAGGATATGCACAAACATATGTTTACGAATAAAAATAAAGGAGGTGAGGAAGAGATGGGAATAATGCAGATAATAGCAGACTACGGCGTAGATACGTTAGTGATTGCGATAGGTACGGTAGTGTTTACGGGGACATTGAAGATACCAATCAAGAAGCTGGCGGAGAAGACGAAAAGCAGTAAAAAGATAACCAGATTTATAACATTGTTGCCGATAATAATCGGGTTAGGCATAACGGCGTTGAGCAGGTATTTGCTAAGTAAACAGATAGAAATAGATAAAGAATTTAACGTGCAGTGGCTTTCGTCTGTTAGTTTAAGCTTAGCGATATACGCGGTATGGGAAAAGTTTGTACCGTCGGAGAAGAAAATACTAACCGAAGCGGAACTGGAAGCGAACAAAGCCGCGGTTGAAGAGTTGAAGAGTAAATTACAGGATAACTTTGAAAGCATAGCGGAAGCGCCTGCCGAGGACGCCGGACAAGCGGAAATAGAAAAGGCAACAGAGCACAGAAAAATAATTTTAACAAACGATAAAAAATTGAGATAAGGAGAAAAATTATGGGAACTATTAAATTGAATAAAAGCCGGGATAAAGAGGGAATGCAGGAGGTAAATCAGGAAAACGTATCGATAAGCGCGATAGACGAAAGCGAAGGCAAGGTTGTTACAAAGGCGTTGGATTGCGAGATTGCAAAGAACGACGGCGGATTTATCGAAGAAATCAAAGAATTAAGAACGGCGAACGAGACGGTATATAAGCGCAACGACGGCACATGCAGGAAAATAATCACTGTGTCGCCGACAAGATACCGCGACGATAGCGGCGAGTATAAGGAAATAAGCAATAGGTTGACAGACAACGAGCGGGAGATAGTAAGCGAAGCAAATTCGTTTAAGGTAAAGTTCGATAAAAGCGGGGCAAGCGGCAAAATCTTCGAAATGCGCAAAGGCGGGAAAAAACTGACGTTGTCGGCAGGCGGGAAACAGCCGCGCGAACATACCTGCGGATGTAAGTGCGGGATATGCGCGGGAAAGGAAAACGCGGTTATAGCAACAATGGACGACGGCACGGAAATAGAGTACATAACGCTAAACGACAGGGTTAAAGAAAATATAATCGTAAAGGAAAGGCAGGAGAAGTACGAATACAATTTCACGCTAAATATCGGGGATATGACCGTTGAGGAAGGCGAGCATAACGACCTTTTAATAAAGGACAAAGAGACGGGGAAAACGGAGTTCAGAATACCGGCGCCGTATATGTACGACGCAAACAAAAAGCGTTCGAACAAAGTCAGCTATGAAATAGACGTAAACGGCAGCGAGCTTGAAATAAAAGTGGTTGCCGACGCGGAATTCATCAATGCAAAAGACCGTGCTTTCCCTGTGGTTATAGATCCGCAGATAATTGATCAAAAAACTACTTATGAAGGTATTTCATTTGTATCAAGAACGCAATGGCTCGATGAAGATATTACATATGATCCTAATAATTTGGAAGTAAGAAATAATGGCGACGTACTTACAGATGCTACAGTAACCTATAGAGCCCCGTCATCAATACCGGAAGGACATATCTTAGACGTAAAGCTTATTTTAAGTATCGATACGGGTATGGGAAATGTAAATATAAACGGGGATATATACGATGCAGGCGCAAATGACACAGAAATTGAGATTCCTGTAGGAGTAGGTGGAGCAGGTTCGTTTAAAATTTATTGCGCTCGTTCTGATTTTTGGAATAACTATTGTGAATTTCGCGACCCTTGGTTTGTAATTGATTACATTGAAGTTCCCGAAGCGTACAGAGGACAGGAATTTAACGCAAGTAATCCTCCGATGATAAAGGATTTTGATTTTACCGATAAAGCTACCGGACATGTCTATGCAAAATATGGAACACTTGCAACTGCGTTTAAATCGTTTGATGCAGAGGATTTTGTTTTACCTTTAAATATTTCGCATTGTCATAAAGTTGGAATGGGTAAAACCGAGTTTGGTATGGACTGGCGTTTAAATTTAAACAGGAAATTGAAATCGCGAGGCTCGAGTGGATATTTATATATCGACGATCTCGGAGATAAATACATACTTTCGGAAAAATATTATTATGCGGATGGTGACAATGTCTATACGGTGAACAAGCAGTCGGTTACTATTGATGTGAACGGAAACATGACTTATGAGGGTAAACCCGTATATAAGTATCAAACGTTCAACGGGTTAACTCTTATACCGGAGATTAAAGATTTTATAAATTACGACTTGGTGCAACAAAAAAGCGACGAAATAATTCAGCTTGAGGATTACATAAATCAGCTTGCTCCTACGTTGAAAAATTATGTCATTGTATCCTCATCCGATGGTCAAGTAACTACCGATTTGAGTTCGTTGACAAGAAGCACGTATGACGAATTTATTAAAAAAGTTTCGTCGTCAGATTTACTTTTAAGTTCAGGCGAAGCAACTCAGTTGAGAAACTTATATTTAAGCGAAAATCAATTTGTTACGCAAATTAGCCAGTTAGAACAGCAACTGGTCGAATGTAATCAATTATTGCAAAAATATGAAAATAATTCAACAGACCATCTCAATGCTAAAGAACAAAATAGATTGTTAGAGGCGCAAATAAGTAATGCGGGAAACCAACTTTCGGAGATTAAAAAACAGCAAGAGATTTTCTTAAAACAATCTCGCGAAAACGTATCTATAGTCAAAGAGACTTTTATAAGATATTTCAGCAAAGAACAAGAACTTACTCTGCTTAGGAAGCAGACTCCCGTTAACTACTTGCGCGATGAGAATGAGATTATAAGCGGATTCAATTCAAATGGTGATTTAGTTCTCATATGCGACAAATACGGTAACGGCGTCAATATAGTTTACGACGCGAAAAATAGAATTTCCGAGATTTATGATACCCAAGGAAAAACTATGAATTTCGAATATCAGGGTAGCTTGCTTTACAGGATAACGGATAATCTTGGAAGACGCGTGCAGTATACTTATAAGGGAAATGAACTAATAAAGGTGGTTTATGCGGATGGAAGTTTCATCGATTTTGAATATCAGGGTAAATACAATATTGTTCGTTCTGTAATGTCAAGTACTGACTTTCAAGCTAAAGTCAGCGTTGACGATTTCAATCGAGTAACAAATATTGCAACAAACTCGAAACCCGTTACGATAAGTGCAGAAGTTTTAAAAGAGAAAGACAGTTTTAATAAAACTATTGCGAATATAGCCGTGGATTACGATAAAAACGAAAGCGGCGAAGTGCGTACTACGTTTACAAGTAAAGACAATAAATCTGAGCGCTATACCTTTAATAGTATTAACAGGGTGAAACTGATTGAAAAGACGGATAATGACTTTGTCAAGACGGTCACCGCATTGACGTATGATAGTAACGGTAACGTAACAAAGAGTGTCATACAGCACGATATTGACGGTACGGAAGAAGAGTTTTCAACCTTTAACATAATAAATCAACTAAAATCTAAGACGAGCGGCTGGAAAAATATTTCCGATACGGCAAAAGTAAAAACCGAAATTACGTATTTATATGACGGTAGCGGAAACCTTATCAAGGAAATAACAACCGAACAAACCGACGTTAGCGGAACAATAATTACCACTACCAAAATTAAGATTTATTCGTATAATCCGCAGGGTAGCGTAACGCTTACGGAAAGCTATATCAATGGCGAAGAAGCAACGGAGGGCAAAAATTATGAGAAGCGAATTTATGACGAAAACGGCAAAGTAACAAAAACTATCCGCTGGAACAGTCTGGACAGCACGTCGAAATTCTATACGGAAAGCGACCGCGCCGAAAACGGACAGGTGACGGCAGACCATGACGAAACGGGCAAAGTATCCGCAGAGTATGAATATGTGGACGGAACAAACGTAGTAAATTCGGTAAAATATCCTAACGGAAGCAGTTTTGCATACGGCAGAAACCCTAATAATTTCGAGGTAACGGGCATAACGCGCAGCACGGACGACGGCGAAGAAAACTCCACGCAAATAGTTTATAATTACGGCTTGCCGGTTAAAGTTAAAAGCGGCAATACAACCTTAGGTTATACGTACGACCATACCCGTCGCAAAATCGCAGTTGCTGTTAACGGCGTTACGCAGGCAACGTATACATATAAGGACTACACATACAATACAAATCAGAATAAGTGTACGTTTGGCGAGCAGACTACGGTGCTTGACGACGGTAACGGAACAACGACTACGGTTTTGCAAAGCAAGACGGGCGTATTGGATTCCGAAAGCGGTAGAATTAAGGCAACCGAGGTGATAAAAATCAACGGCTCTGAAAAGAGCAGGAAGGAATACGACCAAAACGGCAGGCTTATAAGCCTTAAGGACAGCGTGTCGGGAACAAAGACTTACGTCTACGATAATTACAATAACGTAACAAGTATTACGGGCGGCGGACTATCCGAAAATTACAGGTACAATGATTACGGCGAAGTAACGCAAAAAGTAATAACTATGGGCGAAGAAACTCAAACATATTCATATACGTATAAGAACAATGCGGCGCGTTCGCTTAAAAGTATAAGCGTGGCGGACTATACGTTTAAGCCTTTAACCGACGTAAACGGCAGGAACACCGGCAGGGAAATTTACGGCGGCGAAAATAAGCTTGCGGCGGAATACATAACCTATCGCAAGGCGGGCGACCACGCCACAAATATGCCGGCAACCGTGTGGTTCGGTAGCGGCTCGCAGATTAAGGACAGCATAAAGTACAAATACGATTCGTGCGGGAATATATGCCGGATAACCGAAAACGGACACGTGGTAGCCAAGTATGAATACGACAGTTTAAACCGTCTAATACGCGAGGACAATAAACCCTTAAATAAAACGGTACTGTACAGTTACGACCAAAACGGCAACATAACCGAACGCTGCGAATACGCGTATACGTTGAAGAGCGGCGAGGAGCTAGAAGAACTTAAATGTACGCATTACAGTTACGACTACGAGGGTGATAAGCTTGTAAGTTACAACGGCGAAACGTTTGAGTATAACAATCTGGGTTGCCCCACGACGTACTGCGGAAAAACCTGCGGGTGGCAGTACGGTAAAATGCTTGCGAGCTATAACGGCACATTGTTTGAGTACGACGGCTTGGGCAGAAGAACAAGCAAGAGCGGCATAACATTTACATACGACAGCGACGGCAGACTTATAAAGCAGAGTAACGGATTAGAGTTTATATACGACAATTCGGGTGTTGTAGGCGTAAAGTACGGCGGAGTGCAGTATTTCTACCGCAAGGACGCGCAGGGCAATATAATTGCTATCCTTGACAGTTCGGGCAAAGTGGTGGTAAAATATGAATACGACGCGTGGGGTAACCACAAAGTAGTAGACAACAACGGAAATAAAATAATAAACGGAATAGGCGTGGTCAATCCTTTCAGATACCGCGGATATTATTACGACGTTGAAACTGGTTTGTACTATTTACAAAACCGCTATTACGACCCTGAGATAGGCAGGTTTATTTCGCAGGACAGCTTAGAATACGCCGACCCCGAAACCATAAACGGACTTAACCTTTACGCATACTGTGGCAACAACCCTATAATGAACGTTGACCCTACGGGTGAATTCTTTCTTAGCTTGTTTATAGCAATTGTTGCAGGAGCTGTTGTTGGTGGGCTAATAGGGGGAGTAAAGGCTGTCTCTGAAGGCGATAGTTTTTTAAGCGGATTTTTATCTGGGGCTTTAGTTGGCGGTGTGTTGGGCGGCGCTATGGTTCTTGGCGGTGCTGCAATGCTGGCAGTTGCTGGTAAAGCAATTGCGGGCATAGGCGTTTTAACTACTTTTGCTGCCAAAGCAGGTTTTTTAATCGGTACAGCAACTATTTCTTATGTGGCATCTGTAGGTGCTGGTATGGGGGCTTATGCCATACAAGAAAGCATGAACGGACGTGAAATAAACACATCTGAAATGATACGTCAAGGCATAAATACAGGGCTAAAGGGTTTATTATCTTTTGGTACTGGAATGATGTTTGCGGCTGCTGGTGCATACCCTAATTTATTGGCTACAGGGAAAATGTCGTTCTTACAGACAATCAAAAGATCCGTCGATTTATTTGTGCATTATGGAATTCCCAGGATTTTTGCAAGCTTGATACTGCAAACGCCTTGGAAGATATTAATAAAATGAAGAAAGAACTTATTTTAAAGAACAGTATAAGATTATCTTTTGCAACTGCAATTTTTGCGACTATATCTACAGTTATTATAGCCGGCATTGGATTCCTTGGTGAATATTTATCTTCAGGTAAAGCACATAAGTTTACTGATATTGTACTTATTGTATTTGCGTGTTTAATAGCGTTCATTTGGTTGGTTTTTATTATATCTTTTTTATTTTCAAGTAAGATAATAATAAATGACAACGAAATTAAAGCTAAAAAGTTTGGGAAAATAGTTTGGTCTTTAAAAAAAGAAGAAATTTTGGTTTGCATATATAATGAAATGCATTTATGGCAATTCTTAATACCTATAGCGAGTCTTAACGCAGGTGCTTTGCAATTTAAAATGCAAAGTGGAAAGATTTCTCGGCATTCGTGTTCGTTGTCTAAAAAGCAAGTGGATAAAATAAAAGCAAACTTTGAATACCCTTTTAAAGAGATTCAAACAGTTTATGAGCAATAATATTATTTATACTGTATAAGAACAGGGTGGGGAGTAATCTCCGCCCTTTTTTTGTGTCTTGACGGTTTTAGCAATGTATAGTAAAATATGAATACGATGCGTGGGGCAAACATAAAGTAGTAGACGCAAACGGTAACGAAATAACAAGCGGCATAGGCGTGCTTAATCCGTTCAGATACCGCGGATATTATTACGATACCGAAACCGAACTGTATTATTTGCAGACAAGGTATTATGATCCCGAACTCGGCAGGTTTATAAGTCAGGACAGCTTAGAATACGCCGACCCCGAAACTATAAACGGACTTAACCTTTACGCATACTGCGGCAACAATCCTGTAATGAACGTTGACCCTAGTGGAAAAAGCTTACTTTTATTTTTATGCGTTTTAGGTGGAATAGTATTAGCTGGAGTTATTAATGGAGTAGGTGCGGTTATTAACGCTTCGGAAAATGAAAACAAATGGGGTGTTTTCCTCGGTGGTTTTATAAATGGTGTGGTAAGTGCCGCTGGTATTGCTATAGGCGTAGCTACCGGCGGAGTATTAGGCGGAATTATTGCAGTTGGTGCGGGATTTTTGGGTGGCTTTGTCGGCGATGCAATAAGTCAATCAATTTCGTACGGTAATGTGGATTTGACTCAAGCTACATATGCAGGAGTTGTAAACGGTTTTATTAATCTCGCGACATTTGTTGGGTTTAAAAATTTGGGTATTTTTAATGAGCCTACATGGGGGAAAAGATTTGCATCGGTTATTTCTCCTTCGATATTAACATCTGCCATATCTATATTTTTAATGTCGTTGCCAATACCTTTTTATAAAAGAAATATTACAAAATTAGAAATAAGGAAAGAATAATATAATGAAGAAAACATTTTATGTTTTTCCGCAAATGCCGTTTTATATAATAGCATTTAGCATAATAGAAATTTTAATAACTGTACTTTGTGTTACTGTGCCCACAATAAGTGGTGGGCAAGAATACATATTTTATATATTATTTTTTGTGTGTTTATTGTCAATTGTGCAAAGTGTTGGAGTAATTTGTATTATGTGGGCAAAAATTAGCTTTGATGAATGTGGAGTTACAAAATCTTTATTTGGGAAAAAAGTTAAATTTTTTTCGTGGGAAAGCATATGTGAAATTAAAGGACTAAATAATGATGCTTATTGGATAGTGTTTTGTAACAAACTTGTTTCAGATGAAAAATTGATTTTTAATAATAGAAAGAGTTATACAATACCAATTCGTAAACGCCAAGAAGTCGTTGATTCAATAATGCGGTATCTACCAAAAGAGAAATATGTAAAATGTGAAACTGAATAATTTTTAATAATTCAAAGGGCGGGGATTAATCTCCGCTCTTTTTTGTACATTAAAATAAAGTATAAGTACGATTCGTGCGGGAATATATGCCGGATAACCGAAAACGGACACGTGGTAGCCAAGTATGAATACGACAGTTTAAACCGTCTAATACGCGAGGACAATAAACCCTTAAATAAAACGGTACTGTACAGTTACGACCAAAACGGCAACATAACCGAACGCTGCGAATACGCGTATACGTTGAAGAGCGGCGAGGAGCTAGAAGAACTTAAATGTACGCATTACAGTTACGACTACGAGGGTGATAAGCTTGTAAGTTACAACGGCGAAACGTTTGAGTATAACAATCTGGGTTGCCCCACGACGTACTGCGGAAAAACCTGCGGGTGGCAGTACGGTAAAATGCTTGCGAGCTATAACGGCACATTGTTTGAGTACGACGGCTTGGGCAGAAGAACAAGCAAGAGCGGCATAACATTTACATACGACAGCGACGGCAGACTTATAAAGCAGAGTAACGGATTAGAGTTTATATACGACAATTCGGGTGTTGTAGGCGTAAAGTACGGCGGAGTGCAGTATTTCTACCGCAAGGACGCGCAGGGCAATATAATTGCTATCCTTGACAGTAACGGCAAGGTAGTGGTAAAATATGAATACGACGCATGGGGAAAACATAAAGTAGTAGACGCAAACGGGATAGGCGTGCTTAATCCTTTCAGATACCGCGGGTACTACTACGACACCGAAACTGGTTTGTATTATTTGCAGACAAGGTATTATGATCCCGAACTCGGCAGATTTATTTCGCAGGACAGCCTTGAATATGCCGACCCCGAAACGATTAACGGACTTAACTTATACGCATACTGCGGTAATAATCCTGTTATGAGTGTTGACCCTAGTGGTAATGCGTGGTGGAATTGGCTCATTATTGGTATACAAGCTGTTGCTGGAATTGTTGCGTGTTTTGTGCCTGGGGGGCAAGGATTAGGTGTATCACTGCTTGTAGGCGCGACATTGGGCGCGGTTTCACAAGTTGTTGCACCAGCTGTGGCGCAAGTAATTGGTGGTGCTACGTCAATCTCTAATGGCATAGGGGCTTTTTCAACAGGTATTTCATTATTGGGTGCAGGACCTATTGGAATTATAGTGGGTGTAGGACTTATGGCAGTGGGTGCTGCAACAGCTCTTTTTGGTGCTAATGAAATGGTTGCTGGTATAACCGGTACCAATTATATTCAAAAGTGGACGGGGATGAGTGATTATGCATATGGTTGGACCTATGCTGGTTTGAATATTGCTTCAAGTCTAGGACAACTTGTTGGAAATAGATATTTGCAATACAAATCTCGCGAGGTAAAGTTTAATTCTGACGGAAGCCCAAGACAATATAGATATTATGATAGAAGCGGTAATCGACTATATGATGTGGATTTTGGGCATGGTAATATAAATTGGAAACATTATCATGCTTGGCTCAATAATACTAATAGATTAGGTGAAAATCATACAGGTTATCTTATAATGATTTTAGGATTGTTTAGGAGGCTATTTTGGTAAATATAATTCAATCGAATAAAATAAAAAAAGAAAAACGTATTAAAAATATAATCAAGAAAGAAAAAAGTTTGAGAACGCGAGAAGATAACATTGAAATAGCTTATTACAAATTAGACAATGGAAAACCTATTTCATATGAAGAATATATTTTATTGTTATCTACAAATGACGAAATTTGGTTTTTATACAATGATACTGAGTATCAGGTGGTTCATGAATCTGAACAAATTATATCTATGTGTTCTACGAGGTTTGAAAGAACACAAAGAATTTTGATAAATTGTCAAAAATATTCATCACTTAATGAACTGCTTGAAAAATTTAGAATTGACGGTAAAACAATAAAAGAAATTTGGAACAATGTAACTTTTTAATTCTAAAAGAGTGGGTATTTCTACCCGCTCTTTTTTGTACATTAGTATAAAGTACAAATACGATTCGTGCGGGAATATATGCCGGATAACCGAAAACGGACACGTGGTAGCCA
>CAMRSY010000012.1 GCA_947053545.1 uncultured Clostridia bacterium
AGCAGCTGATTCGTAATCAGCAGGTCGCCGGTTCGAATCCGGCCAGTAGCTCCATACCCTTGGTTTCGGTTGAAAGTTTCAGTTTTCCGAAACCAAGGTTTTTTTATGCGCTGTAAAAAACAAATGATGAACCTGTATAAAGCAGTTAAAACAGCGTCGGCAATTTGCGGAATGTTGTTTTAATAATTTTAATTACTGCGTCTTTATTATTTAATTTTTACAATAAAAAATGTTTACGAAACGCGACATTTTCCGTATTAAAAAAAATAAACTATTATTATGAATATTAACAAGAAAGCTCGCATAATTATTGCGGGTTTAATTTCCGCGTTTGTCTTAATTTCAGTAATACTGTGTTTTACGCTGCCTTCTTGCGCGGGCAAATTAGGATTTAAAACAACTTTTTATTACGTCTGCTACGACACCCCGCCCGACGCGTCTTCTGCAGGTTCCGTCTCGTCGGTTGTGCGCAGCTACGGCGGCGCGGGTTACATAATTGAGGACGGCGGCAATTATTTCGTTACGGTTTCGTGTTATTATAACCAACGCGACGCGGAAAATGTGGCGGCTACGCTGAATAAAAAGGGGCTGGGTTGCTCGGTTGTGCAAGTAACTGCCGGCGATTACGAAATGCGTGGGTCGGCAAAACGCTACCGCGAAAAGTTTAAAGGCAATCTTGAAACGTTGCTGTCGCTTTCCCGTCTGTGTTACGATTTGGCAAATTCTTTAGACGGCTATTCGTGCGGTCAGTCAACCGCGAAATCGGTGTTGGGCGACGTTAAAACGGGGCTTGACGGTTTGGCGCGCATAAATACAGCCAACTGTTTTACGAAGGAAATCGAAAGACTTATGGCGGAATGTTCCGACGCGTCGGCGGGGTACGTATTTTCCTGCGACGTGCGGCGTTTGCAAATAGCGGTTACCGACTGTATTGTAAATATCAGGCTCTATTAATTCAGGCGCAATCTTTTAATTGACTAAACGGCAAACCTGTGCTAAACTTTTATACGAAACGGCGGAGGTTTCTTATGAGCGTTGCAGACAAAATTTTTGTTGACAATATGAAGGATATTATCGAAAACGGCGTATGGGATACGGACAGGCCCGTCCGCCCTAAATGGGAAGACGGAACACCCGCGCATACCGTAAAAAAGTTCGGTATTGTCAACCGTTATAATCTGCAAAAAGAATTTCCCATACTTACGGTTCGCCGTACCGCATTCAAGTCCTGCATACACGAGCTGTTGTGGATTTGGCAGAAAAAAAGCAATAACGTCCGCGATTTAAAACCTCATATCTGGGACCAGTGGGCTGACGAAAACGGCAGCATAGGCAAGGCTTACGGCTACCAGTTAGGCGTAAAACATAAATACAAAGAGGGCGAATTCGACCAGGTTGACAGAGTGTTGTACGACCTTAAACACAACCCCGCAAGCCGAAGGATAATGACGAATATATATAATTTTGCCGACTTGCACGAAATGAATCTGTATCCTTGCGCATATTCTATGACTTTCAACGTTTCTGGCAACACGTTAAACGGAATTTTGAATCAACGTTCAAACGATATGCTTACGGCAAACAACTGGAACGTGGTTCAGTATGCGGTGTTGCTTATCATGCTTGCGCAGGTGTCGGGTTTGCAGGCGGGCGAGCTTGTTCACGTAATAGCCGACGCGCACATTTACGACAGGCATATTGAAATGGTAAAGGAAATAATCGCTCAGCCTCAGTTTGCGGCTCCTAAATTAGAAATTGACCCCGACGTCAAAAACTTTTACGATTTTACGGTCGACAGTTTCAATTTAGTCGATTATAAATTTAACGATAAAAAATACAGCATTCCCGTAGCGGAGTGATAAATTTTTTGTCTTTGCGGCTGTTGCCGCGGCTGCGCGGTATACAGCGGCGTAGTTTCCGTACGGCGGGATAATAAACTAAAACAAGGTGAGCGATGAAAGCTATTTTACACGCGGATAAGGAGTGGGGCATAGGAAAGAAAAACGGTTTGATGTTTTCCATACCCGCCGATATGAAATTTTTCAGGGAAACGACTACGGGCAACGTCGTCGTTATGGGCAGCAATACGTTAAAGTCTTTCCCCGGAGGCAAACCGTTAAAAAACCGTACTAATATCGTTTTATATCCCGACGGAGAGGACAGGGACGACTGCAAAATTGTCCGCAGCTTAAACGAGTTATTTGAAGAAATTAAAAAGTACGATAAAGACAGGGTGTTCGTAATAGGCGGAGCAATGCTTTATAAAACGCTGTTGCCCTACTGCGACGAGGTGCTGGTAACCAAAGTTGAAGCCGTTGGCGGCGCCGACGCATATTTTGAAAACTTAGACGAAAACGACGCTTTCAAATTAATATATTCGTCCGAACCCGTGGAAACAAACGGATACGAAGTTAAGTTTACAACATATAAAAATCTTGCGCCCAAACCTTATTGACGGCGCGGTAACGAAGTGAATAAATGAAATTAAAGTCCAGAATCGCAATTTTAACCTTAAACACGCTTTTTTGCGCGGCGATAGTCCTTCTAACCTTATTTTGTATGCGCGGGTGGGGCACGCTTGTAAAAGTGCTGTTATACGGTACGGCGGCTCTGGGCTTTATTATTTGCGCCGTAACGTTTTTTTTAAATAAGCAAACTGTTTTTAAAAGCGCTTTCGTACTGGTTTGTTGCGCGGCGGTAGTCGTGGCTTCTTTTGCGGCAATAAGCGAATTGGGGCATTTAAACGATTACCCTACCGACGCGGAAAAGACTGAACGGCTTGTAGAAATTATAAAAGGTTTTGGCGGCTGGGGTATGTTCGTTTACTTTCTGATACAGGTGTTGCAGGTCGTGGTTCTGCCTTTGCCCGCCGCCGTGTGTTATATCCCCGGCAGCCTGATATGGGGGCCGCTTTACGCAACGCTTATAGCATCGGCGGGGGTGATAGTCGGTTCGGTTATAGCATATTTTATAGGCAGGTTTTTCGGCAAGCGCGCGGTTATATGGATTGCGGGCAAAGAAACCACCGAAAAATATTCGGCTTATCTGTCCAAACGCGGCAAAGTGCTGTTCGTATTAATGCAGATTTTACCCTTTTTCCCCGACGATATTTTGTGTATGGTAGTGGGGCTGACCGGGATGAATTTCTGGTTTTTTGTGTCTTCGATAGTTATCGTTCGTCCGTTTATAATCGCGGCCTACTGCTATCTCGGCAGCGGTACGGTAATACCTTTCAGCGGCTGGGGCATAGCCGTCTGGATTGCAGTATTCGCCGTATGCATAGTGCTTGCCGCGCTGTCGTTTAAGTATCAGGAAAAATTTGAAAACTGGCTTGTAAATAAATTTATGCGCAAAAAGCGCGGGGAGCACTCGGGCGTAAACGCTGAAAACCCAACGGCCGCTCCCGATAACGAGGAAACAGATGAAAATAATTGACGCGCACGCGCATGTCGTGCAATGTATAGCGGGATTTACGTCTCGCGGGGAGCTTAGGGCGGCGGGCGGCGGAAACGCCGTTTATGCCGACGGTACAACTTTTAAAATGCTGCCGGACGGAATGGGCGAAACACAAGCTACGCCCGAAGACCTTTTAAAAGTTATGGATGATAACGGAGTTGAAAAAGCGGTTCTTTTGCAGGGGCAGTTTTTCGGCTTTCAGAACGAATATACGGCGCAGGCGGTAAAAAAATATCCCGAAAGGTTTGCAGGCGCCGGTTCGTACGACCCGTTTTGCGTAAACGCTGTTGCAGTAAAAAACAGACTGTTTAAAGAGCTGGGTTTCAAGGCGGTTAAGTTCGAGTTGTCCAACGGTTCGGGACTTATGGCATATCATCCGCCCGTGGACGTAAACGGCGAAATTATGCGCGGGGAATATTCTTTTGCGCGCGAAAACAATTTAACGGTAGTTTTAGATATAGGCAGGCCGCGCAACTGCTGCTGGCAAACTGACGCGCTGGCAAAAGCGGTTAGCGACTTTCCTCAGGTAAAATTCGTAATATGTCATCTGCTGGCGCCCCAGAGCGGCGACGGCGAACTTTTAAAGCGCGAATTAAGCAAATTTGCGCTGCCCAACGTCTGGTTCGATTTGGCGGCTCTGGCGGCAAACCAAAAGCCCGAAACTTATCCGTATCCCACGGCGGTTAAGCATCTGCAAACGGCGAAAGAGGTGCTTGGCGCCGACAGACTTATGTTCGGTAGCGATATGCCGTCAACGCTCTGCCGCGAATCTTACGACCGTTTGGTAAGCTATATTGCGGAAAGCGGAGTATTTGACAAAAACCAACTGGAAGAGGTTATGTATTGGACTGCGGAAAGAGTATACTTTAAGTGATATAAGCAGCGCTTATGCTTCGTATAAAAAACAACGATAGCTCAAGTTGTGTATAAAATTTGCATAACAACTAACTTTATAGTATAATTACGGCAAATAAACAACGTAAGGAGTATCATTATTTATGTCATACGTAACCGAGGTGCTGGAAAACCTTAAAAAGTCTAACCCCAACGAACCCGAATTTCATCAGGCTGCAACCGAAATTTTAACGTCGCTTGCGCCTGTCGTAGATAAACATCCCGAATATCGGAAGGCAGGTTTGCTTGAAAGATTTGTCGAGCCTGAAAGGGTGGTTATGTTCCGCGTACCTTGGGTTGACGACGAAGGTAAAGTGCACGTAAACAAGGGCTACCGCGTGCAGTTTAACAGCGCTATCGGTCCCTACAAGGGCGGCTTACGCTTTCACCCTTCCGTAAATCTGTCCATTATAAAATTCTTAGGATTAGAACAGATTTTAAAAAACAGCTTAACCGGTTTGCCTATAGGCGGCGGCAAGGGCGGTTCGGATTTCGACCCTAAAGGCAAGAGCGACAGGGAGGTAATGGCTTTCTGTCAAAGCTTTATGACAGAACTGCAAAGGCATATCGGAGCGGATACCGACGTGCCGGCAGGCGATATAGGCGTTGGCGGCAGAGAGATAGGTTTTCTTTTCGGTCAGTATAAAAGAATCCGCGACGAGCACGTGGGCGTTCTGACCGGCAGGGGGCTTACTTACGGCGGCTCGCTTGCAAGAACAGAGGCCACCGGTTACGGACTGGTTTATATTACCGAGGAGGCGCTTAAGGTTCGCGGCGACAGTTTTAAGGGCAAAACGGTGGTAATATCGGGTTCCGGAAACGTTGCGATTTACGCCTGCCAAAAGGCGCAGGCGCTCGGCGCGAAAGTCGTTGCTATGTACGATTCCAACGGATATATCTACGACCCTGAAGGCATTAAGCTGGATATTGTCAAGGACATTAAGGAGGTTAAGCGCGGCAGAATAAAGGAATACGCCGAAAGAGTTAAGGGCGCTAAATATACCGAAGGTTGCAAAGGAATTTGGACAATTCCCTGCGACATAGCGTTGCCCTGCGCAACCCAGAATGAAATTGACGAAGAGAGTGCGAAGGCGCTTGTTAAAAACGGCGTTAAGTACGTTGGAGAGGGCGCGAATATGCCTTCTACCTTAGCAGCTGTTGAAGTGTTCCTTAAGGCTGGCGTAGTATTTCTGCCGGCAAAGGCGGCAAACGCCGGCGGCGTTGCAACCAGCGCTTTGGAAATGGCCCAGTCGTCGGGCAGATTATTCTGGACTTTCGAAGAGGTAGACGCCAAGCTGAAAAATATTATGGTTAATATTTACCACAATATGGACGACGCGGCTAAGGAATACGGTTACGGCGGCAATTACGTAATGGGCGCAAATATTGCGGGATTTATTAAAGTTGCAACCGCAATGATGGCTCACGGAATAGTATAAATTTATTGCTGCACGCAAAACGCTTAGTTTGCGGTAGACGAAACCGATACTCGGCAAATAGAAAAGCGGCAAAGCGGCGGTGTTGCTCCTTTGGTGTGGGCTGCAGCGGCGGGTGGCGGCGTTTCGGTTACCGCGGCAATCGTTACCGCGGTAATTATAAAAAAGAAAAGGCGCGGTTGAAACCAAAGGTTTTTGTTGAAAAAGGATAGTTTGCATTTATGCGGACTATCCTTATTTATTTGACTAATTATGCAAAAATGTTTATAATATGCAAAAGAGGTGCAATATGCGAGCGGTTATAAAAATAGGCACGTCAACGCTAACTTATTTAAACGGCAACTTAAATGTGCGCGCGTTTGAAAATCTTTGCAAAGTAATAGCGGATTTAAAAAACGCGGGTAACGAGGTTATAGTGGTGTCTTCGGGCGCGATAGCGTTAGGTAAAAGTAAACTCGGTTTAACCGAACGTCCTTCCGATATCCCTTCTAAGCAGGCGGCAGCGGCGGTTGGTCAAAGCGAACTTATGTGTTTTTACGACAGAATTTTTAGCGGGTACCACCACACGGTTGCGCAGGTGCTTATTACCGCCGAAGATTTGGAAAACGAACAGCGCAAAACCAATTTTGCAAACACTTTGGAAAGGCTGTTGTCTCTCGGCGCGCTGCCCGTAATAAACGAAAACGATACCGTTGCCACCGCGGAAATATCGGTAAGCGACAACGATACGCTGTCGGCGCTTGTCGCGGTAAACGTCAAAGCCGATATTTTGGTGCTGTTGTCAGATATCGACGGACTTTATTCCGCCGACCCGCACAGCGACAAAAGCGCGCGGCTCATTTCCGTTGTCGAAACCGTTACGCCTGAAATCGAAAAACTCGCCGGAGGTTCGGTCAGCGGGGTGGGCACGGGCGGAATGGCTACAAAAATTCATGCCGCAAAAATATGTACAGCCGCGGGCTGCGATATGGTAATCGCAAACGGAGCCAAGCCTGAAAATTTGTATTCGGCAATAAATCGAGGCAATGCGGGCACGCTTTTTAAGGGTAAAAATATATGACCACAGAAGAAATGATTGCATCGGTTGCCGCGGCGAAAAGATATATTTCAAGATTGCCGTCCGCCGGAAAAAACGCGGCGCTGAACTCGGTTGCAGACAGTATTGAAAAGTATGCGGCGGAAATATTGCGGGCCAACGCCGAAGATATGAGGGCGGCGCAAAATTCCGTTTCGCAGGTTATGCTGGACAGGCTTGAGCTAACGCCCGAACGCATAAAGGCAATGGCGGAAGGTGTGAGGTGCGTAGCCGGTCTTCCCGACCCTGTAGGCAGGGTGTTAAGCGGACAGACCCGCCGCGACGGGCTTACGATAACCAAAGTTGCGGTGCCGCTGGGCGTCGTGGCAATTATTTACGAAAGCCGCCCCAACGTGACAAGCGACGCGGCCGCGCTGTGTATAAAAAGCGGCAACGCATGCATATTGCGCACTGGCAAAGAAGCGCACCGCTCGGCTGCCGCAATAGTCAAAGCAATGCGCGCCGGGCTGGAAGCCGCGGGCTTAAACGGCAATATTATCGGCTTTGCGGAGGATATTTCAAGGGACAGTGCAACCCGACTTATGCGCGCCAAAGGTTACGTCGATTTGCTTATTCCGCGCGGCGGCGCGGGACTGATAAAGGCCTGTGTGGAAAACGCCACGGTGCCGTGTATAGAAACCGGAACCGGTATATGCCACGTTTACGTCGACGGAAAGGCCGATTTTTCCAAGGCGCTTAAAATTGTCGAAAACGCAAAATGCTCGCGTCCTTCCGTTTGTAATGCGGCGGAAGTGTGCCTTGTCGACGTCTCTGTTGCCGAAAAGTTTTTGCCGCTGCTTTATGAAAAACTTGCGGGTAAGGTACAATTTTTCGCCGACGGAACGGCTTTCGGAATATTGCGCGGTAAAAGCGGTGTGTTCCCCGCGGTGGAAAGCGATTTCGATACCGAGTTTTTAGATTATAAACTTGCCGTTGCCGCGGTGGAAGGGGTCGAAGGTGCGGTTGCTCATATTTTTATGCACTCTACGGGACACAGCGACTGTATTGTAACCGAGGATAAAGCGGCTGCTGAAAAGTTTACCTCGCTTGTCGACAGCGCGGCGGTATATGTAAACGCTTCGACAAGATTTACCGACGGCGGCGAATTCGGGCTGGGGTGTGAAATGGGCATTTCAACGCAAAAACTGCACGCCCGGGGACCTATGGGTTTAGAGGAACTTACCACGTATAAATATATTATTTCGGGCAACGGTAACGTAAGATAATTTTATGCCCTCACCGTTTGACATCTTAAAAAAGTTTTGATAGAATAACTCGTTGAAAAAGAGGTGCGGTAATGCTGAATACGCTTTTAACCACTGTAAACGCCGTTATACCTATAATACTTTTAATTCTGCTCGGTTACTTTTTAAAACGTATAAAGTTTATCAGCAAAGAATTTGTAAAACTGGGCAATAAGTTTGTTTTCAGGGTGTGTTTGCCCTGTATGCTGTTTATAAACATATACGACAGTATGAAAAGTTTTTCCGATATACGTTGGGATGTCGTTTTGTATTCTGTGTCGGTAATAATTATTATCTTCGGTCTGGGGCTGTTAACCGCAGTTCTTACCACAAAAGAGGGTAAGCGCCGCGGCGTTATTTTACAGTGTACGTTCCGCAGTAATTTTGCAATAATCGGTTTAACGCTGGTTGAAAGGCTGGGCGGCAACACCGCAATAGCGGGTATCGTTTCCGCTTTTTCAATACCCGTATTCAATATTTTGGCAGTGGTTGCGCTGTCGATATTTACGGAAAAAGATAAAAACCTTGCCGCGGACAGTCAGATAACTATAGAAGAAACAGTTGCCGAAAGCTCGGAAACGGCGGCTAAAACGGCGAAATCGGCTAAAAGCGGCAACATAAAAGGCATAATTTTAAACATAATAAAAAATCCGCTTATAATAGGCGTTTTTGCAGGGCTGGTTTTTGTGGGTATTAGGGAAATCGAAGCCGCGTGTTGCCATGTTGCGGCGGCGGACGTGCCTTTCCGTTTCGACAACCAGTTAAAATTTTTATATACGGCGGTAAAGGATTTAAAATTAATCGCGTCGCCGCTTGCTTTAATAGTTTTGGGCGGGCAGTTCGAGTTTTCGGCGGTTAAAGGAATGACAAAAGAAATTGTCGTCGGCACTGTTTGGCGCATTGTTCTGGCGCCGTTGCTAGGCATAGGGCTTGCGGTAATTTTCAGTAAATTTACACCGCTGTTTAATTTCGGTAAAGATATTTATCCCACGCTTATTGCAGTGTTCGGAACCCCGGTGGCAGTTTCCAGCGCGATTATGGCGGGGGAAATGAAAAGCGACGAACAGCTTGCAACACAGCTTGTGGTATGGACGAGCATAGGCTCGATTTTAACAGTGTTCGTCACAGTATTCGTACTAATGTCGTGCGGATTGCTTGCGGTGTAATACGCTTGTTTAAGCAACACGGCGCGGCGTTAACTGGTTAATTAACGCCGGAGCGGATTGGACGGGCGTTTAAAAAGTATATGATTAAAATTCCGCGGATTAGCCGTGGTACGGAACTTAGCGGAAAAATTTACGGAGGAGTAAGATGCAAAAGTTATCGGCGGATATTTTTCGCGTCGGGGTTATTGACAGACAAATCGATTTGTTCGAGGGTATGTATGCCGTACCTGAAGGCGTAACTTATAATTCTTATGTAATAAAAGACGAAAAAACCGCCGTTATCGATTCGGTTGACGGCGCGTTCGGGTGCGAATGGCTTAAAAATATAGAAACTGTTTTAAACGGTACCAAACCCGATTATCTGATAGTGCAGCATATGGAGCCCGACCACAGCGCCTGCGTTGCCGAGTTTGTCAAAAAATATCCCGATGCGGCTGTAATAGGCAACAGAAACACTTTCGTTATGATGGAAGAGTTTTTCGGGAAAGATATCGCCCCCAACCGTATTACGGTAAAGGACGGCGAACAGTTGAGCTTGGGTAAACATACTTTGAAATTTGTGTTTGCGCCGATGGTGCACTGGCCGGAAGTTATGGTTACTTACGAAACGGAAACTAAAACTTTATTTTCCGCCGACGCGTTCGGCAGATTCGGCGCGGACGATAATGCAGAATGGATGGACGAAGCTCGCCGCTATTACATAGGTATAGTCGGTAAATACGGCGTTCAGGTTAAAGGCGCGCTGAAAAAGATTTCCGAATACGAAATTAAAGCGGTAGCGCCTCTGCACGGACCCTGCCTTACGGGGAAAGCGTTAAACGAGGCTATGCGGGCATATTTGCTGTGGAGCGATTATAAACCCGAATCGGATAGGGGAACGTTAATTGCTTTCACCTCTGTTTACGGACATACGGCCGCCGCGGCGCGGATGCTTGCGGACGAACTGGAAAAGCGCGGCGAACAAGTAAAAGTTTTAGATTTGGCGCGCGACGACTGGGCGGAGTGCGTTGCACAGGCTTTCCGTTTCCCCAAACTTGTTCTGGCTACAACCACGTATAATGCCGACGTATTTCCCGCGGCCAGGGAATTTATAGACAGGCTTACCGAACGCAACTATAAAAACCGCACCGTAGCTTTTATCGATAACGGAACATGGTCGCCCGTTGCGGCAAAAATTATGCGTGCAAAATTTGAAAAGTGCGCAAATATTAAATTTGCCGAAACCGAGGTAATAATTCGTTCCGCTTTAAACGGGCAGAGCATAGCTAAGGTAAAGGCGCTTGCCGACGAACTTATAACTTTGTAAAATAAAATTTCAGGAGAATATAAAAATGAAAAAGATTAAGGCACTTTTGGCAGAGTTCAAGGCGTTTATAACGCGCGGAAATGTGGTGGATATGGCCGTTGCGGTTATTATCGGCGCGGCATTCGGCGCAATCGTAACCGCTATGACAAACGGAATTATCAAGCCGCTTGTCGATTGGGCGATGAGCGGAATGAGCGGCGACGCCGCGGGGCTAATTACGGTGTTGAAACCCGTTTATACCCAGGTACCCGCCGCGGAAGGCAGCACCGAAATGGTAACCATTTTGGATAAAGCAAAGTCTATTTACATCGACTGGGGCACGTTTATTATGAAAGTTATCGACTTTCTGATTATCGCGCTTGTGCTGTTTGCCGTAATCAAAGTGTTTATGAGCCTTAAAAACGCTACGGGAAAGGCGCAGGAAAAGGCCAAGGCTAGGGTTGCAAAAAAGCTTAAAAAGCAGGGGTTGAGCGAGGAAGAGGCGCAGGCAAAAGCAGAAGAGCAGGTTGCCGCAGAGGCGGCTGCCGCCCCCGCGGAACCTCCCAGGCCTACCACCGACGAGCTTTTAACCGAAATCCGCGACTTGCTTGCGGCGCAGAATAAGGGCGGGTCGGATACGGGACGCGAATAAACGTCAGTTAAAATTATGCCGCCGCGCAGTTAAATGCGCGGCGGCGCTATTTTTTTGCCGTTAAATTAAAAAATTATTTCAAAATCATTTCCCTTTCGCAATATGTTGTGTTATAATATCAATGTATTTTGAAAATGTTGTGTTAAACGGCAACATAAGTTAAGCCCGAACGGAACGCAACTACGCAAAACCAAACGTTTATAACCGCTATAACGGGCAGTAAAATCATTAAAAGCATATTTTTCAGCTTAAACCGCGTTATAAACATTGTAACGTAAATTCCTATGGCTCCGCCGAGAAGGGCGGAAAGCAAAAGTTTGCCGTCGCCGGCATTCAACTTGTCTTCGTCCATAAGCGATTCGTTACGTTGCGTTAAAAGCAACATAACCGAATAGACGTTAACGGCTATAATGTAAGCGCCGAAAACGATATATAAAAGCAGCATACATTAAGTATGCCGCAAAACTTAAAGTTCATACGGGAGATTATTATGGCAAAAGCGGCTGTCATTATGGGTTCAAAATCCGATTTAAACGTTGTAAAACCTGCGGTAACCGTGTTAAAAAGCTTTGGCGTAGAGGTTGTGGTTCGCGTAATTTCCGCGCACAGAACGCCCGACGAGGCGCACGAGTTTGCTAAAGGTGCGGAAAAGGACGGCGTAGAGGTCATAATCTGCGCGGCTGGCAAAGCGGCGCATTTGGGTGGCGTTATCGCGGCTTATACTACGTTGCCCGTAATAGGTTTGCCGGTTAAAACCGATATGATGGGCGGGCTTGACAGCCTGCTGTCTATTGTGCAAATGCCTTCGGGCATACCCGTTGCCACGGTGGGGGTGAACGGCGGGGAAAACGCGGGTATTCTCGCGGCGCAGATTCTGGGAATAAAATATCCCGAGATATCGGTTAAACTTAAAGATTACAAACAGAAAATGAAAGATAAAATAAACGCAGACGACGCGTCCTTGCAGAAGGAAGCGGCGGAATTTTAGCAAACAAACTACCCGCAAGTATTGCGGGTTTTTGCATTAAAAAATAAAAAATCTTTTTAAATAAAGGAGTTTTAATACATATGGAAAGAACAGAGCAGCTGTACGAAGGAAAGGCAAAAAAAGTTTTTGCAACCGACAATCCCGATTACGTAATCGTATCTTATAAAGACGACGCCACCGCGTTTAACGGTTTGAAAAAGGGAACGATTTCGGGTAAGGGCGTAATCAATAACAAGATGAGCAACCTCATGATGCAAATGCTTGAAAAGAAGGGTATTCCCACTCATTTTGTCGAGCAGATAGACGACAGAAACACGGTTGTTAAAAAAGTTGAAATAGTTCCTTTGGAGGTAATTATAAGAAACGTTGCCGCGGGTAGCTTTTCAAAGAAATACGGCGTTGCCGAGGGTACGGCTCTTTTAAATCCCACCATAGAATTTTCCTATAAAAACGACGATTTGGGCGACCCATTAATCAACACGTATCACGCGCTTGCTTTGGGGCTTGCTACCAAAGAAGAAATAGATACCATAACGAAAATGGCGTTTGCCGTAAACGAGGCAATGAAAGAATTTTTCAAGCACCTTAATATCGACCTTGTCGATTTCAAACTCGAGTTCGGCAGATTTAAAGGCGAGATTGTGCTTGCCGATGAAATTTCCCCCGATACGTGCCGTTTCTGGGAAGCGGGCACCTGGGATACCACAAAGCACGTCAGCCTTGACAAGGACAGATTCCGCCGCGACCTCGGCGGTGTGGAAGACGCATATCAGGAAGTATTCAAGCGTCTTACGGGAGAGTAAGTAATGGGCGGATTTTTCGGCTCGGTTAAAAAGAGCAGCGCCTTGTTCGACGTGTTTATAGGCACCGATTATCATTCGCATTTGGGTACAAAACGCGGCGGTATGGCTGCGTACGACGGGGTTTTGGGTTTACAGCGTGAAATTCATAACATAGAAAACGCGCCTTTCAGAACCAAGTTCGAGCGCGTTTTGGGTGAAATGAAAGGTAACGCCGCCATAGGTTGCATAAGCGACACCGACCCGCAGCCGCTGCTGATGGTTTCGAAGGTGGGCACTTACGCAATATGTACTGTCGGCGTAATAAACAACGCTGAAAAGCTTAAAAAGGACGTGCTTTCTTACGGCGGATATTTCGACGCGATGACTGGCAGTAAGGTAAACACAAACGAACTTATTGCCGCTTTGATAAACAGTAAAGACAGCTATGTCGAAGGTATACGTTTCGCTCAGGAACAGGTGGAAGGCACTGCGTCAATACTGCTTTTGACGGATAAAGGTACGCTTATCGCCGCGAGGGACAAGTTGGGAAGGCTTCCTATACATATAGGCAAGTGCTCCGACGGTTACTGCGCTTCGTTCGAAAGTTTTGCTTATAGAAAGCTTGGCTATACCGACGTGCGCGAACTTGGCCCCGGTGAAATCGTCGAACTTTCGCCGGAAGGCGTCGTACAGCTTGCGGCTCCCGGCAAAGAAATGCGCGTATGCGCTTTCCTTTGGTCGTATTACGGTTATCCTACCTCCAATTACGAAGGTGTAAACGTAGAGATGATGCGCTGTAAAAACGGGGAAATTTTTGCGAAAAACGACGCCAAGACCCACGATATGCACGAAATAGATTACGTGGGCGGCGTTCCCGATTCGGGTACCCCGCACGCTATAGGGTACGCAAACGCCTGCAAGGTGCCTTTTGCCCGCCCCTACATAAAATATACACCCACATGGTCGCGCAGTTTTATGCCCGTTAACCAGACGGAGCGCAACAAGGTTGCGAAAATGAAGCTTATACCCGTGCACGAGTTTATCGAAGGCAAAAGGCTTCTTTTGGTGGACGACAGCATTGTGCGCGGCACCCAGCTTAAAGAAACGGTAGACTTTTTGTATTCGCACGGCGCGAAAGCCGTGCATATGCGTTCGGCTTGCCCCCCCATAATGTACGGTTGCAAGTATCTCAATTTCTCGCGTTCTACAAGCGATATGGATTTAATTACCCGCCGCACCATGATGGAGCTCGAAGGCGAAGAGAGCCTGAAGCATATGGACGAATACAGCGACGGAAACACCGAGCGCGGCAAGGCGATGCGCAAGGCGATTTGCGATAAATTCCAGTTTGAAAGTCTGGAATTCCAGTCTATAGAAGGGCTTATCGAAGCGATAGGGTTAGAGCCTTGCAAACTTTGTACCTACTGTTGGACGGGGAAGGAATAAATTTATTCCTCGGTGGACTTAATGGACGATTTGGGTGATGAAATGCACGAAGAATGCGGGGTGTTCGGCGTATACTCGCAGGAAAACCGCAATGTGGCGCACACCGTATATTTCGGACTGTACGCTTTGCAGCACCGCGGACAGGAAAGCGCGGGCATAGCCGTATCGTTTGCCGATAAAATTTTTTACCATAAAGCTATGGGGCTCGTACCCGAGGTTTTTGCAGGTAATAAGCTGGACGGATTGCCCGAAGGCGACATAGCGGTAGGGCACGTGCGCTATTCGACAACGGGCGCAAGCCAGCTTTTAAACGCTCAGCCTGTGGTATTTACCGGCAAATGCGGTAAAATGGCTCTTGCCCATAACGGCAATCTTACCAACACAAAGCAACTGCGCGACGAAATGCTTTCGGCAAACGCCGTTTTTCAGACGACAATCGATTCGGAGGTTATGGCTGTTATGATAAACAGCCTTTCCGACGGCGACGTACTAAAGGGCGTTATGCGCGCCTGTCCACGCTTCAAAGGCTCTTACGCCCTCGTAATTATGACTACGGACAAGCTTATAGCCGTGCGCGACTCGTACGGAATACGTCCGCTCTGCCTAGGTACGGTTGTTGACGATTACGTAGTCGCAAGCGAAAGTTGCGCGCTCGACGCCGTTTCTGCAAATTTTCTGCGCGACGTGGAGCCGGGTGAAATAGTAGTAATCGACGGCGAGGGGCTTCACTCGTACAAAATGGAAGGCATACCCGAAAAGAGCGGTATGTGCATATTCGAGTACGTGTACTTTGCCAGGCACGACTCCGTTTTGGACGGTTGCAGCGTATACGACGCGCGTTACAGTGCGGGCAGATTGCTTGCGCGCAATTACGGGGTGGAGGCGGATATTGTTTCAGGCGTTCCCGATTCGGCTAACGTTGCGGCGCGCGGATACGCGGAAGAGAGCGGAATACCGTTTGTCGAAGCGCTTGCCAAAAACAGATACGTAGGCAGAACGTTTATCCAGCCCGACCAGAGGCAGAGGGAAAACAGCCTAAGCGTTAAAATGAACGCAATGCGGGCTAACGTCAGCGGCAAGCGGATAGTTTTAATAGACGACAGCATAGTGCGCGGCACTACGATGCGCAAAATTATTAAAATGCTTCGCGAAGCCGGCGCGGAAGAGGTGCACGTTCGTATCTGCTCGCCGATAATAAAACATCCCTGTCATCTGGGCATAGATATTCAAACTTATTCGCAGCTTATCGGCGCATATAAAGACGAAGAGCAGATTGCCGAAAGCTTGGGCGCGGACAGCGTGAAATATCTTTCGGTCGAAGAACTTTTAAGCAGTTGCAGTAAGTCCAAACGCGGCTTCTGCCTCGGTTGTTTCAACGGCGAATATCCCTATCCGCTCAACGGCGAAACGGACAAACTTAAATTAGAGTAACATAGAAAAAATATATTGAGGTGTTAAATAAATGGCTATTTCTTATAAGGACAGCGGCGTAGACGTAGAGCGCGGCTATCAGGCGGTTAAACTTATGCGTGAGCACGTTAAGTCTACGTATACGGACGGCGTTCTCGGCGACATAGGTTCGTTCGGCGGCTTTTTCGCAATGCCAAAGGGAATGGAAGAGCCCGTGCTTGTGGCGGGTACGGACGGCGTAGGCACCAAGCTGAAATATGCGTTTGTTGCCGACAAGCACGATACTATCGGCATAGACGCCGTGGCTATGTGCGTAAACGACATTGTTTGTCAGGGCGCCAAACCGCTGTTTTTCCTCGATTATTTTGCTACGGGCGCGCTCTCTCCCGAAACGGTTGCAACCGTTGTGTCGGGTGTTTCCGAGGGGTGCCGTCAAAGCGGTTGCGCCCTAATCGGCGGCGAAACTGCCGAAATGCCCGGTTTCTATTCCGCGGGCGAGTACGATATCGCCGGCTTTGCCGTAGGCGTCGTCGACAGGAAAAAGGTAATAAACGGTAAAGACATCAATGCGGGCGACGTGCTTATCGGCATTCAGTCCAGCGGCGTTCACTCCAACGGTTATTCTCTGGTGAGAAAGCTTTGGGGCGAGGATAAGGCGGAACTTGAAAAGTACGACGAAAGGCTGGGCGGCAGAATAATAGACGTTTTGCTTACGCCCACTAAAATATACGTCAAGTCAATACTTGCACTTATTGAAAAGGTGCAGGTCAAGGGAATAGCGCACATTACGGGCGGCGGCTTTATCGAAAATATTCCCCGCATTTTCCCCGAAGGCATAGGGTGCGAGATAGATACTAAATCGTACGAGGTGCCCGCTCTGTTCAAGGTAATGCAGGAGAAGGCGGGCATAACCGACAAGCAGATTTACAACACATTCAATATGGGTATAGGTATGGTTGTCTGCGTAGCCGAAAAGGACGTTGAAGCCACTATATCCCAGCTTGAAAGCACGGGAGAAAGTTGCGTTGTGTTGGGCAAAACTGTTAAGGGAAGCGGGGTAACGTTACTTTGAAGCGCATAGCAGTATTTGCAAGCGGCGGCGGTACGGATTTTCAGTCGGTTATCGACGCCAACGAAAAAGAAAAGTTTTGCGAAATTGCCTGTCTTATTGCTTCCAAGGACGGAATAGGTGCGATAGACAGGGCGAAAAAGCACGGCATAAAGACGGCTGTCTTTTCCAAAGCCGCATATCCCGATTTAAACGCTTTATATTCGGAACTTACGTATCTTTTAAATATCAACCGCGTGGACTATATAGTGCTTGCGGGTTGGCTGAAAATCATTCCCGAAAGTTTTATAAAGGCGTTCGAGGATAGAATTATAAATATTCATCCCTCGCTTATTCCCGCGTTCTGCGGGGCGGGTATGTACGGGCTTAACGTGCATAAAGCCGCGCTTGAATTCGGCGCAAAGGTTTCGGGCTGTACTGTGCATTACGTAAACGAAGTCCCCGACGGCGGCGCGATAATTGCGCAAGTTGCGGTAGAGGTAAAGGACGGCGACACGCCCGAAAGTCTGCAAGCGCGCATATTGGAAAAGGAACACGAGTTGTTGCCTTACTGCGTTAAAAAGCTGTGCGAAGGTAAAATCGAAAAGACGGGAAGAAAGGTGACAATAAAATAAAGAGGTTTTATAAATGGAAATGAAGAAAAGAGCGCTTGTATCCGTATCGGACAAGGCGGGCGTAGTAGAATTTTGTAAAGGGCTTGTAGAAAACGGTTTTGAAATTATTTCTACGGGAGGAACAGCCAAGGCGTTAAAGGACGCGGGGCTTAAAGTTATAGGAATCTCCGAAATTACGGGCTTTCCCGAGTGCCTCGACGGCAGGGTAAAAACGCTTCACCCCAACGTTCACGCGGGGCTTCTCGCAATGCGTTCCAACCCCGAGCATATGGCTCAGCTGGAAAAGCTAAATATAAACACCATAGATATCGTATGCGTCAATCTGTATCCTTTTAAGGCGACGCTTGCAAAGGGCGCCGATTTTGCCGAGTGCGTTGAAAATATAGATATCGGCGGACCTACAATGATAAGGGCGGCGGCTAAAAACTATCAGGACGTTGCCGTTATAGTGGACCCCAAGGACTACGGCAAAGTGCTTGCCGAGCTGGGTAACGGCGGTGTTACGCTCGAAACCAAAAAGTATTTACAGTATAAGGTGTTTGCGCACACGGCTGTATACGACAGCCTTATTTCCAACTATCTTGCGGCGCAGTTGGGCATAGAGTATCCCGACAGCGTTACCTTCGCTTACGAAAAGGCGCAGGAAATGCGTTACGGCGAAAATCCCCAGCAGTCGGCAGTTTTTTATAAAGAAGAGTTCCCCCGCAAGGGCAGTCTTGCTACGGCTAAACAACTTTGGGGCAAGGAACTTTCTTATAACAATATTAACGACGCGAACGGCGCGTTGGAGCTTTTGAAAGAGTTCGGTTCTACTCCCGCGGTTGTGGCCTGCAAACACGCAAACCCCTGCGGAGTAGGTACGGGCAAAGATATTCACGAAGCGTATCTGCGAGCATATAATTCCGACCCTGTTTCCGTTTTCGGCGGAATACTTGCAATCAACGGCGAGGTAGACGCGGCAACGGCGGAAGAAATAAATAAAATTTTCATCGAAATCGTAATGGCTCCCTCCTATTCCAAGCAGGCGCTTGAAATTTTGGAGCAGAAAAAGAATATCCGCCTTTTGGTAATAGACGACATATCCGCCCGCAGAGAAGCTACGGCTAAGGATATGAAAAAGGTGTACGGCGGGCTTTTGGTACAGCAGTACGACGAGTGTCTTATAAAGGGCGAAGATATGAAATTGTTTTCAACCAAGGCGGACGTAGAGGCGTCAACTTTGCCCAGCGGTAAAGAAAAAACTGTTTACGGTTGCGGTGTTGTTACAAAACGTGCGCCTACCGAAGAAGAAATCGAAGCGATGCTGTTTAACTGGAAGGTTGTTAAGCACACAAAATCGAATGCCATTGTTATAGGCAAAGAGGGCAGAACGACGGGCATAGGTATGGGACAGACCAACCGTATCTGGGCGGCTCAGCAGGCGATAGCGCACGCCGGCGCCGAAGCGAAAGGTTCGGTTATGGCTTCGGACGCGTTTTTCCCCTTCCCCGATTGCGTGGAGGAGTGCGTAAAGGCGGGCATTACCGCTATTATCCAGCCGGGCGGTTCCATTCAGGACAAGGCGTCGGTAGAAGCGTGCAATGCGGCTGGCATTGCAATGGTATTCGTAGGCGACAGACATTTCAAGCATTAAGCATTGGTTGCGGCGCAATACTGCGTCAAGCACAAATTTCCCTAAGTCATTTACGCTTAGTAAACTCATTTCGGGAATTTGCACTTTCCTTGTCTTGCTTGTTTCTAAGCCGAGGAATAGTGGCGGAATATAATTAAGGAAAAAATTATGAACGTACTTGTGATAGGTAACGGCGGAAGGGAACACGCGGTACTGCTTGCATTGAAAAAGAGTCCGCGGGTAGAAAAACTGTACTGTATGAAAGGCAATGCCGGCACCGCGGAAATAGCCGAAAACGTAAACGTCGATTATATGGATAAAGAGGCGGTAAAGGCTTTTGCCCTCGCCAATCCTCATATAGATTACTATGTGGTTACTCCCGACGACCCTTTGGCAATCGGGTTAGTCGACGAGTTGGAAAGTATAGGAAAGCGCTGTTTCGGGCCAAATAAAGCCGCGGCGCAGATAGAAGCGAGCAAAGCCTTTGCCAAAGAGCTTATGCACAAATACGGCATCCCCACGGCTAAGAGCGCAACTTTCGACAACTACGGCGACGCGTTGGACTATGTAAGAAAAGAGGGCGCGCCGATAGTTCTTAAGGCGGACGGGCTTGCGCTGGGTAAAGGCGTATTAATCTGCGAAACGTTAAAGCAAGCCGAAGAGGGCTTGAAAGAGATTATGCTTGACAAAGCGTTCGGTTCGGCAGGTAACAAAATAGTTATCGAAGAATGTATGCGCGGCTTGAAATATACCCCCGGCGAAGAGGTTTCGGTGCTTTGTTTTACCGACGGCAACACAATCGTTCCGATGATTACGTCTTGCGACCACAAACGCGCGCTTGACGGCGACAAAGGTTTGAATACGGGCGGTATGGGTACGTTTTCGCCCTGTCCTTTCTGGACCGAAGAGCTTGAAAAAGAGGTTTACGAGAAAATTCTTTTGCCTACAGTTAAAGCAATGAATGCGGAGGGTAAGCCGTTTAAAGGCTGTCTGTATTTCGGACTAATGCGCACAGATAAGGGAATGAAAGTGGTAGAATACAATTCCCGTTTCGGCGACCCCGAAACTCAGGTTGTTTTACCTATGCTTAAAACCGACCTTATGGATATCTTCGAGGCGGTAACCGACGGAAAGCTTGCCGATTTGAAAATAGAGTGGGATGACGGCGCTTGCATATGCGTGGTGCTTGCAAGCGGCGGATACCCCGTACACTATCAAAAGGGTAAGGAAATAACGATAGGCGATATCGGCGACTGTACGCTTGTACACGCGGGCACAACTTTAAAGGACGGAAAGCTGGTTACCAACGGCGGCAGGGTTTTAGGCGTAGTCGCCAAAGGCAAAGACGTGGAGACCGCGCGAAAGAAAGCTTACGCGGCAGTTGGAAATATTAGTTGGGAAGGTATGAGTTACCGTACCGACATAGGCGTTAAATACCGTAAAGGATAAAATGAAAGAATACAGGGTAGATACTATAAGTACGGTTTTTAAAACCCGAAAAGGCTACGGCAAAGCATTGCAGAAACTGCTTGACGAGCGCGCTGCCGAGGGATATAAACTGCATACGCTGAACACAACGATAGAGGTCGGTGTTGCGGTGTTTGAAAAAGAAAAGACGGGAAATGACAAAGGTTAATTATGATTTACAGAATTTTCGTGGAAAAAAAGGACAATTTACAGGCGAAAAAGATTGCGGAAGATATTCGCACTCTGTTGAAAATCGACGTTAAAGACGTGCGCGTACTCATTAGGTACGACGTGGAAAATATCCTTAAAACCGAATTTAAGGCGGCGGTACCGTGCGTATTTTCAGAACCTCCGGTAGATAACGTTTATTTAGAAGAGGCGGAATTTTCCGACGATTATAAAGTTTTTGCAATAGCTTATCTTACGGGGCAGTACGACCAGCGCGCGGACAGCGCTGCGCAGTGCGTGCAGCTTTTAACGCAGAAAGAGCGTCCTTTAATAAAGTGCGCTACGGTTTACGCTGTAAAAGGCGTAAATTTAACCCAGCTTGCAAAAATTAAAAAGCACCTTATAAACCCCGTGGAAAGCGAGGAGGTGCCGCTTGAAAAGCCCGAAAGCCTCGCCCACGTCGCGCTTGCCGTGGAAGAGGTGAAAGAGGTTGAAGGTTTTAACGGAAAAACCGATGCGCAGATTGCCGAGTTCCATTCGAAAGCAGGGCTTGCAATGAGCGTGGAAGATTTGAAATTTGTACGCGACTATTTTATAAAAGAGGGAAGAAATCCTACCGAAACCGAAATAAAAGTTATCGATACATATTGGTCTGACCATTGCCGTCACACTACGTTTGCAACCGAAATTACGGGCGTTACGGTTCACAGCGATAATCCGCATGTAAACAAAGCTTTACAGACGTATAAAGGGCTGTTTGCCGAACTTTATAAAGACCGTACGGATAAATATCCCTGCCTAATGGATATTGCTACTATTGCGGTTAAAAAGCTTAAAAAAGAGGGGCTGTTAAATAACCTTGACGAAAGCGACGAAATAAACGCCTGCTCTATTAAAATAGATGCGGTTATAGACGGCAAGGAAGAAAAATATACCGTAATGTTCAAAAATGAAACGCACAACCACCCTACGGAAATCGAACCGTTCGGCGGTGCGGCTACCTGCCTTGGCGGCGCAATCCGCGACCCGCTGTCAGGCAGAACATACGTGTTGCAGTCTATGAGGGTAACCGGCTGCGCCGATCCTTCCGAGCCCATTGAAAACACGCTTGCCGGCAAGCTTCCGCAGCGCGTGATAACTAAAACCGCGGCGGCAGGCTTTTCGTCGTACGGCAATCAGATAGGGCTTGCCACGGGGCAGGTAGATGAGGTTTACCATCCGGGATTCAAGGCAAAAAGGCTGGAAACTGGCTTTGTTGTAGGCGGTGCAAAATCAGATATGATTTACCGTGAAAAACCTGCAAAAGGCGATAAAATTATTCTTTTGGGCGGCGAAACGGGGCGTGACGGCTGCGGCGGCGCCACCGGGTCGTCGAAAGCGCACGATAAAAAGTCGGTGCAAACTTGCGGAGCCGAGGTGCAGAAGGGCAACGCGTTGACAGAAAGAAAGCTTCAGCGCCTTTTCTTAAACGAAACTGCAACCCGTATGATTAAAAAGTGCAACGATTTCGGCGCGGGCGGCGTTTCGGTTGCCATTGGCGAGCTTGCGGACGGTCTTATAATCGAACTTGACAAAGTGCCCAAAAAGTACGAGGGACTGTCGGGCACCGAGCTTGCCATATCGGAAAGTCAGGAACGAATGGCCGTAGTGGTTGCCGAAGAAAACGTGAAAGAGTTTATAGCGCTTGCGGCGGAAGAAAATCTTTCCGCAACGCCCGTTGCTACGGTTACAGACGACAGAAGAATGAAAATGTATCACCGCGGCAAGGCTATAGTTGATATCTCGCGCGATTTTCTTGATACCAACGGTGTAAAACAGACAATTTCAGCTGAAATCAACGACAATATAACCCGTTTCTTCGATAAGCCCGAAATTTACGATTTCAAACAGACTGTTGCTCAAACGCTTATGCAGCTTAACGTTTGCTCTAAAAAGGGGCTTGCGGAGATGTTCGATTCAACGATAGGCGCAAAATCCGTTTATATGCCTTTCGGCGGCAAATACCAGCTTACGCCCGTCACTGCTATGGCGGCTAAAATAACGGGCGGCGAAACTGACGACTGCACCGTTTCGGCATACGGATACAGCCCCGAACTTTCATCGTCGTCGCCGTTTACGGGGGCAGTGTACGCGATAGTTGCTTCCGTTGCAAAAGTAGTGGCGGCCGGCGCCGATTACAGGGATATTCGCCTTTCGCTGCAGGAGTTCTTTATGCGTCTGCGCGACGATTCCAAACGCTGGGGCGTGCCTTTGGCTGCGCTTCTCGGCGCGCTGTATGCTCAGGTAAATCTGGGGTTGGGCGCCATAGGCGGCAAAGACTCTATGAGCGGTACGTTCGAGGATATCGACGTTCCGCCCACGCTGATTTCGTTTGCGCTGGCACCTTCCAAAGCTTCCAAGCTAATAACCAACGTCGTAGAAAAAGCTGGTAAAAAGCTTTATCTTCTTCCTATGCGTAAAGACGGCTGTCAGATGCCCGATTTCGAGTATCTGAAAAAGTTATATTTCGTATTAAATTTGAACATCGAAAGCGGTAATATCGACTTTGCAACGGTTATAGAAAAGGGCGGCGCCGTGCCCGCGGTTATTAAAAGCTGTTTGGGGAACGGACTCGGTTTCGATTTCTTCGGCGACAGCGGCTATCTGTTTGCCGAGCATTACGGAGATATAATAGTTTCGGCGGACGATATAACAAAACTCGGCAACGACATTGTGCGCGTGCTTTTGGGGACTGTTACCGACGGCGCGTTTACTTACGGCGCCGACAGCGTTACGGTAAACCAGGCCACCGCATATTATACGGGCAAGCTTGCAAATGTTTTCCCCGCAACGGCAAAGGCGGAAGGGGTTGTGCCCCCCTGCGATTATTGCGGAGGAGCAAAATATTCTAACATATCTACAAAAACCACTTCGCCGCGCGTATTTATTCCCGCGTTCCCCGGCACAAATTGCGAGCTTGATACGGCAAGAGCTTTCAGGCTTGCCGGTGCCGAACCCGAAATTCTTGTTGTTAAAAACCGTTCGGCTGCAGATATAGAAGAAAGCGTAGAGGCAATTATCAAGGCAATCGATAAAGCGAACATAATCGCATTCCCCGGCGGCTTTTCTGGCGGCGACGAACCCGACGGTTCGGGTAAATTCATAGCTACAACTTTCAAAAATCCCGCCGTTGCAGAGCGCATAATGGAACTTTTGAACAACCGCGACGGTCTTGTACTGGGAATTTGCAACGGTTTTCAGGCGCTTATAAAACTGGGGCTTGTGCCTTACGGCAAAGTGAGCCCGCTAACCGAAAATTCGCCTACGCTTACTTACAACAATATTTCGCGCCACGTATCCACTATGGTAAATATACGCGTTGCAAGCAATTTAAGCCCCTGGCTGTCCGGCTGTAACGTAGGCGACGTGTTTGCCGTTCCCGTATCTCACGGCGAGGGCAAAGTAGTAGCGCCGCAGTCCGAGCTGGATAAAATGCTTGCGGGCGGTCAGATAGCAACGCAGTACGTCGGTTTAAACGGCAAGCCTACAATGTTAAGCCCTTTCAATCCCAACGGCAGTATGTGGGCAATAGAGGGAATAACTTCGCCAGACGGAAGAGTGTTCGGTAAAATGGGACACTCCGAAAGGATAGGCAAAGACCTGTATAAAAATTACAGCGGCAATTTCGATATGAAAATTTTTGAAAGCGGTGTAAAGTACTTTAAGTAACACATTCTTTACAAACACAATGTTTTGTGTTATAATTATTAAAAGCAAACTAGGGGACGCCATATGAAGTGTATGTTCTGCGGCTGCGAAGACAGTAAAGTTATCGACAGCCGTTCTGCCGACGAGGGCAGAACAATAAGAAGAAGAAGGGAATGCGTACAGTGCGGCAAGCGCTTTACTACGTACGAAACAATCGAGGATACTCCCGTGCTTGTTGTAAAAAGCGGCGGCACAAGACAGTCGTACGACCCGCTTAAAATTAAGAGCGGAATAATAAAGTCTTGCGAAAAGCGGCCAGTTTCTATGGAGAAGATAGACAAACTGGTCGACGATATTACAAAGAGCGTCTACAATTCAATGGAGCAGGAAATTTCGTCTAAACATATAGGCGAAATGGTGATGGAAGGGCTTAAAAATCTGGACGAGGTAGCTTACGTCAGGTATGCAAGCGTATACCGTTCGTTTACCGATATCGACAGCTTTATGCAAGAGCTTCAGAAAATGATGGCTAACAGAAAATAATTATTAAAAAGGCAGTGCAAACTGCCTTAAATTTTGTATGGAAAGAAAGATTACAAAAACAGTTATTATCGGCGGCGTTAAGGTAGGCGGCGGCGAAAGCGTTAAAATACAGTCTATGTGTACCTGTAAAACGTCGGATACAGTACGGTGTTCGGCTCAAATCAACGCGCTTGCAAACGCAGGCTGCGATATAGTAAGAGTGTCCGTTTTAGACGAAGACGACGCGGCGGCAATAAAAATCTTAAAGGCAAGTTGCTCGGTTCCGCTTGTTGCCGACATACATTTTTCGCACAAACTTGCGGTTGCGGCAATAGAAAGCGGTTGCGACAAAGTGCGCATAAACCCCGGCAATATCGGCGGTGAAAACCAAATTAAAATTGTGGCGGACTGCATTAAAGCGCACAAAATACCCGTGCGCGTAGGCGCAAACACGGGTAGCCTTGAAAAGTCGTTTGCCGACAGATACGGTAAAAGCGCGCAGGCTTTGGTTGAAAGCGCAATGCAAAACGTGCGTATTTTTGAAAAAAACGGAGTCGGCGATATAGTTGTGGCGGTTAAATCTTCCAACGTGCAGCTCACTTACGAAGCCTATACGCGGCTTTCGCAGATATGCGGATATCCTTTGCATATCGGCGTAACAGAGGCTGGTACGCGGCAAAACGCAATTGTAAAATCCGGCGCGGCGCTGGGCGCGCTGCTGTTAAACGGAATAGGCGATACCCTGAGAATATCTATAACGGGCGATCCCGTTGAGGAGGTGTACGCCGCTAAACAGCTTTTACGCGCAGTGGGACTGGATAAAAATTTTGCCGAAGTGATTTCCTGCCCTACGTGCGGAAGGTGCCGCTGGAACGTAATGTCGCTAGCCGCAAAAGTAAACGAAAGGGTGAAAGACGTAAAAAAGCCGCTAAAAATAGCCGTTATGGGCTGTGTGGTAAACGGTCCCGGTGAGGCGGAAGATTGCGATTTGGGTATTGCGGGTTCGAAAGAGTACTGCGTACTTTTTAGGAAAGGCGAAATAATTAAAAGAGTTAGCGCAGAAAACGCGGAAGAAGAGTTTTTCAAAGAATTAAACGGTATTTTAAATGAGTGATACGTTTTTAAACGAAATACGTACAATTAAATCGCTCGAAACTGCCATAATTTCGTCGGTAACGCTTATTAAAGCAAAAAGCAACGTTGAAATAAGTATTGTAACCGACAAGGCGTATTCACAACAGGACGAAACAGCGGCAAAGAAAATTGCGCGCAGGTTTGTGCCCGAATTTTTTTCGTGTTCGCTTAAAATTGTAAAACTTACTCCCGACGCTGGAATGATTGCCGAGAGTATATTCTCTTTGATAGGCTCGATTAACCGTCAGCTTGCCGCCTTTGTATCTAAAGACGACATAAAGGTTGAAAAAAACGAAAACGGTTTTTATTTCGAGGTTGCCGTTGTTCATGCTTCGGCGTATACTGCCGACGTTGCCGAAAAACTTGCCGGCGAGCTTAAAAAGCGGTTTTGCGGCGGTTTTGCCGGGCGTTGCGTAGCTGTGGAAAGCAAGCTGGACGATATAAAAATAGAGGAAAAGCACGAAAATATTCAGTACGAAATTCCTCCTAGGTCGTTTGAAATTGCCGATTTTTCTTTTTTGGAGGGCGGGGTAACCCATCAACGCGCCGTATATATCGCCGATTTGAATTTTATAAGCGAAAGCGTGGTAATATGCGGTGAAATTATCGATTTGCGTGAAAAAACTGTTACAACGTCCGGCGGTAAAGAAAAACTTATGTATAATTTTACCGTAAACGACACAACGGCTTCGGTGCGCGTAGGATATTTTACCAGACAGAAAAGTATTGAAAAGATAAAAAAGCTTAAAGTCGGCGACAGCATTGTACTTACGTGCAAAACCGAAAGTTTTAACGGAACGGTTCGTCCCACGGCTAATTTTATCGATTTCGGCAGAGTGCCTGACGGTTTCGTGCCCGAAAAACGCATGTCAAAGCCTGTGCCGAAATATTACGAAACTGTTTTCCCCGAACCGTACGTTGACTATATGCAAAGCAATTTATTTTTCGAAAGCAAATTGCCGAAATGTTTAACGGACAATACTTTCGTTGTTTTCGATTTGGAAACTACGGGATTAAACAGTTCTCCGTCCGCGGGAAATATGGATCGGATTATCGAAATAGGCGCTTATAAAATTATCGGCGGAGAAATAAAGGAAAGCTTTAACACGTTCGTCAATCCGCAAAGAAAACTTTCGGCGGAAATTATAAATCTTACCGGTATCGAACAGATTACCGTGGACGGCGCGCCGTCTTTTGAAAAAGTAATGCCCGATTTTTTCAAGTTTATACACGGTTGCTATCTTGTCGGACACAACGCCGCAAATTTCGACTATAAATTTGTAGATTATTACTGTTCTCAGTGCGGTTATGTGCCGGAGCGCAAATTATTCGATACTTTGCCGCTGGCGCAATCGCTTTTGCGTTTGTCTAATTATAAATTAAATACGGTAGCCGATTATTTCGGCATTACGTTTAACCATCACAGGGCGGCTGACGACGCTCTTGTTACGGCAAAAATATTTATTGAACTTATAAAAATAAAAAAATCTTTGCCAAATCTCTGTTAAAACTTGCCAAACGGAAAATATAGTGCTATAATTGAGGCAAGCTTAATACTTAATGTTAAGATTGAGTGCCTTGACGAGGCACTCAATACTTGTATTGTAGGGAAAAATGAAATTTAAAGCCGTTGAAGAAATTACCGCAATGCTTAACGGCATAGCGGAACCGATGGGAATAGAAATCGTTGATATCGAGTGCAACGAAAAGGCTGGGTCGCTTACGGTATTTATCGAAACCGAACAGGGCGTCGACTTAAACACCTGCGAAAAATTTCATAACGCAATTTTCGAACCGATTGACGAACTCAACCCCAGTTTCGGGCAAGCGTATACTTTAAACGTTTCCAGCCCCGGATTGGACAGACCGTTTAAAACGGCAAGGGATTTCGAAAGAAATCTGAATAAAGAAATCGAAATGAAGCTTTATGCGCCTATGAAGGGCAAAAAGTTTTTGCAGGGCATTCTAATTTCGTTCGACGAAAATTCGGTTAGTATAATTCTGTCGGGCGAAGAGGTGAAAATTCCCCGCAATAAAATTGCAAAGATAAACAAAGCTATCAAATTCGAATAACATTTTGCGCGTAAACCGCGTTCACAGATAAATTTAGGAGAAATCAAAATGGTAAACAAGGATTTTTTTGCAGCTCTTGCAGACTTGGAAAAAGAAAAGGGCATACCTCAGGAAGTGTTCATCGAGGCGCTTAAAAACGCATTGGTTTCCGCTTGCAAAAAGCAGAGCGCAGGCGCCGCGGGCGAGGTTGAATTAAAACTCGTTCCCGAAAAAGGCACTATCGAATTTTATACTTGCAGAACGGTTGTGGAAGAGGTTACCGACAGAGAAACCGAAATATCTTTGGAGGAAGCGCGCACAATCAAAAAAAGTTATAAAGTGGGCGACAGGGTTACCGAAAAATTTACGCCCAAAGATTTTACGCGTATAGCTGCGCAAACTGCAAAACAGGTTATTTTGCAGAAACTGCACGAAACCGAGCGCGACGCCGCGATGAACGAGTTTTCTGATAAAGAGGGCGAGTTAGTCGTAGGCAAAATAAGAAAAATCGACCTGAAAAACGTATATGTCGAACTCGGTAAAGGTCAGGTTGAAGGGTTAATGTTGCCTTCCGACCAGGTTCCCGGCGAAAAGTACGAGGTAAACGATAAAATAAAGGTTTTCGTCAAGCGCGTAAAAAGCGGATTTAAGGGCGCGCAGGTGCTTGTAAGCCGTTCTTCCGCAGGGTTGGTAAGAAAGCTTTTCGAAGAAGAAGTGCCGGAAATTAAACAGGGTACCGTAATTATCAAAGAGGTAAGCCGCGAGGCGGGGGCAAGAACCAAAATTGCCATTTATTCGGAAGACCAGAGGGTAGACGCTATCGGAGCTTGCGTCGGCAATAAGGGTGCGCGCGTTAACGCAATCGTCGAAGAACTTCACGGCGAAAAAATTGACATTATACCCTGGAGCGAAAACCCCCTTGAATTTATTGCTAAAGCGCTTTCACCCGCTAAGGTTATTTCCGTAACCCAGCTTGAGGGCGAAAATACTGCTATGGCGGTAGTCCCCGACGACAAGCTGTCGCTTGCTATCGGAAGGGACGGTCAGAACGCCCGCCTTGCAGTTAGGTTGACAGGCTGGAAGATAGACGTTAAGAGCGAGAGTGCCGCCGCGAAACTTGGCATAGACGTAGTGGACGAGGAAACCAACGGGGAAAACGAATAAAGTTATGCCTAAGGTAAAAAAAATACCGTTAAGACAATGCATAGCCTGCCGCGAGCTTAAAGAAAAAAAACAGATGCTGAGAATAACAAAGGAAGCGGAAGGTAAAATTTTTCTTGATTTTTCCGGCAAGGCAAACGGGCGCGGCGCATATATCTGCAACAATCCCGACTGCGTTAAAAAGCTTAAAAAGAACAGGCTTTTGGACAGGGTTTTTTCCTGCCGCGTGGACGACGGACTGTACGCCGCAATCGAGGAGGAGTATTTTGGCAGGCAAAATTGAAAGCTATCTGGGCTTTTGTTTAAGGGCGCGTAAAATAGCTTTAGGCAGCGGCTCGGTTGATATGCTGAAAAAGGGCGTTAAACTCTTAATAGTCTGTTCAACCGCCTCCGAAAATACTTTTAAACTGGCAATTAAATTTAAAAACAGATTTTCCTGTCCGCTTATGGTTTGCAACGTCGGGCTGGAAAATGCCGTGCATAAGCAGGGATGTAAAATTGCTGCGGTGCGCGACGGCGAACTTGCGCGCGCAATAATATCAAACGCGGACGGGGATTACGAATTATATACCGAGAGGTGAAAAAGTTTATATGGCGAAATACGAAAATATTGTGACCATTGCTAAAATTTTAAACGAGGGCAAGATTAGCGAGCTCTCGAAAAAAGTTTCGACTGCCGAGCGTACTGCAGCCGACATTTTAAAGCGCTTAAACGAATTGGAAAGCGCGCGCGTAGCAAAGCGCGCCGAGGAGGAGCGCCTTGCCCGCGAAGCTGCGCTTGCCGAAGAAGCTGCGGCAAAGGCTGTCGCCGAAGCGGAAAAGAAGGCGGCGGAACCGCAGCCCGTTATAGAAGAGGTTAAGCCTGCGGAAGTTAAAGAGGAGCAGCCGGTAAAGGAAGAAAAAGTAGCCTCACCGGTTCAGGAAAAACCGCAGGAGGTAAAAGAGGTTAAACCCGCGGCTCCTGCGGCGCCTGCAGTGCCCGAAAAACCCGCCAGACCTTCGTATATAGTGGCAAAGGCGGCGCCCGCGCCTGCAAAAACTTACGTTAATAAAGAAACCTCAAGGCCTTCGCGTCCCGCATACGGCCAGCAGCAGCGTACGGGAGCGCCGTTAAATCAGTCCAGGGGCGGAGCCAAATACGTTGCGCCCGCCGCCGCTCAGCCGCCTAAGCCCGCAAAAAATTTCGGAGCCGACAAGAAAAAGGGCTTTGAAAAGACGTACGTCGAAAAAGACAGACACGCTATTTCCAAGCGCGCGCTTGTTAAGCAGCAGGGAGCAACGGTCGCCGATTTCGACGAAAACAAGAGCGGTTACCGCAAATTAAGGGTTAAAAAGGCAAAAAGCGCTCAAAGTTCGCAAACCGTAAAAATAGACCGCGCAGTGGTTACCACTAACGATATCCCCTTAAAAGTACTTTCCGAAAAAATAGGTATGTCCGCGGTAGAAATAACCAAATGGCTGTTTAAAGAAGGTATAATGAAAACCGTTAACGAGTCTATCGATTACGATACAGCGGCTTTGCTTGCGGCAAGTATCGATATCGAACTCGAATATAAGCCCGAGAAAACGGCGGAAGAAATTTTAAGCGAAAAGCAGGCGGATACGGTTGAAGAAATAGAAAGCCTTGTTCCCCGCGCACCCGTCGTAACCGTTATGGGACATGTAGACCACGGTAAAACGTCGCTGTTGGATTATATCAGAAAATCGAATACCGCAGGCGGCGAAGCCGGCGGAATTACGCAGCATATAGGCGCCTATTCGGTTGGAGTTAAGGGTAAAAGCATTACATTTATCGATACCCCCGGTCACGAAGCGTTTACCGCTATGAGGGCGCGCGGAGCGATGGTTACTGATATAGTTATTTTGGTTGTAGCCGCCGACGACGGCGTTATGCCGCAAACGGTGGAAGCCATAAACCACGCTACGGCGGCAGGCGTTTCTATTGTGGTAGCTGTAAACAAAATGGATAAAGTAGGGGCTAATCCCGAAAAAATAAAGCAGGAACTTACAACGCACGGACTTGTTCCCGAAGAGTGGGGCGGCACAACTCCCATATGCCCCATTTCATGCAAAACCGGCGAAGGCATAGACGAACTGTTGGAAAACGTTTTGCTTGTCGCCGAAATGAAAGAGTTGCTTGCAAACCCCGAAAGGCAGGCGCGCGGAGTTATTATCGAAGCGCAGCTTGACAAGGGCAAGGGCCCTCTTGCAACCGTGCTTGTTCAAAACGGAACGCTCCATACCGGCGACAACATTATTTCCGGCACTATCACTGGGCGTGTGCGCGCAATGATAGACGATAAGGGCAGAACTGTTAAGGAAGCAGGTCCTTCCAAGGCGGTTTACGTATTAGGTTTCGAGGAAGTACCCAATGCTGGCGATTCCATATTTGCCGTAACGCAGGAACTTATGAAATCGGTTATCGAGGAGAGAAAGAGGAAAGAGAGCGACGAAAGGGGAAAAATCACCTCGAAGGTTTCGTTCGACGATATGTTCGGCGGGCTTGCCGCAGGCAACAAAAAAATACTCAATCTTATAATTAAGGGCGACGTGCAGGGTTCGGTTGAGGCCATTAAACAATCTGTTTTGGAACTTTCCGACGAAGAGGTTGACGTTAAAGTTATTCACAGCGGCGCGGGCGCTATTACCGAATCGGACGTTATGCTTGCCGAATCGTCCAATGCGATTATCCTCGGCTTCAACGTTCGTCCCGACGCAAAAGCCAGGGTAACTGCCGAGCGCAGTAAAGTAGACGTTAGAAGTTACAGAATAATTTACGACCTTCTGGACGATATAAAAGCTGCGTTAAAGGGTATGTACACTCCCAAATATCAGGATGTTTATCTCGGCAAATGCGAGGTTCGCCAAACTTTCAGAATTACTGGCGTGGGCACTGTTGCAGGCTGCTACGTTACCGAGGGCAAAATTATCCGCGGCGGCAAGCTGAGAATTTACAGGGACGACGTGCTTGTCGTTGAAGGCAACGTAAAACAGTTAAAGCGTTTTAAAGACGACGTTAAAGAGGTTGCGTACAACTACGAATGCGGTTGCGCAATAGACGGATTCAACGATATTAAAGTGGGCGATATAATCGAGTGTTACACAATCGAGGAGATTGCCGCAAAGTAAAGAGGATTTATGAAAGGTATGAGAGGGGAACGGCTTTCAAGCCAGTTCCGTGAAGAAATTTACACTGTAATTTCTACCGATTTAAGAAACAAATATCCCTCAATGAGCGCGATAATAAGCGTTATAAACGCAGACGTGGCTCCCGATTTGAAAAGTTGTAAAGTTTATGTAAGCATCTTTGATACCGATGCCGATAAAAAAGAGGCGACTTTTAAAATATTAAAGGAAAACGCGGGATATATCAGGCATGAACTTTCAAAAGTTTTGCGTATACGCACCGTGCCCGAACTTAGGTTCATTTTAGATGCCAGTATGGAGTACGGCGATAAAATTGACAAGCTTTTGAAAACAATCGAAACCGACGGCGGAGAGGACGATGGCAAATAACAGCCTTGCGGAAATAGCCGCTATACTCAAAAATTGCAAAACGGCGGCAGTGTGCTGCCATATACGTCCCGACGGCGACGCTTTGGGCAGCGGTCTTGCCCTTACCGCGGCGTTGGAAAACGCCGGTAAAAAAGTATATATGCTGTGTGAAGAACAGCCGCCTGAAAGACTGTCGCTTTTTCCGGCTATGTATAAAACATATCAAAGTTTGCCTGTCGGGCTTAACGATATCGATTTATTTATAGTTGTAGACAGCGCCGACGTATCAAGGATAGGCAGTTTTGCCTCTCAGTTCGCCGCTTTTAAAGGCAATACTTTAAATATCGACCATCACATTTCGAATCCCAGGTTTGCAAAATATAATTACGTTGTTTCCGACAGTACGGCTACGTGCGAAATTATGCCGGAAATTCTTGAAAAGGCAGGTTTCGAAATAACTGAAGAAATTGCTGATTTGCTTGCTTTGGGACTATTGACCGACAGCGGCAATTTTTCGCACCGCGACGTAAGCGCCAAAACTTTTTCGGTTGCGGCTAAACTTAAAGAACGCGGCGCAGATATCTGCGAAATTGGTTATCAGATGTTTACCCGGCAAACTAAGGCGCGCGCTAAGCTTTATGTTAAAGTTTTAAGCGGTATGCGTTTTGCCTTAGAGGACAAGCTGGTGTTTTTAACTGTTCGACAAAGCGATTTTGAAGAAACGGGAACCGACAAAAGCCACACGGAGGGGTTTGTCGATTTTCCCCTTTCTATCGACGGGGTTGAGGTTTCGATTTCCTTGATGGAGGTTAAAACAAACCAGTATAAAGCTTCGCTGCGAAGCAGAAGGGTAAATGTAAACGCGGTTGCCGAAAGGTTCGGCGGCGGCGGGCACGTGCTTGCAAGCGGCTGTATGCTTTTCGGCGAGTACGAAGAGGTTATAGACAGGATTACGCACGCAGTATATCAACAGATTTAATTTTATGACGGGATTTATAAACGTAAACAAGGCGGTCGGCGCAAGCTCGGCAAAGGAAGTTTCCGTTGTAAAGCGCATTACGGGAAAACCTTGCGGTCATATGGGAACTTTAGACCCTATGGCAAACGGAGTTTTACCTGTTGCCGTGGGAAATGCCGCCAGACTGTTCGATTACTTTTTGCAGAAGGAAAAAACATATTTAGCGTCTTTCCGTTTCGGCGCCCATTACGATACGCTGGATACTACGGGAAACGTGTTGCAAAGCGGCGGCAGGGTTCCGCGGGAAGAAGAGATACTTGAAATTCTTCCCCTGCTTACTGGGAATATAATGCAGATACCGCCTAAATACAGCGCAAAAAATATTAACGGCAAAAGGGGATACGAACTGGCCCGCAGCGGCGTTGAATTCGAACTGCCTCCCAAAAAAGTTTTTATTAAAAGTATAAAGCTTTTAAACCGAACCGCCAAAGACGAATTTGCGTTTGAAATTGAATGCGGCGGCGGCACTTATATCCGCTCGATTGCGCGCGATATGGCTGAAAAGCTTGGCACTTATGCCGCTATGAGCGCGCTTACCCGCACAAAAAGCGGAATATTTTCCATTGAAACGGCTGTTGATACCTGTTGCTTAAACAAGGAAAACTTAAAAGATTATCTAATCCCCTGCGACAGCGTTTTACCGTATGACAGTATATACGCGCAGGGCGATACGGCGAAAAAATTATTTAACGGCTTGGCGGTTGCCTGCGGGTACGCGGACGGCACATATAAAATATATAACGGAGAACGCAACTTTTACGGTATAGCGGTCGTAAACGGCGGCTTATTGAAAGTGAGGACAAAACTATGTTGAGTATAATCGAATACGGCAAAGACGAATACGAGTTCCCCGCGCTCATTGTGCTGGGTTGCTTTGACGCAATTCATTCCGGTCACAGGGAACTGTTGAAAAAAGCTAAATTGCAGGCAAAAATCAACGGTCTCGATTTAGGCGTTATGATGTTCAGGGAAGGGAAGAGCGGAAAACTTGTGTATTCATTCGAAGAGAGATGCGCGCTCTTAGAACAGTTTAACGTAAAATTTGTGCTTGCCGTAGATTTCAACGAGCAGTTCAAGGCGGTTGCCCCGCTTGATTTTTTAAATCAGGTTGAAGATAAAATTAACGTAAAAGCGTATATGAGCGGCAAAGATTTCCGTTTCGGTGCGCAGGCTAAGGGTAAATCGTCCACCCTTAAAAACTATGCGGAAGACGAAGAAAATGGCGTTTGGTATATGCCTGTTAAGGACGTTGTTTCCGACGGCGACAAAGTAAGCACAACGCTTATTAAATCGTGTATCCAAAACGGCGATATCGAAAAAGCAAACCGGTTGCTTGGGTCGGAATTTTTTGTGAGCGGCGAAGTTGTAAAGGGCGAAGGCCGCGGTACGGCGGTTGTGGGATTTCCCACGGTTAATATTGAATATCCCGAATGGAAATGTCCGCTTAAGTACGGCGTATACGGCATTAAGTGCATAATAGGCGAAACCGATTACAACGGCATTGCAAATTTCGGCAACTGCCCCACGTTTGGCGACGAACGTATTGCCCTCGAGGTTTATTTGGAAGGGTTCAGCGGAGACCTTTACGGACGTACGCTTACGATAAGGTTTTTAGAATTTATCCGTGAAATTGAAGAATTTGCATCGGCGGAAGAACTTAGCGGTCAGTTGAAAAACGATTTAAAAACAGTAAGCGACGAGGTTGTTGCTGCAGATTCGGAAGGACAGGAGCAAACAGAAGAAGAGCGTGCCGTAACAGAAGCGGAAATTTCGGAAGAGATTGAACAACCCGCTCAATCGGACGAAACCGCAACGGATAACACGGAGTTAGTTGAGGAAAAGGCAGAAGGTGCGGCTGAAGATAAAACTGAAGAAGAAATTTGTATTGCACCGAGTGCGGATTATATAGTGGAATCACATCACGTGGAAGAAACTATCGTAACTGAAGACGAAGCGGTAAGTTACGGCGAATATACTGCCGTTTTGGATGAGGATATGTCCGCAGAGGTTTTAGATACGGCAGACGACGGCTTGGACGATATAATGTCGGAAGAAGATAAAACTGCTTGCGAAGAAATTGCTGTTGCGGAAGGATTTGCGGAAACGGAAGAACCGACGTGTGATGAATGTTGTCGCACAGAAGAACAGAGCGGCATATCATGCGAACCCGCTGAGGATAAAATTGCAGACAAACAAACTGTAATTTTGGAAAGCGCCGAAGCCGAACTGTCTGAAAACGATAACGTTTACGAAAACCCCGAAAGTGGTGAAAGCTTGGAAGAAGAAGCTGTTGAAAATGTAGAAAACGCAACCTGTGAATTCCGCGACGAATCGGTTTACGAAGGTATGTTGTATAGCGAAGGCGAATCGGTCGGCGATAACTCTGCTGAAACACAGTTAACGGGTACCGAATCGGAAAGTATAATTGCGCAGAAGGATAACGACGGGCTTGAACAGCTTCAAATTCCGCAGCAAGACGGCGAGCCTTTAGTTGAAGACAACCAAATGCAAACGGAAGATAATCAAGACTGTGCTACATGTAACGACGCGGAATCGAATAAAGGCGGCGCAGATACCGAAAACGAAGACGGAGAGTTAAATTGATAAAATTCGGACCGAGCGGGAACAGCCAAAGTTTTTATTCTTCGGGATACAAACATACGGTGCAGGCTCCCGAATATCTTGATAAACTAAATCTCGACTGCTTTGAATATTCTTTCGGCAGAGGAATAACTATATCCGAAGCTAAGGCGCAGGAAATAGGTTTGGCATTTTCCGGTGGCGGCAAAGAAATAAGCGTTCATGCGCCGTATTTTATAAATTTTGCAAATCCATCCGACGAGGCGGCGCAAAAATCGTACAACTACGTGCTTTCAAGCGCTAAATTTTTAAAATTTTTCGGCGGCAAACGGCTTGTTTTTCACCCTGCGGCGCAGGGCAAAGTAAGCCGCGAACAGGCTGTGGCTTTAACTTGCGAAAGGCTTAAAACTTTGCGTGATTACGTCTATTTAAACGGATATGAAGATTTATATTTCTGCCCCGAAACAATGGGTAAGCTTGCCCAGATAGGTACGTTGGAAGAGGTTGTAGAATTCTGTAAGATAGATAAAATATATTTGCCTGCAATAGATTTCGGGCATTTGAACGCGCGCGAACAGGGCAGTTTACAAACCAGTCAGGACTACAGGTTGCGCCTTGAATATATGGTTGACGAACTGGGTTACGACAGAGTTAAAAATTTTCACGTTCATTTTTCAAAAATTATGTACAGTGCGAAAGGCGAAGTAAAACATCTTACTTTTGCCGACAATGTTTACGGACCGGAATTTGCCCCCCTTGCAATAGCTTTAAAACAATTAAAGTTAGAGCCGTATATCGTGTGCGAGTCAGACGGAACACAGGCTGAAGACGCCGCAACGATGAAAGAAATTTACAATAGTATTGACATATAAAATTATTTTTGGTAAAATATTATGGTAAAAAATGCTATAAATCAGGTTTATAAGGCGGCCGGAGCCGAGGCTTTGGTTGTCGTTCAGGAAGATTTAAGATTTTATTTAACCGGCTTTCACAGCACGTTCGGCGTTTTGGTGGCAGACGGCGTTAAAAACGTTTTTTATACTGACAGCAGATATTTAGAGGCGGCGGAAAAAGCTTTGAAAGGTAAGGAAATAACCGTTTGCGAATATCCCAGAGGTACGCGTTTAGTAGAACTTTTAAAAGCCTATAAAAGCATTGCAGTGCCTTTAGACAGAATTACGGCCGACGATTATATTTCGTTTACGGACGAGGGCTATATACTTTACGACAGCGCTTCTTCGTTTAAAACCGCAATGGCGGTAAAAACGGAGGATGAGATAAGGGATATCAGTCTTGCTTGTAAAGCGGCGGATAAAGCGTATTTGGACTTGTTGCCGCAAATAAAAGAGGGAATGAGCGAAAACGACGTAGCCGCGCTTTTGGAATATTTGATGCGAAAGCACGGTGCTAGCGGCGTAAGTTTCGAAACAATTTGCGCGTTCGGCGCAAACGCCAGTGTTCCGCACCACCTGACAGGTATGGCAAAGCTTAAGCTCGGCGACGAAATTTTGCTTGATTTCGGATGCAAAGTAAACGGATACTGTTCCGATTGCACGCGTACGGTTTTATTCGGCGACGACGGAAAGCACGGTGAATTCAAGCAACTTTACGAAAAAGTTTTAACGGCGCATATGCTTGTGAAAGAGCGGTTTACCGCGGGTATGACGGGCAAACAGGGCGACGCGATAGCAAGGGACTATTTAAAACAACACAGCCTTGCGCAGTATTTTACACATTCTTTAGGGCACAGTTTGGGCATTAATATTCACGAAAGCCCCAACCTTACGCCTACCGACGATACCGTATTTACAGACGGAATGGTATTTTCCGACGAGCCGGGCATATATATAGCGGGCAAATTGGGAATAAGAATTGAAGATACGGTAACGCTTTCGGGCGGAAAAGTAGTTTCGCTTACGGACACCGATAAAAAATTAACCGTTTTATAATACGGAATTTATATTTAGCAATTTATAAGGAGAAAACATATATGGCATCCATTTTAGCAGGCGACATCAGAAAGGGCGTAACATTCGAATATAACGGCAAGGGCGTGTATACCGTAACCGAGTTTCAGCACGTAAAGCCGGGTAAAGGCGCGGCATTCGTAAGGGCAACCCTTAAAAACGTTGTTACGGGCCAGGTTCTTTCCGACATTACGTTCAACCCTACGGCCAAGCTTGAAACCGCTCAGGTTGAAACAAGGAAAATGAGCTATTCTTATACCGACGGCGAGTTCTATTATTTTATGGACCCCGATTCGTTTGAAATGATTACGTTAAATTACGACCAGGTTGAGGACGCTTTGAAATATATAAAGGAAAACGACGTTGTAACCATCAAATTCCTTCACGGAACGGCGTTTTCAGTTGAGCCCGAAAACTTTGTCGAGCTTAAAGTTACCGAATGCGAGCCCGGTGTTAAGGGCAATACCGCTACAAACGCTTTGAAAAACGCAACGGTTGAAACTGGCGCTACCGTACAGGTTCCCATGTTCGTTGAGGAAGGGGAAATTATCCGAATCGATACCCGCAGCGGCGAATATATGTCGAGGGTAGGCAAGTAATTTTAAATGAAAGCCGTTGTGCAGCGCGTAGATAAAACGTCGTTGTCGGTAGACGGAAAGCTTATTTCGTCTATCAATTTCGGATTAGCAGTTTTTTTGGGAATAAAGCAGGGCGACGGCGAACAGCAAGCCGACCGTATTGCTTATAAAATTGCCAATCTGCGCATATTCGAGGATGACGGCGGCAAAATGAATCTGTCGGTAAAAGACGTCGGCGGTGACGTTCTGCTTGTTTCGCAGTTTACCCTGTGCGGGGACTGTTCTCACGGAAACCGTCCCAGTTTTTCTTCGGCGGAAGAACCGAAACGCGCTAAGGCTTTATATGAGTTGTGTGCCGAAAGGTTGCGCGGTTACGGAATTACGGTAAAACAGGGAGTATTCGGCGGCGATATGAAAATATCGCAGTATAACGACGGTCCCGTCACAATAATTTTGGAAATATAATTTAAGGCAGGGCGAGCAATCGCCCTGTATTGCTATTATGAAAATTGCTTTTTTAGGTACGGGCGCGGCAGAAGGAGTGCCTGCAATGTTCTGCAGATGTCAGTTTTGCACTAAACTGAGAAAGGGCGGAGACGCAGAGTTCCGCACAAGGTCGCAGGTGTTAATCGATGGCAAACTGTCAATTGATTTTCCGCCCGAGGCGTATTCACATTCGCTTCGTTACGGCGTTGATTTATCGGAACTTGAATACCTGCTTGTCACACATTCGCATATGGACCATTTTTACGCGCACGATTTTATTCTGCGCGGCTATAAGTACGCTGTAACGGGCGGTAAAAATCTTGCCGTTTTCGGCAATGCGGAGGTTAAGAAAGTTTATGACGAGTGTACGCGCCGAGAAATGCGCGCAGAGGTTGCCGTCGGTATAAATTTTTATACTGTTAGGACTTTCGAAAATTTGCGTGCGGGCGGTTACCGTGTGTTAACCCTACCCGCAGTACACGGCACAGAGGAAGAGGCGCTTTTGTATTATGTGGAAAATGACGGCAAGGGATATTTGCATTTGTGTGATACCGGCGCATTATCTGATCGGGCAATAAATTTTCTGAAAGATAATAATGCGCATGCGCATTTAATTACGTTCGACTGTACTTTTTTAAATTCAATACCAAAGGCCGGAACAAGGCATATGTGTATTGCCGACAATATGGAAATAAAAAAGCGGTTAGACGCGGCGGGTGTTTCAGATGCAAATACAAAGTGCGTTATAACGCATTTTTCACACAACTCACAGCCTTCGCGCGAAAAACTTGCGGATATGGAAAAGAAATATCCCATTATTGCCGCTTACGACGGTATGACTTTGGAAATATAAAATGCATTTTTTTAAACATTTAAGCACCGTGTGCAAACACCGCAGGCAGGTACGCAAAAACTGTTTTAAAGCGGGGCTGATTTGGCAGGGGTTAACGCACGACCTTTCAAAATTTTCGGTAAAAGAATTTTGGCCGGGCGCCAAATATTATCAGGGAACCCGCAGTCCGCAGGCGCGCGAAAGGGAACTTTTCGGCTATTCAGCCGCTTGGCTGCACCACAAGGGCAGAAATAAGCACCATTTCGAATACTGGACCGACGTAAACGCGCGTGGAGAAACCGTATGCGTGGCAATGCCCGCAAAGTATTTTGCCGAAATGGTTTGCGACCGTATAGCCGCAAGTAAGGTATATAAGGGTAAGTTTTACACCGATGGTTGTCCGCTAGAATATTATTTAAGCCGCAGGGATAAAGTTGCGATGCACCCCGAAACTAGCGAGCGTTTAGAATATTTTTTAACCTTGCTTTCCGAAATGGGTGAAAAAGTGATGTTTAAAGAGTTGAAGACTTTCGTTAAAGAGAGTAAAAAGAAAAGCAAATGAAAAAAGTTCGGACGGAGTACTGGCTTTTGACGGTACTGTAATTACTTAAAAAAGTGAAATGCGGCGGGCGCAATTTGCGCCCGCCGATGAAAATTTATTTTGTTCTTGCAATTTCAACGTTGTCTTTCTTGCGGTCGCGCAGTGATTTTACGGGGTGGTCGCTGTCCTGATAGCGGTAGTCCTTACCCCATTTTTTTATCGCCTTTTCTATAACCAGATGCGAAGGATTTTTCTGCGGGTCGCCCGACATGTATTTCTGATAGTCGAAATACTGGTGGTCGTCGGAAAGCTTTTGAATATCGCGGTAGTCCATATTATCGGCTGTAAGCGTAACCGTACTGCCCAAAACGCGCCTTACATAGTCCTTGTTTTCGCCGTGTTTTAAAAGTTTGGGGAATTCGCCGCCGTTGCAAAGCTGTTCAAATGTTTTGCCTTCATATTTTTTTAACAGCTTAGCCGCGGCTTTTAGGTGCGAAACCTCCATTTTATAGTGTTCCGTCCAAATTTTTTTAATGTTTTCGTCCGTTTCGTCCTGCATTGCGGAGTAGTAAAGCCAACATTCGCAGTATTCGTGCATAACCCATTGTTCCAGCCACGTCATATTAGGGTCTTTAAGGCTTTCGTACTGGGTTACGTGCGCTTCCTCAATCATAGCAATTTCGGCATATAGTTTTCTTCCCAAATCGTTTTTATACCACTGAGCAATGTTCATATAGTAATTCATGGTCTGTTGTTCGGCGGCGGTAATGGTGGAAGCAACCAGTTTTGTATACAGGTCGGCAGAGTCTGCGTCCATATGCGGCTTTAAATCGTCGGAAGGATAGCGGTGCTCGGCTACTGTGGGGCGGCCGGGCATAATTTCCGTCATTTTTCCAACCAAAACGTCGGCTTCAATTCCTTTATCCATTTTTAAAAGGTTTGCATAGCGGTACAGGTGGTCGAAATCTTCCAACAGTGCAAAGTTTAACGCTTTAATATTGTTTTCATCCTTTTCATTGCGGGCAAGAGTTGCCGTCAAGTCGATTGCAAGCTGTTCGTATGCAATGGTAGTTTCCAATATACTCTCGTTTATGGGCTTTAGACAACTAATGCGCTTTTGCTGTTGCTGCTCCTGTCTGCGCACAATGGCAAGAGTTTGCAATATCTCGGGTTCGTCGCAGTGGCGAGCAAACTGGTGCATAAACCATTGCGATTCAAACTCGGTACCGTTCATAAGTATTACGCGGGTTTTGGTGTATGGTGAAACCTTGTCTTTATTGTAACTTTTGGGATACATTTTTCTTAGCGGTAAAAAATTGTTTTGCAATGATTTGCATTTTTCGTTAATAGGGTTCATTATTAATCCTCCGCATAGGTTATTAACATATTGAAAATTTTTTATACGGAAAAAGAAAAAGAACGGCAAAAAACCGTTCTTTTGGTGGAGCAGGCGACGGGAGTCGGACCCGCCAAAATCAGCTTGGGAAGCTGACGCCATACCGATAGGCGACACCTGCAT
>CAMRSY010000013.1 GCA_947053545.1 uncultured Clostridia bacterium
CCGGCGACCTGCTGATTACGAATCAGCTGCTCTACCAGCTGAGCCACAGTAGCATTTTATTAAGTTATCAACGACTAACCGCCGTTGCCTAAACATATTATATCAATTTCCAAATAAAATCAAGCGATTTCTTTATCTTAAAATAAATTTTTAAAAAAATGTAATCTGATAAAATTTGGCGGCTTTGGGTAAATTTTGCTAATCTGCGCAAAATATGAGTATGAACAGAAAAAACACAGTGTTTTGCGCATTTTTACTGTTGTTTATTATGGTTGCGGCGCAATTTTTGGCCGTATGCGATAATTTCGGCGTTAAAATAGCGCTTGCAGAAACTCCGCAAAAATGCGTTTATCTTACGTTTGACGACGGCCCCAGCGACAGGGTGACGCCAAAAATTTTGGACGTTTTGAAAGAAGAAAACGTTAAAGCAACTTTCTTTATCGTAGGTAAACTTGCAGAACGGCGCAAATATATCGTCGAGCGGGAATTCAACGAAGGTCATACGGTTGCCGTACACTCGTATTCGCACGTGTATAAAGACATATACTCTTCCACTGAAAAACTTTTGGAAGATATAGACCTTTGCAACGAACTGATTAAAGAAATTACGGGAAATTATTCGCACGTGTACCGCTTCCCCGGCGGAAGTTTCGGACTTAACAATAAACTGATTAAGGCCGTTACTCTTCACGGTATGCGTTACGTGGACTGGAACGCTTCGATGCGCGACGCCGAACTTATAAATCCCGCGCCCGCAGAGCTGTTGAAAGCGGCTATAGAAACGCCTGCAAACGGCGACCACATAGTAATGCTTGCACACGATACCACCGATAAAATTGCAACGGCGCAAGCTCTTAAAAGCGTAATAAAATATTATAAGGATAAAGGATATGTTTTCGAAAGTTTTTAAAATTCGCTCGGGTAATCTTAAAATGCTACACGCAATGAGTTCCGCCGTTGTAAACGGAAACGCTAAACACCGTACGCCGGATATAAACCGTTAGGAAAGCGCCGGTTAAGGATTGTTGTCGATAACCCACCTGTTAAATTTTTTAGGGCGGACCAGCACCTTTAAAACGGCGCCGCGTGGCGGAGGAATATTACCCGTAACATAACCCACCGAACGTTTGCCGTCTATTCTTGCCACGACGCGGAATTTTTTAAAAATTATATTTTTGCGCGAACGTCCGCCCTGTTGATAACCGGCTTCCGATTCAAAAGCGCACACCTCTACCACGGCAAGCTTTTTAACGCTGAATCCGCCTCTTTTTTGCACGATTTTCAGGTACAGTCCGTACACTAATTTCAACAGTAAAAGCGTAAAGCAAAAAGCGAAAAGTCCTGCGACGATTCCAAACAATACCGACTTTAATACGAAACACATAGCCACAACCGTCCCCGCAAGAAAAATTGTGCAAAATATGTTTTCCGCCCTACTGAAACTAGCCAACCTGTTACGAAAGCGCGGTTTTATAAGTTTTATTTCCCCCTCCGTTCTTTCTACCGAACGCTCGGGCAACATGCTCAACGCGTCGGCCTCCGCTTCAATGCGCTGCGTTTCGTCGGAAAGGCTTTCAGGATCGACCATAGCGTTTTCGTAATCGCAGGCTTTTTTAAGCCAGTTTTCCTTTTTAAGCACAAAAACGTACATAAACGCGCATCCGACCGTAAAAAAAACGCCGCCGCCCGCCGTTACCGCAATTTCCGCCGCGCCATAATCTTCCACCGCGTTTTTTCGATTTATGCGTATAGTTGTAATTGACCCCTCGTAATATGGCAGTTTACCTTTTTTGTTTACCGTAACATTTAAAAAGCGTTTTTTTACCGTTATCTCTTCGCCGTTGCGTTCAAACGAAAAAACCACGTCCATTTCGCGTCTTTCGGCATTATAAACGGCAGAAATTACGGTTGCCTGTACTTTTTCGGCAGCGTTATACCTGCCGAGCCTGACGAATCCGAATATCGCCATCCCCAGTCCGACAATTATAAAAAGCGACAAAAATGCCGCGTAAAATTTCTTGCGCCCCATTAAATCAGCCATAAAAACGCCCTTTCACCCCGCCGGTGAACCGGCGGGGTGAATAAACTTAAGTTTTTAAATTACTGTTCCACACCGTAAGCGGCGCGGTATTCCTTCATTTTTGCAAGGTATTCTTTGCCTTCTATAATTCCCAGCTCGATAGCCTCGATTATGTCGGACATATTTACGATTGAATAAACCTTCACACCGAATTCCTTATAAACCTCCTGCACGGCGGAAAGCTGACTTTCAAGCCCCTTTTCCATTCGGTCCACAGAAATTATCATCCCCGCGATTTCAACGTTTGCGGCGGCTTTGAGTTTGGGGAGTATTTCCCTTAGCGCCTTGCCCGAAGTCATAACGTCTTCGATTATAATAACCTTCTCGCCGTCTTCAAGCTGTTTGCCGACAAAAAGTCCGCCCTCGCCGTGGTCTTTCACCTCTTTACGGTCGAAACAGTAATTCATATCAACGCTGTAATCGTTTGAAAGCGACACCGCAGCGGTTGCCGCAAGGGGAATACCTTTATAAGCAGGACCAACTAAAGTGTCCGCTTTCAGTTCGTTTTGCTGTATGCATGCGGCGTAATATTTGCCCAGCCTTGCAAGCTGACTACCCGTTTTATAGTTGCCTGTATTGATAAAATAAGGCGCTTTTCTGCCGCTTTTAAGGGTAAATTCACCGAAAGTAAGCACGCCGTTTTCCACCATAAACTTAATAAACTGCTGTTTGTACGTAAGTTCCATTTAAACATTTCTCCTTTTTTATTTTTAAGCGTATTTTGTTATCTAGCGTTGAGCGTAAGCGTATCAACTATCTCGTTTACGTTTACGATATTGTGTTTATCAAGCCAACCGTTCATTTCGTCTATTATGCGGGGCAATGCGTTTGCATCGTAAAAATTCGCCGTGCCAACCTGCACCGCCTTTGCGCCAGCGCACATAAATTCAAGCGCGTCTTTACCCGTCATAATTCCGCCCATTCCTATTACGGGAATTTTAACGGCGTGAGCCGCGTCGTAAACCATTTTCAGAGCAATGGGCTTGATGCCCGCGCCCGATACGCCGCCCGTGTTGTTTGCAATTATCGGTTTGCGCCTATCCAAATCGATTACCATCCCCATAAACGTGTTTACAAGCGAAATACAGTCCGCGCCGCCGTTTTCCGCCGCCTTTGCATTGTCCGATATGCTTTCTACGTTGGGCGATAGTTTTACGATTAGCGGAGTTTTATGTAAATTGCTTTTTGCGAGTTCGGTAACCTCCTCGATATTCTTCGGCTTTATGCCCAGCGCCATTCCGCCCGCGTGTACGTTGGGGCAGGAAATATTCAGCTCGACCATATCGACAAGCCCGTCTAATTTGTTGCAGATTTTACCGTAGTCTTCCAAAGTGTTGCCCGCCACGTTGGCTATTACAACAACACCTTTGGATTTTAAAAAACTTAAATCGTTATCTATAAAATGTTCCACGCCCGGATTTTGCAAACCGACCGCGTTTAATATTACGCCGTGCCCCTCCGCAATACGCGGCACGGGGTTGCCGAGCCGCGGCTCGTTTGTCAGACCCTTGGTTGAAATTCCGCCGATTTGGCTTATATCGTAAATTTCGTTGTACTCTCTGCCGAAACCGTATGTTCCGCTTGCCGCAATTACGGGGTTTTTAAACTTCACCCCGCATATTTCAACGCTTAAATCAGCCATTTTACACCTTGATTAATTACTCTTCCTCTGGATATCCCGTTAAAACGCACAATTTTTTATACGACTTTTCGTAATTGACAACGCCGTTTACTACAATTTCGCGCCCGCACGCTGTAACGGAAATTCTGCCGCTTTTACCAGTCTGTTTTACTTTTGTTATTCGGGTGATTTCGCCGGGTTTGCATACGTTACCGTCGGGAAATTCCAGCGCGCCGTTTTGCAAAATTATAAGCGAATAAGGGCGGTAAAGCCGCTGTATGAACAGCCCGCCGAACAATACCGACATAACTGCGCCTGCAATAATAAACGTTAAAGTTAACGCTTTATTGACGGCCGAAGAATTAGCAAACCCGAATTTTATGAGAAGGAACACGCCTGCGGCAACTAAAAGTACGCCCGCTACGGAAAGCGCAAGGAAGATATACGCCGCCCCGCGCGATTTTTCCGCGATTACCTCCGTTTCGTTTTCGCTTCCGCGCCCTTCCGTCACAGTTCTACCTCGCGGATATCGAAAACGGGCCCGTCCTTGCAAACGCGGGCGTTGCCTCCGTCCGACTTTTTACAAACGCATACCAAACACGCGCCGATACCGCAGCCCATACGCTCTTCCAGCGAAACGAGACAGGGCGTCGTCACGTTGTTTTCCTTTAATTTTAACTTCAGCGCGCGAAGCATTACGGGAGGTCCGCAAGCTATTATAAGATCGGCTGAAACGCTTTCTATTTCCGAAAAATATGCGTTTACCGCGTTATCCTTTTTGCCGAGCGAACCGTCGTCGGTTACTACGGTAAGTTTTTCGCTTACCTTAAATTCGTCCGTCAGGCACGCGCAATTTTTGTTGCGGAAACCCAAATACGTATAAAATTTTTTATTTTTATTGCCGCACACGACAGGTAAAAGCGGAAATATACCCACTCCGCCGCCTAACACTACTATATTTTTTGCGCTTTCGGGTATTTCGAAACCGTTGCCCAACGGCAACAAAACGGAAAGTTTATCGCCGGCTTTAGCTTTGGAAAGCGCAACCGTACCTTCGCCTTTAACCTGAAAACACACGGTAATTTCGTTGCCGTCAGCCTTTACTATCCCCAAAGGACGTTTTAAAAGGCGCGAATTATCGCCGGTAGAAATATTTAAAAACTGCCCGCCCTTTATCTCGCCCGCGCTTTCGGGCAAAACGACCGTTAACGAATATGTGTTTTCAGCTATATTTTCAACGCGTTTTACTATTGAAACAAGCTCTTTCATCTGCCTATTTTACCTATAGTTCCTACTAAATCTTTTTGCATATCGATACAAGCCGCGCGCGCCGCTTCCGCATATCCCATACCCGCATACGCAGGCTTTTTATATGCGCAGATTATTCCGCGCGAATTGTTTACGATGCCACCCAGACCGCGCCCGTCGAAACAGCATTTAAGCATTTCGGCGTTGGCGCCCTGAGCGCCGTAACCGGGGATTAAAAAGAAAGTGTGTTGTAACTGCTTGCGCAGTTTCGCCGCCTCCTCGGGATGAGTTGCGCCCACCACCGCGCCCACGTCGGAATATCCGTACTTGCCTATGCAGTCTTTACCCCAGTTTTCAACCAAAGCGCCCATACGCTCGTAGAGCGTTTCACCGCTTTCAAGCTTCAAATTCTGCAATTCGCCGCTTGAAGGGTTAGACGTTTTTACAAGCACGAAAATTCCCTTATCGTTCTTTTTTACGTCCTCTATAAAAGGTGCAATGCCGTCGGTGCCCAGATAACCGTTTACCGTAAGCATATCGGCGGGAAAAGCCGTAAGTTTTTTACCGTTGATATCGGTTGATCCGAGATAAGCGGTAGAATAGCACTTTGCCGTAGATCCTATGTCGTTGCGCTTGCAGTCGGCTATAACGTACAAACCTCTGCCTCTGGCATAGTTTACCGTACAGTCGAACGCGCGCATTCCGTCGAAACCGTATTGCTCGTAATACGCTACCTGCACCTTAACGGCGGGCACTATGTCGCAAACCTTGTCTATTATGTTCATATTAAACTCGATAAGTTGCTCGACAACGCCTTCGAACGTAGCCATACCGTCGCGCATTTCGTCGGGAAGATAGGTAAAATCCGTATCCAGTCCCACACAGGTAGGGTTTTGCTTTTCGATAATTTTTTCGATTAAACTGTCAACCATAATTCCGCATCCTTTAAATTGTTATTCAGATTATTTTTTTACGCCTTTTATTTCTTTACGCCTTTGCCTCGTATTTCAGTTCGCCGTCAACCAGCGTAGCGCATACTTTTCCGTAAACCTCGAATCCGTTAAACGGTGTATTTTTGCCTTTCGAAATAAATTTTTCGCCGTCGATTACATATTTTGCATTTAAATCGACCACAGCAAGGTCGGCAACTCCCCCTTCGCAAATTTCGCCGCCGTCCAGACCGAGCGTATGTGCAGGATTGTACGACATCAGCTTCATAAGCCCGCAAATATCTACCGTGCCGCTTTTAACCAGATATGTGTACGACAGTGCAAAACTGGTTTCTATACCGCTCATACCGAACGCCGCAAGGTTATATTCAACCTCTTTGTCTTTGCGGGAATGGGGCGCGTGGTCGGTTACTATGCAGTCCAGCGTGCCATCTTTAAGCCCCTCGATAATTGCTAGCCTGTCTTTTTCTTCCCTTACGGGCGGATTGACCTTGGTAAAAGTATCGAAATCGGTTATGATATCGTCGTTTAAAATGAAATAATGCGGACAGGTTTCGGCCGTTACTTTAACGCCGCGCCTTTTTGCCGAGCGGATAATGTCCACTCCGCTGTAAGTAGATACGTGGCAGATATGCACGGGCACGTTTAAACTTTCCGCAAGCGAGACGTCGCGGGCAATCATTATATCTTCCGCGGCGCGGGGGCTGCCTTTCAATCCTGTCAAAGTTGAATTTTTACCCTCGTTTACCACTCCGCCGTCCACAAGGTTTATATCCTCGCAATGGCACAGACACTTTAAATTAAAGCCGCTTGCATACTCCATTCCGAGACGCATTATAAGCGAATTCATAACCGACCTACCGTCGTCGGAAACCGCAACGGCGCCCGCCTGCGCCATTTTGCCTATATCGGCAAGCGCTTCGCCCTTTTCACCTTTGGTTATAGCGCCTATGGGATGGATTTTGCAGAGATTAACCTCTTTTTCGCGTATTTTTATATATTTCACCGTAACCGCGTTATCGCAAACGGGATTGGTGTTAGGCATACAACACAGCTGCGTTACGCCGCCCGCAACAGCCGCCTTCGAACCGCTTTCTATATCCTCTTTTCCCTCGTAGCCCGGCTCGCGCAAGTGCACGTGTATGTCTATTATGCCGGGTATTACCGTTTTTCCCTCAGCTTCGATTATTTTATAATCGACTTGAGGTTTAATATCTTTTGCCAGCTTTTCTATTTTTCCGTTATCTATCAAAACGTCTAGCTTTTCAGTTTTTTCTTTTAAAACTACCTCGCCGCCGCGTATGAGTGTTTTCATAAGTTTGCCTCCCTGTATTCGGAAAGTAATTTCAGCGCCGCCATACGTACCGCCAGCCCGCTTGTAACCTGATCCTCTATCCTGCTTGTACCGCCGTCGATAAGCGCAGGCGTAAGCTCGACGCCGCGGTTTACGGGACCGGGATGCACAACTATGGCATTTTTGTCGGCATATTTCATAACCGCGTCGTTAACGCCGTAAAAACGGGCGTATTCAGACAGTGAAGGAAACAGCCCGCCCGACTGTCTTTCAAGCTGTATTCTCAACCCCATTACCGCCTGCGCGCCTTCCACGCATTGCTCGCGGGAGGACGCCACGTGAGCGCCCAGATCTTCAAAGCCCGCGGGAATTAGGGTTTTAGGCGCGTAAACCCACACTTCCGCACCCATTTTTGACAACCCGAACAGATTTGACTTTGCCACCCTGCTGTGTTTTATATCGCCTAAAATAGCCACTTTAAGTCCTTTTAAAGCGCCGAATTCTTCTTTGATGGAAAGCATGTCCAAAAGCGCCTGCGTAGGGTGCTCGTTCATACCGTCGCCGCCGTTTAAAACCGAACAGCCCACGGTTTTGGCAAGCAAATGGGGCGCGCCGCCCATAGGATGGCGAATTGCAATAAAATCGGTTTTAAGCGCCTGCAGAGTTTTGCCCGTATCAATCAGCGTTTCGCCTTTCTGCACCGAACTGGACGACGCCGCAATATTTATCTCGGTTGCGCCCAGATATTTGCCCGCAAGCTCGAAGGAACAGCGCGTACGCGTGCTGTTTTCGTAAAACAGAGTTACCAAAGTTTTACCTTTCAACATATTGAAATTTTTTTCACCTTTGGCAAGCGCACGCTTGAATTTCCCTGCGGTATCGAGAATGAGCGAAATTTCTTCCGCCGACGTATTTCTCAATCCCAGTAAATCTTTTGATTTGAGCATATGTAAATTCCCTTAAATAAGTTTTGGCATAAAAAAAGCGGAAACCGTGCCGTAAAAAATACGACAACTTTCCGCAATCAAACGAATTATTCAACTTTCGCCGAACACGCATTTTCTAGCGGGCAGGGCAATTTTTGCAGCCTTCATTTTGACAAAACCTTTATTTTTTGAAAAGTATATCACAGCTTACCGCCAAAGTAAAGAGAATACGCGAAAATTTTACTAAAATATTACAAAATACGCTGCAGAACAAAACCTACTTTATCGCACGCTGTCAGCACGTATTCAACGCCGTCTTTAACCGAGCGCAAAGGGAAATAAGACTGCCCGTGTATGTGACCGAAAACAACTTTATCAGCGCGATTTTCTTTGAAAAGGCGGGTAAAAAGCGTTTCCTGCAATTTCGGATTCATAGGAGGGAAATGGGTCATAACAATTAAAATATCGCCCTCGCTTCTCACCTTATCCACCTGCCTGAAACAAAGTTTAAACCGCTCGGCTTCCCGTAAATACAGCTTTTCGTCGTGTTCGGTATAATCGGCGCTTCCCGGACACGTCCACCCGCGCGACCCGCATATTACTATGTTTCCGAATTTTACGCAGTCATTCTGAAGAAAATAAAACGTTTCGTCGGGCGCGGCTTCGCGCAGCTTTGTTATTCCGTTCCACCAATAGTCGTGGTTGCCGCGCACAAATACTTTTTTACCCTTTAAATCTTTTAACGAATTTAAATCGAACAATCCCTCTTCCAATACGGTGCCCCAGCTTATGTCGCCGCAGACAAGCACGATATCATCGTCAGAAACCTTTGAGTTCCAGTCGTTTTTAATTTTGTCGAAATGACCTTCCCACCCCGCGCCGAACACGTCCATAGGTTTATTGCATGTTCCGGAAAGATGCAAATCGCTTATCGAAAAAACTTTCATACAATCATTGTAACACGATTCAGGTAATTTTTAAAGCGATTTATACGAGAGTGAAATAATTGTTGTTTTTGGCTTTTTTATCTTAATTATGTGTGACATAGTACTACTCAATTTGAAAATTTTATAAAAAATAGGCGGTAAAACAGTTAATTTTACCGCCGTTTAATATCAATTTAAATTTCAGCCGCTACGCACAGCCCCGCATTTAAGCAATTACTTGCACGAGCAGTTTTTACCCTGGGGATAGAGCGGAAGCTCGAAAAAGCCCGCGCACACCTCCTTAGAATAATCCTGTGCAGGGGGAATAGCGCAATAGCCGTAACTGGGGATTAACAGTTCGACGTCGATGGCAATTTTTAAAATTACCGTCGTACAGGCGTCGATTGTAAAAATTCCGCTTTCGCTGTTGAAAGACCCTTCGGCAGCCACCGCGGAACCCTGCGCCACAACCTTAAAAGGCATTATGGAAGGTGCGGGCACGAAAAGAAGCACGTCTTCCGAAATGGCGATAGAACCGGTCGCCACACCCTCCACTCCGTTTGCGTCGGTATACGCCACCTCTACGGGAATGTGTACGGTTGCCTGCACTCTTGCGCAGCCCTGTTTATCCGCAAGCCTTTCCACGCTTACGTCTGAAAGCGTTGCATCGGCGCCTGTCGAGCGCGCGCTTATGAAAGTTAAAGGATATGTAGGATCGGCGGGCGTAAAGCAGTCAACCGTCAAAGTGTAATTTTCTATTTGCACCTGTTTGATACACGCGTCAAAAATTTTCTGTGCCTGTATGCACACTTTTTCGCACATGCCGTTTAAAGGGTTACCGTTAATTGTGCCGGGACATTTATCCGACTGAAAATTGGAAAAGAACGACATTTTTACCTCCGTTTATTTTATACGCCGCAGCGTTATAACTGATTATTTCGGTTAATGTAATATATGCTTACGCCTTAAAAAATGCTACGGCAGCCAAATTTTAAGCGTTGGATAGATTGCACGCCCGTTATTAAGTTCGCGCAACCGGTTTTCGTTTACTCCTTCCCTGCGCGATACGGTCGCGTAAGTGTCGCCTACTTTCGCATAGCAGTACCTTTTGGGCGGGGAAAGCGGGATAATTGCGCCGCAGAACACGCCCTCTGCAGGGAAAAAGAAAGTTTCGGACACGTCTTTGTCCGTAACCCGCTTTCTTATTCTCAGATATCTTCCCCTCTCCAAAGTAAGCGAAAACATACTATAATATACTCGCAAATGGCTTGATTTGTGAATAATAAAATAAATGCCTTTGTAGAATATTGTTGATGAAGAAAAACACAAAAAAGAGCAACATTTATAAATCGGCGGCTCAGGTAACCGTATTTTCCACGTTCGAAAAGGCGCTGAGCTTTATTTACAGAATAATTTTGTCGCGGTCGATAGGCGCCGAAGGATTGGGAATTTATCAGATTTGCCTTTCGGTTTTTTCGGTTTTTTTAACCGCGGCTTCAAGCGGATTGCCTGTAACCGTTTCCCGTCTGATAGCAAAAAACACCGCTACCGGCAACCCGAAGGGTAAGCACACAGTGGTTTCGGCGGGCGTTTTGTGTACGCTTATGTTTACCGTTCCCGCCGCTCTGGTTATGTTTTTAGCCAAAGATTTATACGCGTTTCTCTTTCCCGACCGCGACTGCGTTAAAATTTTCCTGTGGCTGTTGCCCGGGCTTATTTTAACTTCGGTTTACGCTATTATGAGGGGTTCGTTCTGGGGCAACAAGCAATTTTTGCCTTACAGTATAATAGAGCTTGCCGAAAACGCCGTTATGGTTGCCTGCGGCTGCGCGCTTATCGGTTTTGCACATACTGCAAAGGGCGGCGCACGTATGGCGGTGATAGCGGTGCTGATTTCTTACATATTTTCGTTTACCGCGTCGCTTGGGTGGTACTTTTTAAAGGGCGGCAGATTCGTAAGCCCGAAAACGCAGTTAAAGCCGCTTATGAAAGCTTCGCTTCCCATTACCGCAATGCGCACCTCAACGTCGCTTTTGAATTCGTGCGTGGCTATGTTCCTGCCCGCCCTGCTTTCCAAGGCGTGCGGATACACAAGCAGCGAAGCGCTTGCCCTTTACGGCACAGTTATAGGAATGAGCGTGCCTATGCTTATGATACCGAATTCGCTTATAGGTTCGATTGCGGTTGTTGTAGCACCCGAAATGAGCGAAAATTTTTATGCCAAACGAACCGAACTTTTAAAGAGGGATATCGAGCGGACGATAAAATCTTCGGTTTTAATAGCAACCGTACTTATACCCGTAATGTTTACGCTGGGAACCGACATTGGCGTACTTTTTTACGCAAGCGAACTGAGCGGTTCGGTTATGCGCAGGTTTGCCTTTATGATGCTGCCGATGTGCCTTTCAATGATAACCACTACCATATTAAATTCGCTTAATTTCGAAATGCGGACGCTTATATACTTTTTTATAGGCGCGATAGCTATGATAGCAACGATTTTGGGATTTACCGGCCTTATGGGCATAAACGCCTACATGGTCGGGCTGACGCTCAGTTTTGTAATAACTGCGGCGCTTAACCTTAAACTGTTAAAGAAAAACTGCCCCGAAATTAATTATGCCGGATATCTTATAAAAAGTTCGTTGATATGCGCGGCGGCGTGCATGTTCGGGCACCTTTTTTCAAACCTGTTTCAAAATATAATGGCGCCGGTATGGCGGTTGATTCTGTGCGGCGGTGCGGTTTCGGTATTTGCCGTTGCGGCTTTCTGCGGAATGGAAATGCTGTCTGCCAGACCGTTTAAAAAATTATTTCAGAGATAAAGTAAATATCAACCTGATTTTTGCAACTGCGCTACAAGCGAAAACAGCTGTTTTACGGCAAGCGCGACAAGAAAATAACCGAACAGCTTTTTTAAAACCTCGGTGGGAAGAGCAGCCATAAGCAGCCCGCCAAGCACTGTTGATATTAGCGCCGGCACTATTATCTCCCAAACGTCGTCCGTCCTTAAAAGTCCGCGTTTTTTATGCTGCGGAAGGACTATGGCAGCCATAGGCAGAAAAGCGATTACGTTTGTAGCCTGCGCCAGATGCTGGTTTACGCCAAGAAAAATCGTTAGCGCGGGTATAAGAATAGTTCCTCCGCCCATTCCCATTCCGCCGAGAATGCCCGACAAAAGCCCTGCGGCGATATAAATTATAAACGACATATCAGCCCAGCACCATTCGTAGCCCTGCGGCAAACATTATGGCGATAAAAGTGATATCGACCCACATCTTGGGCAGTTTACCCAAAAGTTTTGCACCTATCAACCCACCGGCCACATTACCAAGTGCGGCCGGTATTATTATAGATAAATCTATAAATCCGTAAACGACGTACGTAAGCGCGCTGACGGCGCACACCGGAGCTATAATTAAAATTGCGGTTGCGTGCGCCTGTTTACGCGGATAATTAAGCACGTCGGACAAAATAGGCACTGCAATCATACCGCCTCCGCCGCCGAAAAGGCCGTTTATAAAACCGAGAGCAACGCCGCCCCCGACAGCTTTTTTGTTTAATTTTTTCATATTTATTCGTAGCAGACGTAAAAATCGCCCGCCCATATAAAAAGTTTTTGCAAATTTTTTATAATAATGAATTTTTTTGCGCGACAGCCGCGATAATCAGTTGCCAAAATTTTGCTTTTATATTAAAATAATAGGGTATGAAATCTCGGTGCGCCGTGCGGACAAGCCGAGAAACAGACAAGACAAACTTTTTTTAAAAGGTGTTAAATGAACAAGAAAAAAAGAACCCTGTTAAGAACTGCCGTTATAGGCTTTACGGCGATTGCCACCTCGTTAACTATAGGTGTTTCCGCCGCGTGCTCGAAAGGCGATTCTTCCGATAATAACGAAGAAGACAAGACCACCACTAAAATTGACGAACAGACCATTAAAAACGGCAATTTCGAATTTTATTCGGACAACAAAGGTCTTTATCCCATAAGCAGCCCGGACAGCTGGTCCAGCGGCTCCAACGGCACAACCTCGTCTTCTATGTCCGGCATTATCGATACCGGCAAAGAACGCTGGGACTACATTACCGACCCCGATTTACCCCAGACTCTGGAAGACAACGACGATTTGGAATCGGACGATGACGACAAAAAGGATTACAACGGCGCGCTGACGGACGACCTGCCTTATAAAAACACTCATACCGCCATCGATTCGGACGCCGACGAAGAAGACAAAGCGTATATAGACAATCCTTTTACGCATAAATACGGCTACAACAGCGAAGGCAAAGTTATTGACGTTGATGGCAACGAAATTGAAACCTTTACCGACGAGGACGGCGAAGTTTTCCTTGACAGCGAATTCAAACAGCCGCTTGAAACTTCGGTTTTGATGTTGCACAACTATCACAGAGGCGACTATCACGGCACCGAAAGTTATTACAACAGTGCTACCACCGTTTCGCTGGAAGCGAACACCGCGGCGGAAATATCGCTTTGGGTTAAGACGACCGAGCTGTATTTCGGCGGCGCAAGCACCGAAAGAACTAAAGTTGAGTTCGGCCACGGCGCGTACATTAAAGTTAATACGCAGGTGGGCGGCAATTCGCTTGACAGCATAGTTATAAAGAATATCGACACGGAAAAAATTAATCCCAAACCCGAATCGGGCGTATGGGAAAATAACGGCTGGGTAAAATACACCGTGTTTGTAGAAGCCAGCAGTTTTGCCACTACTACCGTAAACCTTACTTTGGGGCTGGGCGAATACGAAAACAGCACCGTTGAAGGTTACGCTTTCTTCGACGACGTTTCGCTTAAAAAATATTTAAACAAAACGGATATGGAAACGAAGAACGCGGAGTTCGGAGAAAATATAAGGGAAACGGCAACCAACGAACGCCCCAACGTAAACGTTTCGTATCCGCTTGCGCCCGAAGCCACCACAGTATTCCGTACCGACGTGGAAAAATATAAAACCGAGGACGGAAACGGAAGCGTTAAAGACGACGTTTCGGAAAACAACTTTGCGGACAGACATTTCTTTATAGATTTTGCAAGCTCGACAACGGACAATACGTTCAATTTAAATACAAACAACGTTAAAGCCGGGCTTACCGTGGAAGCTACCAACACGGGTAAATACGTGTGCACCGAATACAACTCCACGGGCAACGCATACAAAACCAACGGTTTGGAAGGTATAGGCAATCCTTCGGACAAACTGTATATTCCAAACGCGTTAAGAAACAACGCTATTAACATTAACGACGACGTGCTTGCTACCACCACCGTAACAAACGCGGACGACTGGGCGTTCAATGCGATTAACACCGAATATTCGGAAATTTTAACCGACGCGCTGAAGAGCGCGACCGGATTGCCCGGCGCCGGCGCATCAACGGACGCTTTGGTGCTGTTAAGCGCGCGCGGCGCGGCGTATGAGGCGCACATCACCGACAGTAGCTTTACGTTAAACGACGGCGAATACATGCTTGTATCGTTCTGGTTAAAAACGTCGGATATGAAAGGCAATACCGCCGCCACCGTTACCGTTAAGGGGCTGGGCGAAGACAAGGATAATTCGGCTTCGTTCACGGTAGATTCCACAGCGCAGGGTACGGTTTCCATAGGCGAGGGCGAGGACAAAGTTGAGGACGTGTACGACGGCTGGGTAAGATGTTTTGTGCGCGTTTCAAACACCTCGAAGACAAGCGGCGCGAAGAATTTCGAACTTGTTCTGAATTTCGGCAACACAGCTATAAGAAATACCAGCAGGTCGGCATTCAAATACGGCTGGGTGGCAATGACCAATCCTTCCGTAATGAAACTTGACAAAGACGTATACGCCTATACTGCGGGCTCTTCGCAGACGGCTACTTTAACTTTCAGCGAAACGGAAGAAAAAGTTGCGCACAGGTTTGACACCGAGCAGGGTGAAAAGAACGAAATTAAAACGGATTTGGCTAACCCCTCCTCCTATACGGGCGTAAACGGCGCAAGCAAATTTATTAAACCCGACGGCGAAGGTAAGCTTGAAAGTTACGACGACACCAATAAAAACGCGTTTGCGGGACTTTTAAGCAAAGATAACTTTGCCAACTATCAGCGGCTTAACGCGGAAAACAGCAACAACTGTATGTGGTACAACGCGCTTAACACTATTGCCGGCGCTTATAATACCTCCGACGAATTGTGGAACGCTGTGTTCGGCGAATACACCGTTCAGCCGCTTCTTATAGTAAATACGGCAAGATCGTTTAAAAACAAAACCAGCAATACGGAAGAAAGCAAAATTTACAACTACGGCTTTATAGGAAACTCCGCTTCGGTAAGCGCAAACGGTTATACCCCCGTAAGCGTGCGCGTTAAAGCCAGCGCAGGCGCGGTTGCAAATGTATACCTTGTAGAAGACAAGTCGGCGGGCGGCGTGCTTTCATACGTAACACCCAAATACAATTTCTGGTATGACGACGACGGCAATATTCTGAAAGGCAAGCCCGACGAAGACGCTACCGCAGCGGAACAGAAAAAGAATATAGCTTACAATCTCAGAAAGGACGGATTGTACGAAAACGGCGACGGCAAGCTTTACGCCAATTTCTATAATCTTACAAAATATTACGATATAAGTTTCGAGCACGCCGATTTCTACGACGAAAACGGAAACCTCGTACTGTTCAACAACTTAGACGGCGATAAAGTATATTATGCCGACCAGTCTAAAACGGCTTATGCACCCCACTATCTTATTGCGGGCGGAAAGGCAAACAACAAAGTATACAAATACTGCGGCGGTCTGGGCGCTGAAGCGACGTATTATTATGTAGAAGACGGCAAAGCCAACACCAGTAAAGTTGTTTATGGAGTTGACACTACGGTTGCGGCGCTGCGCTACAACAACACCGAAGCGTCGTCCGCCCCTTACAGCTTTACCATAGACACGGTTGCAAATCCCGAATACGCCGACAAGTGGATTACCGTAACTTTCTATATCCATGCTGGAGCGGAAACTAAGAATTATAAGCTGGAACTCTGGAGCGGCTCACGCGAAGCAGATTCAAGCTATACGGAAGTCGGTTATGCAAAAGACAGCTACGTCATCTTCGATTACAGCAATTTAGGCGAATCGCTTGACCAAACCACTTTCGACGGACTTGTTAACGGATACGCTACCGACATAATAGAAGAATACAAGAAGATAATCCCCGAATTCGAGGACAACGACGGAAATATCAACGACCTTGAAAAGCTTGCGGGTGAGGAAAACAGAGTAAACAAATATAATTACGAAGCCAGTTATTACACCTTCTCGCTGTTCGATTCGGAAGCGTTTATCCCCTTTAACGGCGAAATAAACAAGGACGGCACGGGTTATTCGTTTAACTACAGCGAAAGCGCTGAAAGCCTTGCCTATCTTAAGGTTATAGACAGCGGAGTTCCCGAAGGCGGAGATTTAAACGACGCGATATACACTATGTCTTCGTTTATCGACTATTCGATTATAGATAAAGACATTGACATTATAGGCGAGCCCACCGCACCCGACGACAGCAACAGCGACAGTTCGGTAAGCTCTGAAAGTTCGGTTAACGTGTTACTGCTTGCCTCCTCCATTATTCTGGTAGTTGCGATATTCGGCGCGATTGCGGCAATATTTATAAGAGATTTTGTTAAAAAGCATAAGCGCACCAAAACTGCAGGAAAAAATTCGTATAACTTTAACAGAAACAAGCGCTACGTTAAAAAATACGTAAAGGCAAACGGCGAAGCGCCCGAAATTGCCGAAAGCGATTTTGACGAAAGCTTACTGAGCGATAAAACCCCTGCCGACGATGCCGCAGAAGAAGCAGACACCGAAAAGGTTGAAACGGATAACGGAACGGTTGAAGATACTGTTGAAAATGCCGACCAACCCGCCGAAAACGAAGACGGCGGCGACGCCGCGGAGCAAAACGCTGAAGGCGAAAATCCCGAAGACGGTAAAGAATAAAAAAATAGTAAAGAGGCCCGCGCATTATGCGCGGGCTTATTTAATGTTGTAAAAGATAGCCCCGCGCTAAGCGTGGGGTTATCTATGTTTGCGGTTAGGTACATGCCGTCATTTCACGGAATACAAGAAGCCTGCGCAGGTCCGATTAACAGAGAATATCCCCTTGTACCGGTCCCCAAGCGGCTATAAATACATTTCGCTTTAATATTTGTCCGTAAACTATGCGGTTGGAGTTTTGCTCACGAAAGAAATATAAGCAGAAAGATTATCAAATAGCAAGCGGTGATTGCTTTAGTAATTTAATAAACGCACGCTATGTCGCTTGCTTCTCATAATGACACCGAGTGGTAAACCGCATATGCGGTTGCAGAGCAAGTTATACTGTTGGCAGTTTCTTCGCTGTGCGAATAGCACCGGCAACACTGTGCCCTTATAAAACTATCACAGACTACGCGTTTTTTGCGTAGTCTGTGATTAAATATTCTATATTGGTTTAAATCCTCAAGCCTTTAGGTAAATGATTTTTTGCAACGCCGTTTACAAGTTTACACCACCCTAACGGATAGCCGCAATACGTTACTACCGCCCAGCCCGACAAATGCGAGGAATATGAAAACGTATTTCCGCCCAAATATGCAACCGCAGTTTTTTCGTCGACGTCAACGGTTTTAACACGGTCGGAATCGATGCTCATCGCCAACGCGTGGCAAGGCTCTACCCTGTTCTGCTTTATTTCGCACAAACGCACGCCTACGCGTAAAGTTTTAAACGGAAGCAACGGACATTCAGGCATAACCGAATAGAGAATATTACCGGCGGTATGCAATCCGGAAAATTGTATGCCGTTTAAAGTTTCCCTGCAAAATCCGCCAAAATCAGAAAGAACGTTTTTGGACGGCGGCATAGCACAGAAGGAAGGCACCGTTCCCTCTTCCCCGTCGGTTTTTTGCATTAAAGCGACAAAATGACCTTCCCCTGCGCATTGGTGCGGATACAGTTTATTTTGCCGCAAAAGTTTAAAATAAGGATATTTTTTTAAAAAATTTTCAACCTGTCTTTCATCCTCTTCCTCGGCAAACGTACAGGTAGAATATACAAGCAAACCGTTCGGTTTTAATAATTTTTGCGCGCTGTCCAATAATAATGCCTGTCTGTTGGCGCAAGACAAAACGTTTTCCGCGCTCCACTCTTTTAATGCGTTTTCTTCCTTTAAAAACATTCCCTCGCCCGAACACGGCGCGTCGACGAGAACTTTATCGAAATAACCTGCAAAATGCTCGGCCAAGCGCTCGGGGCTTTCGCTGATTACGGCTGCGTTTTTAATACCCAGTCTCTCTACGTTTTGCGAAAGTATTTTAGCGCGCTGAAAATTTATTTCATTTAAAACGATTATGCCTTCTCCGCGCATATTCTGCGCCAGTTGCGTTCCTTTTCCGCCCGGCGCCGAGCACAAATCCAGCACCCGCTCACCAGGTTTAACCTGCAGAAGCGGCGCGGCGCTCATAGCCGAAGGTTCCTGCACATAGTAAAGCCCCGCCGCGTGAAATACGGTTTTGCCGGCCTTTTCCTCTCCGACGTAAAAACCTGCCGGCTCCCATTCCACGAGAGATAGCGTAAACGGCGAAATCTTTTTAAATTTTTCCGAACTTATTTTAAGCGTATTTACGCGAATAGCCTTGTAGGCGTTTCGTTCGTAAGACGAAATAAACCGCGCATAGTCCTCGCCCAAACGTAAACGCATACGCCGTTTAAATTCCGCAGGCAACTCAATCATTTATCATTGCCCTCAACTCTTCAAGCGAAATTATTTTCACGTTGCCGCCGTCATGCGCGTTGCGCGTACGCATCGAATCGTCCTCGCGGTCGCATACGTATATATTGCAAAGAGAAAGTTTTTGGGTATAATTTCCGCCCAATTCGAAAATTTTATCGACAAGCGGAATAGAAATATCGTTTTCGTACTCCAGCCGACGGGAAAAATTGAATACGCAGCCCTTAAGCTTGTCGTTTACTACCGTATGTTTGCGGTTTACCCTGCAGTAAAATTTGTTGCGCCGTTTTGCGCGCTCTGCCTTTTCCTTCTGACAATTTGCGCGGTATTCGCCGTATGCCGTTGCCGAAGGCTTAATTACTTTGTGGTTTTTAACCGACCCGCGCTTTATATTAAGCACACTTTCGATTTCAGTACAGGAACAGTTATGTTTTTTGCATAGCGCCTGCGTAACGCGCATTGTCGCATACGCGTCGTCCGCGGCGCGATGCGGGGTAAACTCCACCTCCAAATCTTTCGTTATGTATTCCAGCCCGAACTGTCTGGAAAAATCGTTTACCGACGTCATATACATAAGCTGGCTGTCGGAGAAACAGAAATTTAACGGCGGCAGTTTAAAGCGGCGGGTTTCAAGATTAAGGTAATTTACGTCGTTTAAAGTTGCATGCCCGAAAACCAAGTTGTTTTCGTCTTCAAGCAACCCGCGTATGCGTCCGTAAACCTGCGGAAACAGAGGGTAATTTTTAAACTCGTTATATTCGTACGGCAATACCAGCCCGTGTTCGCCCCTTCCGTCGGTTAAATGAAATTTGCCCTTGGGATTTATAAGAATATCTTCTTTTTTTATAATATTGAATTGTTCGTCGCAAAGCACGTAGCCGAACGCGCAGATTTTTGCGCACGTCTTATAAACGCTTGCGCATTCAATATCGAAAAACAATAAATTCATACAAAATTATTATAACAAATGTGTGAACGTATGGCAAGTAACGGCGTACAAAAAAGCAAAAGAGCGCGGCTTTTAAAGCCGCGCCCATATTAAGCGGATTTATTTTTTCTTTGCGGGTTCGATATATTCTTTTCCGCCCATATATTTGCGCAGCACTTCAGGGACGTACACCCTTCCGTCTGCCTGAAGATGATTTTCCAAAAAGGCAATCAACATTCTGGGAGGCGCCACTACGGTATTGTTAAGCGTATGGGCAAAAGCGTTTTTACCGGTTGCTAAATCTTTATACCTTATTCCAAGGCGGCGCGCCTGCGCGTCGGTTAAATTGGAACAACTGCCTACCTCGAAATATTTTTTCTGGCGCGGACTCCACGCCTCGATATCCAGACTTTTGTATTTCAAATCCGCCAGATCGCCCGAACAGCATACCAAAGTGCGGACGGGAATTTGCATGGATACAAACAGTTCGACTGTATACGACCAAAGTTTTTCGTACCAGTAATCGCTGTCCTTAGGTTCGCAGACAACTATCATCTCCTGCTTTTCGAACTGGTGTATGCGGTATATACCCCTTTCCTCTATGCCGTGCGCCCCCTTTTCTTTACGGAAACAGGGCGAATAAGACGTAAGGGTTAAAGGCAGTTTTTCACCGTCGATAACGGTATTCATAAACCTACCTATCATAGAGTGCTCGGACGTGCCGATAAGATATAAATCTTCGCCCTCTATCTTATACATCATTCCGTCCATTTCCTCGAAGCTCATAACGCCTGAAACGACGTCGCTTCTTATCATATATGGCGGAATGCAGTAGGTGAAACCCTTATCAATCATAAAGTCGCGGGCGTAAGACAAAACCGCGGAGTGCAGCCTAGCCACGTCGCCGGTAAGATAGTAAAATCCGTTGCCCGACGTGCGCCTTGCGCTGTCTAAATCGATTCCATTTAAACTTTCCAGTATATCCAGATGATAAGGCACGTCGAAAGACTTTTCCTTTGCCTCCAAATACGTGTTCCACTGAACGTTGCAACTGTCGTCCTTACCCAAAGGTACGTCATCGGCGATAATATTAGGAATAGCGAACATAGCTTTTTTAAGCTGCGCTTCAACCTCGGCGCACTCGGTTTCTATAGCCGACACCGCGTCGTTATTCTCTTTCGACAGGCGCTTTATTTCTTCAGCTTCGTCCCTTTTACCCTCGCGCATTAAAACGCCGATTTTTTTTGCAAAATCGTTGCGCTTCGCTCTTCTTTCGTCGCCTTCGCGCTGCAGAGCGCGCTTTTTTTCGTCAAGCGACAAAATTTCGTCTACAAGCGGGAGTTTGTAATCCTGAAATTTTTTTCTGATATTCTCTCTTACGAGGTCGGGATTGCTTCTTATAAGGTTGATATCAATCATACTTTGACCTACTCTTCCATATATTTGTTAATTATGGGAATATTATACGGCAAAAATATGGCAAAAGCAATTAAAATAGCCTTTATTCTATTGAAAAAAACAGCTTGACATGGTATAATTATCGGGTAGAAATATTTTTATCGCCTTCTGTTCGGCGTAAAGGAAAATATGAGCAAAATTATTTATAGAGGTAAAAAAACGGCTTCGGAACAGCCTGAAGACGAAAGCGCGGTTAAAAATTCCGCTTCCGTTGACGTTGCAGACGTTGACAAAAACGTTGCGCCTGAAGCTTCCGCGAAAAAGAACGCCGGAAAAGAGCAAACCGAGGTTGCGGCAAAAGAGTTGACCGCAGTCAAAGAAACAAAACCCGCACGCGCAAAGAGTGAAAAATCCCCCTCCGCTCAAAAGAGCGGCGAGCAGCCGAAACCGGTGCGCAAAGCCACGGTTAGGACCAAGACGGTTAAACCCGCCCCCGCAGAGGAAAAAGCCGACGCGGAAGAGACAGTAACCGTTGAACCCGAAGATTTAAGCGTGAACGGCGGAACCGAAGACACCGCCGTTGAAGAGATTGCCGCTGCCGCGGACATTTTAACCGATAACGACGGCGCGGAAGAGCAGGCGGATTTGGAAAACGAAGGCGCGGAAACGGCTAAACAGCCCGAAGAAACTTTCGATAAACAAAGAATTATTAAGTATTTTAAACGCCACCCTAAAATGAGCATAAACACCAAGGTTGACAGGTTTACGCCCGAACTCAGCTGCGGTTTATCGCCCGAACAGGTTGAAACGCGCTTTAAACAGTACTTATTTAACGACACCAATAAAAAATATTCCAAGTCGTACGCAAGCATTTTTATAGGAAATATTTGCACGTTTTTCAACCTTTTGTGCCTTATAGCTTTCATTGCGCTGCTGCTTGCCGGCATGAAAGGAATAACCAACTATCTTGTAATTGTTATAACGGCGGCAAATATCGGCATAGGCATTATTCAGGAAATCCGTTCGAAGCTTGCCATAGATAAGCTTTCTATTTTGGCAACGTCCACCACTAAGGTGTTGCGAGACGGCGAGATATCGGAGATACCCACCAGCGAGGTAGTGCTTGACGACATTATTATTATGGAACTTGGCAATCAGGTGCCTGCCGACTGTATACTTGCCGACGGAAACGTAGAGGTTAACGAAAGCCTTTTGACGGGCGAATCGGTTTCGGTTAAAAAGAGCGCGGGCGACGTACTTTACGCTGGCAGCTTTATTGCAAGCGGCAACGGCAAGTGCCGCGTTGACAAAGTTGGTAAAGAAACATTTATTGAAAAACTTACGGCCAAGGCAAAGAAATATAAGCGCCCCAATTCGGAACTTATTAATTCGATGCAGATGATTATAAAGGCCGTTTCGATTGTGATTTTCCCCGTTGCGATAGGCGTTTTTCTGGTAACGAGGGCTTCGAATGCGGTTGAGGGCGTTGCAGTTTCGGCATGGCTGTTATCTTTGAAAGACAGCCTTGCAATGGCCAAAACCTGCTCGGTTGTTATAGGTATGATTCCTTCGGGTATGCTGCTTTTAACGTCGGTTGCGCTTGCAGTAGGCGTTATCCGGCTTTCCAAAAACCACACGCTGGTGCGCGACTTATATTCTTTGGAAATGCTTGCCAGGGTAAACGTGCTGTGTCTTGACAAAACCGGAACCATTACGGACGGACGTATGAAAGTGAACGACGCGGTAATTTTAAACACCGTAGGGGAATATTCGCTTACCGATATAATGGGCAGTATGCTTGCGGCGCTTGACGACAATAACCAGACATCCATCGCGCTTTATAACCATTTCGGGCACAGCGACGTTCTGTCGCCCACGGCGAAAATTCCTTTCTCCTCAAAAAGAAAACTTTCCGCCGTTTCGTTTGCCGACGTTGGTACTTTTGTAATGGGCGCGCCCGAGTTTGTATTAAAGCCTCTGCCCGCAAAGGTTGAAAGAATTGTTAAGCAGTACGCGCAGATGGGATTACGAGTTATAGTGCTTGCGCACTCCTCCACGCCCATCGTAGGCGACAAGCTGCCAGCAATTTTAAAGCCAGTTGCCATTATATCCATTGCCGACAATATCCGCGAGGACGCGATAGACACCATTAAATGGTTTAAGGAAAACGACGTACAGGTTAAAGTTATTTCCGGCGATAATCCCATAACCGTTTCCGAGGTTGCCAAGCGCGCGGGAATCGAAAACGCCGACAAATTTATATCGCTTGAAGGTTTAAACGAAAAAGAGGTTGAAAACGTAGCAAATAAGTACACGGTTTTCGGCAGGGTTACGCCCGAGCAAAAGGCTATATTGGTACGCTCGATTAAAACCGAAGGCAACACTGTTGCCATGACCGGCGACGGCGTAAACGATATCCTTGCGCTTAAGGAAGCCGACTGCGCTATTTCGGTTGCTTCTGGAAGCGAGGCGGCGCGAAACGTAAGCCACCTTGTTTTGATGGACAACAATTTCGGCAATATGCCTAAAGTTGTTGCCGAAGGGCGACGCGTTATAAACAATATTAAAAACTCCGCTTCCCTTTATCTTATGAAAACGCTGTTTACGGCTACGCTTGCGGTACTTTTTATTATTTTGCGCGAACCGTATCTGTTTGTGCCGAGCAATATGCTTTTATTAGAGGTTCTTATTATCGGCGCGCCCTCATTCTTCCTTGCGCTGCAGCCGAACAATTCGAGGGTTGAAGGAAAGTTTATAACCCATGTTATGAGCCGAAGTATTTCGGGAGCGGTAGTCATGGTTGCATGCGTTATGTCGATGTACCTGGTCTGCCGATACGGAGGAAGCGAATTTACCGGCTTCCAGACGGCTATGTGTATGATGGCGCTTACTTTCTCAGGACTTGTAATGCTGTTCAGGGTTTGTCAGCCGTTTAACGGATACAGGCTTGTCCTGTATGTAATGATGGTTACCCTTTCGGTGCTGGCGCTGATATTGCCGAAGATAGGCGATTTGCATATAGCAAACGCGCTGTGTCTGGGCTGGAGCAGCCTCGAGTGGAATTATGCAAAAGTTTTGATAGTCGTAGTTGCCATAGAAGCGGCTTTCCCGCTGTCGTCGTCACTTATTAAAATTATGCAGATTTTAATGCCCTCGTCAACGTCGAACGTAAAAAAGGCCGACGAACAGAAAGATAAAAAGAAAATTGTAAGATAAAGAATTATACGGCTTAATTTGTATCCCCCGCGAATAACGCGGGGGATTTTTATTGTTAAAAGCCCCGCGGCTTTATCGCCGCGGGGCTTGCGTTTATTCATAAATTTTTCGTTATATTACTCTTCGCCGCCGTCCGCTTCTTCCGGAACGTCTGCCGCGCTTTCTTCGGGAGCCTGTGTTTCCGCCTCGTCGTCGCGTTCGGTTAAAGCCAACGTAGCAACAACGCCGTCTTTCAAGCGCATTAACCTTACCCCGCGTGAAGCCCTTCCGAAACGGGAAATATCCGAACAGTGCATACGTATTATTGTTCCAGCGTCGGAAATTATCATAGCGTCGTCTTCGTCGGTAACTTGTTTAACGGCAACCAGAGCGCCCGTAAGCTCGTTAAACGTGCCCGCCTTTATACCTTTGCCCGCACGCCCCTGTGAACGGTAATTAGAAGGGTCGGTACGTTTGCCGTAGCCGTTTTCGCTTACCGTAAGTACGTCCTTTTCCTTATCGACCACAAGCATATCCACAAGCCTGTCGTCACCTGAAAGCTTCATAGCGCGAACGCCGGCAGTGTCTCTGCCCATCGCTCTTACGTCTTCCTGATTAAACGTTATGCACTTGCCGCCGCGGCTGGCAACCATCACGTCGTCGCCTTCCGAACAGTACTGTACGGAAATGAGACTGTCGCCGTCGTTTAATTTTATTGCAATTTTGCCGTTGCGGTTTATGCTTGCAAACTGTGAAATATCCGTCTTTTTAATCATACCTTTTTTGGTAGCAAAACAGATAAACTGTTTTTCGGCATTAAACGGCAGCATCGTTTCTATTTTCTCATCCTGCGATATCTGCACTATATTAACTATAGCTCTGCCGCGTGCCGTGCGCGCCGCTTCGGGTATATGATATCCCTTGATAGAATAAACTCTGCCCAGATTAGAAAACAGCAATATGTCGTCGTGCGTGGAACATACGAACATATTTTCAACGAAATCTTCTTCCTTGGGGCGGTGCGCTGTTATGCCCATGCCGCCGCGGTGCTGAGCTTTGTATTCGCCTACGGGAAGACGTTTTACATAGCCAGTATGAGTAAGCGAAATTACAACCTGCTCTTCGGGAATTAAATCCGCATCGTCTATGTCGCCGAAATCAACGGCTATTTCCGTTCTTCTTACCGAAGGATACTTACGTTTGATTTCAAGCAGGTCGGTCCTGATTATTTCGTACACTCTGCTTTCGTTTGCCAGTATATCTTTAAAGTCGGCAATCGCTTTTTCAAGTTCGTCCAATTCCGCTGAAATTTTATCTACCTCGAGGTGGGAAATACGGTAAAGCCTTAATTCCGCAACAGCGGTTGCCTGTTTAACGTCAAGCTCGAAACGGTTGGTAAGCTTGGTTACGCAGTCGTTTTTATCCACCGCGTTGCGGCACACCTCTACAACCTCGTCAATCGAAGCCTGAGCTATAACAAGTCCGCGCAGTATGTGCGCACGCTCCTCAGTCTTCTGTAAGTCGTAACGCGTTCTTCTGCGTATAACCTCTTTCTGATGCTCTAAGTAATAATAAATGAAATCCTTTAAATTACAGATTTTCGGAGTGCCGTCTACAAGCGCCAGCATTATAAGTCCGTCCGATATCTGCAGATTGGTATGCTTATACAACAGGTTTAAAACGACCTGAGCGTTTGCGTCTTTCTTAATTTCGATAACGATACGCATACCGTCGCGGTCGGATTCTTCTCGTATGTCTGAAATGCCTTCCACGCGTTTGTCTTTAACAAGGTTGGCCATTGTTTCTATAAGCTTTGCCTTGTTTACCTGATAGGGAATTTCGGTTACTATTATTCTTTGACGCGTTTGATTGCCGCTTTGGTAATCTTCAATTTCGCAGCGTGAACGGATGACTATGCTGCCGCGACCCGTCTTATATGCTTTGCGTATGCCGCCGCGCCCCATAATAAGCGCGCCGGTAGGAAAATCGGGCGCAGGAATGTATTCCATAAGTTCGTCGACGTCGATTTCGGGATTGTCTATCACCGCGCAAACGCCGTCTATAACCTCGCCCAGATTGTGCGGCGGTATATTTGTCGCCATACCTACCGCAATGCCGTCCGAACCGTTTACAAGCATATTGGGAAAGCGCGAAGGCAAAACCGTAGGCTGCATTCCCGTATCGTCGAACGTGGGATAGAAATCGACTGTCTCTTTATCGAGGTCGCGCAACATTTCCGAAGATATTTTGGAAAGTCTGGCTTCGGTATATCTCATTGCAGCCGCAGGGTCGCCGTCTACCGAGCCGAAATTGCCGTGCCCTTCGACCAGCGGCATATTAATTGTGAAATCCTGCGCCAAACGTACAAGCGCGTCGTAAACCGAGCTGTCGCCGTGCGGATGATATTTACCAAGGCAATCGCCGACTATACGGGCGCATTTTCTGAACGCCTTGTCGTTGTACAACCCCAAATCGTGCATAGAATATAAAATTCTGCGGTGTACGGGCTTTAAGCCGTCCCTTATGTCGGGAATTGCGCGCGACACGTTAACTGCCATAGCGTAGGCGATAAACGATTTTTTAAGCTCTTCGTCAACCTCAACCTCGAGCAGCTTGGTCATTGCAAGCGTTTTAACAAACTCTTCGGTTAATTCGGGGCTGGTCTGTTTTTTAGCCATAATCTTTTTTCTCCCTTAAATATCCAGCTCGGCAACGAGCTTTGCGTTGTCCTCTATAAACTGCCTTCTTAGTTCGGGCTGTTCACCCATTAAAAGCGCGAACATTTTGTCCGCCTCTACCGCGTCTTCAACGTTAATCCGTACAAGCGTGCGTTTTGCGGGGTCCATAGTCGTTTCCCAAAGCTGTTCCTTATTCATTTCGCCGAGACCCTTATAACGCTGCAAGTCGAACTTGCCGTCGGGATGCTCTTCCCTAAACTTAGTCAAAGCCGCGTCGTCGTAAAGATAAGTGTCCTCGATGCCCTTACCGCTTACTTTGTATAAGGGAGGCTGCGCCGCGTAAACGTGCCCGTTTTCAACCAAAGGGCGCATATAGCGGAAAAAGAAAGTTAAAAGCAATATTCTTATATGCGAGCCGTCAACGTCGGCGTCGGTCATAATGATAATGCGGTCGTAACGGAGCTTGCTTTCGTCGAAATTTTCCTGTATGCCGCAACCGAACGCGGTTATCATAGCCTTAATTTCTTCGTTTTCCAAAACGCGGTTAATGCGCACTTTTTCAACGTTTAAAATTTTGCCGCGGAGGGGCAATATAGCCTGAAAACGCCTGTCGCGTCCCTGCTTTGCCGTGCCGCCTGCCGAATCGCCCTCGACGATATAAATTTCGCACAGCTCCGAACGCTTGTCAGAGCAGTCAGCAAGTTTACCGGGGAGCTTCGTACTCTCTAAAACACCTTTCCTTCTCGTTTCCTCGCGGGCGAGCCTTGCAGCGTCGCGCGCGCGCTGAGCCGTTATACAGCGCATTACAAGCTCGCGCGTTTGGGCGGGATGCTCCTCTAAATAAGTGCCGAATTTATCTACAACCGCCTTTTGTACGAAACCGCGCACATAAGTTGAACAAAGTTTGCTCTTTGTCTGGCTTTCGTACTGAGCGTCGGCAATCTTTACCGAAACAACCGCCGTTATACCCTCGCGCACGTCGTCGCCGGAAAGCTTGTCGCTATCCTTTAAGATGTTAAGCCTGTGGCCGGCGTCGTTTATAACTTTGGTAAGCGCCGCTTTAAATCCGTCAAGATGGGTGCCTCCGTCCGGCTGGCGTATGTTGTTTGAGAAGGGGAAAATCTGTTCGGAATAGCCGTCGTTATACTGAATGGCCACCTCTAAAAACTTGTCGTCGCCCTCGCTTTCTTCAAAATATACCGGGCTGGCGAAAAGAACGTTTTTCCCCTCGTTTATATCCTGTATAAAATGTACGACGCCGCCCTCGTAACAGAACGTGTCGGTGCGCTCTTTTTCGCCGCGGTAATCGGTTAGGGTTAACGTTAAACCCTTGTTTAAATAAGACAGTTCGCGCAACAGCGTTTTAAGCGTTTCGTAGTTGAATTCGATTGTTTCGAACATAGTAGGGTCGGGATGGAAACAGATAGACGTGCCCGTTAAATCGGTGTCCTCTACTATTTTCAAAGGCTCTTCGGGAACGCCTTCGTGGTATACCTGACGGAATTTGTGTCCGCGCTGGCACACCTCGGCGATAAGCGTATCGGAAAGAGCGTTTACGCATGAAACGCCCACGCCGTGTAATCCCGACGATATTTTGTATCCGCCCGCCTTGTTGCCGCCGCCGAATTTACCGCCGGCATTTAAATTGGTAAGCGCAAGTTCGACGCCCGAAATTCCCTCTTCCTCGTTTATACCGGTAGGAATGCCCCTGCCGTTGTCTTTAACCGTACAGTAGCCTTCGGCGGAAATCGTAACCTCGATTTTGTCGCAGTAACCTGCAAGGGCTTCGTCTATCGAATTATCGATAACCTCCCTTACAAGGCAGTGCAATCCCTTTTCGTCGGTAGGTCCGATATACATTCCGGGGTGCTCCCTTACGGGCTCTAACCCCTTAAGCGCTTTTAAACTGTTTGCGTCGTAGTCCGAACGTATTTTTTCGGGCATAAATTCACCTCTCGACCTATATATTAAAACTTACTTTCCGCAATGTTTTGCATGCGGATTTTGCGTTTTATTTATTATACCATATTATTAGAAATAAGGCAAATATTTTAAGTATTTTAAGGGGGTATTTTATGTAAAATAAAGTTGATTTTTAACCGTTAAACGCACATAAAACGCCCCTGCGTTTCATATACTGTTTTTATGGACAAATGCAAAAATTCAGACAAAATTTTAAGTTGGACGGAAGGCGAAATTTACGAGTGCGAAAGCTGCGGAAACCACGTTTGCAAGGAGTGCGCCCTGCGCTGGAAATACGTTTGCCCCAACTGCTTCGGCAGGCTTTGGCGGATAAGCTGATTTAACTGCTTAAGCCTTAAATTATATTTATAAAAAGAAAACGCACCCCGCACGAAATATTTACATGCGGGGCATAATTTTATAGATAATTTTATTTTTTATATTTTTTTCGCGGTCGCGCCAAGCTTAGTTATTTTCCCCGTGCTTAATATCGGCTTCGCCTTGTAAAGCTGCGGCTTCTTCAAAAGGCGCGTCGTCCGCGTCGGAATTTTCGGATAATTTTTCCGAATTGTTTTCTTTTGCCGCACCGTCTAAATTAGCGGGATTTACCTCTGCGGTTGACGCTTCCTCCTCGTCGTAGTCGGCGCGTTTGTTATAACTGCCCGAATATTCGCTTGGAAGATAACGAATAAGCTGTTTATAACGCATAAAATATTTATACGCCGTGCTGTCGTCGCCCTTAGCCAGATAATATTCGTATCTCAGTTGTGTTAAAATTATAAAATTAATGTCGTCTTCCTGTATCTGCGGTACGTCCAAAAGCCAGCTTTCTTCAATTTCCCGCAATAAAAATCCGCTGTTTACTTTACCCTGTATTTTAAGCACGGCAAACATTACCTGCGAAGAAGGACTGCCAGAAAGGGCTTCACATATAACCAGCCCGTCTGTTTTTCCGCTTCCGTATTCAAGCGGTACAGCGTTGATTACAAACGAATAAAAAGCGTACGGCAATCCCAGCGCCAACAGCGCAGGAACGGACGGAACAACCAGCGCAATTATTCCTAACGCAATTATTAGCAAATCGAAAAGCAGACCCGCCGCCGCGGTGATAACAAAGCGCAGGCGCATTGCCTTTACGCCCTTTGGATACATTTCCACCGACGAGCTTTTAAATATGCGGATTTTTGGCGGCTTTACGCCCATAGAGCAAATTGCGCCCGCAAGAAAGTGCGCTCCCTCGTGGATTATTTCGTCGATAAACGCGCCCAGAACAATTAAAATGCAATAAACGGGTATCAGGGCGTACAGTTCGCTGTTCTGCCCGATTTTCACCTGCGTGCAAAAAACGTAACCGCCCCAACCCGCAAGAGCCGCGCTTAATACTGCCGCGGCAACCGTTATTACGGTAGATAAAACTTTTTTATCCATTGCTTCCCCCCGTACCGCGCCTGTGTTTACTTTGTTATAATGTCGATATATTCGTCGTAAGAAACGTTTTTGTCGAATCGTTTCGTTCCGTTTATTTCGATTATGCGGGTTGCGACGGTATTCATAAGTTCCTGGTCGTGCGAGGTGAACAGCATACAGCCCTTAAAATTTTTCATACCGTTGTTGAGCGCGGTTATGCTTTCCAAATCCAGATGGTTTGTAGGCTCGTCCATTATCAGGAAATTGCCCCCCTCGAGCATCATTTTTGCAAGCATACACCTGACTTTTTCGCCACCAGAAAGAACTTTTGCCTGCTTAAGCGCTTCTTCGCCGGAAAATAGCATTCTGCCCAGCCAGCCGCGCAGATACTCTTCGTAATGGTCGGAAGAAAACTGCGACAGCCACTGAACAAGCGATAAATCGCACCCCTGAAAATATTCGTTGTTGTTTTCGGGGAAATAGCTTGCCGAAATTGTTTTGCCCCAGCGCACGGTACCCGCGTCGGGCTGGGCTTTGCCCGTTAAAATATCGTACAGCATAGAAATAGTCGTAGACTTGTCGCTTACAACGCCTATTTTATCTTCGCGCTGAACGGTAAAAGAAACGTTTTCGAAATATCCTTTTTTGGTTAACCCTTCTACCATTAATATGTCGTTACCGATCTCTTTTTCATATTTGAAATCGATATAAGGGTATTTACGCAGCGACGGCTTGAAATCGGAGATGGTAAGTTTTTCCAGCTCCTTTTTTCTGGACGTAGCCTGGCGCGATTTGGACGCGTTGGCGGCAAACCTGGCGATAAATTCCTGCAGTTCCTTTGCGCGCTGTTCGTTTTTCTTGTTTATATCCTTTTGCTGGCGCGCCAAAAGCTGGCTGGTTTCGTACCAGAAATCGTAGTTTCCCAGCATCATATTTATTTTACCGTAATCCACGTCGCAGATATGAGTGCAGACCTTGTTTAAAAAGTGACGGTTATGCGAAACGATTATTACCGTGTTTTCGAAATCCATCAGATAATCTTCCAGCCAGCGCACCGTCTTTATATCCAAGTTGTTCGTAGGCTCGTCCAACAACAAAATATCGGGATTACCGAACAACGCCTGAGCCAACAGTATTTTAACCTTGCGCTTGGCATCGACGTCCGCCATCAACACGTCGTAAAACTCTTCGCCGATGTCTAGCGCGTTTAAAAGCGTTTGCGCCTCGTATTCGGCGTTCCAGCCGTCGAGTTCGGCAAACTCGGTTTCAAGTTCGCTTGCGCGCACGCCGTCCGCTTCCGAAAAATCTTCCTTAGCGTATAGCGCGTCCTTTTCGTCCATAATTTCCACGAGACGTTTATGTCCCAGCATTACGGCGCGCAGCACGGTTACGTTGTCGAACGCGCTCTGGTTTTGCATTAATACGGACATACGCTCGGTTTTATCCATTATAACCTCGCCCTTGTTAGGCTCGATTTCGCCGCTCAGCACCTTTAAAAACGTAGATTTACCCGCACCGTTGGCGCCTATTATTCCGTAGCAGTTGCCGCCCGTAAATTTTAAATTTACCTCTTCGAAAAGTTTTTTACTGCCGTACTGCAACGACACGTTGTTTACCTGTAACATTTATTCCTCCGAATTTTTTACTTATCCTTCAAACTGACTGTTATATAATTTGCTGTAAAAGCCGCCTTTAGCCATAAGCGCAGAGTGATTTCCCTGCTCTATAATATTGCCGTTGTTCATAACAAGTATAAGGTCGGCTTCCTTTATGGTTGATAGCCTGTGCGCGACTATAAAGCTTGTTCTGCCCTTCATAAGTTTCGCAAAGGCGTTTTGAATTTTAAGCTCGGTACGGGTATCTATCGAGCTGGTCGCCTCGTCTAAAATCAGCATAGGAGGCAGACACAGCATTATGCGCGTTATGCACAGAAGCTGTTTTTGCCCCTGCGACAGATTGCCGCCGTCTTCGCCTATAACCGTGTCATACCCGTCTTTCATCTGCATTATAAAGTTATGCACGTGCGTTGCCTTTGCCGCGGCTATTATTTCTTCTTCGCTTGCTTCCGGCTTTCCTATAGTTATATTTTCGCGCACGGTACCGCTTTTAAGCCAGGTATCCTGCAAAACCATTCCGTAGCTTTGCCGTATTGATTTGCGAGTAACGTTTAAAATTTCACGTCCGTCAACTTTAATTGAGCCGCCCTGCACGTCGTAAAAACGCATAAGAAGGTTTATAAGCGTAGTTTTGCCGCAGCCTGTAGGACCGACTATGGCAATCCTCTGCCCCGCTTTCGCATTGATATTCAAACCGTTTATAAGCGGTTTATCGCTCTCGTACGAAAATTCTACGTTTTCGAACTCCACGTCGCCCTTTACGTTTTCAAGCGCTTTGGCGCCGTTCCGATCGGGCTTTTCGACAGGCTCGTCGATAAGTTCGTAAATTCTGCCCGCACAGGCAATAGCATTTTGAAATTCGGTAACGACGCCCGAAATTTCGTTGAAAGGCTTTGTATACTGATTGGAATAGCTTAATAAGGTTGTAAGCTTTCCCACCCCGAACGCAACCGGCAAAACCGAAGGATAAATAAGCGTTAGTGCGCCTGCAAGCGCCACGGCGGCGTAAACAACTGCGTTTACAAAGCGGGTACAGGGATTTGTAAGCGACGAAAAGAAAATAGACGACAGTGAAGCCTTTGTTAGATTTTCGTTAACCTCGTCGAATTTTACCTGATTTTCGTCCTCCCTGCCAAACGCCTGCACAACTTTCAGATTGCCTATCATTTCCTCGATAAACGCCGTTTGCTGTCCGCGTATTTCCGACGTTTTTCTGAACATCGAATAAGTGCGGCTGGCAATAAATTTTGCGACAAACAGCGAAAGCGGAGTTATAACAAACACGGCTAACGCGATTATCCAGTTGAAAACAAACATTAAAGCCAACGTACCGAAAATTGTAAGAATGCCTGAAAACAGTTGCGTAAAGCCCATTAAAAGTCCGTCGGCAAACTGGTCGACGTCGGCAATGCACCGCGAAACCACGTCGCCGTACGAATGACTGTCGATATATTTAAGCGGAAGATTTTGAATGTGCTTAAACGCCTGCGCCCTGATATCGCGCATAACGCCGTACACTATCTTGTTGTTGATAACGCTCATCAGCCACTGGAACACGGCCGTTGCCGCAATAATTGCGCCTATTGCGATAAGATAATAGCCTATTACGGTAAAGTCGACGTTTCCCTTTTCTATAATACGGTCGATAGCGTTACCGAAAAGTATGGGCACAACCAGATTTCCCGCAACCGTAATAAGCGCCAGAAACAGAGACAGAACTATAGCGGGCGAATACTTTTTAAGTTGTTTTAATACGCGCTTTAAAGTTTGTGACTGGGGGCGACCCGAAGATTTAACCGCAGTATTCCTTCTACTCATATCTCCGCCTCCTTAGCAGAATTTTCGCCTTCGGAATATTGCGACATATGAATTTCTCTGTAAACAGCGCAACTGTTTAAAAGCCTGTCGTGCGTGTCGCACCCGACAAGATTTCCGCCGTCCAACACCAAAATTTTATCGGCATTCCGCACCGAACTTGTGCGCTGCGAAACCAAAAATACCGTGGGGTTATAGTCAAGCGAACGCAGATTTTTGCGCAAGCGCGCGTCGGTAGCATAGTCTAGCGCGGACGCGCTGTCGTCCAAAATAAGAATTTCGGGCCTTTTTACCAAAGCCCTGGCAATAGTTAACCTTTGCCTCTGTCCGCCGGAAAAATTTTTACCGCCCTGCTCAACCTTTTCGTCAAGTCCGCCGGGCTTGTTGTTCACCACGTCCGCCGCGCAAGCCGCTTCGACCGCCGCCATTATTTCCGCGTCGGTAGCGTTTTCTTTACCCCACTTTAAATTTTCGCGGATTGTACCTTTAAAAAGCACCGCGCGCTGAGGGACAATACCGCAGCTTTCACGCAGCTTTTCGTCGCCCACCGCGTTTACATTTACTCCGTTTAAGGTAATTTTACCTTCGGTTGCGTCGTAAAAATGCGGAATTAAACTGACAAGAGTAGATTTTCCCGAGCCCGTACCGCCGATAACGCCTACCGTTTCGCCCCTGTTTACGGAAAACGAAATAGCGTTTAAAGCGTTTGAACCGCCGCCCGAATAGCGCATCGAAACGTTTTCGAATTTTATAAAACTGCCGCCGTCTTCCTTTACGTTGTCCGCCGCATGTTTAAGCGTCGGTTGCATTTTTAAAATTTCATTAACTCTGCCGGCGCTGGCAAAACATTTTGTAACGGTTATTATAAGATTGGCAAGCTTTATTAGCTCAACCAAAATCTGAGACATATAGTTGTAAAGCGCAACAACCTGACCGCTTGTAAGCGACCCGTCGTATACCTTTGCCGCGCCGAAATAGATTAAAAGAATTATTCCCACGTTTATAACCGCGTAGGTCAAGGGATTCATAAGCGCGGAAATGCCGCCCACGAATTTCTGCGATTTTGAAAGCGCGGTATTGCGACCGTCGAATTTTTTTATTTCGTCGTCCTCTTTGCAGAAAGCGCGCACCACGCGCGAGCCGACAAGAGTTTCCCTTGTCGCCTTTGTAACGCCGTCGAGCCTGCCCTGCGTTTTGCGGTACATAGGTATGGTTATAAGCATTATACCGAACACTACTGCAAACAGAACGGTGATTGTAACGGCGAAGACGCCGCCCGCCGTAACGTTTATTACAAACGCCATAATCAGCGCGCCGAATACTATAAACGGCGAACGCATAAACAGGCGCAACACCAAATTTACGCCCGTCTGCACCTGATTTACGTCGCTTGTCATTCGCGTAATCAAAGCCGACGTCCCCAGATTGTCTATTTCGTAATAACTAAGCGACTGTACTTTTTTAAACATATCGCTTCTTAGTTCTTTGGAAAATCCCACAGCCGCTTTTGCCGCGAAATACTGCGCGCACACTGCGCTTACAAGCCCTACTACGCCCAGCGCAACCAATATCAAACAAGCGTACGTTACGTAACGCGCGCCTGCCGCGGTTGAAACGCCGCCCGCGTTAACAACGTTTATTTTATCGATTATCGAAGCCACGATTATGGGAATAAGTAGCTCGAAACTCGCCTCCAGCATTTTAAAAAGAGGCGCCAGAATACTCTGCAATTTATAATGCTTTAAATACACCAGCAAATCTTTCATTACAGTAAAATTATACCAAACCTTATTATAAAAATCAAACGCAAACAGTGCAATTTTGCATATTATTCCCAATAGCTTGCATTTATGAAACCGATCTGTTAAAATTCGGTTATGTGTTACAGAATTTACTTGAAAAAGAACGAAGAAAAACGCATAATCGCGGGGCACAGCTGGGTGTACGCAAACGAAGTTGCGCGCATTGAGGGTAAAGATAAAAACGGTTCGCTTGCCTCGGTTTATTCCAACGACGGCAGATTTATCGGCAAGGGATACATAAATCACGCGTCCAAAATTTTAGTGCGCATTTTTATAAGAAACGACGGAGTTGACGACAAAGAATTTTATCTTGGCGCTATAAAGCGCGCCGCCGATTACAGAAAAAAACTGGGCTACGGCAACTGCTGCAGGCTGATATTTGCCGAGGCGGACAATCTGCCCGCTTTAATTGTAGACAAATACGGTGATTTTCTTGTAATGCAGTGTCTGTCGTTAGGTATAGATATGCGCAAAAAACTTATTTGCGAATGTCTTACAGAACTTTTTAACCCTAAAGGCATTTACGAGCGAAGCGACGTTGCAGTACGCAGGAAAGAGGGGTTAAATGAAATTAAAGGGCTTTTATACGGTGAAATTCCCAATTACTGCACTATTGAAGAAAACGGCTTAAAGATGCTTGTTGACGTGAAAAACGGGCAGAAAACAGGATATTTTTTAGACCAGAAGGAAAACAGACTGGCAGTACGGAAATACTGCGCGGACGCAGACGGGGTTTTAGACTGTTTTTGCAACAGCGGCGGGTTTTCGTTAAACGCGGCTACGGCGGCGAAAAGCGTTATTGCCTGCGACATATCCCCGCTTGCTTTAAAAAACGTTGATGATAACGCCCGCCTGAACGGCTTAAAAAACATTAAAACTTTGCAAGGCGACGCGTTTGAAATATTAAGAAATTTCCGTCGCGACAAAATAAAATTTGACACAGTAATTTTAGACCCTCCCGCCTTCTGCAAAACCGCCGACGAGATCAAAGACGCATACCGCGGCTATAAAGATATTAATCTTACGGCAATGAAAATTGTAAAAAGCGGCGGATTTTTGATAACCTGCTCCTGCTCGCACTATATGACGATGCCTCTTTTTGAAAAAATGCTTATCGAAGCGGCGCGCGAAAGCGGACGGAGAATCCGCAGCGTAGAGGTTAAAACACAGGCGCCCGACCACCCTTCGCTGCTGTGCGCCGAAGAAACTCAGTATCTTAAATTTTTTGTTTTACAGGTTGAATAATAATTTTTTATACGTAATTTAAAATATATTAGAGAGCGGAATTTATAAAATTAGAGAGCGGCGCGGACAAATTGCCCACGCCCCTCTCTAATTTTTCTTATGGAATAGTTTAAATCAAATGACCCAGTTGCCGTTTGCAAAAATTTGTATGCGCTTACCGCCGGCGGTAATTCCTACAATAGACATATCTTTGCTGCCTATCATAAAATCGACGTGAATCATCGAATTGTTTACACCAAGTTCGCGGCACTGCTCGTTTGTGTACTGTTCGTAATTTTCAAGACAGTTGTTGAAACCTCTTCCCAAAGCCAGATGACAACTGGCGTTTTCGTCGAACAGAGTATTGTAAAACAGAATGCCCGTGTTGTTGATGGGGCTGTCGTAGGCAATCAGCGCAACCTCGCCAAGATATGCCGCTCCCTCGTCCATGGCAATCATTTTTTCCAGAAGGTCCTCATTTTTTTCGGCGCCTACTTTTACAACTTTACCGTCCCTGAATTCCATCCAAAAATTTTCTATAAGTTTGCCCTGATAGGAAAGCGGTTTGGTTGCCACAACCTTACCTTCCGCTCTGCCGCGCATAGGCGTTGTAAACACCTCTTCCGTAGGAATATTAGGATTAAAATACACGTTTGCGCCAAGCGTAGTTTCGCCCCCGCCGCAAAATATGCCTTTCGGATTTAAGCCTACGGTAAAATCGGTACCGTCGGCAGACTTGTATTCCAGCCTGTCAAACCTGCAGTTATTCAAAAATTCGCACCTTTTAGCAAGAGTTTTATTGTGTTTATCCCACTCCGCTACAGGGTTTTCCGTCACGCGGGAGGTATACAATATGGCTTCCCACAGCTTTTCTATCGCCTCGCTTTCTGAAAGCAAAGGAAAAACCTTATGCGCCCACTCTTTGCCGGGAACCGCCGCTATGCACCACTGATATTTGTTTTCTATTGCGTCGCGGTAGGGCTTTATAATAGGATAACGCGCCATATTCGCCTTTGAAATTTTTTCGTTATCCGTGCCGCTGAGCCCGTCGGGGTCGTCGGAATCCAGCCACAAAAGACAAGTTAAATTGTCTACGCGCGACTGCCATTCCGCCTTTTCGATATCCGTCACCTCCGATAAAGTTTCAAGCGAGCGGTGGATATAATTAAGCTTTGTAACGGGCATATACGTCCACTTTACGGTTACGGCGGAAGCACCGAGTTTATAGCACTCCTCAACCACCATCGATACGAATTCAGGCTGGTCTAAACCGCACTGAATAAGCACTTTTTGCCCTTTTTGAACGTTAAGTCCGCTTCCCGCAATAAGGCGGGCATATTTAATAAGCCGAGATTTTTCCATATTATTTTTCGTGAGCCTCCTTTACTATCTGATACGCAACGGCTACAAGCTGTTCTTCGCTTGCCGCGGGATTTTGACCGATATACCACGTCATATCGTCAATCTGCGCGTCGTCTTCCAACACCATCATTATGGTAGCCATACTCTGTTTACTTACGCGGTGCGCGTACAGCGCAAAGCCGAGCGCTTTTTGCTTTTGGGAAAGTTCGTAATTTTTTTCAGCCATTGAATTTATACCCCGCAATCTGCTTTAATATAATATGATTTTACCACAATTATCCTTTTGGGTAAACAATTTTAAGACGGTTAAAAGAAAAATTAAACAGACCCGTTTGACATTACCGTTTTACAATAGTAAGATTATATTAGTTAGGAGAGACTTATGAAAAACAAAAAATTACCTGTTATTATTTCCGCCTGTGTAACGCTTGCGCTTATCCTCGCCACGGTACTGTGCTTTTTGATTCCCGTAATTACAAACACGAAAAATTCCCCTTTAGAAATAAGCGAAAAACCTTCGTTTTCATACATAAACGACGGCATTTATTCGGGATATTATCTTAAGGGTAAAATTCGCAATAAATCGGACAAACTGGTAAAAATTAAAAATTACGGCGGGTTAAAAATTTATTTCGACGGCAGCGACGACGTTGCCGACAACTGGCTTGACGGCGACAATATTGTACCTTACATTTACCTTGAACCGAACGAAGAGTTCGACTTGCTGCAAGGCGGCTGGTATTTTCAATCGTCCGGCGTTGAAGTGAAAAAAATAACGGTTGAAATCGAAGGCAAAACGTATGTGCTTTTAGGCAGCAAAATAAGCGGTTTACCTTCCAAACTGGGCTTTTTATTTACTCTGCTTGCTTTAACCGCGTTTATTGTTACGGTTGCATTTGCGGCAAACATAAAAAACGCAGCCAAGCGCGAAAAAGCCGTAAACGCCATGTGCGCCAATTTAGGCGCCGAGTTTACCATTATCCGCGGCGTAATTACCGATAAAAGCGAAAGCAAAAAAGCCGCGGCAAAAACGGCTGGCTGGATGTTGGGAGCGACAGTCGGCGCTCTATTCGGCGGAATCGGTGTTTTTAAAGTTTATTCGGGTACCGCTCAAATAGATTTTATTATCAACGACAATTCAATGTACGCCATAAAAGGCATAGCCGTCCGCGAAAATCTGATACCGGTAACCAAGGAGAATTATCCTGTTGAAAGCATTACCGTTAAAAAGAACAAAGTAATTATGCGTTGCGCGGATAACAAACAGAGCGTTATTCTGTTTGCCGACAAAAAATCAGGATTAACTGCGGAAAAGATTTCGGAAATACTTAAAAATGTTTTAACAAAAGAAAACGATTTGCAGAAAATTGACAGCGAAGCGGTTGCAGCCGTTGCCGACGCTTTGATTGAAGACGATCCTTTCGATGATCTAAAACCTGTAGTTGACAAAACGAAAAATACAGACGGCGATTGCGGTTTAAAAGCCGAAAATAATGCGGACGAAAACGGAAAATAAAAACTTTACAAATAATAATCCACCCGCCTAGCGGGTGGTATTTCATTTTCGGGCATAGCCCTAA
>CAMRSY010000014.1 GCA_947053545.1 uncultured Clostridia bacterium
ACGTTAAATTCCTTTCCTACCTCTTCAAGAGTTCTGGGTCTGCCGTCGTCCACGCCGTAACGCAGCCTCAAAACCTTTTCTTCGCGCGGGGTAAGGCTGTTTAAAACGGATAACAGCGTTTCTTTCAGCATAGTCGTAGACACGCTGTCCGAAGGCGTAACCGCCCTGTCGTCCTCTATAAAATCGCCCAGATGCGAATCTTCTTCCTCACCTATAGGCGTTTCCAACGAAACAGGGTCCTGCGCTATTTTCTGTATTTCACGCACGCGCTCTTCAGAAACGCCCATTTCCGCCGCGATTTCCGCTGGCGTGGGCTCACGCCCGAGGGTTTGCAAAAGTATGCGCGATACGCGCGTAAGTTTATTTATGGTTTCAACCATATGCACGGGAATTCGTATTGTGCGCGCCTGATCGGCTATCGCCCTTGTTATCGCCTGCCTTATCCACCACGTTGCGTAAGTTGAAAACTTAAAGCCTTTCTGATAGTCGAACTTTTCAACGGCCTTCATAAGCCCGATGTTGCCTTCCTGAATCAAATCGAGAAACAGCATACCGCGGCCGACGTACCGCTTTGCTATTGAAACAACCAGCCTTAGGTTTGCCTCGGAAAGTTTTTTCTTCGCTTCCTCGTCGCCGTCCTGTATCCTGCGCGCCAGATCGATTTCGTCGTCGGCGGAAAGCAGCGGCACCTCGCCTATATCTTTTAAATACATTTTAACGGGGTCGTCGAGGCTGATATCCGACAGTGCCTGTTCGTACAGCTCTTTATCGCGCTCCGCCTCGTCGATTATCTGTATGCCTACCTCGGCTATCGATTTGTATACGTAGTCAACCTGCGCCGGCGTAGTTTCGTACTTTTCAAGAACGTCGCAAAGCGCGTTTGTCGTTATTGCGCCCTTATACGAATAGCTGTCGATAAGCTGTTTTAATATTTCGTTAAGTTTCTGTTCGGATAAATTCATACCTCTTCTCCGTTTTTGATTTTTTCCTTTTGCCTTGTAAGAAGGGAAATAGTCTGCGCTATTTCAGCCCGCCCATTTATGTCTTCCACGCCGCCAAGCCGCCTTTTCGCTTCGCTTATGCGGCAGTCGATGTCGTCTATTTTCAGTTTTGTTACGCAGTCGTTAAAATACTTTTCTGCCACAGCACCCGTAAATCCTCCGCCCTCCGAATTATCCAGAATGCGGTTTAGCTCTTCCGATTCCGCCGTCTTTTCGTCGAAAAATTCGAAAAGTTCGCTTATTCTTACAGGCTCGTCCATAAGATTTTTACTTCTTATGTATTTGGCTATTATAATGTGCACCTCGTCCTTGAACGGCACGTCGGAAATATCCAGACCATCGGTATAATCCGCCCCGAAAAGAAACCCGGACAGTACGTAGCGCGAAGCTTTTTTTGAACTGTCCGCAGTGTCGCGGCGAACGGGCGGCGGCTCTTTTTTAACGGCGGCGGTTTGCGGCGACGCCTGCAAATCGCGCTTTAACGCTTCGAACGATATACCCGACGAATCGCGCAGCTGTTTTAAAAGTTCTTCCCTCTCCGCTTCGCTGTCCGCGGTGCGTATAACGGAAATAGCTTCGGCAACATATCTGCGCTTGTCCTCTGTTTTGGAAAGGTCGAATCCCCGCCTTAAAATTGCAAGTTTATAGTCTATAAGCGGCATTGCCGCGTCGAGGCAGGCTTGATATCCTTGAACCCCGCGTTGTTTTATTACGTCGTCGGGGTCTAATCCCTCCGGCAGCGGAACAACCTTTACGTTAAGCCCCTCGTCCTTTAAAATATCCAGTCCGCGCAGGTTTGCCTTTTGTCCGGCGCCGTCGCCGTCGTAACTTATGAAAACGGTATCGACGTACCGTTTTATCAGTCTGGCCTGGTCCTGCGTGAGCGACGTGCCCATACTTGCAACCACGTTTTTAAAGCCCGCTTGATATAACGATAGCGTGTCCATATAACCCTCTACCATTATTACCTCTTTGACGGTCTGCGTGCGCTTTAGCTTTTTTAACAGGTTTATATTGTAAAGATTTTTTCGTTTATTGAATATTATTGTTTCGCGCGTATTAACGTATTTACCGAAATCGGTTTTTTTAAGCGCCCTTCCGCCGAAAGCTATAACCTCGCCGTACGAATTTATTATTGGGAATATAAGTCTGCCGCCTTCCGCATCGGTGAGCCTGCCGTTTACGTCGTTAACCGTACCGCTGTCTACTATATCCTCGCGCGAGTAACCTTTTGATAAAAGATATTTAGGAAGATCGGTAAAATTTAAACTGGCGCCCAACCCGAAAGTACGTACCATAGGCGCTGGTATTTCACGCTTTAAAATATAGTTTATATGAGCGTCGGCTTTGCCCGAATTTAAGTTGTCAAGATAAAAGTGCGCGCAATCGTTTAAAATTTTTAAAAGCGTATCACGCTTGCGCTTTAATTCCGCCGTCTTTCTGTCGTTGCCGCCCGTTTCAGGCATAGGCATTTTCGCGCGGTCGGCAAGCAGCTTAACCGCTTCCATAAAGTCGAAACTCTCCATTTCGGAAACAAATCTTATAACGTCGCCCGACTCGCCGCATCCGAAACAGTGGTAAAACTGTCCCGCCTCGTTTATGGCGAAAGAAGGGGTTTTTTCGTGATGAAACGGACAGCAAGCCCAGTAACTTGCTCCCCGTTTATCGAGGGTCAGATAACTGCCCGCGACGTCGACTATATTAACTTTTTCCTTTAATTCCCTTAGGAATTCCTGGTCGACTCCTGCCATATATTTTTAAGCTTTTTATACTTGTCCTTTTGCCGCCCCGTAATTCAAACCGAAACTGTGCAAGCTAGTTTATTTCGTCGGTAAACATCCAGCCACGCGGCACGAAAATGCTGTTGAAAAGATAAACCGCGTACCTGTCGGTCATAGATGAAAGATAGTCGCAGACAACCTGTTCGACGGTAAATTTTTCCGTAAGTCCTATATATGTAGGGGGCAATTTATCAATATGCCCTGTAAAATATTCGTAAAGCGCCGAAATCATACGCTCGGCTTTCTGCTCTTCCCCGCGGGCATATCCCGTAAGGTAAACCCTTTCGAACATAAATTTTCTAAGTTCGTCGCTTGCCTGCAACACGTCGGCGGAAAGCTCCACCTCGGGCTTGCCGGCGCTGTGGCTATACACCGAATTTATTGCGGTGTTTATCCTCTCGCGCGAGGTTTCGCCAAGCGTTGCGCGGATATCCTTCGGCACGTCGTCAAGCTTTAAAATGCCCGCGCGGACCGCGTCGTTAAGGTCGTGGTTTATATAGGCTATCCTGTCCGCAACGTTAACGCACTTACCTTCCAAAGTGACAGGCTTCAAATCTTTTTTATGATTTAAAATTCCGTCGCGCACCTCGAATGTCAAATTTAATCCTTTACCGTCCTTTTCCAAAACGTCGACAACCCTTACCGATTGTTCGTTATGTTTAAAACCTGCGGGATTAAGTTTGTTAAGGATGCGTTCGCCACTGTGCCCGAAAGGAGTATGTCCCAAATCGTGACCTAAAGCTATTGCCTCGGTTAAATCTTCGTTCAATGAAAGGGCGCGGGCGAGCGAACGGGCTATCTGCGACACGTCGAGCGTATGCGTAAGCCGCGTTATATAGTGGTCGCCTTCCGGTGAGAAAAATACCTGCGTTTTGTTTTTCAGCCTTATAAAAGCTTTCGAGTAAATTATTCTGTCGCGGTCGCGCTGGTATTCGGTGCGCATTTCGCACGGGGATTCCGCGCGCCGCCTGCCCCTGGTTTGGCACGACTTTGCCGCATAAGGCGACAAAAATGCCTGCTCGACCGCGTACGTTTTTTCCCTTATCGAATTAAAATTTTGAGTTTCCATTTTTTATATACGAAAAAAATTTGAGTTTTCCTTTATTTTTCGGTAAATTCGTTAAAAAAATTTAAAATTATTTTACCGTTCGTTTAATTTATTTGGCAAAACCGCCGCCGACCGACAGCACTTCGCCGGTAATATACGAATTTTCCGCAAGAAAAACGCACGCCTTGGCCACGTCCTCGCCCGTGCCCAAACGCCCGATAGGTATTTGGTTAATCAAATCTTCCATTTCCACCTCGGAAAGGTGCGAATTCATTTCCGTATCTATTACGCCGGGGGAAATGCAGTTTACTCGTATAAACGAGGGAGCCAGCTCTTTGGCAAGCGCTTTGGTAAAGGCAATAACAGCGCCTTTCGACGCTGAATAAGCCACCTCGCAGCTGGCGCCGACCTCTCCCCATATCGAAGCGATATTGATAATGCTGCCTCCGCCCGAAAAAATCATACTTTCCGCCACCTCGCGGCTGCACAGAAATGTGCCGCGCACGTTTACGCCGAAAACCTCCTCCCAGTCGTAGAGAGTGGTATCCTGTATGACCTGTACTTTAGATATGCCCGCATTGTTTACCAGCACGTCTATTTTGCCGTAAATGCGGAACACCTCTTTAAACATATCCTTAACCTGCTCTTCATCGGAAACGTCGGCGCGCATTAATACGGGACAAAAACCCTGCATATTAAATTCGGACTGGGAGGCAAGCGCCGCTTCCTCGTCGCGGCTGTAATTTAAAATTACCTCGTAGCCCTGCTGTAAAAATTCCTGCGCTACGGCTTTACCTATTCCCTTTGTTCCGCCCGTTATAAGTACGGTTTTCATAAATTTATTTCCCTTATCTTCTCCGCTACCTGCAAAGCGGTTAATTCGTCGGTATCGATTATATGATCGGCAACGCGTTCGTAAACCGCCGCCCTCGCGTTTAAAATGCCGTTAACGCGTTCTTCCAGTCCGCCTTGCAAAAGCGGTCTGGAAGCGTCGCCCTGCAATCGTTTAATTAAAGTTTCGGCGCGGGCGCGCAGATAAATAATTTTACCGCCCGCCTTTAAGTTTTTGACGTTTTCCTTCCGTAATACGCAGCCGCCGCCCGTGGAAATTACCGCATCGGAATAATTTTTTGCAATTTCGGCGGTAATTCGTGTTTCTATCTCACGGAAATATTCTTCCCCGCGCTTAGCAAACAAGTCTGCAATCGAGCCGTAACGCTCAACGATTACGGAGTCGGTATCAACCACCGTATAGCCGTATTTTTCAAGCAGCGCCGCAACCGTGGTTTTACCGCAACCCATCATACCGCATAAAACTATATTCACAGCTTAAAGCTCTCCGCCGCTAAAATGTAACTGTTTTTGCCGAATCCGCATATTACGCCCTTGCAAACTTCGGATAAAACCGATTTACCGCGGAAATCCTCACGCGCGTGCACATTTGACATATGCACCTCCACGACGGGAATTTTTACGGAAGCAACGGCGTCGCGTATGGCGTAGCTGTAGTGCGTAAACGCGCCGGCGTTTAATATAATCGCGTCCGCCTCGGCGCTTTGTATCGCTGTGCAAATTTCGCCTTCGATATTGCTTTGGAAAAACGCGCATGAATCTTCCTTAAAATGAGCGGTAATCTGCCGGTTTATCTGTTCCAGCGTTTCGGTGCCGTACACGCCCTTTTCGCGCACGCCGGTCATATTAAGGTTTACTCCGTTTATAAATAGAAATTTCATTTTACAATTTCCTTTAAATATTTTTCAAAAAGTTTTTTCGCCGTTTCCGCCGACGGATTTATACCGAAATAGTAACAATCGGAATAATACGCCTGATAAAACAGCATTGCCCTGCCGTTTATAATTTTTTTGTTTAAACTTTCGGCGATTCGTAAAAATTCGCTTTTTGCAGGCTCGTATATCAAATCCGCCGCAACGTCGCACTCTTCTAAAATTTCCTTTCCTACGGGTGATACGCCTTCGGTTTTATGCATACCTACCCCGGTTGCGTTTACGACCAGACGGTATTTTTTCGCCTCTACGCAGTCTATTGCCTTAACGCGGGAAAATTCCGTTGCAACGGTTTGCGCGTTAGCGGGATTTCTGTCGTAAATTTCTACGTCGGCACCCATATCGGCAAGTTTTTTAGCCACGCTTCTGCCCGCGCCGCCCGCGCCGAGCAAAAGCGCCCTTTTACCGCTTAATTCCACGCCTTCATTTTCAATCATCAACTTAAAACCCTGACCGTCGGTATTATAGCCTGTAAGCGTTGAGGTAACAACGGTGTTAACCGCGCCGAACACCTGTGCATCGCCTTCCACCTTTTTTAAATGAGGAATTATTGACAACTTGTATGGTATAGTAACGTTTAAACCGTCGTATTGTTTTAACAGGCCGTCTATTTCAAACTCGAAACTGCTTTCGGGAACCGAAATTTTTCCGTATGAAATTCCAAGACCCAGACTCGACGCTATAAAACTGTGAATCTGCGGACTTGACGACTTTGAAACATCCTTACCTATAACCGCCAGCTTTAACATAAACCACCTTTAATTTCCGCCGCGCATAATCCTATTTCGCGGACATAAGTTTCAATAGGCATTTTCATTTCTCTGCACTTACCCGTTTCCCCGGGCACTATCAAAGAAACCGTAGACTGCTTGTCGTTCTTTTTATCGTATTTTGCAAACCGCGCCGCTTTGTCCGCGTTTTCGTAAGCGGGTATTCCACCTATAACTTTTTTAATTAGTAAACGCAGGCTGTCAGCATAATCTTTTGCGCATACGCCCGCCCGCTCGGCAATAAAAAGTTCGTAAAACATACCTATAAGAACAAACTCTCCGTGCGACTTACGCTTGAAAAACAGCTCGAAAGCGTGCCCTGTTGTATGCCCGACGTTAAGCGTTTTTCTGACGCCGAGAGTATCGCGCTCGTCATCGCGCACAACGTACGCTTTGTGACGGATACAGTCGGCAACCACCGTTTCCAGATATTTCAAATCGAACAGCCTGTTTTTATTTTCGCAAAGCGAAGCGTATATATCGCCGTCGATTGCTCCGTATTTTATAATTTCCCCAAGGCCGCACCTGATTTCTCTTGCCGGCAAAGTTTTTAAAAACAGCGGATCAACGATAACCTCGGCCGGCTGGTAAAACGCACCCAAAACATTTTTTACCCCCAGGTAGTCGATTGCCGTTTTGCCACCGACCGAACTGTCCACCTGAGATAATAAAGTGGTGGGAATTTGAATCAGCTTAATTCCGCGCATATACAACGAAGCCGCAAGCCCCGCTATGTCGCCTACAACTCCGCCGCCCAAGGCCACTACGGTATAAGCGCGGGTTACTCCGCTTTCTATCATCTTATTTATAATCTGAAAAAGCTGAGTGCGATTTTTACTCTTTTCGCCCGCAGGCAAAATATACATGGGCGCGTTTGCGAAAATTTGCTTTATTAATTCGCCGTACAGCGCAAAAACGTTGCTATCGGTAACTATAAATATATTGCCGCCTAATTTCGGAGCGTATCTTTTAAAAGAGCCTTCGCCGCAGTGTATTACACTTTTCAACGACGGCGCGTTTAATATTATATCTTCCATTGTCAAGGCAAAAGCGCATAGCGCTCTTTAACCTCCTTTAAATTGTCGCCGCCAAGCCTTTGCGAAACCACGTCGGCTACAGCTAAACAGACAACGCTTTCCAAGATGATTTCGCAGGCGCAAACCGCCGCGACGTCGCTGCGTTCGCTTGCCGCGACAGCAGGTTTGCCAGTGGCCGTATCTACGGTTTTAAGCCCCTTCATTAAAGTAGGAATTGGTTTCATAGCGGCGCGCAAAATAATTTCTTCCCCGTTTGACATACCGCCCTCAATGCCGCCCGCATTGTTGGTAGAACGCTGATATTTACCGCCGTTTAAAAATATTTCGTCGTGCACTTTACTGCCTGCGCTAGCCGCGACGGCAAATCCCATTCCTACCTCCACGCCCTTTATCGCCTGCACGCCCATTATGTCGCCGCAAAGACGTGCGTCGAGTTTTTGCGCATAGGTCATACAACTGCCGAAACCGCTTTTTAAGCCCTTTACGCGAATTTCAACGACGCCGCCCGCTGTATCGCCTTCAGATTTAAGCTTGTCTACCAGCCGCATCGCGCGTTCCTGCGCTGCGCCGTCAAGCATAAACAAAGGCTGACTTTTGGCGTGTTTAAGCCTGTCGAATCCGTAATTATTTCCATCCTCTATACCGCACACGCTTTTAACATATCCGTCAACATAAATACCTAATTGCTTTAAATACTGGCGCGCGATACTGCCGCCGGCAACGCGCGCCGCGGTTTCCCTTGCGCTTGCCCTTTCCAAAATATTGCGCGCGTCGGTTTGAGCATATTTTAACATTCCGGTTAAATCGGCATGACCCGGGCGTACTTTGGTAAGCGTTTTACATTTTACGTCCGCTTCTTCCGCCGCCATATACAGCTGCCAGTTTGCGTAGTCGGAATTTACTATGCAAAACGCAAGCGGACTGCCCAACGTAAGTTTATTACGAACGCCGGAAAGAATTTGAATTCTATCCTTTTCTATTTTCTGCCTTCCGCCCCTGCCGTAGCCGCTTTGCCTTAACGCGAGGTAGCCGTCGATTTCCCCGATATCCACAGGCAGGTTGGAGGGCAGCCCCTCGATTATGCCGACAAGTTGTTTGCCGTGCGATTCGCCTGCCGTTGTAAGCTTTATCATATTACCCCGCTCCTTTCATAAAATTTTATAGCCTTCTGCGTCCGCTGTAACGGTTATGTCGCCGTCGTACATTGTATACAGCGGATTGCAGTAGTTGCATATATCCGATAACGCGACGTTCGACGGATATCCCGAATAGTTTTTGCCAACGCTGATTATTGCCTGTTCCGGCTTTGTTAAGTCGTACCAGGGCGCATAAGTGTTTTCTTCGCCGCCGTGCCCCGCCGCGGTAATTATATCGCAGTTTTTAAGATTTACGTCGTTACCTTTGTAAGCGCAGTAAGGCTGGTTTAACTCTTCGGAAATTTTATAATCTTCCACTATTCTTTTAAGCCCTTCCGAACGGACGTCCGACGTAAACGCAAACGAAGTTTCTCCGTACTCCAGCCAGATTACCGCCGAAGCGTTTTCGATATTCGCCGCGCTGGGGTTTTTATTAAGCGACGCATATTCGCCGTTTGGACTAAGATAGTTACACGGAGAAAGAAAAGTTAAAAAGTAGCCTTCGCCGGATATACCCTCTCCCACGCAGGCATAGCTGCGGGGCACGCCTTTTTCGTCGAGTTTATTTATAAAAGAACGGTATTGGGATGTAATCCGCGTATTAAGACAGTACGGAATAAACGCATAGCCGATATCTTTATATTCAACCAAATCGGAAAGACCGCCGCAGTGTTCAGGTTTTACCGACGAACATATAAGATAATCTATCTTTTTTACTCCGCGCGAATTTAGAACTTTAAGGACGGAAAGCGTATTGGGATACGCCCCGTCGCCGCCGTCAATAAGCGCGGTTTTACCGTCGGGCAATTCTATTAATATGCAGTCGCCGAAACCCACGTTTACATAGTTGACGCGCAATATGCCGTAACGGTTTTGTTCGGCTTTTACAAAATATGCGGTTAAATATTTTACAGGTATGTAAATTTCGGTAATTAACAGAGCAACGATAAAGATAATTAAAACGGACACGGATATTAAAACGGATGCTACCGCTTTTGACAGTTTAATTTTTTTGCCGCCGTCTTTCATTTTCTTCCTTCGCATAAACATATCTTAAATTTAAGCTTTAGTTAAAATTATACATAATAAATTATACTATAAACCGACGGCATTGTAAATTAAAAAAGCGGTTTTTTATTCAAAACCGCTGAAATATTATGCAATTATTTTTGTAACGGTTATAAAACGCCGGGTCAGTCCTCGTAATAATTTATAACGAGATTGTTAAGTTTGTGAAACGCCTTTGCAGGTTTTATCTGCTTCTCTATCTGCCTCGGCGCGTTGACGAGATGAAGCGACGAACAGCCGACGAAAGCCTGTCTGCCCAAAGTTTTTAACGAACGGGGCAAATCGAAAGCGACTAACGAACGGCAGTTAATAAACGCAACCTCGCAAATGCTTTGCAAACCCTGCGGGAAATTTATTTCCCTTAATTCGTAGCATTCGGCAAAAGCCCAGGCGCCTATTTCGGTAAGATTTTTAGGCAAAGTCACCTTTCTTAAATTTTCGCAGTGCGAAAACACGCCTTCGGCAAGCCGCATTATACCGCGGGGCACGGTTATCTTTTCAAGCGAAACACAAAAATCGAAAGCGCGGCGGCTGATTGTATGTAACGATTCGGGAAGGTAAAGTTCCTTTATCGAACTGCAGGCGCGGAACGCGTTGGCGCCTATAAATTTCAAATCGGGCGGGATATCCACGTTTTCAAGCGCGCTGCAGTTTGAAAACGCACCGTCGTCAATCATTTGCAAACTTTGCGGCAAATGTATTTCCGTAAGCTTTTCGCACCAGCTGAACGCGTTTTTACCTATAAGCTTTAAATGAGGCGGCAAAATCACCTTTTCTACGTCGCGGTTGGAAAACGCGTTTTCTCCTATGCGCGTAATGAAATCTGGCACCTGAGTTTGCTTGTTGGTACCGATATACTTTATAACCTCGTCGTCAACGATAAGATAGTCGGAAAGGTTGACAAGCGAATTACGGCGAACGCCGTCGGCATCATTTAAAGGGTCGTGCGGAATTATGTCTTCCATTCTTTCCTTTAAGCTTCTGTCGTCCAAATCGATTTCCTGTTCCTCAAGCTCCTGCTCGAGCGGAAACTCTTCCACTATCGTAATAATTTCTTCCGACTGCACCTCGTCGGTAAACGCCCTTTCCGCGTCGTTTATACCCGAAGCTACGTATTCTTCCTCCGACTCGAATTTATCGGAATAATCTTCGTCCTCCGTCTGGGCGCCGGCCGACGCATAGAAACGGAAATAAATGTCGGCGTCGGAAGGAAAAACCTTGCCGCCGTTTACCCTGCGGAACAGCCTGCCGGGAATTGTTACCTCCACAAGATTGTCGCAACCGAAAAACGCGCCTTTACCTATTGACGCAAGCTTGACCGGCGCAACGACTTTTTTAAGCGTTTTACAGCCCGCAAAAGCGTACGGCGCTATACGCACTACGTTTTTTGGCAATGCAAGCTCTTCGTCTTGCCCCCTGTATTTAAGCACCGTTCCCGCCTGAATATTTAGTTCGCCTTTCGCGGTTTTCATTTAATTACCCCCGTACTATGCCCTAATTTCCGTTATTAATTATATCACGGCATACAAAAAAAGTAAACGGCACGAATGCATTTTTTTGCCCGTGCCGTCCATTTTTTTATTACAGTGACGAATGTATAGTTCTTGAAATAACGTCGTCTTGTTGTTCTTTGGTCAATTTGTTGAAATTAACCGCATATCCCGAAACCCTTATAGTAAGCTGAGGATACTTTTCGGGATGAGCCTGCGCGTCCAGCAGCGTTTCGCGACTGAATACGTTTACGTTTAAATGATGTCCGCCGTCCGCTACGTACGCGTCAAGCATATTTACCAAATTGTCTGCTCTGGACATAATAATTCTCCTTGTTTAATTACTTTCTATACGATAACTTTTATTCGTCTTTACCCAGCGACGCGGGAGTAACCGAAAACGTGTTGGAAATACCGTCGCGCGAGTATTCGTAGGGCAGTTTGGCAACCGATTCAAGCGAGGCGAGCGCGCCGTTTTTATCCCTGCCGTGCATTGGATTTGCGCCGGGAGCAAGGGGCGTTCCCGCCCTTCTGCCGTCAGGAGTGTTGCCCGTTTTTTTGCCGTACACTACGTTTGACGTAATAGTTAAAATCGACGTGGTGGGTACGCTGCCGCGGTATGTGTAATGACTTTTAACCTTGTTCATAAACGTCTTTACAAGCCAAACCGCAATTTGGTCTACCCTGTCGTCGTTGTTGCCGTACTGCGGATATTCGCCCTCGGTTTTAAAGTCGACGACAAGCCCTTCTTCGTTGCGCACGGGATAAACTTTGGCGTACTTTATTGCCGAAAGGCTGTCAACCGCGCACGATAATCCCGCTATACCGGTAGCGAAGAAACGCCTTACCTGCGTATCGTGCAACGCCATTTCCAAAGCTTCGTACGAATATTTGTCGTGCATATAATGTATGAGGTTAAGCGTGTTTACATACAACCCCGCAAGCCAGTCCATCATCTGTTCGTACTTGGTTACAACCTCTTTATAATCGAGAGGTCCGTCGCCGAGCACCGGCGAATACATAGGCGAAACCTGCAAGTGTTTACCCGTCTTTTTATCTATCGTCACCTCGTCCTTGCCGCCGTTAATAGCGTAAAGAAGACACTTTGCAAGGTTGGCGCGCGCACCGAAAAACTGCATATCTTTGCCCACGCGCATACAGCTGACACAGCACGCGATACAATAATCGTCGCCCATTTCGGGACGCATCAAATCGTCGCTTTCGTACTGTATTGCAGATGTGGCTATAGACGTTTCGGCGCAGAATTTTTTAAATCCAGACGGAAGATTTCGGGACCATAGCACCGTTAAATTGGGTTCGGGCGCAGGACCCAGATTTGTCAGGGTGTGAAGAATTCTGAACGAATTTTTAGTTACGAGCGTTCTGCCGTCCACACCCATACCGCCTATCGATTCGGTTACCCACGTAGGGTCGCCGGAAAACAGTTCGTTATAGTCCTTTATGCGCATAAATTTTACAATGCGCAGTTTCATAACAAAATGGTCGATAAGCTCCTGCGCCTCGCGCTCGGTAAGCGTGCCGTTGGTAAGATCGCGCTCGATATATATGTCAAGGAAGGTTGAATTTCTGCCTATCGACATAGCCGCGCCGTTCTGGTCCTTTACCGCCGCAAGATACCCGAAATACAGCCATTGTATAGCCTGCTGCGCGGTTTGCGCGGGACCGGAAATATCGAAGCCGTACAGCGCCGCCATTTCCTTTAACGCCGACAGCGCCTTTATCTGTTCGGAAAGTTCTTCCCTGTCGCGCACTTTATCGGGCGTCATATCGCCGTCTATCAAATCCTTGTCGCGCTTTTTGTGTTCTATTAGATAATCCACACCGTACAGAGCAACACGGCGGTAATCGCCTACGATTCTGCCCCTGCCGTACGTATCGGGCAAGCCTGTTAAAATATGCGCAGTACGGGCGCGTCGCATTTCGGAGGTGTATGCGTCGTACACACCGTCGTTATGCGTTTTGCGGTAATGCGTAAAAGTATATTTTATTTCGGGGTCGAGTTCGTAGCCGTACATATTTAAAGCCTGCTCGCTCATTTTAATGCCGCCGAAAGGCTGAAGCGCGCGTTTAAACGGCTCGTCCGTCTGTAATCCCACTATTTTTTCAAGTTCTTTATCGATATATCCCGCGGGATGGCTTGTAAGCGTGGAAACGACTTTGGTGTCCGCTTTCAACACTCCGCCCGCCCTGCGCTCCTGCTCAGAAAGTTTTAAAACCTCTTCCCACAGTTTTTTCGTGGCCTGAGTAGGTCCTTCCAAAAACCCGCCGTCGCCCTCGTAAGGTTTATAGTTATGCTGAATAAAGTCGCGCACGTTAACCTCGTCGTCGCTCCATTTACCGGCCGTAAATCCTTCCCACTGTTTAAATAACATTAAACTTACTCCTCTTTATGTATTAATCCGAACTATTATCGTCCTGTCTTTGCCTCTACCCAAAGTTCGAGAATTTCCAAAGGCTGGTACCCCGAACACTTGGCTATTTCCTTACCGTCTTCCACAAGTACAATCGAAGGTATTCTTTCCAAATTAAACCGTTCTATCAATTCGGGATTTTCGTTTACGCTGAATTTAACGAATTTCAAACCGAATTTTCGGGCTACCGCCGCGCAGTTGGGCATAACCGCAAGGCACGCGTCGCACCCTTCTCCGCTTATTTCCAATAAACATTTGCCGCTTAAGCCGTAATTCATTTTATTATTCCCAAAATTTTTTTTGCGTTTAAAACGCGCTCGGCAGACGGCGGCTGCATTCCGCTTAAAGCGTAGTTTAAACACATATTTTTATACTTTACCTCACCCATAGAATGGTAAGGAAGCACCTCGACCTTTTCTACGTTTTTAAGGCTTTTTATAAATTCAGAAAGCCCTTCCAACCACTCGTCTTTATCCGTAAGTTCAGGCACCAGTACATGGCGTATCCATACGGGTTTGCCTGTTTCCGATAAATATCCGGCAAAATTCAAAACGTTTTCGTTAGAGTGCCCTGTAAGCTTTATATGTTCGCCGTTATCTATATGCTTTATATCCAAAAGCACCAAATCGGTAACCGACATCAGTTCTTCTATCTCTTTACGGGTATTACCGTTAAAAATAATTCCGGACGTGTCTAACGCGGTGTGCACCCCCGCATCCTTCAAAATTTTAAACAGTTCGTATACAAATCCGGTCTGTAAAAGCGGTTCGCCGCCCGAAACCGTAACTCCCCCTCCGCCCGTAAAATAGCTTTTATATTTTAAAGCGTTTGCGGCGACCTGCCGGGGCGAATAAATTTTGCCGTTATTGCGCGCCCACGTATCGGGGTTGTGACAATAAAGACAGCGCATAAGGCAACCTTGCATAAAAACGACGAAACGTATTCCCGGTCCGTCGACCGTTCCGAAAGATTCGAATGAGTGAATATATCCGTCCAACAGACATAACCTCCGTAAAAAAAGGGCAATTTACTTTTTAAATTCAAGTAAATTTGCCCAGACGAACGGCTTAAACCAAACACCCGTGCGCCGCTCCCCTGCGGTTTTCCGCAATAATTTCGTCAGTTACCGCGCACTTTATTTTGTACTGTGATTATAACACAGAGGTTTATACTTGTCAACAGTTTATTACAAAATATTGTTTAAGAGCAAAAGATTTTACACAATATGTTGTATTAAACAAACGAATAAATAAGCCCTACCAGTACTCCGGAAAACACTCCGAAAACAATTATAGGTCCGGCAACCGTAAACATTTTTGCCGCCATACCGTATATCCAGCCCTCGGTTTTAAACTCGATTGCGGGCGAAGCGACCGAGTTTGCAAATCCCGTAATTGGCACGATTGAACCCGCGCCGGCATGCCTGCCTATCCTGTCGTAAACGCCTAACCCTGTTAAAAGACAGCTTAAAAATATCAAAATAACCGAAACAGTACCCGCCAGAACGTCGCCAGAAAGCCCTGCGTATTCAAGCATAAAGCGGAAAAACTGACCTATACAGCAGATTAATCCGCCTACACCGAAAGCGGAAAGACAGTTTTTAAAGTGTTTCGATTTTGGCTCCTGCGTTTTTATATACTGCAAATAGTTTGCGTTGTAATTTTCCTTATGCTTTCCTGTCATTTTTTACGCCGCCTTCTTTAATTGACTTATAAAAGGTTTCCCGCTCGTCGCGGCGGGACAAATCGTATTCCTTTCTCATTGATTGAACATTTTCCCGTTTAAATAGTTGGTAACTTTTTCCGGCATTACGCGGGTGGCAAAGCGTTTTGCCGTATTCATAGCGCCGCAGGTTTTTATTATAGGCGGCTTTTCCGCAATTAGCACCTTATATATATCTTCCGCAACGCGCGAAGGTTTCATTCCGCTCTGTTCCATATTGTTTAAAGCGGCGACCGCGCGGTTTAACGACTTGCCGTAACAGCCGTTTTCCTCTTCCGGATATACCTTGCGTTTAAACGAAAAGTTGGTTGCCGTTCCTCCCGGAAGAATTGCGGTTGCGGAAATGTTGTAACCGTTAAGTTCGGTATTGGCTTCGCGCGCAAGCATTTCCAAAGCCGCTTTCGAACAGGAATAAAACGCGTCGAACACTATGGGAACGTCGCCGCCCAGCGAACCGACGAGAACAATTTTGCCCCCCTTCTTTTTCATAAACGGTATCGCCGTTTGCATTGCCTTTAACGCGCCGAAAAAGTTAACCTCGAACAGGTATTTATAATCGGTTTCTTTTGCATATTCCAAAGGCGCTGCCATAGAAAATCCGGCGCAGTAAACAAGCGCGTTTAAGCCGTATTTTTCAGCCGCGGACGAAATAGCGTCGTATGCTTCGCTTCCGCAGGTTACGTCGGCACAGATATTATGAACTTTTGCATTATTGCACGTAGTGCGCGAAATATTGGTTACTTCCCAACCGCGGTTTACAAGGCGCACGCAAGTTTCGTAGCCTATACCCGAACTGCCGCCGACAACCACGACCGAAGGACGCGGCGATAATTTTTTATTAGCATTGTTTTCCATACGACTATTTTGCGGAAAGACAGGGAAAATATGCGCCTCGCGGCGAAATCGCCGCGAGGCGCTGTACATATGTTATTTACTTGATTTTGTTTTAGAAGAAACTTTTTTAACAGGCGGTTTTTTAGCGGCTGGTTTAACAACGGTTTTATTGCTGACCGAAGGGGCTTTTGAAACGCCGTTAGCCTTTTTTTTCGTCGCGGACGCGCCCTTCTTTTCGGTATCCGCCGCAACCGCGCTTTCGCCTGCGCTTTTGGACGGCAAGCCGGCCGACCTGTTTTTTCTTATCTTCTGCAATTTTTCGAGGTCGTAGTCCGTCTTTGTTATCAACTGCTTGCCGTGCGGCTGGGCTATTACGCCACGTAATATTAAATTGCGCGATTTTAACTCGACTATCGCCTCTTTGAACCGCTGAGTAACTCCGTCCGTTAAAACGGCAACTCCGCGCCTGCACATCGCCTCGACAACTTTAAATATTATTGGCTTTGTTAGAAGCATCTCGAACTCAATGTTCTGCACATAATAGTAAAACCGCGCCAGTCTTTCCACCGAATCGTCACCGTCGGCAAAGAAATTGTCTATATCGGCGCAAATTTTAACGCATTGCCGCACGCACTTACGCGAAGCGAGACAGTTTCGTATAAGCGGAATTATCAGCGGCCAGAAACATATGAATATGTAAAGCGTCTGCCCCGTTGTAGCCTGAACGAAATTAACCCCGACTAGCGTTACGGCAATTGCAATAAGGCATATTACGTAACCGGCAAAAAGTCTGCTTGAAAGATAACGTATCTTGGCCGCGGACGTACGGCACAGATACAGATAGCTGTAATCGTCGGTTATTTCCGAGGGAACGAAACTTACCGGGTATTTTTCAAGTTTGCGCATTTTAGGCAACCCTTTGCGGATTGCCAGCTCGTTCAAGTCGTTGGTACTCTCCCTGTCGTACTCGATTTTTGAAAAAGACGAGCCTGTTATTTCCGCCTCGTACAGCTGATGGCTGAGTATCGCCTTTTCCTTATAATTACTCAGCAGTGCGGATGCAACCTCGTTTATTATAGTCAACGCAAACGATACGCACGAACATATCAGCTTCGTAAGCTCGTCCGAGCTTGGCAGAAAACAGATAACCACCGGCACTACGTTTAAAAGGTATAAAAAAAGTTTAGTGTATTTAAGCTCGGTAAACATTGAGTTGGCGGCAAACAAAAATTTTGCGCAACCGTCTTTAGCACAACGTTCTTTTACTCTGTTCATCATTCGCTCCGTTAAGGTAGTTACATATATAGTATAATATTAAATAAGCTTTGACAAATGTTTAAATACGGCAACCGTAAAATTATACAATTTAAACAATAAAAGTTCCCGCAAGCCATAATCCGGCTTGCGGGAATGCAAAAACTTTCAGCCGAAAGCGATATCGAGTATCATCATAAGCGCAAATCCCAGAATAACGCCTACCGTTGCTTTAAGTTTGTCGGTTTCGAAACTTTCGGGCACAAGCTCCGAACACACCACCGCAACCATAGCCCCCGCGGAAAAAGCCAGCGCGAAAGGCAATATGCCGCTTACCCAGGTTACGGCAAGCGCGCCCACAACGCCAGCAACTATCTCAACTGCCCCCGAAAGCTGACCTATTAAAAAACTTTTTGCGCGCGAATAGCCGTTTGCCCGCAACGGAAACGCAACGCACATACCTTCGGGGAAATTTTGAATACCTATTCCGACGGCAAGCATAATGGCGGCAACCGCGCCCACCCCGCTGCCTTGCGACAGCGCTCCGAACGCCACGCCGACCGCCAGACCTTCGGGCACGTTATGTACCGTTACGGCTACCGTCATAACCGCGCAAGAACGGTTTTTTTCGTCCCTGTTTTTGGTGAGCTTTCCTATTATGATATCGGTAACCGATATTAGCAATCCGCCGAGAATAAAACCAGCGGTAAGCACCAGATACGAGTAATTGCCGCCCTGCTCAAGCGCGGGCAGAAGAAGCGAAAAAAACGACGACGCCAGCATAATGCCCGCCGCCCCGGATAACATAAAGCAAAAAGCCGTTTTGCTTACCTTTTTATAAAAGAACACGAGCGAAGCCCCAAGCGCCGTAAGCGCCCACGTAAACAGCGTAGCCAACAGCGCCTGAAGCCAGCCCGGAAGACCTATAAACCAATCCAAAACGTTTTTCTCCCGTAAAAATTGTAGTTATTACATTTTATGCGGGAAACGTGCGCGTTTGGCAATACGTATTAAAATTGTTAAAGCCGCGCGGCAAAAACTGCCGCGCGGCTTTTTAAATTTGCTTGATAATTAAAGTTTTTCCAGTATTTCAACTATTTCGCCGACGGTTTTAATTTTTGTAACCTCGTCGTCGGGAATGGTTTTGCCTGTTTCGTCTTCAAGCGTCATTAACAGCTCGACCACGTCAAGGCTGTCCGCCCCCAAATCGTCAACAATTTTGCTGTCCGCCGTTATTTTTGACTGGGGAATTCCCAACTGTTCCGCAAGCAATTTTGCTACTTTTTCAAACATATATTATAATTCTCCTAAATAATTTGCACTGCAATTATATATTTATTTTATTACATTTGTCAACCGTTTTTATTACTTTGCCTGCGACTTTGCCAGCTGCTTGATTGATAAGCCTATGCGCTGTTTTTTGACGTCGAGATTAATAATTACGGCTTTTACTTTCTGCCCCACCTTTAAAACGTCGGACGGGTGCTTTATGTAGCGGTCACATATTTCCGACACGTGAACAAGCCCGTCCTGATGAACGCCGATATCGATAAACGCGCCGAAATCGATAACGTTTCGAACCGAACCTTCAACTACCATTCCCACCGACAAATCTTCTATACTCATAATATCTCTGCGCAACACGGGCGAGGGCAGGCTGTCGCGTATATCGCGGCCAGGCTTTAATAGTTCAACGACTATATCGTTCATTGTCGCCCTGTCAAGCCCGCAGTATTCCGCCGCTTTATTTTCGCCGTATTCCTTAATTTTTGCGGGAAGTTCTTTTAAATTGTCCTTCTTTACGTCGTTTGCGGTATATCCGAAAAGACTTAAAAGTTTTTCGGCTTTATCGTAGCTTTCGGGATGTACGGCGGTGTTATCGAATATATTTTTGCCGTCGGTTATGCGCAAAAATCCTGCACACTGCTCGTACGCCTTTGCCCCCAGTTTCGGCACCTTTAAAAGCTGCTTTCTTTCCGTAAACTTACCGTTCTCTTCACGGTAGGCGATAACGTTTTTTGCTACGCCCGCATTTAAGCCCGCAACATATTTCAACAGATACGCGCTTGCGGTATTTAAGTCTACGCCGACGCTGTTGACGCAGTCTTCCAAAACACCGCCTAAAACCGCGTCTAAACGCTTTTTATCCATATCGTGCTGATATTGCCCCACTCCTATCGATTTGGGATCGATTTTAATAAGCTCGGCAAGCGGGTCCTGAAGGCGGCGGGCAATGGAAATTGCCGAACGCAAAGTTAAGTCGTAATCGGGAAATTCTTCCACGGCAAGCGGACTGGCGGAATAGACTGAAGCCCCCGCTTCGTTTACCACGGCGTAGGACACATCCCTGTCTATCTCCTTCAAAAGTTCGGCAACGAATATTTCCGTTTCCTTGCCTGCGGTTCCGTTTCCTATGGAAATTACGTCAACCTTGTGCTTTGCAATCAAATCTTTTATTATACGTTTGCTTTCCTCTACTTTACTGTGGGGAGGTACGGGATAGATAACCGACGTTGCCAATACCTTGCCGGTATCGTCTACGACCGCCACCTTACACCCTGTACGGTAACCGGGGTCGAGCCCCAACGTTACTTTGCCCTTTACCGGAGACTGTAAAAGCAGGGGGCGCAGATTTACCTCGAACATACGAATCGCCTGTTCGCCCGCCCTGTCGGTTAAAATCGAGCGGACCTCGCGCTCTACAGAAGGCTGAATAAGCCTGTCGTAGCCGTCGGAAACCGCCTCCCTGATAAGGTCGGCGGACGCGCCCTTGGTTTTTACGTATTTAGCCGCGCAGACACGCTTTGCAACCTCGCCGTCGAATGCTATTTTAACGCGCAGGCACTCTTCCTTTTCGCCGCGGTTTATCGCCAGAATTCTGTGATTTTTTATTTCGGGAATCAGTTCGCAGTAGTCAGCGTACATATCGTACGTGCCCTTGCCGTCGTCTTTTAAAAGCTTAACCTGAATTTCGCCGTGGTTTTCCATAAGCGCGCGCAGCTTTTTACGCAGTTCGGCATTATCCGAAACAATTTCGGCGATTATATCTTTGGCGCCGTCAATAGCCTGTTGCGCCGTTTCAACTCCGCTTTCTTCGGATATGTATTTTTCAGCCTCGGCAAAAGGGTCGCCTTCCTGAGCCAAAATAAAATCGGCAAGGGGCTGCAATCCCTTTGCTACCGCAACCGAAGCGCGCGTTTTTTTCTTTTGCTTATAGGGGCGGTAAACGTCCTCTATTTCGGTCATAGTAACGCAGGCGTCGATTGCAGACTGAATTTCTCCGGTCATTTTACCCTGTTCCGTTATCGCCGCAGCAACCTCTCCCTTGCGCTTTTCAAGGTTTTGCAGATATTCGTATCTGTCTGCGAACTGCCTTAAAACCTGATCGTCTATCGCGCCCGTCATTTCTTTACGGTAACGCGCGATAAAGGGAATAGTGTTTCCCTCGTCCAAAAGCTTAACCACGTTTTCCGCATGGTCGGGTTTTAATTTAAATTCCTCGGTTAACTGCTTTACAATTTCCATAATAATTCCTCTCCCGCAAATTTTCCGCAGACACAGACGCGCCCTTTTAGTGACAAATGCGGGTTATCTTTTTAACGTTTTTAAAAAGTCTTTTTGTTCTTTGGTTAAACGGTAACTTTCGCACGCCTTTTGTATGGCTTTGTTGTGCGTTTTTATATCGAAAGTTTCCGCACCCCTTCCCTTTTCGTCATAATACCCTGCGTTTGCCTTTAAAAACGCCACGCCGTCGTCGTAGCTTTTTACAACCACCTCGGCTATAAGCCACGCCGCCGCCATGTGTACGTAATAAAAATTATAATCTATTTCATTACCCGTAACCGCATCGAAAATTAGTTGCAGGTATTTATCCTCTACGTAAAAATGTAAAAGCGTTGTGAGAGCAAAACGTTGCTCAAACTCTTTTCCGCTCCACGTATATTCTCTGATATACGGCAAAAACTCTTCCCTGTGCTTTGCTATGCATTTGGGCGCAAAACAGTCGCAAGTAGCCCAGTTGTCTATAAGCGCAACGCATTTATCGGCGTAATTTTTAAATTCGCACCAAGGTAACAGCGCAACCGCTTGCAACTTTATAAAAGTTACCTCGTAATAATCGTCGGGGAAGGTCAATAGCTCTGGCACGAAATTTTTATAACTTTTTGCAATTTTGCGCAAAGCGGGAACGCGCACGCCCAAAACGTTAAGTTTGTCGTTCTTTATCAGCCGTTTATGAAAAGCGGCGTATTCGGGCTCGGCGTTATCTTTAAGTTCTTTCAAAAGCTCGTCGTAGAGCGGCGTACCATTCGTCATCGTTTCTTCTTGCGTTTGCGGGGCTTGTGGAAGGCAATTTAAAATAAGGAATTTGCAATCCGCCGTAATTCTTTTCGAATATCGAAAATGCGCGCCCGCCGTTTATAAGTATACACCGTACGGGCGCGTTTTGCAATACGTAATGTAAATTTGCCACTTTGAAATTTTTTATGGTTTCGTCGCGGCTGCCTACGATTTCGCACTCGGTAACAATATCCCAAAGCGCTATTTCATTGCGCAGGCAAAACGATTTTTTTTCTTCGGTACTTACGGGCTTGTCCTCTTTAAAAAAAGTTGAAAGTATGCGCCAGAAAGCGTTTTGAGGATGCCCGTAATAAAAGCTTTGCTCTCTGCTTTTCACCGACGGAAAACTTCCCAGAATAAGTACGCGGCTTGCGCCGTTGAAATAGGGTTCGAAACCCTTAATAAGTTCGCTCATAATTTTTACGCGCACGTATTACGCTTTAATTATTTCAAAGGCTTGTCCACGTTGCCGACAAGCGCGGTTGCACGGTACTTTTCGTCGAAATTGTACTCGATAGCTTCGTACACGTCGTTTAAGGTTACGGCGTTAAGCTTGCCCACCCTCTCTTCGAAATCGTAAATTCTGCCCGAATAGATAAGCTCTTTACCATATAAAAGCATTTGCGAACTGGTGCTTTCCTGCGCGTAAATAAGCGACGACAGCAACTGCTCTTTGCCGCGTTTAAACTCGTCCTGCGTTAACGTTTTCTTCTTTAAGTCCGCAATGCAGTTTTCCACCGCCTCGACCGACTGCAAATAATTTTCGGCATTAACCCCCGCGTAAACGGTCAGCGCGCCGCTTTTTTCGTAAGTGGATACATACGAGTAAACGGTATACGCAAGCCCCAACTCTTCCCTTACCGTCTGAAAAAGGCGCGACGACATACTGCCGCCCAAAACGGCGTTCATAATCTGCGTGGCGTCGCACAGCCTTTCGTACCTTTTCATTGAAGGATAGGAAATTGCAATGTGTACCTGTTCGATATCCTTGGATTTGTAAAGATTGCGGTTTTTAAGAGTTACGCACAAGGGGCGCTTTTCGGCTTTAGTCGGCGCAAGATTACCGAAATATTTTTGCACAAGCTGCTCGGCAAACTCAACGGAAATATTGCCCGCCATAGAAATTATGATATTATCGGTAGTATAACGCGCTTTCAGATAGCCGTAAATATCTTCGCGGGAAAAGCCCTTTACATTTTTCTTGCTTCCCAGTATATTGCGGCCGTAATTCTCTTCGCCGAAAAACGCCTTCGACAGCAAATCAAGGCACAAATCGTCGGGCGTATCCTCGTTCATACTTATTTCCTCTACGACAACGCCCTTTTCTCTTTTCATTTCGTCGGCGGGGAACACGCTGTTTAAAAACAGGTCGGACAATATTTCAAACGCCTCCGCGGCGTGGTTCGACGTAGACTTTGCGTAATAACAGGTAATATCTTTTGAGGTAAACGCGTTTACCTGTGCGCCTATCGCGTCCATATTGTCGGAAATTTGAAACGACGTGCGCCTTTCGGTGCCCTTGAACATCATATGTTCGATAAAGTGCGAAATGCCGTCTTCCCTATCGCTTTCCACACACGCGCCTGTGCCCACAATTATGCCCATAGAAACGGACATAAGTCCGCTCATCTGTTTGACAGTCAGCCTTATACCGTTGTCGAGTTGTTTGAAATGTACCATTATTCTCCTATATTGTAAGAGACGGTTACGGCAGAATAGCCGTTTTCTCTTATGTAAGTTAATATTCGCGGCAACGATTTTACCGTTACGTCCATAGGATGCATCAGGATAAATTCGCCGTTTTGCAAATTTTTTGTAGCGCGGGTTACAACAAGCTCGGTATCGTTATCCCGCCAGTCGATTGTATCGCGCGACCACATTACGGTTTTTAACCCGAGAGCGGTTGCCGCCGTTACGGTCGCGTCGCAAAATGCTCCCGAAGGCGGCGCGAAAAGCGAAATTTCACTGCCGAGCATCGCGTTTAAAAGCTTAACGCTTGGACGGATTTCGGAAAGATTTTGCTCGTAATTCATTTTGGAGTGATCTTTATGAAAATATCCGTGCGATGCAACCTCATGCCCGCGCGCCGCTATGTCGCGCACGCAATCGATATTGTCGTCCGCCCAGCTGCCGCCCAGAAAGAAAGTCGCCTTTGCGCCTGAGCCGTCCAGCAAATCCATTATCGCGTAGACGTTATCGGTGTTCTGATAAACGTTGAACATCATGCTTACGCCTTTTGGACTGTCGGACTTGTAATACAGATTTTCTCCGTTAGAAATTACCTGCTCGGCCTCGCCGCCCACGAAACCGACCACGCAAACCGACGCGATTACGGCGCACAGCACAACATTTACTATAACCGAAATAATTTTATTTTTCAATAGTTTGCCCCTAAATTAAAATACTATTATATTTTATTTGGGTTTTTACCATTGTAGACTTAATTATCAGGTAAGATTGAATCAATGCTTTTTAAAACGCAGCCTAACACAAGCTTTTGTATAAATTATTTCAGTTCAACTATTGTTACGCCTATTTCACCCTCGCCGTATTTACCCGCTCGGTACGATTTAACCGAACGGTGTTTTTTTAAATACTGCGAAATAACCGTACGAAGTTTGCCTGTGCCCACGCCGTGAATAATTTTCACCTGTTCAAGATTGTCGGTAAGCGCTTTGTCAATAAAATTTTCAACCTCGGCAACAGCGTCTTCCGACGTCATGCCTATTACGTTAATTTCGAATACCGGCAAAGACGGCGCAAATTTTTTAACCACTTTTACGTTTTCGGAAGGTTTTTTACGCCTGTCCTTTTTTTGCGGCGCGGCCGGCACTATTTTTAAAGATGAAACGTTTACGCGTAGTTTTATATTGCCACACGCAACCTCCGCCTCGCCTTTATGCGGGTTGAAAGAAAGCACTTTCCCCGTGCTTTGCAAACTTTCCACATAAACCTCGCAACCCGCCTTTAAATCTTCTGCCTTTGCCGGCTTGTAATTTTCTACGGAGATTTGTTCTTCCTGTTCAAACGCTTCGTCTTTCAATCTGTTTTTAAGCGTGCGTGCGCGGATTAAATCAGCTTGCGTAATTTCTTCTCTGGTAAAAATTTCCTCTATTTCGGCAAGCAGTTCTTCGGCGCGCGCCGTACGTTCGTTTATTATGCGTCGGCTTTCCGAACGTGCGCTTACGCCCAGCCTCACCTTCTCGTTTTCAAGCGCCGCCGCAAGTTTTTTAGCCTGCGCACATTTTTCCCCCCACTCTTTTTCCAGAGCGGCAGCCCTAGCTTCCGCTTCCTGCGCCTTTATTCTGCTGTCCTCCGCGCGCTTTAAAATGTTATCGTAAGTTCTGCCTTCTTCGGAAAGATAGCCTTCGGCCGCGGCTAAAATATCCGGATTCATACCCAGCCGCCGCGAAACCGCAAGCGCGTTGCTTGCGCCTGCCAATCCTATTTTTATACTGTAAAGCGGTTTTAACGTCGCGCTGTCAAACTGCATTGCCGCATTTTCTATTCCGCCAAGCGAATAGGCAAATTCCTTAAGCGCGGTAAAGTGCGTAGTTATTATTCCTTTCGCACCCTTTTTTAAAAGATATTCGGTTACCGCGCGGGCGATTGCCTGCCCCTCGTCGGGATTAGTGCCGCCCCCCAGTTCGTCTATCAGCACAAGGCTGTCGTCGTCGGCTCCGTCGCATATTTCTGACACCGCAGTAATATGGCTGGAAAAGGTTGAAAGGCTGTCCTCTATACTCTGGCTGTCGCCCACGTCGCAAAACACGTTTTCAAACGCGCAAACCTCGCTGCCCGCTGCGGCGGGAATAAAGAGCCCGCATTCCGCCATAAGGCAGAACAGCCCCGCCATTTTAAGCGTTACCGTTTTGCCTCCCGTATTGGCGCCGCTTAAAAGCAGAAACGAATAATCTTTACCCAACTCAAGAGAAACGGGGACCACCTCGTCCCTGCCTACCAGCGGGTGGCGCCCCTTTATTATGTTAACGTATCCGCGCTTATTTACGCGGGGACAAACTCCCTTTAAAGAATAACCGTATTCCGCCCTCGCATAAAAGCCGTCGATTTCCGACAGAACCTCCACGTCGTTTTCCAGCCTTTCGCTCATTGCGCCCACCCTGGCGGAAAGAGCTTTTAAAATTCTTTCAACCTCCTGCTTTTCGTCTATGGTCAGCGAAATTAGTTCGTTATTTAAATTTAAAACGTATTCGGGCTCGATGAAAAAAGTTGCTCCCGACTGCGAACGGTCGTGAACAAAGCCCTTAACCCTGTTTTTGTGCTCAGCCTTAACGGGGATAACGTAACGGTCGTTGCGTATGGTTACTATGCTGTCCTGCAGATACGCGGTATTTCCGCCCGACACGTATTCGGTAAGCGAAGAGCGTATGCGTTCGTTTAAACTGCGTATTTTACTGCGGATTGCAAACAGCGCGTCGCTGGCGCTGTCGCTTACCTGTTCGTCGTTTAAAATTTTCTCCGATATATCCTTTTCCAGAATTTCGTCGAAATAAATACGGGAAGCTATCGCCTTTATTTTCTGTATTTCCGAATCGTCAACCGAGTTTATTGCACGGTATGTTGTCCGCGCCGAACGGAGCAGACAATTTACGCTTAAAAGTTCAGCGCAGGAAAGCGCCGAACCTTTAGAAGCCCTTTTTATCAAACCGTCGGTTTCGGGAAAATATTCCACCTTGCCCGTTCCGTACCTAAACAGCAGTTTATCGCATTCGGCGGTAATTGCAAGCCGTTCGCGCACTACCGACAAATCGCCTGACGGCAACAACGCCGAAAGCGCGGTTTTTGTTCGCTGAAGGCTGGCGAACGAAGCACAGGAAGAAAGAATTTTATCAAGTTCGAGTTTTTGCAAATTTTGATTGTTCATAGTTACAGTACAGGGCTGTCGGTGTGCCCTCTGGTATAAGTTTTAAAAACCGTTTTAAGACGGTTGACGTCGGATATAGCTTCGAAGACGTTAGCGGCGTTTTCAAAGGAGGAAAAATCGTACAGTCTGCCTGTAAACGAATTTTCGGATACGAGCCGCGCACAGTTGTACAGTTCGAAACGGCAACCGCCGCCAACCGAACCGTCCGTCGCGTATCTGTATAAAATAAATTCTCTTTTGTTTTCGTCTGTAAGCGTGTAAAGCCTGCGCTTATCGCACTGCCCGCATGTTTTTTGAAAGGGACAGTAAATAAAGTCCATAACCTTTACGTCGCCGGCGGTAAGATAAAAAGTGTTTCCGCGCGATAATCTTTTTGCTTCAGCCGCGCTAATTTCTTTCGACAAAGCTATATAATCGGCCGGGCATAAACTTAATGAAAGCGCATTGAAAATATTGAAACCCGTACCCGCAAACAGCTTTAAATTAAGCTCTTTTGCAAGTAGAACCGCGTAATTGCCCCCGCTATATATGCCGTCGAACGATGAAATAAACGGTTTTATGCGCCGAACGTCCTCCCCCGATAGAAAGGGGGGAAGATACACAAATTTTTCGCCATTAAAATCATTGCAAAGTTCGTTTATCCCGCCAGTATAGTCATACGGTTTAAATATTCCTATATCCGCGTTAACACCTTTTAAATTACTGGCTATTACCGCGGTTTTGCGGTTGAGTCCGTCCTTTTGCGGAAGAGGAAACGGCAAACATTTATCAATTATTTCCCGACCGTTACGGCAATGTCCGTTATAAACCGCGGCGTAGACATCCCTTCTAAACGCATTTAAAAGCGATACCGGCACAAAAGTATTATCTCCGACATATATATCTCCGTAAACAGGTTTTGCTGGATATAGGTCGGTTTTGTTAAAACATTTTATTATATCTTCCGCGCAGATAGGTCTGCCCTGCGCCGCCTGAGCGATGAATTCGGCCGTATATATGCTGCCGTTAACGGTAATCTGCGGTTTTTCACCAGCCGCAAACCGCGCGGATATTTTCAGTTTTTTTACCCTGTTTACATCTAAAAGCTTTTCTTTTAGCCGAACGTCGGTGGTAATAAACACCTTATCGCCGTTTTTAAGCCTCTTCGAACTTTTTAAAGTAAACCCGCCGGCAAACTTTTCGCCGAAAACTGCGCCTGCAACCTCTTTGCCGCCGCGCAGAATTTTAAACCCGTCGCCGACTCCGCAAACGGCGGAACTGCGGCATACGTATTTGCCGCCCTCTACGGTAACGGCCCCCAAATACTCGCCTATATGCCCCTGCACTGCCGAAGATATAAACGATTTGTCCTGACCAAACGCCAGCCCTTTGGTATAATTACCCCTGTTATATGTGCGCTTTAACGCCGACCAATCCTCCTTATCCGCCTTGCCTTCCAACAGATTTTTATAATAATTAACCGCTGCGGAAACATATTCGGGGCGACGCATACGGCCTTCTATTTTAAACGACGAAACTCCCGCTTTTATAAGCGCCGATATATCTTCGCCCACGCACAAATCGGAAAGCGATAAACGGTAAGCGTACTCTTCAAATCCGCTTCGGTTTATGCTGTACTTTTTGCGGCAGGGCTGTTTGCATTTTCCACGGTTGCCCGAGTTGCCCCCTGCAAACGAAGACAGATAGCACTGACCTGAAAAGCAAGTGCATAAAGCGCCCTGTACAAAAGCCTCGGTTTCTATTATTTTAGCTATTTCGGCTATGTCCGCAAGCTTAGTTTCACGCGCTAAAATCACGCGTGAAAATCCCAGTTGCTTTGCGTATTGTGCACCGTAAACATTGCAAACGCCGGCCTGAGTGGAAAGGTGCAGGCACATTTGAGGATAGGTTTTTTTAAGGTAAGCGCCCAGATAAATATCCTGAATAATAATGGCGTCCGCGCCGATATTGTGCACTTTTACAGCGGCGGATATAAACTCCTCCAGTTCGCTGTCTTTAACCAAAGTGTTCATTGCCACGTAAATTTTAACGTTTAAAAAATGCGCGTATGCAATAAGTTTTTCCAACGCTTCGTACCCGAAATTTTCGGCGCCGTTTCTTGCCGAAAATGCCGAAAGCCCCAGATAAACAGCGTCGGCCCCGGCGTTAATCGCGGCATACGCACTTTTCTCGTCGCCCGCGGGCGCTAAAATTTCAGTCATTATTAATATACCCGAATTTTTCTATTACTCCTGCCACGGCGTGCTCATCGTTGGTTGCCGCAACATAGTCGGCAACGTCTTTAAGCGCCTGCACGGCATTACCCACGGCTACGCCTACGCCCGCCGCTTTTATCATACTCACGTCGTTTAAATTGTCGCCTACGGCGCAACACTTTTCTATTGGAACGTTATAATGCGAACATAAAAAGTTAACCGCCGCACCCTTTGTTTCGCCCGGCGGGGAAATTTCGATAAGCACTTTTGCGCTGCAGGTAACGTCGAACCGTTCCCCGAATTTTTCGGCAATTTTATTATACAGTTCCTCCTGTTCGTCGGCACGGCAAAGAGTTGCCACTTTGTTGAACTGCCTGCCGCATAAGCTTACGGTTTGCGAAAGGGGTTTTAATGAATGCTCCGCCTTAACCGCTATAATGTCTTCGTACAGTTTTAAATGCTTTTCGCCTTCGGGCAAGTCGGAATAAAATCCGTCTTTAAAGTAAGCCTGCACGTTAGTTTTAATGTCTTCCAAAAAAGCGCAGATTTCGGAGGGCTCGTCCGCATTAAAAGTTTTATTGCGGATAATTTTGCCGCTTTCTATATCGGCAATAACCGACCCCTGACTGGCAATTACCAAGCCTTTAAGCCCCATCCGCCTTACCCTCGGCAAAACCGAAGGCAAAATTCTTCCCGTGCAAACGGCGAAAATACCGCCGTCGGACACATACGAATTTATTGCGTTTACAACCTGTTCTGGCACCTCGTTTTGCGAATTTGCAAGCGTTCCGTCAAAATCGGAAACGATTAGTTTACAGTTCAATTTTTTCATAAGTTTTCGTTTAAATAAGTTTTTATTCTGTGCGCGAGATTTGCGCCTATGCCCTCTGTTTTTGCAATTTCCTCTTCGGTTGCGTCCATTATTTTACCGATATTGGAAAACCTGTTCATAAGCGCAACGCGTTTTTGTTTGCCTACGCCCTCTATTCCGTCAAGAACGCTTTTTAAACTGTTTTTGGTGTGAAGATTGCGGAAATATGTTACCGCGAAACGGTGCGCCTCGTCTCTAATTCTCTGCACCATCTTCAGCGAATAATCTGTGCGGGGAATTTTTACCGGCTCGGACGAACCGACAGTAAAAATTTCTTCGTCCTGTTTTGCTATTGAAATGAGGTCGATATCAGTTATGCCCAACCCGTCGAAAATTTGCTTAACCGCAGAAAGCTGACCCTTGCCGCCGTCGATAACGATAAGGTCGGGCTTGGGGAAACGCTCTTCTTCCTCGCCGCCCAGTTTGGAAAGCCTGCGCAACAGTACCTCTTTAAGCGAAGCGAAATCGTCGGCGCCCTCCACTGTTTTTATGCGGAACCGGCGGTATGACGTTTTGTCCGCCTCGCCGTCGATAAACACTACCATAGACGCAACTTTGTCCACGCCCGAAACGTTTGAAATATCGTAACACTCGGCGCGGCGGGGGTAACGGCCAAGCGACAGCTGTTCTTTAAGCCGCAGGCACGCATTAACCGTCATATCGTCCTTATGCCTTATTCTTTCGACGGATTTGTTCAAATAGTCCTTGGCGTTTTCCTTTGCCATATCTAAAAGACGCGCTTTTGTGCCCTGCTTTGCAAGGGTAACTACGACGCTTTTGCCCAGTTTTTCCTTGAAAAATCTTTCCAGAAATTCTTTTTCGCAGTATTCCTCGGCAATTATTTCCACGGGCGGCTCGTGCTTGGAATAGTACTGTGTAATAAACGAAGTTAATGCTTCAGCATCGGTCCCGTGGGCGTCGTCAAGCGAAAACGAAGCGCCTCCCTGCATAATGCCTTTGCGCGTAACAAGCAAGTTTACCGCCGAATACAAGCCGTTTGTCGCATAGGCAATTATATCAGCGTCGATAGCTTTATTTATTGATGTTATACGTTTTGCTTCCAGCTTGGACAGCATACTAAGCTTGTTTTTATAGTCGATAGCTAATTCGAAAGCCTCGTTTTCTGCGGCGTTCAGCATTTTTTCGTTTAAAATTTCGCTTGCCTTCGAATAGTTTCCGTCAAGAAAATTAAGCGCCTGCCTAACCCTTTTCGCGTACTCTTCCTCGGATATTTTATGGGCGCAGGGGGCGCAACACTTTTGTATATGATAGTTTAAACACTCGCGCTTAGGGGTTGCGGTAACAGGCGTACGGCACAAACGTACGCAAAACAAAAGCTGGCAGGTTTCTAAAATATCTTTATAATTTATGCCTCCCATAAACGGTCCGAAATATTTACATCCGTCCTTTTTTATTTTGCGCGTAACATAAAAGTTGGGGTATTTTTCACGCAAATCAACCTTTATATACGGATAAGTTTTATCGTCCTTTAAAAGTATATTGTACTTGGGCTTATACTTTTTTATTAAATTATTTTCAAGCGCGAGGGCGTCGATTTCCGTTGCCGTAATAATGTAATTGAAATCGGCTACGTTTTCGACCATACGCATAACCTTTTCGGGTTTGGGGCTGTTTTGAAAATACTGCCTTACCCTGTTTTTGAGCACGCGCGCCTTACCGACATAAATTACGTTGCCGTAATTATCGAGCATTATATATACGCCCGGATTTTCGGGCAGCATTTTTAATTTTTCTTTTACAACGTCCATAAACAATACTATAACAGTATACCACGTTTAGCCGCCGTTTGCAACGGGTTAAAAGACAAAAAAATACCCCGCGCCTTCAGGAACGGGGCAAAGCGATAAGTGTACTTACCAGTAAACTAAACCTACGCAGATAATGATAAAAAATAAAATAAACATTACGCCGACAAATCCCAACATAACCGACGAAATAATTATTCCCGCTTTGGATAACGACTGCGATTTCAAGCTGCCGGTACGTTTTGCTTCGTTATTGGCGATTATGCTTACAATCAACCCTACAATCAAAGTAAAAAATACAAGCACGAATCCGACTATGCTTAACGATGAATACGTATCGGCGTAAGGAGGAACAACACCGTTTTTACACTCGCTGCCTTCGTTCGGCATATCGTATTTTACGCTGCACCCGCACGCGGGGCAAATTACGGCGTCGTCTAAAACCTCTTTTCCGCAATGAATACAGTATTTCATTTCAATCCCCCTCTTTTCCGTTTAAATTTTATCAGTACGCTCTGGCAAAATAAACGCTGTGTTTTGCCGGTTTACCGCAAACCGCGCAAATTTCGTGCTCAGGCTCTTCCAGCATAACCCTTGCCGAAGCGGCCGTTTTTTCTTTTATTTTATCTTCGCAACCGCGGCATCCGCACCAGCCGGCTTTTACAAAGTTTCCGCCTTCTACCCCAGCTAATATGCCTTGGATATCGTCGGCTTTAACTATCCTTCCGTCACGGCGTTTTCTGGCGCTTTCAAGCATTTCGCACTGAACCGTTTCAAGCATAGAAACCACTGTTGCCCCCGCACTATCCTTTAAACATTCGGTTTTTTCAAGCGTATCGCGGCGGAACAGTATTACTTTACCAGCCTCTAAATCGCGCGGTCCAACCTCTATTCTTAAAGGTACGCCCTTCATCTCCCACTCGTTGAATTTCCATCCGGGCGAATTGTCGGAATTGTCGAACACCACCCTTATGCCCGCTTCTTCAAGCTGGGTTTTAAGCTGTTCGCACGCTTCGATTACGCCGCCTTTTTTAGCCGCAATGGGAACTATTACAACCTGTTCGGGCGCAACTTTTGGAGGAAGAACAAGCCCGCGCGCGTCGCCGTGCGCCATAATCAGCGCGCCTATCAAGCGGGTTGAAACGCCCCAGCTTGAGGTGTAAACGTATTTCTGCACTCCGTCTTTATCAAGAAATTTTATGTCGAACGCCTTGGCGAAATTCTGCCCCAAATAGTGCGACGTGCCCGACTGCAGACTTTTGCCGTCTTTCATCATCGCCTCCATTCCGTATGTGGCGACAGCGCCGGCAAACTTTTCCTTTTCCGTTTTCTTTCCGCATATTACGGGAATCGCCAGAACGGTTTCGGCAAACTCCTTGTATACGCCCAGCATTTTCATAGTTTCCTCAACCGCTTCCTGCTCGGTTGCGTGGGCGGTATGCCCTTCCTGCCACAGAAATTCGGATGTTCTTAAAAACGGACGCGTGGTTTTTTCCCATCGCATAACGTTTGCCCACTGGTTCATTAAAACAGGCAAATCGCGGTACGACTGTATCCATTTAGAATACATATTTCCAATAATCGTTTCCGACGTGGGGCGGACCACCAGCGGTTCGGCAAGCTGTTCGCCGCCCGCATGGGTTACAACCGCCACCTCGGGCGCAAAACCTTCCACGTGCTCAGCCTCTTTGGTCATAAAGCTCATAGGTATAAGCAAGGGAAAATACGCGTTTTTATGCCCCGTCGCCTTAAAACGGTTGTCAAGTTCTCTTTGAATATTTTCCCATATGGCATATCCGTACGGCCTTATAACCATCGTGCCCTTAACCGGTCCGTAATCGACCAGCTGAGTTTTTTTGCACACGTCCGTATACCACTGCGGAAAGTCGCTTTCGATGTCCGCTATATTTTCGACAAAACTGTCCTTTGCCATAATACGCTCCAAATTTTTATTTTAAAACATTATAACATAAAACAAGGTAATTTCAAATATTTTAAGGCACATTTTACAAAAAAAGGAACGTGACTGCTACGCCTTTTAAATAGCAAAATTATGTAGCCTAAATTTGTACTCAATTACTATTAAATACTTGAATTTGCAAGCGACTTATTGTATAATGAAAATACTATGGAAGAAAAATCGTACAAATCGTTAAAAAGCGGAAGCGATATCCGCGGCATAGCCGTTCAGACGGAGGACGGCGACGTAACTTTGACTATTGAAGCCATAAACGACATTACAAAAGCGTTTTTAAAATGGCTTTCGGACAAAACCGGAAAAACGTCGCTTAACATTGCCGTGGGCAACGACGTAAGAATTTCAAGCGACGCCGTTTACTCTGCAGTTCAAAAAGCCGTTGTAGAAAGCGGCTGTAACCTTTTTTACTGCGGCGTTAGCACCACGCCTTCTATGTTCGTTCTTCTGAAAGAAAGCGACTGGGGATGCGACGCGTCGATTATGATTACGGCTTCACACCTTCCTTTCGACAGAAACGGCCTTAAATTTTTTACGCCTGACGGCGGGTTAAGCGGCGGCGATATAGACGAAATTATTGCGCTTGCGGAAAACGGAGCGGCTCTTCCCCGACAGTTGGGCAACATAACCGAACAGTCGTATATGAATGATTACTGCCGCAAACTTGTTAACGTTGTAAGGACGGGAACGGGCAAATCCGCCCCCCTGTTCGGTAAGCGCGTTATCGTAGACGCAAGCAACGGCGCAGGCGGATTTTTCGTTAAAAAAGTTTTACAGCAGCTTGGCGCTATTACCGACGGCAGCATAAACGTCGAGCCTGACGGCAATTTCCCCGCTCACGCACCTAATCCCGAGGACCCTAAAGCGATAGCGGCGTTAAGCGAGGCAGTTTTATCTTCGCGTGCGGAGCTTGGTATAATTTTCGATACTGACGTAGACAGGGCGGCAATAGTCGACGGCAACGGCAGACATATTAACAGGGACAGTTTAATTGCTCTTACCGCGGCAACCGTTCTGGCGGAAAGACCCGCAACCATTATAACCGACAGCGTAACCACCGACGGACTTACGGAATTTATTGAAGATTTGGGCGGCAGACATATCCGCTTTAAACGCGGCTATAAAAACGTTATCGACGAAGCCCTGAGGCGAAACAAACGGGGCGAGTACTGTCCCCTTGCCATTGAAACAAGCGGGCATGCGGCGTTTGCCGACAACTACTTTATGGACGACGGCGCTTACCTTGTTTGCAAACTGCTGGTGGCTTATTCCGAACAAACGCAGAAAAAGGAAAAGTTAAGCGATTTGATTGCCGATTTAGAGGTTCCCGCCGAAGAAGACGAAGTGCGCGTACGCTTTAACGTTCACTCGGAAAATTTCAAGCGCGAGGGCGAACGCGTAATTAATGAAATAAAGTTTTTTGCCGAAAACGATAAACGCTGGTCGCTTGCGCCCGATAATTACGAAGGCGTAAGAATTAACTTTGCCGACGGCGAGGGCGACGGATGGGCTCTTGTTCGTATGAGCGTGCACGACCCCGTTATGCCCATTAATTTTGCAAGCCGCGTAAAAGGCGGAAACAAGAAAATGGCGAGAAGCCTTTACTATTTGCTTGAAAAATATCCCTTTTTATTTACGGGACAACTTAAAAAGTTTATAGATAACGATAAGAAATTTTAAGATACTTACCAAGGTTTAAACGGCGCGGCGGCAAAGCCGACCGTAAATATACAAATGTTATAAAATAGGAGATTTTTATGTCGGTACAGCAGAAAAGCGTTGACACAATAAGAGTACTTTCGGCGGAAGCTATCGAAAAAGCCAAGTCGGGTCACCCCGGAATATGTCTGGGTGCGGCTCCCATAGGATACGAACTGTTTGCGGACTTTTTGTCGTTCAGCTACAAAAACCCCAAGTGGGACAACCGCGACAGGTTTGTTTTATCCGCGGGGCACGGCTCTATGCTTTTATACTCCCTTCTGCATCTTTTCGGGTTTAAGGTAAGCAAGGAAGATTTACAAAATTTCCGCCAGTTGGGTTCGCTTACGCCCGGTCACCCCGAATACGGAACGACCGACGGCGTTGAAACCTCTACCGGACCTCTGGGTCAGGGACTTGCCAACGCGGTTGGATTTGCGGTTGCCGAAGCTCATCTTGCAGCTTTGTTCAACAAGCCAGACTACCCTGTTGTCGACCATTTCACGTACGTTTTGACAGGTGACGGATGCCTTGAAGAAGGTATTGGTTACGAAGCTTGCTCGTTTGCCGGTACGCAGAAACTCGGCAAACTTATATTATTATACGACAACAACGACGTTACGATAGAAGGCAATATGAAAAACACCTTCTCGGAAGACGCGGCTACGCGTTTTATGGCGCAGGGCTGGCAGGTTATCCGCGTAAATAACGCAAACAATTTAGGCGCTTTAAAAGCGGCTATTCTGCGCGCGAAAAGCGACTTAACCCGCCCTTCCGTAATTATTTGCAAATCGGAAATAGGTTACGGCTCACCCCTTGCCGGCAGCGCGGACTGCCACGGCGCGCCTTTGGGCGAAGCCAACGTGCAGAAACTGCGTGAAAACCTTAACTGGACGCACCCCCCCTTCGAAGCTCCCGAAGACGTAAAAGAGCATTGCCTTGCCATTGCCGAGGACAAATGCAAAGCCGAAGAAGAATGGAAGGCGCTGTTTGCGCAGTACGAGCAGGCATATCCTATGCTTGCCGCGCAGTACAAACAGTTTATGGGGCATGTGGATTTGGACGTTAACGGAATTGCCGGACTGTACGATTTTGACAAACCCGAAGCGACCAGAAGCTGCGGCGGAAAAATATTGAATATTTTGGCAAAAGTTTCGCCTAATATTATGAGCGGTTCTGCAGACCTTTCCCCTTCCACTAAAACAGAAATTAAGGGAAGCGCCTATTTCTCGCCCGAGCACCGCGAAGGATGCAACATTCATTTCGGCATACGCGAACACGCTATGTCCGCGATTTGCAACGGAATTCAGCTTCACGGCGGGTTAAGGGCTGTTTGCTCTACATTCTTCTCGTTTGCAGACTATATGAAACCGGGTATAAGAATGAGCGGACTTATGAAATTGCCGGTTGTGTACGTGATGACTCACGACTCTATCGGCGTCGGCGAAGACGGCCCGACCCACCAGCCTATGGAACAGCTTGTTATGGTGCGTTCTATTCCCAACGTAAACGTTTTCCGTCCTGCCGACGGCAAGGAAACTGCGGCGGCGTTTGTTTCGGCATTTACCTCCGACAAACCTACCGTAATTGTAGAATCAAGGCAGAATTTGCCCTGCTACGAGCACAATTCGGGCGAAAAGGCCTTGAAAGGCGGATATGTTATAGCCGACTGTATGGAAGACCCCGACGTGTTGTTAATTGCTACCGGTTCGGAAATAGAGCAGTGTATAGACGCGAAAAAACTTTTAAAGGAGGACGGCATTAACGCTAGGGTTATATCTCTCCCCTGTATGGAAATTTTCGACCGTCAAACCGAAGAATATAAGGAAAAGGTTATGCCTAAGTCGGTTAAAGCGCGCGTATGCGTTGAAGCCGCAAGCCATTTCGCTTGGTATAAATACTGCCGCGACTACGGCGAGTTGATTACGATGACGGGCTTCGGCGTTTCCGGCCCTGCAAAAGAACTGTTTAAACATTTCGGTTTTACTGCGGAAAACATAGCTGATAAAGCTAAGCTTTCAATCGAAAACGTGAAAAATAACAGATACAGCCACTGATTTGAATTGTAAAAGCGGATTTGCAACTGCAAATCCGCTTTGCGGTATTAAGGAAATTTATGAAAGAAAAAGTTATAATATTTATTGACGGCGACCATATTGGAGAAACATATTCCTCGGCGATATTTGAAAACGCAAGCCTATACGGTGAAATTGCGGAGGCGCATTGCTTTGCCGATTTTACGCAAAAAGGAAACGACTGGGTTAAATCTTCTTACAAATACCGTATTGAAATTCACCACGTTCCGACAATTAAA
>CAMRSY010000015.1 GCA_947053545.1 uncultured Clostridia bacterium
TGTACAAATACGGCAAACCGCAAACTTTCAGCGTTAACGTCTATTCCCAATTCTTCCTTTGCTTCGCGTACGGTAGCCTTAGTCATAGTTTCGCCGTCTTCCACTTTTCCCGCGCAGGAAAAATCCCAAAGTCCGTCGGCAAACCCCGTATTCCGGCGGCGTTGCAACAAAATTTGTTTTACGCCTTCGGATTCACGCATTAAAATTAAAATTATTGCCGACGGCGTTTTATAAATTTCCATTAAACTTTAACGTCGCCCTTTAAACCCAAATTGTTGCGGTTTTCGTTCAAAATCGGGTCAATTTCGTTTGCAATAAACTCTGCAGTCTGCGACGGCGCGCGACCGATAAATTTATTCGCGTCTAAAATTTCGCCTATTTTACCGTGAACTGCGCTAAACATTTTATCTGCTTTAATAAGTTCGATAAGGTTATTTTCCAGTCCGTTTACTTTAACGTTTTTGCCTGCTTCCATAGAAAGTTCCCTTATTCTTTCATGCAAATCCTGCCTGTCGCCGCCCGCCTTTACGCACTCCATAATTATATTTTCGGTAGCCATAAATGGCAATTCAGCCGCGATATGCCTTGCGATAACTTTGTCGTAAACAACCAAATTTTCCGAAACATTCATATAAATGTTTAAAATTCCGTCTAAGGCAAGGAACGCCTGCGCAATTACTATTCTGCGGTTAGCCGAGTCGTCAAGAGTTCTTTCAAACCATTGCGTTGCCGCGGTAATAGCCGTATTCATAGGCAGAGAAATAACGTATCGTGCAAGCGAACCTATTCTTTCGCTGCGCATGGGGTTACGTTTGTATGCCATAGCGGACGAGCCGATTTGCGACTTTTCGAAAGGCTCTTCAATTTCTTTCATATTCTGCAAAATGCGGATATCGTTGGAAAATTTATATGCGCTCTGGGCAATCTGCGACAACACGCACAGCATATTGTAATCGAATTTTCTGGGATACGTCTGTCCCGTTACGCCGTACACATTATTAAAACCGAGCTTTGAAACAACTTTCTTTTCAAGCTGTTTTATCTTTTCTTCGTCGCCGTCGAAAAGCTCCATAAAGCTTGCCTGCGTGCCCGTAGTTCCCTTTACTCCGCGCAACTTAAAGCATTTTTCAAGGTTTACGAGATTGTCGTAGTCCATTTTCAAATCCTGCAGCCAAAGCGTTGCGCGCTTTCCTACGGTTGTAAGCTGCGCGGGCTGCAAATGCGTAAAGCCTAAAGCAGGCATATCTTTATATTTCAACGCAAAAGCTTTCAGCTTATCCATAACGTTGACAAGCTTCTTTTTTATTATAGCCAGCGCTTCGTAAGCAATTATAAGTTCGGAATTGCAGTCGACAAAGCAGCTTGTTGCGCCGAGGTGTATTATGGGGCGCGCGGCTTTGGCCTGCTCGCCGTAGGCGCGCACATGCGCCATAACGTCGTGCCTTACCTCACGTTCAAACTTTTCCGCGACGTCGAAATTGATATCTTCGGCATATTTTTTTAACTCTTCCACCTGTTCGAGGGTTATATTCAAACCCAGTTCCATTTCCGATTCCGCCAAAGCTATCCAAAGCTTACGCCACAATCCGATACGCCTGTTGTCCGAAAACATTTCGGCCATTTCTTTGCTTGCATAGCGTGTGATTAAAGGATTTGCATATACGCTGTAGTCTGACATATTTTTCTCCGTTTATTTGTTTTTTGATTTATTAATTAAAGTTACAATTAAGGTAACAATCATAACGATTGCGGCTACCGCGGCGATTATTAATCCGGTTGCCATGGCAAAAAGCGAAATAATAACAGGAACAGGATTACCGATATTCGTTTTATATACTATCAACCCTGCAACAAAGCATATTAATCCCGCAGATAAAACGCCGCCTATTATAGCCAAAAAAGCTTTTTTATTCATTGCTTTATCTTGCTTTCTGCGGCGCAGGGTAAGAAACGCCGAACGTTTCCACCGTTACCTTTTTCATTTGCTGTTCCTTTTTCGGCTTATCCTGATAGTCGACGGCGACGGAAGCGATTTCGTCTACCGTTTCCATACCTTCTACAACCTTGCCGAATGCCGCGTACTGCCCGTCGAGGTGCGAAGCGTTTGCGTGCATAATAAAGAACTGCGAACCGGCGCTGTCGGGATTATAGGCGCGCGCCATAGAAATTACTCCGCGCTCGTGCTTAACGTCGTTGCCCTTAAAGCCGTTAAGCGCAAATTCGCCTTTGATGTTGTAACCGGGACCGCCGGTACCTACTCCGGCGGGGTCGCCGCCCTGAATCATAAAGCCCTTTATTACGCGGTGAAAAATTATTCCGTCGTAAAAGCCGCTTTTAACAAGGCTTATGAAATTGTTTACGGTGTTGGGCGCCTTATCGGGATAGAGAACAATTTTTATCAGCCGTCCGTTTTCCATTTCTATTGTAACTACGGGATTTGACATATTTTTCACCTCTTAATTATAAATTTTCAAATTTTTCAATCTTAACGCCCGCCTCTTCAAACAGCCGCATAGAAAAGCCGTCGGGATAACCCTCTTTATATACCACGCGGGAAATTCCCGAATTTATTATGATTTTAGCGCAAATTACGCAGGGCTGGTGCGTGCAATACAGCGTGCAACCCTCTACGCTGCACCCAACTCTGGCCGCCTGAATTATGGCGTTCTGTTCGGCGTGCACGGCGTAGCAAAGCTCCTGCCGCGTGCCGCTTGCTATGCCCTGCTCCTTGCGAAGGCAAACGCCCTTGTCGGCGCAACTTTTTATTCCCTGAGGCGCGCCGTTGTAGCCAGTGGCTATTACGCGCTTGTTTTTAACTATTATTGCGCCAACGTGTCTGTTTTCCTGAAAGCAACTCGACCAACTGCCGATTTGCTCCGCCATATCCATAAATCTTTTATCCCACTTATCCATAATTGCACCAGCTTATGTTTTTATTAAATTATTTCAATCGTAAAATTAAACCAAGTTTTAATAAACTTATCACTATTTTCACGCCATCTATTATTAAAATCTAATTGAATATCATAAACTCCAGATTCTTTCGGCCAATGCTCTGCATTGGTCCAATCATAAACGACATTTTTACCGTCAACAACTTTCCAATCTAAATATGCCTCATCGTTTTCAGTCATCACATACATCTTAACGTGCGATTTCCAATCTTTATTTTCAAAATCCTTGTCTTCCAAGTACTTACCCGTTTCATCCAGCTTTACTTTGGCAGTAAAAGCCTTAGGGTTACCGTCATATTCAAATCTATACGTCTTATTTTCTTCTATCTTTGCGTCCGTATCAGAATTAAATACTTCTAACGTAACATCTTGATATAGTTTCTCTTCTTCTTTGCACGAAGCAAATGTAAACAGAGCGGACAAGATAATTAAAAGCGATAAAACAACATAACAATATTTTAAACACCTTACTTTGTTACTCATACCCCCCCCGTAATACTTTTAATCACGGATATTTTACCATATTGTAACTTAAAATGCAATTTTTTGATTTACGGTGTTTGACTTTATTTTAATAAGTTTATAAAATAACCGTGAAAAAAATTATCGGAGGTTCATTTTGCAATGAGTATAAAGCCTTTATTCGACAAAGTAGTCGTTGAAGCGGTTAAAGCCGAAGAAAAATCGAAGGGCGGCATAATTTTAACAGCCGCCGCGCAGGAAAAACCCGCAACCTGCTTGGTTGTTGCGGTAGGTCCCGGCGGAGTAATAGACGGCAAGGACGTAACTATGCAGGTTAAGGTTGGCGACAAGGTTCTTCTTTCCAAGTACAGCGGCACGGAAGTTAAACTTGACGGAAAGGAATACACGATTATCCGTCAGAGCGATATTTTGGCTATCGTAGAATAATTTAAGGAGATTTAAAAATGGCTAAACAGATTAAATACGGCGACGAAGCAAGAAAGGCGCTTGAAAACGGCGTAAACGTAATTGCCGACACGGTAAAAATAACTCTCGGACCCAAGGGCAGAAACGTTGTTTTGGACAAGAAATACGGCGCGCCCCTTATTACCAACGACGGCGTTACAATCGCCAAGGAAATAGAGCTTGAAGACCCGTTTGAAAATATGGGCGCACAGCTCGTTAAGGAAGTTTCCACAAAGACGAACGACGTTGCGGGGGACGGCACCACCACCGCTATGGTTCTGGCGCAGGCGATTATCCGCGAGGGCTTAAAAAACCTTGCGGCGGGCGCAAACCCCATTATTCTTAAAAAGGGCATAGCCACCGCAGTTGATACGGCGGTTGAAAAAATCAAGTCGATTTCCAAGCCCGTAGAGAACAAGCTCGCCATTTCGCAGGTTGCTTCCATTTCCGCGGGCGACGAAAAGATAGGCGAACTCATTGCAAACGCAATGGAAATCGTCGGCAAAGACGGCGTTATAACCGTTGAAGAGGGCAAATCGATGTCAACCGAACTGACCACGGTCGACGGTATGCAGTTTGACAGGGGCTACGCTTCCGCCTATATGGTAACCAATACCGAAAAAATGGAAGCCGTACTCGACAACCCCTATATTTTAATCACCGACAAGAAAATTTCCGCATTGCAGGAAATTCTGCCCGTAATCGAGCCCATTGCACAGCAGGGCGCAAGGCTGTTGATTATTGCAGAGGACGTTGAGGGCGACGCGCTTGCCGCTTTGATTGTAAACAAATTGAAGGGCGTTTTGAATTGCGTTGCCGTTAAAGCCCCCGGCTTCGGCGACAGAAGAAAGGCAATGCTTGAAGATATAGCTATCCTTACGGGCGGAACGGTCATTTCTTCCGACCTCGGTTATGAATTCAAGGACGTAACTCTCGATATGCTCGGCAGAGCGGCACAGGTTAAGGTTGATAAGGACAACACCACCATTATCGACGGGCGCGGCGCGGCGGAGGACATCAAGGCGCGCGTAGGCTCCATTAAGGCGCAGATTGCGGAAACGACTTCCGATTACGACAGAGAAAAGCTGCAGGAAAGGCTTGCCAAGCTTGCGGGCGGCGTTGCGGTTATAAACGTTGGCGCGGCGACGGAAGTTGAAATGAAGGAAAAGAAACTGCGCATAGAGGACGCTTTGGCGGCTACCCGCGCGGCTGTCGAGGAAGGTATCGTACCCGGAGGCGGCGTTGCTCTCCTTTCCACTGCTGCCGAACTTGCAAAACTCGTTAAATCGCTTTCAGGCGACGAAAGAACGGGCGCAAGCATAGTTTTAAAGGCTATCGAAGAGCCCATACGCCAGATTGCCGTAAATGCGGGACTTGACGGCTCCGTAATCGTAAGCACTATTAAAAGCTCTAAAAAAGCTAACTTTGGCTACGACGCGCTTAAAAACCGCTACACCGATATGGTGGCGAGCGGCATTATCGACCCGACCAAGGTTGCGCGCTCGGTATTGCAGAACGCGGCTTCGGTTGCGGCAACGCTTTTAACTACCGAAAGTATCGTAACCGATATACCCACTCCTCCCGCGCCTGCGGCTCCCATGGGCGGCGGCGATATGGGCGGTATGTACTAAGATAGTTCAACGCAAATATTTTGCTTAGTTAATTAAAAGCCCGCGGCGATAATGCCGCGGGCTTTGTTTAAGCAAATTTTTAAATTTAAATTAAATTCAGCAATTTAAGATATTCCCAGGCACTTTTTTGATATAAACCGCAATGCCCGTATCCTTTCAACTTGATATAAGTTGCACTTTTATACTTTCTTATATGCGGATGGCACAGTCGGGCTTCGTCCTTACTTCCGTAAATAAATACAAGTTTACTCTGTTGAGCAACGCTTAACTTTGGCGTAGGAACGCCGAAACACCCGAAAATCAAATTTTTTAAACTTTCAAACGTTACGTGAGGCGCAACGTTTTTTTGAGCTTCGCCCATTCCGTTAAAGCACTTATTTAACTCTTTTGCTACGTCAACGTTGCCGTTTTTAATCTTTTTAAGGCAACGGGCGTATTTGTTGTAAAAGTGCCTTTGAATAAATGCAGGGAAATCGAATAACGGAGCGCTATCCACTATAACTTTATCCACGCAAATCAAATTTTTTGCAAATAAATCGAAAGCCGTGTTACCTCCCAATGAAAATCCGAGCAATACGGCAACCTTGTCAATTCCGTTAGTCTTTAAAAACTCCGTTATCGTCTTTTCTTCATCCGCCATTGAAACGTAAGTTGAATTTTCATAATGCCCGCTCATTGTGGGAATTATAAAAAAATAATCGTCCTTACAAAAATCAATTAAATTTTTTAAGAAAAAGCCACCCGTAAACATCGGGTGAATCCAAAACAACAGGTTTTTCCTTATTTCCGAAAGTTTCAATATACATTTATTTTACCTTTGCGTAGAGCTTCATATCGCGGAAAACACCGTTTTTGAAAGCATTTTTGCGCAAAATCCCCTCCAAAACAAAGCCGTTCTTTTCCAGAACGCGGCAACTGCCCATATTTTCCGCAAATGGCTCGGCGAAAATTCTTACTATGTCCGTATTTTCGAAAACGTGTTCGCAGGCAAGCTTTACGGCTTCGGTTGCAATACCTTTCCTCCAAAAATTTTCACCGATATAATAACCCAATTCCGCCGTTTTGCCGTGGATATTTTCCTGCCTGAATATGCCTATACTGCCCACGACATCGCCATTATAAACAACGGCAAAGCAAAACTGATTGGTTTTATCCGCTGAAAGGCACGAATTTATGTACCAAAGCGCGTCGCTTTCGGTATACGGATACGGCAAGCCGTCGCGCAGGTTATCCATAATTTTTTTATTGTTGAGAAGTTCCGCCAAAACTTTAGCGTCGCCCTCTTGCCACTCTCTCAATTCAACCATTTTATTTCCTCAACTTGTCCAAAATGCGTTCCAAGGCGTGTTTGCCGTGTTCGTAGGTTAAACCGCCCTGAAAGTATGCCGCATACGGAGGTTTTACGGGTCCGTCGGCGGAAAGCTCGATTGACGCCCCTGAAACGAAAGTCCCCGCCGCCATTATAATTTTATCGTCGTAACCGGGCATATCCCACGGTTCGCAGGAAACAAACCCATCCACAGGCGAAGCGTACTGTATCCCCCTTATAAAATCAATCATTTTATCCGCGCTGTCAAACTGTATGCACCGCGTAATGTCGTAAGGAATTTTATCTATTGCGGGATAGTTTTTATACCCCAACTCGGTCATTGCCATACCTATCAAAAAAGACGTTTTCAACGCCTGCGCAACGGTGTGCGGCGCCATAAACAGCCCCTGATAAAAATATTGGTAACCCAGCGCATACGAACCGACCTCCAAACCAATGGAAGGCGCGGTAAATCTGCGCCCGATTTGCTCTATAAGTTGACTTTTACCCACAATGTAGCCGCCCGTGGGAGCAAGTCCGCCGCCCGCGTTCTTGATAAGCGAGCCAACGCAAATATCCGCGCCCACCTCGGTCGGCTCCTGCTTTTCAACAAATTCGCCGTAACAATTATCAACAAAAATTATGCCGTTATAGCCGCTATCGCGTAAATATTTACAAACTTTGCCAATCTGAGCGCAGGAAAACGCCTCGCGCAGTTCGTACCCGCGCGAACGCTGAATATATACCAACTTAACGCTTTCAGATAAATGCGCACCGATTTTTTCAAAATCGAAATCGCCCTGAACGGTCAAATCGCAACATTCAAAATTTACGCCCAAATCTTTCAAAGAGCCGATATTTTCGCCGAAAATTACCGGGCGGATAGTGTCGTAAGGCATACCCGAAATGCACAGCATTGTATCCCCGCCCTTTAATAACCCGAAAAGCGCGACCGACAGCGAATGAGTTCCCGAAAGAAGGTGCGGCGAAACTATGCCCGCATCGGCTTTAAAAACGTCGGCATAAAGCTTACCGAGAGTATCCCTGCCCTCGTCGCCGTAGCCGTACCCCGTCGTACCAGCAAAGTGCCTCGCGGCAATACGGTTTTGCAAAAACGCTTCCATAACCTTGCACTGGTTAAAATATGCCGTATCGTCTATTCTTTTATAGTGTTCTTTTAGCCTTTCTTCACATTTTTCTATAAATTCCTTATTCTTCATTCAATAACCTCAAAACGTTATCCACATTGGCTTCTTCGGGTTTAAGCCAAACAATTCCCTTCAATTTTTTGAAAAAAGTAATTTGTCTTTTAGCGTAGTGGCGCGTATTTGTTTTAATTATGCCACGCATAGTACTATCGTTAAGCCCATTTTTTAAGCCTTCAAGTACCTCTTTATAGCCAATTGCCTGCATACTTTGACAATTTTTGTCAATTCCAGCATTTAGCAAGCCCCTTACCTCGTCAATCAGCCCGCTGTTAAACATTATGTCTACCCTGCAATCGATTCGCTTGTATAATTGCTCTCGCGGATAGTCGATTGCAACGGCAAGGTAATCGAAGCGCGGTTTAAGCTCGTCGTTTTGTTCCGACTTTTTTCTTCCGCTCACCTCGTAAATCTCCAACGCCCTTACAACCCTTTTTACATCGTTTACGTGCAATTTTTGCGCGCTTTCAGGGTCGACTGACGACAGAAGAGAATGAATATATTCCTTTCCACGCTCTTCCAACAGCGCCTCGTACTTCGCCCTGACGGACAAATCAGCCCTTACGTTGCCGTATCCTAAATTGTAAAGCAAAGAGTTTACGTAAAACCCCGTTCCTCCGCACACCACGGGCGATTTATCGGCTTTAAGCAGCCTGTCAATTATGGGCAAAGCCCTCTCCTCGTAGTCCGATACAGAAAAATTTGCGTCGGCGGGTACAATATCTATAAGGTGGTGCGGCACGCCGCGCATTTCCGCCGCCGTAGGTTTGGCCGTTCCTATTCTCAGCCCCCTGTAAACAAGTTGGGAATCGGCGGAAATAACCTCCGAACCCAATGCTTTGGCGCAGTCTACTGCAAGAGCGGTTTTCCCCGTGGCAGTCGCGCCGCAGATAATTAAAACGCGTTTCAAGAGATTTACACCTTCCTCTTGAACATTTTTTCAATTTCATTTTTAGTAAGCTTAACGCAAATCGGTCTTCCGTGCGGGCACTTCAACCCCATATTGCCGCCAAGCATTTCAAACAGCTTGTCACGTTCGTTTTCAGTTAGTATGTCCCCGCCCTTTACCGCATGTTTGCACGCCGATTGCGCAATTTTATCCTTTAAAACGTTTGAAAGACTAATTTTTTTAAGTTCGCCAATTTCGGACAGCAATTCACCAAAGAAATTTTTTAAATTTAAATCAGGCAAATCGGCAGGCATTGAATTTACCCGGAAAGCATTTAATGCCAAAGGCTCGATTTCAAAGCCCATTTGACAAATTATATTTATATTTTCATCAATAAACTGTCTCTCTTCAGGATTAACGTTAAAGGTAAAAGGCACAAGCATTTCCTGTTTTAACAATTCTCTTTTCTCTAACTTGGCAATTAGCCCGTCATAGATAAGCCTTTCGTGCGCCGCGTGCTGGTCGATTATGTAAGCCTCGTCAGATATCTCGTAAATTAAATAGGTTTCAAAAAGTGTTCCGCGGTATTTATATTGGTTATAAATTATTTTGTTCTGCTCGTACTTTTGCCTCTTTTTGTCCTCTTCTATACTTTTTAAAATCGGGTCGTCACTGTCGCTGCGCAGTATAAATGAGTTTTCCGCTTTATCGCCTTCGCGGGGCGAAAAATATTTGTACAAAGGCAAATCAGATTCGGCATTTGCCGTTTCACTCGGTTTTTCGTATAATTCGAACTTGTTCAAATCGGGTTTCTGCGCAGTTTTTACATTCTTTTTTTCGAATTGTTCGATGCCGACAACACCTTCGAAATTTTTATCGTATACCTTTTCGCTGCTCACAAATTCCGCGGCGCAAACAGTAGAAGACTTAGGGCTAACCGCGCCCGCAGTATTATTAATTTGGTCAGACCTGTCGCCGACAACAAAATCAGCCGCCCGTACCGTACCGTCTAAAACAGTTGTTATAATTTTGTACACCGAGCCGTAAATCAATGAATTGTCTGTAAACCTAACGTCGGCTTTATTCGGATGAACGTTAACGTCAACCATCTCTTCGGGAACCGTAATAAATAAAACGTAAAACGGGTACTGCCTTTTCATCGCATATGCAGAATAGGCGTTGTTTATTGCACCCGAAATTGCAAAGTTTTCAATATGACGACCGTTTAAATAAACGTGCTGATAAGTTTTATTTGATTTGAAATAATTCTGATTGCTTATAAAACCGCTAATTTTTACGTCGTTTCTTTCCGCTTTGATTTTAAAACAGTTAGGTAACACGCTTGCGCCGTAAACTTGCGTAACCGCCTCTTCAAGACCGCCGCCGTAAGATTGAAGGGTAAGCTTTCCGTCGACATAATATTTGAAAGAAATATCCGGATACCCCAAAATGTAACGTATTATATAATTTGTTATATCGATTTCTTCCTTTTTATCCGATTTCATAAACTTGTAGCGTACCGGCGTATTAAAGAAAAATTTGCGTACCGAAATGCTTGTGCCTTTAGGCGACGGTGCGGGGAAAACTTTCCCGACGAAATCGCCGTCGCATTCAACTTTATTTCCTTCGGCTCCTTCCACGGCGCTTATAAGCTCGACGCAGGAAATAGATGCTATGGTTGCCAGAGCTTCGCCGCGGAACCCCAGAGTTTTAATGTGTTCTATATCTTCCAGCTCGCTTATTTTACTTGTCGCATGCGCCATAAACGCCGCGCGCATATCGTCCTTTTCGATTCCGCAGCCGTTATCCGTTATACGAATCAAATCTTTTCCGCCGCGCTCTATACAAATTTCAATTTCCGTCGCGCCCGCGTCGATACTGTTTTCCACCAGCTCCTTTACAGCCGAATAGGGTCTGTCGATAACCTCGCCCGCGGCTATGCGGTTGCATAGCATATCCGATAAAAAATTTATTTTCCCCATTATTTCACCTTTTCAACCAAGTCGGACAGCACCATAAACGCCTGCATTGGCGAAATATTATTTAAATCGATTTCGCTTAAAATCTTCTCTATTTCGCTTCGATGCTCGGTTTCGCTGTTCTCTTCTGCGAATTTTTCCAAATTTGCATTAATTTCGCCGCTTTCAACCGCTTTTAAAATAACTTTGGCCCTTTCGGTTACGCACGCGGGAACACCTGCAAGCGAAGCTACCTCGATACCGAAACTCCTGTTGGCGCCGCCGCGCATAATTTTTCGTAAAAATACTATTGTTCCGTTAAAATCTTTAACCGCTATTTTATAATTTTTAACGCCGTCAAGTTTATTTTCAAGCTGTAAAAGCTCGTGATAATGGGTGGCAAACAGTGTTTTTGCGCCTATTTTGTTTGTAATATGCTCGATAACCGCCCAAGCTATGCTAAGTCCGTCAAACGTGCTTGTACCGCGCCCCACCTCGTCTAAAATTAAAAGACTGTTTTTTGTGGCATTCTGCAATATAGCCGCAACCTCAATCATTTCAACCATAAACGTGGACTGATTTAATATAAGATTGTCGCTAGCCCCCACTCTGGTGAAAATTCTGTCTATTACCGGTATGCTGGCATACTTTGCGGGCACAAAACAACCCAAATGAGCCATAATAGCAATTATCGCATTCTGACGCATATATGTGCTTTTACCCGCCATGTTAGGTCCCGTAATAATCAGCGTGCGGTTTTCTTCGTCAAGTAGCACGTCGTTTGCTACAAATTTTTCTTTAGTTAAAAGCTCCACTACGGGATGTCTGCCCTCTTTGATAATCATGGGACTGTCGCTTTCAACTATTTGCGGACGTACATAATTGTTGCTCTTCGACGTTTCGGCGAACGAAACTAAAATATCCAGCCGTGCAATACATTCGGATATGCTCTTCAAACTGTTTATCACCGAGAGCAGTTTGTTTTTAAGCTCTTTGTAAAGATACGCCTCGAGTTTTAACGCGCTTTCCTCGCAGGAAAGCACTTTTTCTTCAAGCTCTTTCAGCTCTTCAGTGTAATATCTTTCGGCGTTGGCAAGCGTTTGCCTTCTGTGATAATGCTCCGGAACCGCGTCTTTAAACGATTTAGAAACCTCTATGTAATATCCGAAAACCCTGTTATAGCCTATTTTCAGCGTACGGATACCGGTTTCGTCGCGTTCCCTGGATTCGATATCTACGATATATTTTGCGGCATTATTCTTAATGTCGCGCAACTCGTCCAGCCGCGCGTCCAATCCCTTCTTTATATATCCGCCGTCTCTCAACGTTTTAGGAGTATTTTCATCCGTAATAGTTCGGTTTATCAAATTTGCTACGTCGCTTAAATCGGTAAGTCCGCTGCTTATATCGCGTAAAATTTTTGATTGAAAACCGCTTAAACGGAATTTCAAACCGGGGATAACCAACAGCGACTGAGACAAAGCAAGACAGTCTAGCGGCATAATTTCGTTGTTTGAAATTTTACCGCTAAGTCTTTCTATATCTTTAACTTGTTTTAAAAGTTCGCAAATTCCTACCCTGACGACAGTTGCGTTAAAAAGCTCTTCAACTCCGTCAAGACGGTAATTAATTTTATCGACATTTACCAAAGGCGATAAAATAAGATTATTAAGCATACGCGCGCCCATATTAGTACAGGTTTTATCCAGCACCCATAAAAGCGACCCGTATTTTTTGTTTTCGCCTAAATTCCTAATTATTTCAAGATTTTTTATTGCCGTCATATCCAGTTGCATACTGCCCGCAACCGAAACGTATTTAACTCCGTCAATGTTGGCGAGGGTGTGTTTCTGCGTTTCTTTAAGGTACTCGATAAGTGCGCCTGCAGCGCAAATTGCCCCCTTTTTACCCTCCATTCCGAAAGCGGCAAGCGAGTTAGCGTTAAGCTGTGCCAGCAGGCATTTGTTTGCCGCCGCAAAATTAAACGCCCAGCCGGGATACGAAGAAAACGGCGGCAACGCGCCCCTTGCAACCTCGGGTAAATCTCTTGCGGCAAACAGCATATCATCGTTACTTATAATCTCTTTAACCGCAAGTTTTAAAAGCTGATTAACCGCCTGTTTTAACGACTGTTCACCGCCGAACTGCGTAGCACACAGTTCACCCGTCGTTATATCGGCCCAGGACACGGCTATTTCTTCATTTTCTTTATAAACAGAACAAATGTAATTATTCTGCTTTTCGTCCAAACTGTCTTCCGACGTAACCGTACCCGCTGTAACTACCCTTAAAACCTGCCTTTCCACCAGACCCTTAGCCTCGGAAGCGTCCTGCGTTTGTTCGCATATAGCTACTTTTTCACCCAACGCCACAAGTTTTGCAATATAGCTGTCCGCCGCGTGAAACGGAACTCCGCACATAGGCGCGCGCTTTTCAAGCCCGCAGTCTCTGCCCGTTAAAGTTAAACCGAGCAACTGCGAAGCTTTGACAGCGTCGTCGAAAAACATTTCGTAAAAGTCACCCAAACGGTAAAATACAAGACAGTCTTTATACTTGTCCTTTACCTTAACGTAGTGCTTCATCATATCCGAAAGTTCGCCTTTCTTTCCCATTTGTATCCCCTTAATTTTATACGGTTTTGCCTATCAGGGCAATTCCGTTTGCCTCTTCCACACGTACGTTGACAAATTGCCCGGTTAAATCGCATTCGCCTTTAAAATATACCATTCGGCCGTACTCGTTTCTTCCCTGGTACATACCTCGTTTACCGTCGTAATCCTCGCATAATACGTTAACCGTTTGACCTACGAATTTTGCCGAATGTTTACGTGTTTGCTGATTAACCAGTTCCACAAGCTCCATAATTCTGCGCTTGCATATCTCTTCCGGTATCTGATTTTCCATTTTTGCCGCTACGGTGCCGTCGCGCCGGGAATAAACAAAAGTAAACGCCGATGCAAAATCAACTTTTTTCACCAGCTCTAAAGTATCGTTAAAATCCAGCTCGGTTTCACCGGGAAAACCGACGATTATATCGGTTGTTATGGCGCAATCCGGCACATACTTTCGCAAAATATCCACTTTTTTAAGATAGTCGGACGACGTGTACCGCCTGTTCATAGCCGCCAGCACGCTGTCGGACCCGCTTTGCACCGGCAGATGCACGCAATGACATATTTTGCGGTTGGAAGCTATCACTTTGGCAAGCTCTTCCGAAAAATCCTTCGGGTGACTTGTCATAAAACGCAGCCTGAAATCGCCTTCTATTTTTGCAACCTTATCCAAAAGCTCGTAAAAAGGTATGTCGGCGCCGTAATTGCCGTATGAATTGACGTTTTGCCCCAGAAGAGTAATTTCTTTATACCCTTCCGCCACCAACGACCGGACTTCTTTTATAATATTTTCGGATTTTCTGCTTCTCTCCCGCCCGCGAACATAGGGAACTATGCAGTACGAGCAAAAATTGTTGCAGCCGTACGTAATGTTTACCCACGCGTTAGGGTAGCTTGTCCTAAACGGCTTATCACCTTCCGAAACGGTACCGTCGCATTCCTCGATTTCAATTAAAACTTTTTTGCGCTTTCTTTTTTCTTCGATGTAATCTTTAAGCTTGTTTAAATTGTGGGTGCCGAAAATTATGTCCACATAAGGAAATTTTTCGTGCAAATCGTCCGCTTTTTTAATTTGCTGCGTAAGACAGCCGCCGACCGCAATAATCATGTCGCGCTTTTTCGCCTTTAATTTTTTAAGCATACCAATGTTGCCGTAGGCGTGGTTTTCGGCGTTTTCCCTTATACAGCAGGTATTAAATACTACTATATCGGCGTCTTCCATGCAAGGGCAGCTTTTGTATCCTAATTCAGACAATATGCCCGCAATTTTTTCCGATTCGTGTACGTTCATCTGACAGCCGTACGTTACTATGTGATAAAACTTATCCATAATATCAATTATAACTTTTTTGAATTTAATTTTCAATTAAATTGCAATAAATATTTCAATTTAAGAATACTAAATGTGATGAATAAAGCCATTAAAATAATTCTGATAATTTTCATTTGCATAGCAACGGCTGTCAGCATAGCGTTAGCGTCGTTTTTTATTATAACCTCCGGCACAACTTTACAGCCCGAAAAACTTATTGATTATACGAAAACCATATCGGTTTTCGACGACAGGTCGCAAAAAATCGAGGACGCTTCGTACGAAACAAAAAAGCAAAGCGTTAAATTCGAAAACCTTAATGACGACACGGTAAACGCATTTATAGCTTCAGAGGACAGAAATTTTTATAAGCACAACGGGCTTAACTATAAACGTATGCTTAAAGCGCTATATAAAAATCTTACGTCTCACTCGTTTAAAGAGGGCGCCTCCACCATAAGCCAGCAACTGATTAAAAACACGCATTTAAGCAGCGACAAAACAATTACCAGAAAATTAAAGGAAATTAAACTTACAAAACAACTGGAAAGACGGTACGGCAAAGATAAAATTTTAGAGATGTATCTTAATACGATATATTTCGGGCACAACTGCTTCGGTTTGCAGAGCGCGGCAAATTTCTATTTCGGCAAACCCGCTTCGGAACTCGATTTGGAGCAGAGTGCAACGCTCGTCGGGCTTTTAACCTCGCCCAATAATTATTCGCCGTTCAAAAACCCCAAAAAATGCATCGACCGCCGCAATACCGTTCTTAAAAATATGCTTGATTGCTCGTTTATAGACAGGCAGACTTACGAAAACGCCGTTGACCTGCCGCTAAGCGCCTCACGCGAGAACAGCAAACAAAATTCATTGTCTTATTTAAGCGCCGTATTCGACGAGTTTGAAGAACTGGATATCGACCCGTACGGACAGTTTTCCGAACTGAACATTAAAACTTATTTCAACCGCGAAATTCAGCAAAAGTTAAACAGGCTTGCCGCCGAAAACAGCGACTATTCGTACTTTGTAAGAAACAACTTCGGCGGAGTGTCCGCTTTTAAATCGTCCGTGGGCAACGCAAAACGCCAGATAGGCTCGACGGCAAAACCTCTTTTCGTTTACGCACCTGCAATAGAAGAAAAGAAAATTAATATATTTACGAAAATTACCGACGAACCCATTAATTACGGCGGTTATACGCCTGAAAATTTCGATAAAAAATATCACGGCCGAGTTACTGTTGCCGACAGTATTAAATATAGTTACAATATTCCCGCCGTAAAAACGTTAAATGCTTTGAATCTGGACTCCGTAGAAAAATACGCTGCAAAAATGGGCATAAGCTTATCGCAGGAAGATAAAAATCTGTCGCTCGCGTTAGGCAGCATGAAAGAAGGATTAACGTTAAAAAAGCTTTGCGACGCGTATTCGGTATTCCCTAACGGAGGAAACTTTACACCCTCGCGCTTCATTAAAGAAATAAGCGACCAGAACGGAAAAGTGATTTACAGCAATGAAAACAAATTTCAAAAAGTATTTTCGCAGGGCACCTGTTCACTAATAAACGAAATTTTATGCGACACCGCAAAGTCGGGTACGGCAAAAAAACTGAAAGACTGTACCGTTGACGTAGCGTGCAAAACAGGAACTTGCGGAAACAAAGAAGGCAATACCGACGCTTACTCCGTCGCATATACCGCCGACTACTGTATAGGCGTCTGGCTGGGCGATAAAAATAATAACAGGTTAAATGTAACCGGCGGCAAAGATTGCTGTGAAATATTAAAACAAATTTTAACCGAAACGGAAAGTAGCGGATTAAAATTAGAAAAATGCAATGGTACCGAAAAAATAGAAATTGACCGCGAGGAATACGAAAAAAACGATAAAATACTGCTATGCGATGTAAACACTCCTAAACTGAACAGACTTACGGTAAAATGTTTAAGCAATCATTTGCCTAATGAACGGACAACAAGATTTACCTGCCCAACCATCATAAAACCGACCATTTCCGTTAATAATAACGAAATCACTATGCAATTATGTCAGACAAAGTACTATTCATACTTGATAAAAAGAAATGGTACGGTAATTTATGACGGAAACTGGAAAGAAAAAATAACCGATTCTCCACCCGACGGCGAGTACGAATATTCGGTTACACCCTATTTCTTAAAAGACGGTAAAATATTTTACGGTAAAGAAATAACCTTACCCAGAATTATAGTACGCAGCAGTAAAACAGACGAGAAAGTTCCGGATATTGTGTATAAAGACTGGTATAACCAGTAATTTTAAAAACTAAAAAAGCGTTTCTTTTATGAAACGCTTTTTATCTATCATATCTTCATTATTTCCAAAGAGGAAAGCGCCTCTGAAATTAAACCTTCTACGTCAAGTTTAGCTTCTTCCGCCAAAACGTCGTTTATTTTAGGCCGTATAACAGGATGCTTAGGAAGAAATACCGTGCAGCAATCTTCATAAGGTCTTATCGAAATATCGAAGGCTCCCATAGCTCTGCTTCGTTCGATTATTTCGTTTTTATCGAATCCGCAAAGAGGCCGTAAAACAGGCAGTTTTTCTACCACGCTACCGGATGACGTCATCCCCTCTATCGTCTGACTTGCCACCTGTCCTAAACTTTCACCTGTGATAATGCACTGTGCACCGCACCCGATCGCAAGTTTTTCGGCAATTCGCATCATAAAGCGCCTTAACAGCGTTACCATAAAATCGCCGTTGCACTTTTTATGAATTTCCTCTTGAATATGCGTAACTTTTACGATATTCAATTTCGTTCCGCACGAATACTCGCCCAACACTTTGGCTAGCTCTTCAACCTTTTCCCTTGCTTGCATATTGGTGTAAGGATAACTGTGAAAGTGCACGCAGTCTAATTTCATTCCGCGCTTAGCCATCATATATCCCGCCACAGGGCTGTCAATGCCGCCCGATATCAACAGCATTCCCTTACCGGCCGTTCCAACTGGCATACCGCCCACACCGCCAATAAGATTTCCAAACACCAAAGCAGTGCCGTTTTCACGTATGTCTATGCCAACAACCGTTTGCGGACAGTGAACGTCGACCCGTAAATTTTTGTTATGCCCCAGCAATTTTCCGCCTATTTCTGCGTTCAACTGCATAGAATTTAATGGAAAGGTTTTATCCGCCCTGTGAGTTTCAACTTTAAACGTACCCGATAGCGGCGCAACGGTTATCACTGCTCCAAATATTTCGTCGACCGAAGATCTAACTTTTTTTGCTATACTCAGCGTATGTACGCCGAAAACATTTTTCAGCTTGTTTAGTATCTGTCCGCCGTTATCTTCGTCAAACTCCTCTATTACGTATCTGCCGCTTTGTTTTCGTATTACGTGCTTAATACCTTTCAGGGCTTTTTCCATATTTTCGGCAAATATCCGTTCGAAATAGCCGCGGTTATTACCCTTTAAATGAATTTCGCAGTAACGTACTATTATTACGCTTTCCATATCACTCCATTATCTCTTTACGGAATTTAACCGTTTCGTTTAAAATATCGGCGGCAGACTGTATTTCTTCAGCCGTTGTTTCGGGGCTGAAACTTATTCTCAATATGCCGTCGGCGCTCTCCTCGTCGATTCCGCAAGCTAATATAACCCGCGAATAGCGCTTTTTTTCATTTGAAGAACAAGCGGAGCCCGTGCCGATTATAAGCCCCTTGTCGTTAACCTCGTGCAAAATTATTTCACCGCGCACGCCTTTAGCCGCAACGCATAATATGTACGGCGACGCACTATCCTCGGAAATTACAGAAAAAAGCTTTTCATCTAACTTTTGCCTTAAAAGAGAATTAAGCTCCTTAACATGGTTCAAATTATTTTCCAAGCAAGAATATCTTTTAATCGCGGCGTACTCAAGCATCTTTATTCCGAAAACGTTTTCGGTTCCGCTACGCATACCGTTTTCCTGTCCGCCGCCGTATATCAACGGCTTTATATGAACGTTTTTGCGTAAAATCAACGCGCCCGTACCCTTTAATCCGCCTATTTTATGCGCGGAAATGCTGTACATATCTATATCAGCATCTATTCTAAAATGAATTTTACCAAACGCCTGCACTCCGTCGGAATGAAAAAGCGCGCGTATATTGATGGCTTTAACCGCATGCGCAATAGCGTTAACATCGTTTACCGCGCCCGTTTCGTTATTGACATGTATTACGGAAACAAGGGACGTTCTTTCGTCAATCAACGACAGTAAACACTGCACGTTAACGCTGCCGTCACTGTTTAAAGGGGCAAATCTTACCTCTATACCGCGTTCTTTAAGTTCGTTTGCCGCGGCATAAACCGCCGAATGTTCGCCGAACGTTGTTACGATATTGCCGCGTTTTGCACCGCAGAACAGCGCCTGATTGTCTGCCTCTGTACCGCACGACGTGAATATTATATTGAAATCTCTGTCGTTCGCCACAGTATTTAATATGTCCGAACGCGTTTTTACAAGTTCTTTATGCAAAGCATAACCTTCCGCATATAATGCGGAAGGATTATAAAATTTTTGTTTTAAGTATTGCGCGGCAATCTCAAGACAAACTTCGTCAGGTTTGGTCGTAGCCGCATTGTCAAGATAAATCATTAAATTTCGATAATTCCTTTAAACGATTGCTTTACAAAACCGTCAAGTTCAACCTCGCCGTTTTCATCCAGTTTTACAAACAGGTCGCCGCCCTTAAGCTTAACGGTTATGGTTTCGCCTTTTACGCACTTGCCGTTTATAATCGCAGCAGTTGCCGCAGCCGCAGCCGCCGAACCGCACGCCCAGGTTTCGCCGTTTACTTTTTCCCAAACGCGCATTTTAACGGTTACGTTATTAACTACGCGTACGCACTCCAGAAATATTCCGCCCGGGAATATTTCCGAATAGCTTAACGACTGTCCCAAAGCTTCAATATCGATATCTTCCACTTTGTCCGCAAATATTACACAATGAGGATTGCCGACGTTAACGCACGTAGCTTTGTAAGTTTTTCCGTCGATTTCTATTTCACGGTCGATTATTTCGCCTTCGAGCGAACAGGGAATTTTTTTGCCGTCAAACGAGGGCTTTCCTAGGTTAATAGCTACCGAACTGGCAACTCCGTTAAAGCAATTTACAGTTAAATTACGCACGGAACCGCAGCTTTCGATGCTGATATTTTCCGTATTTACGATACGGTTGTCAAAAAGATATTTTGCTACGCATCTTATAGGATTTGCCGCTAAGCCGCCGTTGCTGCCGTCGCGGTTGAATACCCTTACTTTCGCATCGGCAACGGCGGATTTTTCTATCATTACAATACCGTCGGCGCCGATAGCGTAGTGTCTGTCGGAAAAATTGATAGCAAGACTTTCGGGACAGGTTATTTTGCCGTCCATATTGTTGAAAATAATATAGTCGTTGCCGCAACTGTGCATTTTGCAGAAATCAAGTTTCAGTTTTTCCGTTCTAAGTTTATTAATGTCTACAAGTTCGGTATTAAACTGGTTATACCTGCCCGCAATAACGTCCGCCAGTGCGTTTGCCGTGTCAAGCGACGTCAGCACCGTAATTCCCAGCAGAATTGCATGGTGATGAAGCGACATATAGTTGGTAATCGATTCGATATCGGTTTTTCCCGTGTAGACTATATAGTCGATTTTACCTTCGTCCATCAACTTGAAAATTTCATCGTTGGTGGAAAGCCTTGCCACGTCAGTGCAATCGAGCCCTAAACTGCGTATAACGTCCGCCGTTCCCTTTGTTGCGTACAAAGTTAATCCCAGGTCGGCAAACTTTTTAACGATATTTATAATTTCAAACTTGTCCTGGTCATTAATTGTGAAATATATGCCCGACGGACGCTGTTTGGTGGGATGTTTCATATTGAATCCCGCCGAAACAAGCCCTTTAAAAAGCGCTTCCTCTATTGTTTTGCCTATACCCAAAACTTCGCCCGTCGATTTCATTTCGGGTCCTAACTGCGAGTTCACGTCGTTTAATTTTTCAAACGAGAAAACGGGTACTTTTACGGCAACATAGGGTGAATTTTTATATAATCCCGTTCCGTAACCAAGCCTTTTAAGCTTTGCGCCCACCATAATTTTGGTTGCCAGATCAACCATAGGCACGCCTGTAACTTTAGAAATATAAGGTACCGTGCGCGAAGCGCGGGGATTTACCTCTATTACGTACAATTCGTTGTGGTAAATAAGGTACTGAATATTTATTAATCCTTTTGTCTTTAACGAAATTGCCAGGTCGGTGGAAACGTCCACAATCTTTTTAAGCATTGCGTCGGAAAGATTGTACGGAGGATAAACGGCTATTGAGTCGCCGCTATGCACGCCCGCCCTTTCGATATGCTGCATTATGCCCGGAATAAGCACGTCTACACCGTCTGAAATGGCGTCTACCTCCAGTTCGGTACCCATTAAATATTTGTCGCAAAGCACAGGATTTTCAATTTTCTGCGCTAAAATTACGTCCATATAGCGCTCGATATCGTTCTGCGTAAACGCTATAGTCATATTCTGACCGCCAATTACGTACGAAGGGCGCAAAAGCACCGGATAACCTAACTTTTCGGCGGCGTTAATTGCCTCTTCCTTGGTCATAACGGTAAGGCCCTTGGGACGCGCGATATGAAACCGTTCTAACAGGGCGTCAAACCTTTCCCTGTCTTCGGCAAGGTCAACGCTGTCGGCAGGCGTTCCCAAAATGCGTACTCCCTTTTTGTCAAGGTAAGCGCACAGTTTTATAGCCGTCTGACCGCCGAACGTTATTACCACGCCGTAGGGCTTCTCTATATCTATAACGTTTTGAACGTCTTCCGGCGTAAGGCTTTCGAAATACAGTCTGTCCGCCGTATCGAAATCGGTCGATACGGTTTCGGGGTTATTATTTATAATTATAACCTCGTATCCCAGCCTTTTTAACGCCCATACGCAGTGAACGGACGAATAGTCGAATTCGATACCCTGACCTATTCTGATAGGACCGGAACCGATAACGATTATTCTCTTTTTCTTGTTTTCCCTGCTCTTTGTTACATAGGGCACAGCTTCGTCATGCTCGTTTTCGTCGTAAGTCGAATAAAAATAAGGTGTTTGCGCTGCAAATTCCGCACCGCAGGTATCAACCATTTTAAACGTCGAACGTGCGTGCATAGGCACTTTGTTGCCGCTAAGTCTTTCAAGTTCCTTATCGGGATAACCTAATTTTTTGCCCTTAATATATTCGGCTCGGGTTATAGCCCTGCCCTCTATCGACTTTTCAAAATTTGCAAGATTGCGCATTTTGTACAGGAACCACTCGTCGATTTTCGTTATATTGTAAATGATATCGATAGCAACGCCGCGCTTAACCGCTTCGTATACGACAAACAGCCTTTCATCGGTTAAATCGTGTAGTTTTTCTACTATTTCCTCGTCTGATAATTTAGCCATTTTAGGCATATTGAGCGAGCTCAACGAAATTTCCGCTCCGCGGACGGCTTTCATTATAGCCTGCTCGAAACTTGTTCCTATAGCCATAACCTCGCCCGTCGCTTTCATACGCGTGCCGAGATTTCTTTTTGCATAAAGGAATTTATCAAACGGCCACTTTGGCAACTTGATTACCACATAGTCGATCGTAGGCTCGAAACAGGCATATGTTTTGCCGGTAACGTCGTTTTTAATTTCGTCCAGCGTGTAGCCGAGCGCAATTTTGGTTGCAACTTTGGCAATGGGATAACCCGTCGCTTTGGAAGCAAGCGCCGATGAGCGCGACACGCGGGGGTTAACCTCGATAACCGCATATTCGAAACTGTCGGGGTCGAGCGCGAATTGGCAGTTACATCCGCCCTCTATACCCAACTCGCTTATTATATGAAGCGACGCGGTACGCAGCATCTGATATTCCTTATCCGACAGGGTCACCGCAGGCGCAATAACAATACTGTCGCCGGTGTGCACGCCTACGGGGTCGAAATTTTCCATCGAACATACCGTAAGCACATTGCCGTTGCTGTCGCGCAGAACCTCGAATTCGATTTCCTTCCAGCCGCCGATGTATTTTTCAATTAATACCTGCGTAATAGGCGAAAGCATAAGGCCATTATGGGATATAACTCTTAACTCTTCCTCGTTGTAAGCAACGCCGCCGCCGGCGCCGCCGAGAGTATATGCGGGGCGGACAATTACGGGATAGCCGCCTATTTTTTCGGCTACCGCTACACACTCGTCAACGGTGTAAGCTATGTCGGAAGGCACGACGGGCTGATTTATTTTTTCCATCGTCTCTTTGAAAAGCTCTCTGTCTTCGGCTCTGTCGATCGAATCGAGATTTACGCCTATAAGCTTACAGCCGTATTTTTCTAAAAAACCTTCTTTGGCAAGCTGACAGCCAAGCGTAAGACCCGTCTGTCCGCCCAGCGAAGCCAGAAGACTGTCGGGCCGCTCTTCTATTATAATTCTTTTTAATGTATCGGCGGTTAACGGCTCGAGATATATTTCGTCCGCAAGCGCCTTATCGGTCATAATTGTGGCAGGATTGCAGTTGCAAAGAACGACGTTTATACCCGCGTCTTTCAATACACGGCACGCCTGCGCGCCGGCGTAGTCGAATTCCGCCGCCTGACCTATAACTATAGGACCCGAACCTATAACCAAAACTTTTTTAATATCTTCTCTCTTAGGCATTGTATTTCCCCTCCGTAATATTCTTTAAAAATCTGTCGAATAAAAACGAAGCGTCGCGGGGGCCGCCCCTTGCTTCGGGGTGAAACTGTACGGTAAACGCGTTGTAATCGGGATATTCCACGCCTTCGCACGTGCCGTCGTTTGCATTTACGTAGCTCAGCTTTCCTACGCCCTCTATGCTGGAGGAAATTACCTCGTAACCGTGATTCTGGCTGGAAATATATACCCTGTTGGTATTAAGACATTTTACGGGCTGGTTGCCGCCGCGGTGTCCATATTTCATTTTTTTGGTTTTACCGCCCATAGCAAGCGCCAATAGCTGGTGCCCGAGGCAAATTCCGAAAATGGGAAGCTTGCCTATAAGCTTTTTCATATTCTCTATAACGTCTGCGTTGTCGGCAGGGTCGCCGGGACCGTTTGAAAGCATTAGCCCCTGAGGATTGAGGGCCAGAATCTGTTCGGCAGTATAAAATGAAGGCACCTGAATGCAGTAGCAGCCGCGTTTTACAAGCTCCCTTGCTATATTATATTTTGCGCCGAAATCCCAAACTACAATTGTCATACCGTCGGGATCGCCGGAATACACCGGCTCGCTGCACGTAACTGCGGAAACCGCGCCCTGAATACGGTATTTTTCAATTTGAGTATAATCCTTGACAGGTTTCGAAGTTATTGCGGCGTTCATTACGCCCGCTTCTCTTACAATTCTTGTCAATTCGCGGGTATCAAGTCCGTAAATACCCACAATGCCGTTGTCTTCCAGATATTTTTCTATTGTGCCTTCGCTTCTGAAATTAGAAGGCTCGTCGCATTTCTCCCTTACGATATACGCCGAAACCCACGGCTTTTTCGACTGGGCGTCGGGAGTTATACCGTAATTTCCGATTAATGGAAAGGTTTGAATTACAATCTGACCGTAATAGCTGGGGTCGGTAAGCGTTTCAAGATATCCGGTCATACCGGTAGTAAATACCAGCTCGCCGATAACGTCGCCTTCCGCGCCGAATCTATAACCCGTAAACTGCTTTCCGTTTTGTAACGTTAAATAAACTTTGCCGTCTTTCATACCTGTTTTATCCCTATATAAAAATTTATAAAATATTTAATTAAATTACTTTAACAGTTTTACCATAACCGCTTTCTGTGCGTGCAGTCTGTTTTCCGCCTCGTCGAAAATCTCTTTCGCGTGCTCTTCGAAAACGTCCCCTGCAATTTCTTCGCCGCGGTGCGCGGGCAGACAGTGCAGACACATAACGTCGGCCTTGGCTGCTTTAAGATTTTCGCGGTTGACCTGATAGGGCGCAAACGCCTTAATCCTTGCGGCTTTTTCGCTTTCCTGCCCCATAGAAGCCCATACGTCCGTGTACACCACGTCGGCGTCCTTTAAAGCTTCCTTAACGTCGCAGGTAACTGAAATCTCGCCGTTTTCCCTTGCCCATTTTACAATTTCCGCATCGGGCTCGTACCCTTTGGGACAAGCTATGGCAAAAGACATTCCCGTTTTTACGGCGCCAACTATCAGGCTGTTAGCCATATTGTTTCCGTCGCCTACGAACGCCATCTTCAGCCCTTTGAAGCTGCCCTTGTATTCCCTTATTGTCATCAGGTCGGCCAACACTTGACAGGGATGCGCATAATCGGTTAATCCGTTAATTACGGGAATCGAGCCGTATTTAGCTAAATCTTCGACCTCCTGCTGGGCAAACGTCCTTATCATAATGCCGTCGAGATAACGCGAAAGCACCCTCGCCGTATCCTGAACAGGTTCGCCCCTTCCGATTTGCAAATCGTTGCTCGACAGAAATAATCCGTATCCTCCCAGCTCGTAAATGCCGACCTCGAATGAAACTCTTGTGCGCGTAGAAGCCTTTTGGAATATCATTCCCAGTTTTTTGCCTTTAAGATAGTCTTTCTGAATACCGTTATTCCTTTCAAATTTTAACTGGTCGGCAAGATTTAAAATCGATAAAATATCTTCCCTTGTCAAATCCTGTAGTTTTAGTAGATGTCTCATTGCGAAATTACCTCGTTTAATATTTTCAAAGCACAATCAATTTGTTCCTTATTTATGTTTAGCGGCGGCAAAAGCCTTACCTTTTCGTGCGCCGTAAGCACAACCAATCCCTTTTCAAGACATCTTTGCGCTATTTCGCGGGCGCTTTTAGTTGTGGAAATGCCGACCATTAGCCCCAATCCGCTTACGCCTGTCACATTTTTGATACGTCTGATATTTGCCGTTAAATAAGCGCCCTTGCCCTGCACCTCCAGCATAAAATCGGGCGTAAGCCTGTCGATTACGCTAACCGCGCCGGCGCACGCCACGGGGTTTCCGCCGAACGTGGTTCCGTGGTCGCCGTATCCAAACACTTTTTCGGTTTTATCAAACAAAAGGCAGGCGCCTATTGGCAATCCTCCGCCCAATCCCTTTGCCGTTGTAACAATATCGGGCTTAATTCCCGCCGCCTGATATGCGTACAAATAACCCGTTCTTGCGTTTCCGCACTGCACTTCGTCGCAGATTAACAGTATATCGCGCTGTCTGCAAAACTTTTCCAATTCTTTCAAAAAGCCGAAATCCAGCACGTTTACGCCGCTTTCACCCTGAACAACCTCAACCATAACTGCGCAGGTTTTATCGGTATAGCAGGCGTAAATTCCGTCCATCGACGGTTCGGCATACTTAAAACCGCCTAAAAACGGACCGAAATGCCGGTGAAAACCTTCCTGTCCCGTCGCCGTCAGCGTTGCTATCGTTCTGCCGTGAAAAGAATTTTTAAGCGTTATAATCTCGCTTCTTCCGTAACGTTCGTTGCCGTACTTGCGCGCCGCTTTAATTGCACACTCGTTTGCCTCGGCGCCGCTGTTGCCGAAAAATACTTTTTTTGCCCCTGTTTTTAGGCACAATAACTTTGCAAGTTGCGTCTGCGGCTGCGAATAATATAAATTGCATACGTGCTGCACATTGTCTATTTGCGCTTTGACAGCTGATTTCCACTTTTCGTCGTTTATACCGAAAATATTAACGCCTATGCCCGAAGCGCAGTCGATATACTCTTTCCCTTCATAATCATATAAAAGAGCTCCGCGCCCGTCCTTAAACGCAACGTTATACCTAGCGTAAGTAGCGGCTATATATTCGCCGTCGTCGGCTATTATGCCGTTTTGTTCCATAAAAAATTTATCCTCGCTAAAATAAAGACTGATTTAAAAATAAATCAGCCTACATAAACATTGTTCCGCTGCCCTCGTCGGACAGTAATTCAATTAAAATCGAATGACAAACGCGGCCGTCGATAATAACGGCTTTTTTCACTCCGCGACGAATCGCGTCTTTGCAACACTCTATCTTGGGTATCATCCCCCCCGAAATTATTCCCTGTTTTATAAGTGCGGGAATATCTGAAACATACACCTTTTTTATAAGACTTTCGGGGTCGTCTTTATTTTCCAAAAGTCCGCGTATGTCAGTCATCAAAATAAGATTTTCCGCACTCAGCGCGCCTGCAATAGCCGCTGCGGCGGTATCGGCGTTAACGTTATAAACATTGCCTTCGTCATCATATCCCACTGTGGAAATTACGGGAACATAACCCAAATTTAATAAGTCGTTTATTAAATAAGTGTTAATTTCGGTAATTTTACCTACGTAGCCGAGGTTTTCGTCCTGCATTTCACATTTAAGCATATGACCGTCCTGCCCGCATACGCCAACAGCTTTGCCGCCGTGCCTGCAAATAAGGTCGGTAAGCGATTTGTTTATTTTCCCCGCCAAAACCATACGTACTACTTCGCCCGTCTCGCCGTCGGTGTAACGCAAACCGTTAACAAACTTTGTTTCCAATCCCATTTTTGTAACGGTTTCGGAAATTTCGGGACCTCCGCCGTGAACAAGAACAACCTTAATTCCCAGTAAATTGAGAACGACAAGATCGCGCATAACCGACGATTTTAAATTTTCGTCAATCATTGCGTTTCCGCCGTACTTTACTACCAGTACTTTATTAAAATATTTTTTAATATAAGGCATTGCCTCAATTAAAAATTCGGCTTGTTCCTGTTTATTCATCAATAAAATCCCTTAGACAATCAAGTTCTGTAATCGCCGTTTATTTTCACGTAATCGTATGTTAAATCGCATCCCCAGGCAGTAGCTTCAGCCTTACCCGAGTTTAAATTGATTTCGATAGTTATTTCGTCTTCGGACAATATTTCCTTTGCTATTTCCTCTGAAAATTCTATCCCGAAACCGCCCTTGCATACTGCCAAAACGCCCTTGCGTGACGAGAAAGCAACGTCAACCGCGTTTATATCAACTTTTACGCCGGCGTAACCTATCGCGCAAAGAACTCTGCCCCAGTTTGCATCAGAGCCGAACATTGCCGCCTTTACCAACGACGACTTAATAACCGATTTCGCCACGGCTGCCGCAGTATTTTTCTTGTCGGCGCCGATAACGCGACATTCTATTAGCTTTGTTGCGCCCTCGCCGTCCTTCGCCAGCATTTTGGTGAGCTTGACGGTACAATAGTTCAAGGCCCTGCAAAATGCTTTGTAATCCGAGCCTTTTGCGTCTATAAGCTTATTGCCCGCAAGCCCGTTTGCCATAATGCAGCAAGTATCGTTAGTGGACTGGTCGCCGTCTACGCTTAACATATTGAACGAATTTTTCACGTCGGCGGAAAGCGCCGTTTGCAACATCTGCGGCGTTATAGCAACGTCCGACGTTAGAAAGATAAGATTCGTAGCCATATTCGGGCAAACCATACCCACGCCTTTCGCAATCGCACCTATCGCACATTTAACGCCGCCAACAGTAAATTGCACCGCCACCGACTTTTTAACCGTATCGGTTGTCATTATAGCTTCGGCGGCAAAATCGCTGTTGTCGCCCAGTCCGTTCCACAATTCGCCGATATGGTCGGCCATAGGCGATAAATCCAGTTTCTGACCGATAACGCCCGTAGACGCAACCACCACGTCTTTCGAAGAAATTCCGCCCGCATGCTCAACCAATAAGCATGTCTGTTCGGCAATTTCAATTCCGTTATCGTTACAAGTATTCGCATTGCCGCTATTGCAGATAATCGCCTGCGCGTATCCGTCGGTCAAATTTCTTTTGGTAACTATTACCGGAGCGCCTTTTACAAGATTGCTTGTATAAACGCCTGCAGTTGCCGCGCGCACCTCACTGACGATTAGCGCGAAATCCCTTTTCAGTTTATTTTTACGTATTCCGCAGTGTACTCCGTTAGCTTTAAAACCTTTGGGAGCGCAAACACCGCCCTGTATTTCTTTCAATTTCATCTTGTCAACTATAAATTTCCCAGATTAAACAAGCGATGTTCGCTCGTCCAATCCCATCATAATATTCATATTCTGCACAGCGGCTCCCGAAGCGCCTTTCCCCAGATTATCGAATACTGCGGAAAGCAAAATCTGCTCGTCGTTGCCTGAAACATAAATGTTAAGCATATTTGTGTTTGCCAGCAAATTTGCGGGTAAAAACTGCGGGATTTCGCTTTTTTTAACCACGCGAACAAAATTCTGTCTGACATAGTACTCTTCAAAAAACTCAATTAAAGAGCCTACTGTATGCCTTTTTGACATTAATTTTGCAAAAAGCGGCACATTTACACACATACCGCTATAGTAATCGCAAATATAGGGATTAAATATGGGTTTTGCCGTAAGCCCGCATTCGTTAACCATTTCGGGCAAATGTTTATGAGAAAGAGTTAACGCATATTCACGCGGGGAAGACAGCAACTTATCCCTGTCCTCACTTTCGTACTGCGCTATCGATTTTTTGCCTGCTCCGGAGTAGCCCGAAACGGCGTGCACTACAAACGGATAGTCCGGCGCAACGATACCCGCCCTTACTAAAGGGGCAACCAAAGTAATAAAACCTGTGGCATAGCACCCGGGATTTGCAACGCGTTTCGCCTCTTTTAGTTTCCTGCGTCTGTCGTCGGAAAGTTCGGGCAAACCGTATACCCAATCCGGATTTGTTCTATGGGCGGTCGACGCGTCGATAATTCGCGTTCGATTATTTGTAACCATAGCCGCGGCTTCGATTGCAGTTGCGTCAGGCAGGCATAAAAAACATACGTCGGCGCTGTTTAAACACTCGCGCCTTGCATTTACGTCCTTCCGCAAATCTTCCGGCAAAGTTATCAATTCGATATCGTTTCGCGTACCCAGCCTGTCGAAAATCTGCAGACCGGTCGTTCCCTCTTTTCCGTCTATAAAAACTTTTATCATTATTTAAGTTTCTTTTGGTCCAAAAGCGCCTTAACCTTTATGGGCAGTCCGAATAAATTGATAAATCCCTGCGAATCTGTCTGGTCGTAGCTATCGTCCTCCCCGAAAGTAGCAATATCTTCGCTGTACAGCGAATAGGGTGAAGACATTCCGGCATTCATAACGTTACCCTTGTAAATTCTTAACTTAACGTCGCCGGTAACCGTTTCCTGCGTTTTTGATACAAACGCGTCAAGCGCTTCCCTAAGCGGCGTAAACCACTGCCCGTCGTATACCATTTCACCGTATTTGATGCCTATCAGCTGTTTATAATGCTGGGTAGCTTTATCGAGACAGATAGATTCGAGCATTTCGTGCGCAGCATACAAAATCGTGCCGCCCGGCGTTTCGTATACGCCCCTCGATTTCATTCCGACAAGCCTGTTTTCCACCATATCAACCAGACCTACGCCATTTTCGCCGCCGATTTTGTTAAGGGTTTCAAGCAATTCCACCGCGCCCATTTTCTTGCCGTTTACCGCAGTAGGCACGCCCTTTTCGAAATGAACGGTCAAATAGGTTGATTTATCCGGAGCAGCCCAGGGCGAAACGCCCAATTCGCAAATTTTATCGTAATCTGGTTCGTTTGCGGGGTTTTCCAAATCGAGACCTTCGTGGGATAAATGCCACAAATTTTTGTCTTTCGAATAATTTGTTTCCCTGTTTATCTTAAGCGGAATATTGTGAGCTTCGGCATAATCTATTTCCTCGTCGCGGCTCTTGATATCCCATATACGCCAAGGCGCTATAATCTGCATATCCGGCGCAAAAGCTTTAATCGACAATTCGAAACGAACCTGATCGTTTCCTTTGCCTGTACAGCCGTGACAAATTGCGTCGGCGCCCTCTTTTTTTGCTATTTCAACTATTCTTTTTGCAATTATAGGACGTGCAAACGATGTGCCGAGCAAGTATTTATTTTCGTATACCGCGCCGGCCATCATCGTCGGATAAATATAATCTTCAATAAATTCCTTTCTCAAATCCTCGATATAAAGCTTAGAAGCGCCCGTTTTCAGTGCCTTTTCTTCCAAACCGTCAAGTTCCGTAGTCTGTCCCACATTGCCGGAAACAGCAACAACCTCGCAGTTGTCGTAATTTTCTTTAAGCCAGGGAATAATGATTGACGTATCAAGTCCGCCGGAATATGCCAGCACTACTTTTTTAATTTTTTTATCCATTTTAATTTCTCTTTTACTAAAATTACAGGCTACCGCCCGGTAACCTGAAATATTATACAATATCTAATTTATACAAGTCAAGTAAATTATTATTGAAATTGCAAAATATTTAATTTAATAAATGCATAATATTTCATAAAATATTCAATTTTAAATATAAATATGCAAAATTTAAATATTTCTATGCATATTTAAAAGATACTTATCAGTAGAGCGCAGTTATGCGCGAATAGGTTTTCAACAGTCTTGCACTGTCCTTGTAATCGGGTAAAACAGAAGCGACCAAGTTATAAAATTGTTTGGAATGATTCATAAAAACCGTATGGCAAAGCTCGTGAACCGCCACATAAAGCCATAATTTTTCAGGCAGCATTAAAAGTTTATAATTAAATGAAATATTGCCCGCTCTGTCGCAACATCCCCACTTTGACTTATAATTTTTAAACCGCACCGAGCCGTAACTGAATCCGTATTTTTCAGCAACCGTTTCAAACATACTTAAAAAACTGCCGCCTAAATTATTCTCAAACAATTTTTTTAACGATTTAAGTGATTTTGCCTGTATAAATTTGTCGGAGAAAGTATTTTTATTATCAACGCTAAACGGCAAAGCCGCACCGGCAACCAAAATTTTTTTATACGAAATTATCTCGCTCAACATTTCGGCGTTTTTAGCATTCGCCGCAATGTGTTTATTCAACCAACCGCTTTTAGAATTGATAAATTCTTCTATTTTTTCTATCGGCATTTTCAGCGGCGCGGAAACAATTACGGAATTATCGCTTTTAACGCACATCCCGATGGTACGGCGCGCCGATCTTATTAATTGATACGAATAATTACTCATTGAAATTAATCTGCATTTGCACCCGCTTTTCACCGCCGACTCTGCCTTCCACGACCCAGCTGCCGTCGCTTAATCTGCACTTATAAAAATCGATTTCCTCGCCCTCTTTGCTCTGCTTCACATACGTAATTTTTACGTTGGAACAATTTTTAGCGCTTAATTCCGACACTGAAAACGCGTCGAATAAAAAGTCGGCATATTTGGTATTGTTTACATGGTTATAATGGTCGTAGTCGGAATAAGTAACCGTTTTTGTATAAGAAAACTCTCCGTCTTCTATTTCGGGAATCTTTACGTTGAAAACGTCAACCGAACGAAAATCGTTAAATTTCATATCGTCGCTGAACACCGCGGAACTGGGCAACATTTTAAAATCCGCAAGGTCGACAAGACACCAGCGCGAAGTTGCCACGCCTACCTTTTCTTGTCCGATATATAATTCAAAATCTCTTAAAACTATCATTTTTTTAGGTTTAATAGGCCAGGTATGAATCGTAAGGATATCGCCCAGTTTAACAGGACGGTACATTTCAATATACCAGTTTACCATTATAAAGCCAATATTTTGAGGTTGAAGCACCGAATAACCAAAACCAAGTTCGTCAGCCGAAAGACATGCCGATTCTTCCATTAGAGACAATAAAGAAGAAAGTTTAAGATTATCGGAAACGTCAACGTCGGTGTACCTTAACTGATAATTTTTGATATGACAATACATTTATTTAACCCTCGGCAAATAATTTTGAATAATATATCACTTTTTAATATATTTGTCCATTAAAATTAATATTTTGCATTCATTTATGTGTGACATAGTACCTTTTATTTTGTGAAATAATTGACATTACTTGTATAATATGGTATAATATACACAATATATGGAGCGAAGTTATGCAAGAAGATAATTTAGACGTTCATAACATTAATAATCCTTACGAAATCGATGACGGTGACGTGCAAGACGAAAAAGCCGTTACCGTACCGCCTTCCGAAGAAGAAATTAAGCCGGATACTGAAGAGAGCAGCGCAGATACCGCCGAACACGTTAAAAGCGAGGAAAACAACTCGATTAGTTCGGATTTAATTCGCGGTCATATCAATACCATAATTTTACGCGCTTTATACGAGCGCGATAAATACGGCTACGAAATAATGAACGATATCGAGCAGAAAAGCCACGGACAGTATTCTTTAAAACAACCGACGCTGTACAGTGCTTTAAAGAGGCTTGAAAACCAGGGCTATCTTAAAGCATACTGGAAAACGGACGAGGTTTCTAACGGCGGACGAAGAAAGTATTTTACGCTTACCGACAACGGAAAAGAGATAACGGAAAAAAATCTTGCCGAATGGGAATATTCGAGGACGATAATCGACAGTCTGATTTCAGACAGGTCATTCGATTTTTCTCAACCTGCCCCTACGCCGGTCGATTTTACTATTTTGAGAAACTCGGTTTCGAGAGTTCCGATTATTAAAAACGAGGAAGCCGAAAAATCAACTGAGGCCGGCGAGGAATACCGCCGCGCGATTGAGGGCGCCGTTTTACCTGCATATGTCGACGAGCAAAAAATATGCGTGCAAACGCCGGTTCAAGCAGATAACGTACAAACCGCGAATCATACAAGCGCACAACCTTCACTCACAGATGCGCATCCAGCCGTTTCGTTTAATGGTGAACAGCCTGTTACGGAAACGCAGCCCGCCGAGAAAAAAAACACAGAAGGTACAGACGCCGCTTTTGCCGGCGAGGATAAGCAAAGCGAAGCGCGCAGAATTGCGCACGAAAATTATTTGCGCCTTATATCCGAACCCATACGCAGGCAGGATCCACCCAAAGACGACATAGTACCCAATTCGGAAAACGTTAACACAGACAAACTAATTTATAATAACCGCCCCGAAACCGAGCGCGACTACAAAAATCTTATAGACGGAATATTTAAGAAAGCCGCTTCAAACGGAACCGTTCAGACAAACTATTATATTCCGCCTCAGCCCAAACAACCTGCATACGAACAAGAGCCCAGGAGAATGCGTTTGGTTGACAGGGGTAAAGCCGACGGCGTTTCCGTAACGGCTTCAAGCAATTTTGATATAAATTCCACATACGCAACAAAAACAACCTATAATAAGGGCTTGACTTTGCTTAAGTGCTCTTCCATTGTACTTGCCGTAACAATAATTGAATTTATATTTTGCTTTATATTTTTAAATCAGTTGCGCACAACCTGGATTTATCCCGTAACAATACTTTTACTTGGGCTTGTCCAGTTTGCCGTTTTCGGTATACTGACCTTGCAAGGTTATGGTAAAAACTGTGTGCGCCCCACAACAAACAGCTACATTAGCTCATGTATAATACTTACGATAATTTCTATATTGATTATTTCGGCACTGTCGTTCCTTTTAAACGTAAATCCCACGTCGGCAAGCGACATAATGAAAATGATTGTTATTCCCTCGGTTACCGCATTAAACATCACGCTGTTTGCCGTTTGCTTTAAGCTTTTCATAAAATAAATTCAGCAGGTTTTGCCGTTTGCAAAACCTGCTTTAAAATTTTAATAAATTCTATTTTTAACCTGAAAATTATACCTATGCCTAAAACGCGTAGTATGATGTGGAACATAGTGCTGCCAACGCAATTTGCACGGTAAAGAATACGCCAACGGCATAACTTGCAGTGCGGTCTATCACTCGGTGTCATTATGAGAAGCATGCGGCATCGTTGGCATTTATAATATGTTAAAGAAATCTGCCGCTTGCGACACGATAATCTTTTGCTCACATTTCATACGTGAACAAAATTCCTACCGCATTGTATACAAGGAAAAAAATATTTATAACCGCTTGGGGACTGCCACGAGGGGGTTCTCTAGGTCAATCGAACCTGCTACGCAGGATTCTCATATCCCTCGAAATGACAGCATTTATATAAGCCCACGCTAAGCGTAGGCTTAATTTTTTACTATTTAAAAAGCGGTACGAAAAATTTTGTACCGCTTTTTATTGTATAAAGAAAACCACGCGATAGTCGCGTGGTTCAAAAAGGTTAACC
>CAMRSY010000016.1 GCA_947053545.1 uncultured Clostridia bacterium
TAGGCGCCGTTTTTAATAAGTTTTTTACACCCCGCGCCCTAAACCGAACCGATTCCGTATGGAAACGCAAAAACGTCTTTATTGTAATCCGCCGCATATGCCGCGGTTGACAGCGCGCCGCTGTTTTCGCCCGCCGAAACAACCAGCACACCCTCGCACAAACCCGCTATAAGCCTGTTGCGTAAAGTAAACGTATGCCTTTGGACGGGAACCGACGGAGCAAATTCGCTTACGGTAAGCCCGTTATTTTCAGCTTTTGCATTTAAAGTATTGTCCGAAAGTCCGCAGGCGCCGTGACCGCCCGGCAAAACGCATATCACGTTACCCGCATCTATAGCGCCCGCCACGGCAGCGCTGTCACCGCCGTCCGCAATACCCGTAACCACCGTCACTTTTTCGGAAAGTTCGGCGCTGAAACGCTTACATTTTTCCAATACTGCTGCGGGAGTACGCCTCGACCCTACGATGCCGAACATCCGCGAACGTAAAAGTTCCTTTCTTCCGCGAACATACAAAACCAGCGGAGGCGCGGGAATGTGTTTTAACTGCTGCGGATAATCCGCGCTTTTATAAGTAACGCACTCAACGTTGCGCCTGTTCAACTCATCCGATACTTTTTTACGGTATTTTCCGTCCCCGAAAAGCGCCTTTACTTTATTATATACTCCGTCGTCAAGCGTTTTAATCAACGCGTCGGCATATTTCTGTCTGTCGGGGATATTTTCGTTTTCCGACGCAAGCAACAGCTTTTTCTGTTTATAATTCAAAATTTTTATGCTGTCGGCAATAATAAGATCTGTTTCGTTGCCGTTGTAAATCATATCTGCCCCGTACTGTCGAATTTTCGGTAGGATGTCGCTTCCAGTATGTGTTTGGGCTTAATTTGCGGCGAAGCGTCTAAATCGGCGATTGTTCGGGACACCTTAATTATTCGCGAACGCGCCCTTGCCGAAAGGTTAAGCCTTTCGAATGCGGCGCGCAGTATAGCTTCGCAGTCCGCCGACAAACGGCAATACGTTTTTATTTGCATTTCTCCCATATCCGAGTTAACGTTTATGCCTTCCTCTTCAGTAAAACGCTCGCGCTGGATAGCCCGCGCGCGCTCTACCCGCAATTTAACCTCGCGGCTGCTTTCCCCTTCCGAATCGCCTGCAAGTTCGTCGTATTTAATACCGTCAACCTCTACCTGCAAATCTATTCTGTCCAACAGCGGACCCGAAATTTTACCGCGGTACTTTCTTATCTGCGCGGGCGTACAGGTACACTGCTTTTCTTTCGACCCGAAATTGCCGCAAGGACATGGATTCATACTTGCGCACAAAATAAAATCGGCGGGAAAAGTTACTGCGCCGCCCGCGCGCGTTACGGTTATTTTGCCGTCTTCAAGCGGCTGGCGCAACGATTCGAGAGCGCTTCTGGAATATTCGGGCAGTTCATCCAGAAAAAGCACGCCCCTGTGGGCTTTGGAAATTTCACCCGCGCGTATTTTCGAATTGCCCCCGCCGCACAGCGACACAGTGGTAGCCGTATGATGGGGCGTGCGGAAAGGGCGCAGCGAAACTATTCCGTCCTCCCCCAGCTCGCCCGAAACCGACAAAATTTTAGTAACCTCAAGCGCCTCTTCAAACGTCATATCCGGCATAATCGTAGGTATGCACCGCGCAAGCATAGTTTTTCCCGTTCCGGGAGGCCCCGAAAGCAAAATGTTATGTCCGCCTGCAACGGCTATTTCCAACGCGCGCTTAGCAACCGCCTGTCCGCGTACAAAACTTAAATCGCACGAATACGACGCACGGCTTTTCGCCGCCTCGAAACTGCGCACCTCGACCGGCGCGAAAGGCATACCGGACAAAAACTCGAACGTTTCGCGCAAAGATTTCAGCGCGTAAACCTGTATGCCGGCTATGTAACTGGCTTCGCTTGCGTTGCCGGCGGGAACGATAAATTTTTTAAAACCTTTACCCTTTGCGGAAATAAGCACCGGCAAAATTCCGTTAACCGCGCGCAGATTTCCGTCAAGCGCCAGCTCGCCCAGCATTACAACGCCGTTTAAATCCGCGTTCAGCTGTCCGCTTGCGGCAAGCAACGAAACGGCAATGGGCAAATCGTATTGCGCGCCCTCTTTTTTTATATCGGCAGGGGCAAGGTTTACCGTAACTTTGTTAACGGGAAAGTGTAAAAGGCTGTTGCGTATCGCAGAATAAACCCTTTCCTTGCTTTCCTTTACGGCCGTATCGGGCAAGCCGACCAGTTCGTACGAAACCATTCCTTTATTTATATCAGTTTCCACCTCTACGGGCACGCCCTCTAAACCGATAAGGGCATAACTTGTAACTTTGGATAACATAAATCAACCTCTGTAAACCTTTAGGGCAAGGCACATAACATTCAATACGTCGAATGCGTAAAAAAATTAAAAGCTCCCGCGCGTAGCGGGAGCTTATTTAATTATCTTATTTCCTGTATCTTGGCTGCCTTACCGGTAAGCCCTCTCAGATAATAGAGCTTAGCCCTTCTTACCTTACCTCTCTTAACAACCGAAATCGAAGCGATTTTGGGTGAATGTACGGGGAATGTTCTTTCCACGCCTACGCCGAAAGATAAACGGCGAACCGTGAAACTTTCCCTTATGCCGCCGTGCTTTTTGGCAATTACAACTCCCTCGAAATTCTGAATTCTTTCCTTCGTGCCTTCGATAACCTTAAAGCCTACCCTTACGGTGTCGCCTACGTTAAACGCGGGAACGCTTTCCTTCATCCCCTCTTTCTCGATAGCTTCTATTAACTTACTCATTTGACTTACCTCCGTTAAACCAAGTATTCTTGCGGAAAACTACCGTAGCGGAATACCCGAAAGTCATTATTTTTTAATTGCCATATTATCTTAGCAAACCGAAATTAAAAACGCAACTCTTTTTAGGGGGTGTATCATAATTTTCACAATTCTTTTTCAAACCTGTTTCCACACGGCTATCCAGCGTACCGCATATGCCGATATTTAACCGGCTATATATAATATGTATTATATAAGCTGCTCAGTAAAACGCATTTTCGATATGATTTACGCCCTTGCCCGTCACCTCTACAATGTCGAAGCGTACGGTACAGTCAACAGTTTTATGCGCGAAAAAGAATCGGGCACTGTTTTTATATCTCGTCATACGCAGCCTGTTAACGGCTTGATTTGGTTCGCCGAAATAGTCGCCTGTACGCGTTTTTACCTCGATAAAAGCAACAACGCCGCCTTGTTCGGCAATTATATCTATTTCGCCGAAAGGGCACTTATAATTGCGTTTAATAATTTTATAGCCTCTTTTTTTAAGGTATCGCGCCGCCTTACCTTCGCCCTTAAACCCCAGCTTTCTTTTTTCGCCTTTTATTGCCACTTTTTAGTAAAACTCCTGCGGTGAATCGGCGTCAACCCGAAATCTTTAATAGCCTGAATATGTTTTTTCGAGCCGTACCCGACGTTGGTTTCGAAACCGTATTGAGGATACACCTTTGCATATTCCTTCATCAAATTATCCCTGTATACTTTTGCCACAATCGAAGCGGCGCCTATCGAATAACTAAGCGCGTCGCCTTTTACAACCGATTTTTGCGGAATTGAAATATCCAAAGTCATATTGCCGTCGGTCAACACGAAATCGGGTTTGATATTTAACCCTTCTACCGCATTTTTCATACACAGTCTGGTTGCCTGCAAAATGTTTATTTCATCTATAATCTGCGGTTCAACGGCACATATATGGAAGGCAATTGCCCGATTTAATATATTTTCGCTTAATATTTCCCGCTTTTTCGCGGCAAGTTTTTTGCTGTCGTCAACGCCTTCCAAAAGGTTGTCGAGCGGCATAATTACCGCCGCGCAAACAACAGGTCCCGCGAGCGGACCTCTACCCACCTCGTCAACTCCGCAAATATAGTTAAAGCCACTTTCAAGCAGTTGTCTTTCGTATTCCAGCTTATCCATTTAAAATTTAAAACCTTCGCAGTCTGAAATATTGTCTAACGTAATCTTTCCCAGCCGCCCTTTACGGAAATCGTCTATCACCGCTTTTTCGCCGCGCTCGTAATCGTAATCGTTACCGCGGAGAATAAATCCGCGGCGGGCGCATACTTTATCCAGCATTTCCAAAGGACTTAATCCACCGTCTATACCGTACCGCTCTTTTAAAGCGGCAGGATATTTTTCACTTAATTCTTCAAGCAGCGCAAGCGATATATCGTCCATGTCGAGAATATCATCGTTTAAACTGCCAACGTACGCAAGGCGCACCGCGAGCTTTTGGTTTACAAACGAAGGGGGCGTAGTGCCGGGCGTATCCAAAAGTTCGTATCCTTCCAGCCGAATCCACTGTTTGCCGCGCGTAACGCCCGCCTTATTGCCCGTTTGAGCGCGCGCATTGCCCGCCAAAAGATTGATAACCGTGCTTTTGCCAGTATTAGGCACCCCGCAAACCATAAATCTGAAAGTCTGCGAGTATCCTTTTTGCGAATTTCTTTCACGTTTTGCTGCAACCAGCGCCGCAACCGACTCGCCCAACGCCCGACGCGAACGACTGTCAACGGCGTTTATGCGCACGCAGGACGAGCCGTTTTCACGGATAAGTTTAACAAATGCGTCCGCCCTCTGGTCTGCCAAATCGCCTTTATTTAAAACGTACAGTACGGGTTTTGCGCCGAACATTTTTTTCAGCGCGGGATTAAACGACGAGGCGGGACAGCGCGCGTCCAGCACGTAAATAATACCGTCGCATAGCGCCGCATTCTCCTCCATCATTCTCATCGCCTTAGTCATATGACCCGGAAACCACTGTAAATTACGCATAAAGCCCCTTTTCATTTATCTATAAGTTTTCAACCGTGATTAATTACGCATTACAAATCGTTTTTTAACAAGTCGGGTCGACGTTCGGCAGTTATTTTTTCACTCTGCTTTTTACGCCATCTGTCTATTTCGGCATGATTGCCCGACAAAAGCACCTCGGGCACGCCCACCCCTCCGTACACGGCAGGGCGGGTATACTGCGGGTATTCCAACAATCCGTCCGAAAAGCTTTCGTCTACAAGCGAACCCGCCGCGATTACCCCGTCGACGTAGCGTGCCACGCAGTCGCAAATCACCATTGCGGGCAGTTCGCCGCCGGTTAAAACATAATCGCCTATAGATATTTCGCCGTCGAAAAACAGGTCTAAAACGCGCTGGTCAACACCTTCGTAGTGCCCGCATAAAATTAATAAGCGCTCTCTTAAGGCAAGCTCGCACGCCTTTTGCTGGGTAAAAATTTCACCCTTGGGCGAGGTATACAGCCTTAAAGCCTTATGCTCGGGGTCAAGCGCCTGCACAGCGCTTCCGATAGGTTGCGGCATCATAACCATACCGGCGCCGCCGCCGAAAGGATAGTCGTCGCACTTTTTGTGCCTGTCCTCCGAATAGTCGCGGATATTAACTATTTCTATTTCTATTTTGCCGCTCTTTTCCGCGCGCCCTATTATGCTTTCTTTAAGGGGAGCGAACATCTCGGGAAAAAGCGTTAAAACGGTAATTTTCATTTCAATCCTCTAAAGCCACTTCTCCCAGACGCATTTCGTTAACCGTAACAGTGCGCGCAGTTAAATCGATATTTTCAATCAATCCGTCCACCGCTGGGAAAACAAGCTTTTTGCCGTCGGATTTTACTACCGTATAAACGTCGGTTCGCGCGGGCGTAATATCTTCCACTATCCCTATTTCGTCCGAGTCGTTTACAACCTTACACCCTATAATATCCTGGATATAATAGGTATTTTCGGGCAAAGCGGGGGCGTCTTCGCGCAAAGCCGTAATTTCCATACCGCGCAAAAGTTCGGCGGCGTTTCTGTCAGCTATACCGCTTAACGTAAGGTAAGCGCAGTTGCCTCCCTGAGGGCGCACTTTTAATAATTTACAGGCGTTACCCCCGACATATACGCGAGTGAAACCGTTTAAGTCGTCGGGAGAGTCCGTCATCGCTATAACTTTCACCTCGCCGCGAATGCCCTGCGGTTTAACGATTTGCGCGATTGTAAGATAATTTTTCATAAAAATTTTCCGTATAAGAAAAGGTGTGAAATCACACCTTTTCCTTAATTTCGATAAAATATTTTTTACTCTCGCGCGGTGTGTAGGCATTTACCAGCGTACGCATAGCTTTAGCTATCTTACCCTGTTTGCCTATCACCTTGCCCATATCCGAAGGGTCTAAAAGCACGGTAACCTCTACCGCGGTTTCTTTCTCTTCCACATTGTATTCTATTTCGTCAACCTTGTCGGCGAAACGCTCTACGATATACTTTATTAACGTTAAGGTATCCATAAATTATTTCTTCTTTTTCTTGTTGTTGGTCTTGGGAGCGGAAAGTTTGGACGACTGCTCGATAACGCCCGCCTTTACAAGATAGCTTTTAACCGTTTCGGTAGGCTGAACGCCCTTTGCAAGCCAGTCTTTGGCTTTTTCCACGTCGATATTGATTTCCGCGGGGGTCTTAAGGGGGTCTACGTAACCGATTTTATCGATGTATTCGCCCGACTGCGCCTTTCTCGAATCGATAACGACTACTCTGTAAAAGGGAGATTTCTTGTCGCCCATTCTTGTAAGTCTCATCTTAACTGCCATTGTATATATTCTCCTAAAAAATTATTTTTTAATTCTCAATTTATTTAAAACGGTAATCTTCTTTTACCGCTTCTAAGCTGCTTCATAAGCATTTTGGTCTGCTCGAACTGTTTTAACAGCTGGTTAATTTCCTGCACGCTTGTGCCGCTGCCCGCGGCAATGCGCTTTTTCCTGGACGAGTTTATTATTGAAGGTTCTACCCTCTCCTTCGGAGTCATAGACAAAATTATTGCCTTTGTGCGCTCTATTCTGTTTTCGTCGATATCCCCGTCCTTGACCTTGCCGCTTAGCCCCGGCATCATAGAAACCAAAGCCTGCGCGCCGCCCATCTTCTTCATACTTTCAAACTGAATAAGATAGTCTTCCAGCGTGAAGGAGTTTTCCATCATCTTCTTCTGCATCTTCTTGGCTTCTTCTGCGGACACCGCTTCCTGCGCCTTTTCAATAAGCGACAACACGTCGCCCATACCAAGAATACGGGAAGCCATTCTGTCGGGATAGAAATATTCCAAATCGGTGGATTTTTCGCCAACGCCTATAAATTTAATAGGCTTGCCCGTAACCGCCTTAATTGAAAGGCATGCGCCGCCGCGGGTATCGCCGTCAAGTTTGGTTAAAACTATGCCCGTAACCTCCAGCCTTTCGTTAAAAGTTTTGGCTACGTTTACGGCAACCTGACCCATCATAGAGTCTACCGTAAGCAAAATTTCGTCCACGCGCACGGCTTTTTTGATATTTTCCAGTTCGCGCATAAGCGCTTCGTCAATTTCAAGACGCCCCGCGGTATCGATTATAACTGTGTCATAGCCCATCGATTTCGCGTAATCTATTGCCTGCGGAGCCGTTTTAACGGGATTTTGCGTGCCCTTTTCAAACACCTCTACCTGCACGTTTTTGCCAACCACTTTAAGCTGCTCTATAGCTGCGGGGCGGTAAACGTCGCACCCGACCAAAAGGGGCTTTTTGCCCCCCTTTTTAAGCAGAAGAGCAAGCTTGCCGCAAAGCGTGGTTTTACCAGCACCCTGCAAACCGCACATCATAATTACAGTAGGCGGATTGGAAGCTACGGCAAGTTTTGCGTTTTGCGAGCCCATAAGCGCTATAAGCTCTTCGTTAACTATTTTTATAACCTGCTGCGCGGGGTTCAAACTTTCCAAAATTTTCTGTCCCACAGCCTTTTCCGAAACGTCGGCGCAAAACTGTTTGGCAACCCTGACGTTTACGTCCGCTTCCAACAGAGCTACGCGCACTTCGCGCATTGCAGTTTTTATTTCCAGCTCGGTAAGGCGTCCGCGTTTCGTAAGCTTGGAAAATATGTGATTAAGTCTTTCGGATAACGATGAAAACAACGCCATATTTTACCTTACTCCTTACCCATTTTCTTTAAACAGTCGGCAACCTCTTCCGAGTAGTCCCTATCTAAAATAGCCTGTAAATTTGCAATATCCGCGGCATATTCGGGGTGCAATTTCATAAAATCTTCCGACCAGCGCATAACGTCGGTCATTACGCACGACGTAAAAACGTCGCCCTCTGTTAAAAGCCTGTCGTGTTTTAACTTGTCGTCGTACTCTTTAAGCTGCTTTTTGCAGAGGTTTAAACACTCCGAAACGCCCTGCCTCGAAACGCCCTTCTGCTCGGCTATTTCCGAAACGGTTAAATCGAGTTCGAAAAACATTCTGCATATTTCGCGCTGGTTTTCCGTCAGCAAACCGCCGTACAAATCCCATAAACGCATAAATTTCAGCTTTTCCATTGCAATGGAATTATAAACCGCTTCCGGCCGCCTGTCAAGCGTTTTTACTTGACAATACTTACAAAACTCAAAAGTAATAAAATTTCACAAAATGTTAAAGGATATACATTTTTACACCGATTGGCAATTAGGAAGCACGGATATTGACTAACTTTGTAAAAAGTGATAAAATGTTAAAAAGAGGGTTGACGGATGAAAAAGACCATTGAAGGAGCCGTTTACGATACGCAAAGCTCCACGTTAGATAAAAAGTTTACTTACGGCGCTCCCGGCGACGAGACAGGTTACGAAGAAACGCTTTACATTACTTTAGAAGGCAGATATTTTATTTACACCAACGGAGGAGCGCAATCGAAATACCCTTGCGAAAGTATTACGCCTATCGGTCGCGAACAGGTTAGAAACTGGATTATGTCGCACTGAAAATTTTCAACTAAATATTTTTTACGCGGCGCGGATTTATTATCGGCGCCGCGGTTTATTTTATCCTTGCCTTCCCCTTAAAAAAACAAATTTCACAAAATTATCACAAAACACGCTGTTGCATTTATTTTTAACAGTTGATATAATTACGTTTGTATAAAAAATAAGGAGAAATTATATGTTTTTCAACTTGCTTGTCAACGAGGGAGAAGCGGCCGACACGGCGGCAACGTCGGGCGGCGGCGTAACATGGTCGGACGTATGGAGTAAAATTGTAGACTGGCTGACAAATACGGGCGTAAAAATAGTCATTGCTTTGCTTTTGCTGATTATTTCGTTTGCCGTTATAAGCGGAATAACCAAAAAGATTTACAAGCGCTTACACAAAAAGGGCGCCGACGAAACGCTTGCGCGCGTAGGCACCTCTTCCGCCAGAATTGTTTTAAAAGTTTTAGTACTTATATGTCTTATCGGATATTTAGGCATAGAAACCGCCTCCATCTCCGCGGTTGTAGCGGCAATAGGCGTAGGTATTTCACTTGCCGTTCAGGGCACGCTTTCTAACTTTGCAGGCGGCGTTATAATTATTGTTATGCGTCCCTTTAAAATAGGCGATTACATTACAAGTAACGGACAGGAAGGCACTGTTGAAGACATTAAACTTTTTTACACGCATATAGTAACCAACGACAACAAGGCGGTTGTAATTCCCAACGGCGCGCTTGCAAACAACGTAATAGTAAACGCTTCCGCAAAGGACACGCGCCGCGTGGATTTGGTTATGCAGGTTGCATACGGTTCTGACGTTGCGCTTGTAAAAGAAATTATAAAAAAAGTGTGCGGCGAAAACGAACTTGTATTCAACGAGCCCGCCCCCTTTGTCGAACTTTCGAACATGAACGAAAGCTCGCTTGACTTTACGGTGCGCGTATGGTGCAACAGACCCGATTACTGGACGGTTAATTTTGCGCTTATAGACAATATTAAAAAGGCATTTGACGAAAACGGCATTGAAATACCCTTTAAACAGCTTGACGTACACGTTAAAAACGAAATCTCCGCGGAGGTGAAATAATATGGCAGACGAAGAAAAAACCAACGGCGAACAGTCCGAAGAAAAGAAAGAAGGCAAAGTTTCCGGATTTTTCAAGAAAATAGGCAAAAAATTCGACGACGCCACTTACGATATTCGTTTGCAAAGCGATTTCGACAAAAAGCATAAGAAATACACCGTTTATGCGGGCACAAATATTTTATCGCCTTCGCCCGAAATATCGGTTGAAGAGCATCTTGACGAAAACTGTCTGATAACTTTAAACGACGACGAGCAGATTGCCGCGGGCAACCTTATAGAAGACGGCGACAGCGGCGACGTTATGCATATAGCTTCGGTTGAAAAAACTACGCTTACCGTAGATTTTGAAGGCAAGAGCAACGAAAAACCCGCGCTTAAAATATTCTTAGGCGAAATGGCGCAGAAAGTCGACGTTATTAAAGTGGGCAACGATTTCTATTTAAAATAAAAAATGTAACCTTACGTAAATTTAAACGTACCGCCTGTATGAAAACAATTTTTAAGGCATAAATAAAAAGCCGCGTTCGCTATAAAGCGAGCGCGGCTTTTTATTTAAAGTAATCTTTTTTAATCGTCAGGGTCTATTTCCGGCAATAGCTTAGGCTCTTCCTTAACGCCTTTATAAAACGCTTTAAGCAAAACGGGCGTTAAAACCGACGAAACCAAAATCAACAATACCGTCATCAACATAAATCCCTGCCCGAGAGCGTTGACGCCCAAAGCCGAATCGGTAACCTTCTGAGTGACTATAAGCGCAACCTCGCCCCTGGCCATCATACCCACGCCGCCTACCGCGCTTTCCCGCCAGCTGTATTTAAACGATTTGAAAACGGCGCCGCATCCGACAACTTTGCCTACAAGCCCCGCAATAACGGCAACAAGCGCAAATAGCAGTATCGACGGATTCATACCCGCAAAAGTAATATGACTTATACCAATGTTTGCAAAAAACACGGGGGCAAACAGCGTGTACGAATCCACCTCAACCTGCTGGTCGATATAAACGCTTGCGCGGTGGTCGGTAGAAAGCACTACGCCGGCAAGAAAGGCGCCCGTAATGTCCGCCACGCCGAAAATTTTTTCGGCAAGCCAGCTGTACCCGAACAGCACTACCAGCGAATACACCGAAATGCGGTGCTTGCCGGGCCAACGTTTGTCAAGCCATTTAAAAACTTTTGATACTACCCAACCCAAACTTATGGCTACAGCGAAAAACGCAACAATCATAATTACCGTGCCGTACCAGGTTGCCTTAAACGCTTCGAAACCGTTTTCCGCAGTAGCGCCGCCCTTTGCAAAGCCCAGTACAACGGATAAGAGTACGATACCTATAACGTCGTCTATAATTGCAGCCGAAACTATAGTAGTGCCGAGTTTGGTATTAACTTTCCCCAGCTCCTTTAAAACCGAAACGGTTATAGCCACCGACGTTGCCGTTAAAATGGTGCCTATAAATACACATTTGAAAAGATTGTTTACGCCAAGTCCGATGTTGGGAAACGCAAGCGAAACCGAAAAGCCCAGCAGCATAGGTACGGCTACGCCTGCGCACGCTATAAGAGCGCTTGCAAGTCCCGTATTTTTAAGGTCTTTTAAATTTGTTTCCAGTCCCGCGCCGAACATTAAAAGCAAAACGCCTATTTTCGAAAAAATTTCCAACCCGGAGTTCTGCCCTTTTTCGTTAACTGCCAAATTGAAAAGCGCGCGGTAGCCGTTACCCTCAAAACCTATCAGCGAAACGCCGCAAAAGTCGCCGAAAATGGCGGGGCCTATTAAAACGCCCGCAATTATAAAACCCAAAACCTGGGGCAACCCCAGCTTTCGGAAAATAAGCCCGAACGTTTTTGTAAAAAATATTATAATCGCCAGCACGGCGACAAAGCCCAAGCCGTCGTCAACGTAAAACATATTTAACTCTCCGCAATAAAACGAATTTTGTAAACCGCTATATTATATCAAATAATTTTAAAAAAGGTTAGCGTTTCACTATTATATAATAAAATTTTTTTGCCTTAAAGGAAAAATTTTCACAAAAAATTTTTTAAAAACCTATTGACAACCTGTTAGATTGTGATATACTTAAAGTACAAAAAGAAAATAACTTACAAAAAATGTTAGCTGGCAACATTAATCGGGAGTAAGCTATTATGACCTATAAGTAGCGGCGAAAGCCGGACAAGGAATTTTAAAATTTAATTTACAGTATCAAGTTAACCAAATTGAGCGGATAGCTTAAAGCAACCGCCCGGAATACCTGAATTACAGTATTGCAAAAGGAGTAGGTTTATGAGAAAACTGTTTTGCAAAACTAACGAAGATAAGGTAAGGTAAACTCCGATGTACAAATTTTCAGAAGGAATCTGAAATCCGAAACGGTTTATTTAGCAACGGCGGCGTGTACAGCCAAAGTTGCGCGGGTTCAACCCAAATGGCGTTATGCACCGTGGGATGTTGATTCCGAACCTAAAACTAAATAAAAATTTTCACCCCGCGCGACGCATTGCGCGGGGTTTAATATTATTCAGCGCTTTAACTCTTCCGCCCGCCCACTCCCCTACCTCTATACCAATAAGAAGCCCTGTTTTAAACCCTTCGGAATAAAAAGCATTTTTGCAGTATATTCTCAACAATTATAGCCACAGCAACAATTATGTTTAGAATTATAACATTGTCAAGTATTTGGCTATACATTAAAATATGACTATGATTAGTTTTACTCCGTTTTGGAAAACGCTGAAAGACAGCGGAAAAACAACCTACACTCTTATTAACAAATATGATATAAGCAGCGCTACTATTTCGCGTTTGCGAAATAATAAAGGGATTACTCCCGTAACCGTAAACGATTTGTGTAAAATACTTGAGTGTAGAGTGGAAGATATTTTAGAATTTTTAAAAGATTAGCCCCCGGGTTTAAACGCAGGGGCTTTTTTATTTTTAAATTAACAGATTTTAAATAACCGACTTAATCGTTAATTCCTCCCTCCAGCTCGTCAAGCGTTAAATTAAACGCGGAAATAAACGTTTTGAAAAAATATTCCACCTCGGGCATCCTGCGGGAGTGCAAATCGGCCTCTATACTCTTTTTTGCCTTTACAAACTCGGTATTTCCGCAACGGTGCTCTTCAAGACACTTTATGTACGCGGCAAGCCTGTCAGCCGCTTTTACCAGCTTATATTCTTCGCTGTTAACGTCGGGCCTGACGTAGAAGGCTATTTCGCTTTTCATTTCACTTGGAAGCATTTCCAACAGTTTATCGCAAGCCTTGTCCTCAAGGCTTTTATAGGCGCCGTGAATGGAATTGTTAAAATATTTTATGGGCGTAGGCAAATCGCCCGTCATAACTTCGCCGCATTCGTGGTAAACGGCGTACAACACGCACTTTTCGGCGTCCGCACTGCCGCCGTACACCTTATTGTTTATAACCGCAAGCGCATGCGCCAGCATTGCAACCTGTTGCGAATGCTCCATTATATTTTCTTCGCGGACCGAGCGCATAAGCGACCAGCGTTTAATATATTTCATTCTGTCAAGAAAAGCGTAAAAATTAAAAGCCATTATTTCACCGTATATTATTTTTAATTATTATATAACAAACGTTTTTAAAATTCAATTGACTTTATCCGTTTTCGGGAATATAATTTAATTACAATTTAATAACCGTCGGGGGTGTTGCGGAAAATTTTAAACCGCGGCTGAGATTATACCCTTTGAATCGGCAACGTAATGGTTGAGCGATAGTACCAAAGATGTGTTTTCTTTGCACCCCGGAATATTAATTTCGGGGTGCTTGTTTTTACACGGCGGTTAACAGGAGGTTTTTATGTTTCAATTTTCACTGCTCTCCGCCGTATCCGAACGTACGACGGACATTGTAACATGGGTATCGATAGGCGTTATCGCCGCGTTGGCGATAGTGCTTACGCTTACATGTATTTTTGTAAAAAAGTACTCTACCCACGAAATAGCGTATGCCGGAGTTTGCCTTGCGCTGTCGTTCGCGCTGTCGTTTATTAAATTTACGCCCGTGCAATTCGGCGGCTCGATTACGCTTGCAAGCTTTGTGCCTTTGCTTGTATACGCCTATAAATACGGACCTGTAAAGGGTACTTTGGCGGGCATAATGCTGGGGCTTTTCAATTTCATTTCAGGCCCCTATATTCTAACGCCGCTTACCTTTTTCCTCGACTACGTGCTTGCGTTCGCCAGCATAGGGCTTATGGGCTTTGCCTCGAAATTCGGAAAACTTTCTCTTGCGGCAAAAGTAACTATTGGCACCGTTCTCGTTTACGTTGCAAGATTTATCTTTCATCTGTTTTCGGGATTCGTATATTTTGCGGAAAACTCGATTTGGGTGGATTTGCCCGCTACGAATATGTTTGTTTATTCGTTTATATACCAAAGCGTTTACCTGCCAGCAGACTGCGCAATTGCGGTTGCCGTACTGTTTTCCACGGCAAAATGCAGGGCTCTTGACAGACTGCTTGCTATGATGGACCGCAAGAGAGACGGCAAACAAGACAAATTAACCGACGAAACGGTTGCCGACGAACAACCTGTCGCGCATACAACCGCACGCAACGCCGAAAACAATAAATTAGACGGCTCTATCGACGAATAACTTACAATAAAACTTTACGCGCCGGCGCTTTTTAAAAAAGCGCCGGCGCGTTTAATTTAAAATATTTCAACATCTGGCAAACTGCATTAAATCTACAAGCACGGCAAAACCGATAATAAGCACAAACCCCACCGCATGAATTATAGCCTCAACTTTGCGCGGCACGGGCTTTCTGAAAATCCATTCGATTAAACAAAAAATTACCTTGCTCCCGTCCAGCGCAGGGATAGGCAAAAGATTGAAAACCGCCAGATTGACCCCTATATATGCCGCAACCTGCAAAAAACTCTGTACGCCTTGCACCGCAATGGCGCCCGTCTGCCTTATGGTGGTAACGGGTCCTCCCATGGCGCTTAAACCCAAACTGCCGGTTAAGAGTTCGCCCAGCACCCTGAAAATAGTGCCCATTGTTTTAAAAGAGTATGCAAACGACCGCCCGATTGTGGAAAAGAAAGAAAAGCGGCAATTTTGCGCCGTTACGCACCAGTAAAGATTGCCGTCCTCCCCCTCGTAAGTATCCGAACCCAGCGCCCGCCAAAGTTTGCTTATATCCGACGAATTTTTAAAGTTGCAATCGGCGCGCAATACCACTTCGGCGTTTTGCCGTACGCCGCCGCGCTCGACGTCGAATACTACTTTATCGCCCTCGCTCTTCCCTTTAAGCGCCGCAATTAAATCGGTTGCAAAATAAACGTTTTTGCCCTGTACGCCCAAAATAACGTCGCCTTCGGCAAGCGAATATTCGGCGGTATACGTTTCGCTTTCTACTACGGCGCCCATTTTATAGCACGGCTGCCCGAACGAAAAAAATCCTACTATAATTAAAATCAGCGCCAGTAAGTAGTTCATAAGCGCGCCGCTTACAAGTACGATAATGCGCTGCCACGGCTTTTTGTTGTTGAAGGACGCAGGATCGTCCTGCTCGTCGTCTTCCCCCTGAAAAGCGCAAAATCCGCCCAGCGGAACCGCGCGCACGGAAAACAGAGTACCGTGCTTTTTGCCCCTGCGCTTAAACAGTTTTGGTCCGAAGCCTACGGCAAATTCGTTTATTTTAAACCCCAGCGCCCTGCCCGCCAGAAAGTGCCCGAATTCGTGCACGCATATCATTGCAAGCAATATTAAAATTGCAAGAAACACCGACAGCACAGTGCCGCCCGCGCCCGAAATCAGCAAACTTTTCGTCATTTTACCTCGTCAATAATTTAAATGCCGCCTAAAAACTTTTCTGCCGCGGCACGGGCTTTTATGTCTATCTCAACAAGCTGTTCATAGCTCTCCGCCCGTGAATTTTCAGTTGCTAAAATCACTTTATCCGTAACGGTATAAATATCAGTGAACCGCAGCCCGCCCTTTAAAAAGGCGTTTACGGCAACCTCGCTTGCCGCGTTAAGCGCGGCGGGCAGCACTCCGCCCTCTTCCCCGCAGGTTAAAGCCAAATCGTAAAGCGGAAACTTTTTACGTTCGAGCGGCAGAAATTCCAAAGACAGAGCTTTGTCAAAATCGAGTTGCTTTAAATTACAGTCGCACCGTCGGGGAAACGAAAGCGCCAACTGTATAGGCACCTCCATAGTCGGATACGAAAGTTGGGCAAGCGTAGCTCCGTCGGCAAACCGCACCATAGAATGAACTATGCTTTGCGGATGTATTACCGCCGATATTTTGCCGTACTCAGCATTGTAAAGATGGTGCGCCTCGATTATCTCGTAGCCCTTGTTTAATAAAGTGGCGCAGTCGACGGTAATTTTTGCACCCATCTTCCACGTGGGGTGGCGAAGCGCCTCTTCGGGCGTCACGTCTGAAAGCGTATCCCAATTTCTGCCTAGAAAGGCGCCGCCGCTTGCGGTTATAACAAGGCTGTCAAACTGTGCGTTGCGATTAAACCCCAAACATTGCCATATTGCGGAATGTTCGCTGTCAACCGGCATTATTTCGTTTATTTCAGGCATTAATATATCGCCGCCGCAAACTAAAGATTCTTTATTCGCAAGCGCCAAAGGTATATTAAGCTCCGCCGCCTTCAGGCTGTATTTAAGACCCGCAAAGCCGCCGCAAGCAACCACAACAACGTCCGCCCCGCACTCTTCAAGCGCCCGTAAAGCCTCATCTACGCCCGCCAGAAACGATATGCCCGCAGGAACGTCGTTAATGCGTTTTGCCGCTTCCGCGTTAGTAAGAGCTGCAAAACGCGGCTTAAATTCGCTAATCTGGCTTAAAAGCAAGTCCGCCGAACTGTCGGCAATCAAGGCAACCGCCGTAAATTCGCCGTAATGCCTTCTTATTACGTTTAGCACCTGCCTGCCTATCGAACCCGTGCTGCCGATAAGAGCAACTTTCTTCATATATATTATACCCTTTAAATTTTATTTAATGTCTGTTTATATAATAAAAGCGGCGGCGCATCCGCCGCCGAATATTTTACTTGAAATTTACGAAACCCATATAACCATAAAGCAAACAACAATTGCCACGGTTGCAAACAGCATACTGTCAAACCTGTCCAGAATTCCGCCGTGTCCGGGTAAAATTTTTCCCATATCCTTTATGCCGCATCCGCGTTTAATAGCGCTTTCAAACAAATCGCCCAGCTGTGCCAATATTGCGGTAGGAACCGCAATAAGCATAAGCACGGCAACGTCGGGCATGTTCGAGAAATTGACAAAATTAACCGCCGTAGTATAGTTGCATATAAGCCAGGTAACAACGCCGGCAAGAATTCCGCCCAGCACGCCGCCCACGGCGCCTACAACCGTTTTGTTGGGACTGGTATGCGGCGCAAGCTTTAAAGGCAGCACTTTTCCGAACAGCTTGCCCACAAAAAACGCGCCGGTATCCACCATAGGCACCAAAACGAACAGGAAAAGTATCGCCACGTCCGAATTATTCGTCATATGGTTTATATTTGGGCCTACGCTTGCAAGAGCGCCGCAATATAAAAGACACAGTTCGGCATACGCCGTGCTCTTCAAGTCGCTTCTTTCGTGATCGAAAACGGTTAACGAAGCGGTAACCATAGCCCCGACGCTGCCCACGGCAAGCAATAAAACCAGGGCAAACCCGCCCAAACGCATATCACCGTAACTTACGGCCACAAATTTGCCTATTACAAAAGCGGGAATCATAAGCGCGCAAGTGGCGATAACAGCCCACCGCTGCGCGTTTGAAATGCCGTCGGTTACGATAATGTTGCCTTCGGCGTCGGTTATCCGCTTTCTTTCGCCCAGCGCCCTTGTAAATTCAAACGCGCCTATAACCGATATCGCCCAAAACATTACGTCAACGCCAAGCGCCCCGTACTCTACCCCGTTTACTTCGGGAATAAGCAATTTCATAACCAGAATTCCCACCATAACGATTACGTAGAAAATTCCGGTTATAACCCTTTTTTTCATTAATTTAAACTCCTTTAACCCTTGCCGAAACGCCTGTCCCTTTCCGAATAATCGGCCAACGCTTTTTCAAACTCGTCATCGGTAAAATCGGGAAAAAGCACCTTTGTGAAATACAGTTCGGCATAGGCCGCCTGCCACAGCAAAAAGTTGGAAAGTCTTAATTCGCCGCCCGTCCTTATAATAAAGTCCGGGTCGGGAATACCGCAAGTATACAACCTGTCGGAAAACTCCCTTTCCGTTATCTGTTTTCCTTCTGAAACGGCACAATTTGCCGCGCGCACAATTTCGTTGCGTGCGCCGTAGCATAATGCCAAAACAAACGTGAAATCTGCACTTTCAGGCGATTTATTTACGCCGTTCAAAATCAGTTGCGCTATATCCTGCGGCAGAAAAGATAAATCTCCTATAACTTTAACCGCAGCGCCGCAACTTAACAGCTTTTCTATACAGCCGTTAAACTGTTTACGTATAAGCTCGAACATTTTATCGAGCTCTTCTTGGGGGCGCAAAAGGTTTTCGGTTGAAAGCGCGAATACGGTTAGGTATTTAACGCCGGCAGCTTTTGCCTTTTCGGCAAGCGCCACCATACGTTTTAAGCCTGCTCCGTGACCGGAAGCCGACGGCATAAGCCGCTTTTTTGCCCAGCGGCGGTTACCGTCCATTATTATCCCGACGTGTTCGGGAATTTTCAAAATTTTATTTTTTGCCATTTAAAATTTTCCGCATTAGCGTTTTACCGTTTTAAACAGGCAAACGCACAGACGTTTAAAAAATAGAAGAAGACTATAGCGGCTTAAACCGTCATTATTTCTTTCTCTTTTGCGGCTACGGTTGCGTCAACTTTTGCAACCGCGTCGGATACTAATTTTTCCACTTCCTTTTCACCCGCGGAAAATTCGTCTTCGGAAACAACTTTATCGTTTTTAAGCTTTTTCAACCCGTCCATTGCGTCGCGACGAACATTACGCTGAGCAATTTTAGCTTCTTCACCCATCTTTTTAATCTGCTTTACAAGGTCGCGCCTGCGCTCCTCGGTAAGCTCGGGAAATACAAGCCTGATAACTTTGCCGTCGTTGGTGGGCGTTAATCCAATGTTGGAAATCTGAATAGCCTTTTCAATGCCCTTTAAAGCCGACATATCCCAAGGCGAAATTACAAGACATCTGCCTTCCTGCACCGAAACGTTAGCCATTTGCGTTACGGGAGTCATAGCGCCGTAATAGTCGACGGTAACTTTATCCAGTATATGCGGATTGGCGCGTCCCGCCCTTATAGCGGCAAAATCTTCCTTTAACACCGAAACCGCCTTTTCGAGTTTGTCGTCCAAAATAAGCAATATTTCTTCAATAAGCTCGTTTTCCATAATGTTATCTCCCTGTTTTTAAAATAATTTAATGATTATCAATAACCGTACCCAGCTTTTCGCCGCAGACGACGCGAACAATCGAATTGGGTTCGTCAAGCCCGAAGGCTATTACCGGCACGTCGTTTTCCATACACATAGTCGCAGCCGTAGCGTCCATCGCCTTTATTCCGTTTTTAATTACGTCCATATAGTTTATATGGTCGTATTTTTTTGCATTCGGATTGATTTTCGGGTCGGAATCGTATATACCGTCTATATTTTTAGCCATCATCAGAAGGTCAGCCTGAATTTCGCAGGCGCGCTGGGCTGCCGCCGTATCCGTTGAACAATAGGGGTTGCCGGTGCCGCAGGCCATAATAACCACTCTTCCCTTTTCGAAATGGTTTAAAGCTTTGCGCAGAATATAAGGTTCGGCAAGCGACGTCATAATAAGCGCCGTCTGTACCCTTGTGGCTATACCGCGCTGTTCCAAAGCGTCCATCATGGCAAGCGAATTCATAACTGTGGCAAGCATTCCCATATGGTCGGCAGTGGTGCGGTCCATCTTCTTTCCCTGACGCCCCCGCCAGAAATTGCCGCCGCCTATAACAAGGGCAATTTCCACGCCCATTTTTTTTATGGCTTCAATCTGGTCGACAACGCCGGATATTACGTTTTCGTTTAAACCGTGCCCCTCTTTGCCCGCCAGAGCCTCGCCCGAAAGTTTTATCAGCACTCTTTTGTACTTAGGTTGCATACCGACTGTCACTCCTATTTATATTCCCACTACCAAATTATAGCATACCCGCCAAAGTAAATCAACATTTACATAAAATAATTTAAAACAAAAAAATGTCCGCGCGACTACATCGCCGCGCGGAACATAAACTTTTTTTGTAACTTAGTTCTTCTTCATAGCTTCAACCTGCTTGGCAACCTCGTCCTGCAAGTTTTCCTGCTTCTTTTCGATACCCTCGCCCATTTCCCAACGCACAAAACGCGTTACCTTAAATTTTTTGCCGATAACCTGTTCCACCGTCTGCGAATCGTCCTTTACGAACGCCTGTTTTAACAGGCAGTTTTCCGAATAGAACTTGCCCATTTTACCCATAACGATTTTTTCCAGAATCTCCTTGGGCTTCTTAGCGTTCTTTTCGTCGTTCTGCATCTGAACGAGCATTATTTCCTTTTCCTTTTCGATAACCTCGGCAGGAACCTCTGCGTCGGTTACATAGGAAGGTCTGCTTGCGGCAATCTGCAACGCGATATCGTGCAGAGTTTCTTCGCTGCCGGCGGTAAAATCTACCGCCTCGACCATAACGCCCACTTTGCCGCCCATATGAATATACGTTTCAACCTTGCCCGCGGTTTCGTAAACCTCGAATCTGCGGATTGCGATCTTTTCGCCGATAACGGCGGTTGCTGACGTTATATAATCCTTAACCGTAGCGCCGTCTAACGAACAAGCTAAAAGCGCGTCTACGTCGGCGGGCTTATTTTCGGCGATTACTTTTGCAACTGCGTCTAATATGCCGTGGAATTTATCGCCCTTGGAAACGAAATCGCTTTCGCAGTTGATTTCCAACAGCACGCCAACGCCGCACTTTTCGCATACATAAGCGCCAACCGCGCCTTCCGCCGCAATACGGCTTTCCTTCTTAACCGCCTTTGCTATGCCGCGCTCTCTCAAAAGCTCGGCAGCCTTCTCCATATCTCCGTCGGCGTCGGTTAAAGCCTTCTTGCAATCAAGCATGCCAGCGCCGCTCTTATCTCTTAAAGTCATTACGTCTTTTGCCGTGAATGCCATAATATTTACTCCCTTTTAATGGTAATTTCTTTTTTAAACATAGCGCAGAATCAAATAAACGCTAACGCCGCTGCGATATATTCGCCTTAAATTAATTCTGCATTGCAAATTTTACTTACTTACTCAGCCTTTGTTTCTTCGGCTGCTTCCACAACCTCTTCGATAGACGCGGGTTCGGAAGGCGCAGCCGCCTCTTCTATTTCTTCTTCAACCGAATAAGCTTCGCCCTGATTTGCCTCGATAACCGCGTTTGCAATTACGCTTGCTATAAGTTTAACCGCACGGATAGCGTCGTCGTTGCCGGGGATAACGTGGTCGATTAAATCGGGGTCGCAGTTGGTGTCGGTTATAGCAACGATGGGAATGTTAAGTTTCCTTGCCTCGGCAACCGCGATATCTTCGTTATGGGGGTCAACCACAAACATAACGCCGGGCATTTTGCTCATATCCCTGATGCCGCCCAGATTGGTTTGCAGTTTTGTCATTTCCTCTTTGAGTTTTGCAACCTCTTTTTTGGGAAGAAGCTCGAATTCGCCGTTTTCTTCCATCTTTTCAAGCTTAACCATTCTGTCGATGCGCGAACGGATTGTCTTGAAATTGGTGAGCGTACCGCCGAGCCAACGCGAATTGATGTAATACTGACCGCATCTTTCAGCTTCTTCTTTAATGGCGTCCTGCGCCTGTTTCTTTGTGCCTACAAATAAAACCGACTTGCCCTCTTTAACGGTTTCGCAAACGAATTTGTACGCCTCTTCCACCAAACCTACGGTAAGCTGCAAGTCGATAATGTGAATGTCGTTGCGCGCCGCATAGATGTACTTGCCCATCTTGGGGTTCCATTTTCTTGTCTGATGACCGAAATGTACGCCAGCCTCGAGGAGCTGTTTCATAGTGATAACTGCCATATAAAACCTCCGTTAAACCTCCCCGTAAACGCATTATCAAAGAGCTGCTAACACGGAATTGAAAGATTTTTCCGCCACGGACAGCCCGCCTTACGGGTGTGAATTTTTATAGCTTTGATATTTTAGCAGAATTTTAAGCTTTTGTAAAGCAGAAAACAAGCCGCGCGGCTAAAATTTTCGCCGCGCGGCGCGCATTTGTCAAATTTATTTTTAATCTCATACCAAATTTTGAAATTTACTTATTTGCGCAAACTATCCCATCGCAAAATCAGCCTTCATCGTCCTCGTTCTGGTAAAATTCAAACACCTCTTCCAACAGCGCCTCGTCTTCGATAGGCTCTAAAATCTGCTCCTCTTCCTTATAGCGGAAAATAGCCACCTCGTCGTCGGCAACCGCGTCGTTAGGCTCGGCGGCAAGCAGCAAAGCGTATTTTTCACCCTTGTATTCGGTTACGTCCAAAAGCCTGAATTTAATTATGTTGTCATCATCGTCCACAAGTTCGATAATACCCTCTTCCTCTATCTCATCATCGGTAGCGTTTTTATTTTCTGCCATGGTTTAAACTCCTTTTTTGTTAATTTTCTGCAAATATCCGTCCAAAATATTGGCGGCGGCAAGCGCGTCGACGTACGATTTGCGCTTTTCCCTGCGCATCCCTTCCGATATCAGAGTTTCGTGCGCCATTACGGTAGTAAACCGTTCGTCCTCGCAAACTACGGGCACGTTTATCTCCTCTTTAAGCGCGGCGATAAACCGTTCGGTCTTTTTCGTTTGCAACGCTTCGCTTCCGTCGAAATTTACGGGCAGTCCGCAGACAATAAGCGTTGCGCCCTTTTCTGCGGCGATTTCGGCTATTGCCTTAACGTCCTCTTTAAATGCTTTACGGTGGTACGTCAAAGAAGGAAGCGCATAGGTGTTAAACGGGTCGGAAACGGCAACGCCTATTCTTTTGTCGCCTATATCTAAAGCCACGTATCTTTCCAACGCCTTTGTACCTGCCGCTAAATTATTTACTTTTAGATTATATCACAACGGTTTGCATTTTACAATAATTATTTAATATATATTTCTGCCTTTATTTTCTATGGCAAATTAATACAAAATAAAGCCGCGGACGAAATAAATTCCGCCCGCGGCTTATTTGGCTTTTACGCTATAAAGGGATTTACTCCTCTTCGCCGCCCTGCTCGCCTGCGCTGCAACCGTATTCTTCTAATTTACGGTCGATATACTGCTCCGCTTTCTGCATAATATCTTCCTGATTTTTCTTAACCAGATTGCGGAGTTTGCAGTTGTTCGCCACAAGGAGCGCTCCGCCCGCCATACCTACGGCGAGCCCGAAAATAAATTTTTCCATCTTTTCTCCTCTTTCGAGCGTTTTCCCGCTCAAAAAGAGTATGCGGCGCAATTACGTAAAATATGACTGTAAATAATTTACTGTCATTTTACGCGCGGTTATTTTACCATACAAACGTAAAATTATTCGCTTCGCCGTTATCCACCAGAATATCCTGCGCCGTCATCGACCTGTTTACCGCCGTCATAAAATAGGCAAACTCCGCTATTTCTTCCTCCTCCGCCCATTTTTTTAGCGGCGTTACCTTCATAATTTTCGACCAGAGCGACGGCTCGTTTATCACCCTGTCGTTAGAGGCGGTTAACACTCCCCCCGGAGACAGGCTGTTGCAGGTTGCGCCGAACTCCGCCGCGCGCATAGCAACGTTTTTCATATAAGCCACAACCCCGCCCTTGCTTGCGGCATATTCAGGGAATTCCGAACCTGTACGCGCGCTTGCCGAAGCTATAAACAGTATGCTTTTTACGCCCGCGCGCAAGCCGTATTTTTCGGTTACGCGTATTGCAGATTTCAAGTTTACGTCGATATCGGAACCCGTATTCTGCCCGCCGGCATTATTAATTAAAATTTCCGCGCCGTGTATTTCCGGCAGTTCGCCCCCCAGCAAATCAAAGGTATGATGAATATAATTTTTATGCGTGATATCCGGCGGTAAAATATCTATTCCCTCCACGGTATGACCTGCGGAAAGGAATTTAACGGCTATTGCCTTTCCTATCCCCCGCGAAGTTCCGGTAATAAGTATTTTCACAACGCCATCCCCTTTCTTTCGTTTACAAAAGCGAAATATTCTTTACCAACGCCGCGCTGCCGCCACTTTTTGCACACGAAATACCCCGCCTGAGCAAACACCGCCTCGCATAAAAGCTCTATAAGCATACCAGTTACCGCGCAGGTTACGCACTGCGTCCACGACCAGCCGAAAAAAATACGGCTTACAATAATTGCAAACACAAAGTTGTCGACAAACTGTCCCACCGCGGTGGAAACATAGACGCGGAGCACATAAGCCAACATTCCGTCGGGACGTTTTTTAAACGCTTTACCAATGCCGTAATTTAAAAAATTGTTTATTACAGCAGAAACGGCAAACGCGGCGGTACTGCCCAAAAGTACGTACCACGTGCCACCGAAAGTACCGTTTAAAGCGTCGTTTACCACATTGTTTTCATTGCCGTTTACAAAACTTTCGCCCCATACCCCCGGAATTTTACTTGCAACGAAAAATATAAGACAGCACATAAGATTTATTGCTATCGCAACCAGCGAAAGTTGAGTGGCGGCTTTCGGCCCGAAATGCTTTGTAAGCATATCCATAGACAAAAAAGCCACCCAGGAAACAATAATCCCGCAGTCAAGCGCTAAATACGTTGTGTGCGTGTCGATACTTTTGTTTGCAAGCAAATTCATAGCGACAACCGACAGCACAAACATTACCACGGTGAATGCGGGCACGGAAGACAGCAAAAGTTTAAATTCCTTTACCTCTTCCTTAAAGTGAATTTTTTTCATATTAAGTTCTCCTTGTTTTTTTAAGAGATGGTTTTCAAGGTGACATCTCGTCGGCAATTATACTACCCTCCGCGGTTGTTGTCAATAATTTTATCGGCGGAACGCAGATTAACGCGCGTTCCGCCGAAATTTCAGTTTTGTAAATTTTTTACCTGCAGCTTTAAAAGAAAGTTTTCGTCGGTGAGTTTTTTTATAACCGAGGTAAGCCGCTTGTTCTCTTCCTTCAAACTGGCGTTAAGCTCGTCGTACAGATGATTTATCTTATCTTCTATTGCCTTTCTGCCGTCGTCCGATACGTTATATCCCGCATCGCGCATCAGTTTTTCAAGCCTTTCGGGCTGTTTTGCCAGTACGTTGCGGTACTTGTTCTGATAGCGCAGCATAAGTTTGTCGTCGCCGCCCGCAAGGTTTAAAACGGCGCGGCGCACGGATATGCCCCTGCTACGTTCCTGCAAAATAGCCTTTAAAATTTTATCGGTTTCCTCGTCGGTAAAGGGGCGGCTTTCTTCGGCTTTAAGCTGAGTGTCCTTTAAAATTTCGCGCACCTCCCGATTTTCCGTACTTTTTAAAAGCGCGTAATAATAATTGCGCACGCTGCCCTTTGCCCTGCCCGAATTTTTTGCATATTCTTCGAAAATGCGCGTAAGCGTTTTGCCCTGACCTTTCCCCTCGCAAACGTATTTTACAAGACTTTGCGCCTCTTCCTTCGTGTAGCCGTTAATTTTTTCCATAACGCCTCCTTGAAATTTGTTTACGGAGATGTTATTGACATAAATAAATTTATTAATACATTAAATAATTAGCGTATGAGACTGTATTTTTTATCCGAACGCCCCGCCGCACTTAAATTGAACGGCGCGTATCTTGGAGTTATTGACGGCTTCGAACGGTTTATCGATTTCGACGGCAACGGAAAAATTTTTGCCGAAGCGATACCCGACGGCGACGCATTGCCCGTAAATTTTTTTATAGACGGCGCGCTTTTTACTCAACCTCCCGAATTTTTAGACGTATACCTTACCGACGGCGACGCTGTAATTTATATATCCCGTTACGAAAAACGCGTGCGCGAGCTTAAAGTTATCGCTCAAACTGTGTTTTGCGGCGGACAGTACACGCTGTTTACAACGGACGGCAGAATTTATTTAAACTGCGAAAATAAAACCTGCTCGCTTTACGAACTGCCGCAAACGTGCGCGAATGCAAAACTTATTGAAAGTTCGGTAGGCGGATTCCCCGTATTGCTTGCGGAAGGCGAAGGGTATCTTGTAATTATTTCGGAAGAGGGCAAACGCGTATTTTACAACGCCGCCGAAAGCTGGCAGTGCGGCGAAAAACTTACGGTTACCGTAAACTTTAACACTTGCGCGGGCTGCCGCGCCGTATGCACGTTTGCTTACAACGGCTTACAAATGACCTTAGAAAAAAGCAAAACCGAAGAACGCATTGCGCCCGACGGCAAAATTTTACATTTTGCTTTTTTTGAAAGCGTACTTACGCACGGTGATTATGCAAAATATCTGTGCGACGACCTGAAGAAAAGCGCCGCCGCATTGCCCGCATTTTTGGGCGAGTTTATAGACGTCAGCGTGCCTTACAAAAAATTTTACGAAAGCCGCGGCGAGATTAACGCCGCCGGACTTGTATACGCGGTAAAGAAAAACCTGTTTACGGTTAAATACTTCGCCGTAGACGTCGCCGACGGAAAAATTACCAACATTTACGAAATTACTTAATCGATCGTTTATTAAATTTAATTAAATCAAAACGAAGTACGAAAAGCTTGCAGACTACCTTGCAGGCAAAGAAATTAAAAATTTTAATTATATAGCTTACCGGCGGCGATTATTTAATCGCCGCCGGTACATTGTTTATTGTTTATTTTTGTTAACAAAATTTTCCATAGCAGAAAACGTAGCAGCGGAAACTATATGCTCCATTTCGCACGCGTCGGCGTCGGCGTCCTCTTCGTTAACTCCGTGCAACGCCAAAAATCTGCGTATGGTGCAATGCCTGTGATAAATAGTTTCGGCATAACTTTTGCCCGATTCGGTTAAGTATATGTGCAAGCCGTCGGTTTGAATATACCCGTCCCCCTTTAACAGCTTAAGCGCTTTTAAAACGGCGGGCTGCGACACTCCAAGTTTGCGCGCCACCTCTATCTGATGCACGTCTTCAAGCTGTTCGGACAGCAGTAAAACCGCCTCCAAATAATCTTCTTTCGACTGGTTTTTTTTCATACGTTCCCCCTTGCAACAACCTAATCTTCACCGCCGGCAAGCAGCCTTTCGCGCTCGGCAACGGCAAGCGCTTCGGTCATTTCGTCTAAATCGCCCATCATAAAGCCGTCTATCGAATACAGCGAAAGCCCTATGCGGTGGTCGGTAACGCGCCCCTGCGGAAAATTATAAGTGCGGATACGCTCGGACCTGTCGCCACGTCCGACAAGCGATTTTCGCTGCGCATCCTGTTCGCCACGACTTAAATTATTGTAATAATCGTACAGACGCGACCGCAGAACCTTAAACGCCTTGTCCTTGTTTTTAAGCTGACTGCGCTCGTCCTGACAGGTCACCACTATTCCGGTGGGATAGTGGGTAAGCCGTATAGCCGTTTCGGTTTTATTAACCTTCTGTCCGCCCGCGCCCGACGAACGGTAAACGTCTATGCGCACGTCCTCGTCGCGGATTTCCACGTCCACGTCTTCAGCTTCGGGCAGCACGGCAACCGTCGCCGTAGACGTATGCACCCTGCCCTGACTTTCGGTTTCGGGCACGCGCTGAACGCGGTGCACCCCGCTTTCGAATTTTAACTGCTTGTACGCGTCCTTACCCGCTATATTCAACACTATTTCTTTTATGCCGCCCAACTCGGTAGAATTTTCGTCAACAACCTCAACTTTAAGGCGGTGTTTTTCGCAATAATACAGATACATACGGTATAACTGCGCGGCAAACAGAGCCGCCTCTTCGCCGCCGGCGCCGCCGCGAATCTCCATTATGCAGTTTCTGTCGTCGTTTTTGTCCCTGGGCAACAGCAATATTTTAAGTTCGCCCTCTATCTCTTCCATACGTCGGCGGCAGGCGTAAATCTCCTCGTTGTAAAGGGCGCGCATTTCCGCGTCGTTTTCGTCCTTAACCGCCTCTTCCGCTAAATTCAGCTTTTTTTCTTCCGCCAAATATTCCGCATATTTTTCGGCAGGCTCGGATAATTCGGACTGTTCCTTTGCAATTTTTGTCCATTCCTCGCCGCCCGCAGTTACCGAACCGTCGGATAATTTTAAAGTTAATATATTATATTTTTCGTAAATTTCACGTATCTTCGAATTGTTCATATTTAAAAAATATCCGTGCGCCGCCGCAAAGCTTTAACCTGCGGCGGCGCACTTTGTTCCGTCATTTTATATTCAATTAAAACGCTATCTTCAAAAACCTGTCAACGCCCGCGAAATCTTTTACTACCATAGCGTACTCGCGCTTGTCAAACAGCTTTAACACGTCTTCGGCCTGGCCTTCGCCTACCTCCAGCATAAGCAGCCCTCCGCGCGTTATGTACCGCGACACCTCTTTGGCAAGCCGCCTGTAAAACTCCAAACCGTCGTCACCGCCGTCAAGCGCTATGCGCGGTTCGTAATCGCGCACCTCGCTTTGCAACTGCGCAATTTCGCCGCTTTTTATATACGGCGGATTGCAGACAATTAAATTAAATCTGCCGTGCACGTGCGAAAACAAATCGCTTTGCACAAAGTTTATATCTACCGAATTGTAATTTGCGTTTTCGCGGGCAAGCATTATCGCCGCATCCGAAACGTCAGCAGCCGAAATTTGTACCTTTTTACCCTTTAAATGCTTTGCTACCGACACGGCTATACATCCGCTGCCCGTACACATATCAAGTATTTTATCGCCCTCTTCAACCGAATTTACAACCTGTTGCGCAAGAATTTCGGTTTCGGGTCTGGGAATTAGCGCCCTTTCGTCCACCTTAATGGTACAGTCGTAAAATTCCACGTCGCCTATAATGTACCAAAGGGGTCTGCCCGTCATGCGTTTGTCTACAAGCTCTATTATCTTGCGCGTTTCGCCCGGCTTTACCATACGCTGCTGGGTTAACTCGCTGCGGTTAATTCCTAAAATTATAGAATATATCCACTCCGCGTCGCTTTCGTCAATATTGTTTTCCGCAAATTTTTTCTTTGTTTCTTCCAGCATTTTAGGAAGCAGTCCGCCCGTAATAAACAACTCTTCTTCCAGTTCGCCGTCCGCATCCATTTCCATAGCCGATGTAAAAGCGGCTATAGCCACCTCCACCATCTGCTCGTCCGGCTCGCGCGTGGTAAATACTTTCTGCAAAAGCATACCGGGCGCTTTGAAAACTTTTGATACGGGGCCGTGAAAATGCGCCAGCAATTTTAATATTTCATACGATATGCCCGCAATAACCGGCAGAAGAACTATTTCCACGCCTATATTCGCCAGCACCTGAAGCGCGTATATGCTTATCTGATTTACTTTCAGCGCCCAGCTTACAATTCCCAGCAAAACTATGTTTATTATTATTACGATAAACAAAAACGAAGTGCCGCACCTGTCGTGTATGCGCGAACAGTTCATAACGTTTTCAGGCGTAAGTTCAAGCCCCTTTTCGTAACAGTTAATCGTTTTGTGTTCGGCGCCGTGATAGCGGTATAGCCTGCGGATATCCTTTAAAACCATTATAAGACCCAGATATCCCAAAAATATTACCAGCTTAAACACGCCCAGCATTACATATTCCCACGGAGAACCGATCAGAGTTTTCCAAAGATATTTGTCCAGCGTGCTTACCAAAAACCGGGGCAGCCACATAAAAAATACAATTGCAAGAACAAGCCCCAAAATTACGCCGACAAACGAAACAACGCTCATTAAATCGGTTTTAAACTTTTCGGCAAACCACTTTTCCACGCGTCCGGGTTCGTCGTCGGAAGAACCGTATACCTCTGACGAGCGCATAAGCGCTTTTGTACCGCGGACAAGCGAGCCGAACATATTGACAACTCCCCTTACGAATGGAATTTTAGATGCCGTTACGCCCGCCTTAGTGCGCTTTATTCTCTTTTTTTCAACCTGAATGTTTCCGTCGGGGTCGCGTACGGCGGTACAATAGGCTGTTTTGCCCATCATCATAACGCCTTCCATTACGGCCTGCCCGCCCACCGACGAACATATAGGTTTTGCTTTTTTCTCTTTTTTAGACATATAGTTCCCGCAGATTGGTTATCGCGACAATCAAAAATAATTTTACGTAAACGACTGCGCTTTTTTTACACGGTACAATATACGACCGCGTTTAAACAAAAAGGGCTTCAAAACCGTATTTGAAGCCGCATTTTTTGTCAGATGTTGTATCTTTTTTTGAACTTATCAACACGGCCGCCCGTATCTACAAGCTTTTGCTTGCCTGTAAAGAAGGGATGACACTTGTTGCAAATATCCACTTTTAACGTTTCCACCTTTTTGGTAGTACCCGTTTTAAAGGTAGCGCCGCATGCGCAAACGACCGTCACTTCGTGATAATCGGGATGTATTTCGGGCTTCATATTTTCACCTCGCTGTAATTTACTAACTTAAATGCTAAATCATTATAATTAAAATATATGCATAAGTCAATCGATTTTAAACCTTCTTGCAAAATTCTTTTATTGCACCGCCCTAATTATTTGCCTGCAAATGCATTTTTTGACCGCAAATTTGCTTATATTAACCAAAATTTACTATTATGCGTTTAAAAGGTTGATTTAAACCTGCCGTTGGCGTATAATAAACGCGTATGGATAATTGGGTTTTATTCGGAGCTAAAATTTTAAAAAAGCAGACGCAGAGCGAATCGCAGGTAAGCGCAACGCAGGTTAAAGTGAGGGTTACGCACGTGCTCCTCTCCGCTTACGACGCGCTTTCGTATACAGGCGCCGCCAAGGTTAAATACCCCAAAACCATAGGCAGAGTAGCAATAGGTGTGGTTACCGATACGGGTGAAAACTGCTACGGCGTTAACAAAGGCTCGCGCGTGTACCTAAATGCGGTGCGCCCTTGCGGCAAATGCTATGCCTGCAAAAGCGGCAACAAGGGCGAATGCACATCCCCTTTGGTAGCCGGCAGCGATTTCGACGGTTTTTTGCGCGATTTCGTCGTGTGCGATTATTCGGAAGTAACCGTTTTGCCCGACAGCGTAGACGATATGCTGGCTTTATGCATAGAAAACGTTGCTTTGGCGGAAAATATTTACGACAGGTTAAACCTTTCGACCGGAAGCAGAGTTGCCATAATAGGCGCGGGATTTTTAGGCTCGGTGCTGGCGCAGATTGCTTTGTACCATAAACTTGTGCCGATAGTTATAGACAACTACACGCAAAATATTGAAAGATTGAGAAACAGCGGCATATTTTACACTTTTGCCGCCGACGACAATCTTAAAGCGAATATCGAGGAAGCGACAAGCGGCAGTATGTGCGACGCGGCAATTTACACGTCGAACTGCAAACTTCCACTTTCGGTGCCGGCAAGCGTGCTTGCCCGCAAAAAGGATATGGTTTTAGGCGGATTCTGCACGGTAAACTTTGCACTGGACACTTCGCCGCTGTTTGAAAAGAATTTAAGAATATATTCCGTTTCCGACGGATACGGCTATACCGAAACGGCGGTTAATATGCTGGTTCACGGCGCAGTTGACGTAAGCCATTTCCAAAAGGAAATTTTAAAGGAATTTAACCCTGAAGCGCTGCTTTCGGACCTTGCGGAAAAAGCCACCCAAGACAGCAAGATGACCGTTTTGAAACTCATTTTATAAACAGGTCGGCATTACTTTTTGTAAATTTATTGCTTCTTTAGGACGGTTAGCGCTTTCGCGTATACATAATGCGCCTTATAAGATTTGTATTTTCACGGTTTTTTATATGCCTTACAGTAATTGCGGCGTTACTCGCCGCAATTATTTTTTTATGCGTTTATATCCATTCTCTTCTTCCCGCGGCGGCGGCGATTGCGCTTTCGTATCTTCTGTCGCTTATTTCCGCGTTAAATTTATTGTCCGCCGAAAGCCCCGCAGAATTTAAATGCGGCTGGCTTATACTTATAGTAGCGTTACCCGTATTGGGCGCGGTGCTTTACTTTTTATCATTTTTCGGACGCGCGCAAAAAGCGCCCCCATCAGAAGCGCTGCCGCCCTCCTCCTGCACCTCGTTCAGATATTTTACCGACGGCGCAACTTTTTTAGACAGCTTGATTTCGCGTATTTCAACAGCCAAAAAATATGTTTATCTTGAATTTTATATCATTTCGAAAGGCCATATATGGGAGGCTTTTTACCGCGAACTTTTAAAAGCGCAAGACCGAGGAGTTGAAATAAAAATTATATACGACGGTCTGGGTAGCGCCTTGCGCGCGCCGAAAAAAGATTTTAAAGCGCTTGAAAAAAGCGGAGCCGAAATTAAAATTTTTAACCGAATAACTCCGCTGCCCGTGTCGCGGCTGAATTTCCGCGACCACCGTAAAATTGCCGTTATAGACGGCGACGCCGTATTTTTGGGTGGCGTGAATATTGCAGACGAATACGCAAATTTGTGCTCGCCGCACGGCTATTGGAAGGACGGTGGCGCGTTATTTTTCGGCGACGTCGCCTTTATATTTTCTCGTGTGTTTTTATCCCTTTTCAACGGCGAACGCGCCGATTGGAGCGGGGATATGCCACGGTTAACGGGAAAATACAAACTTTTCCCGGTAGCGGACGAACCCGAACGCGCAGGAAGCATGTGCGAAGATTTACTTGCCTCTGCCCTGTATTCGGCAAAGGAACGCGCATATATTTTTACCCCGTATCTTTGTATGGGCGACAAGCTGCACGACGCGCTTATATTTGCCGCACGGCGGGGCGCGGACGTCAAATTGCTGATACCTGCGGTGCCCGATAAAAAAATAACATTCGCAATAACACGTTCGTACTGCGAAAGGCTTGCTGAAAGCGGCGTAAATATATACTTTTACACTCCGGGCTTTATGCATTTTAAAGGCGCGGTTTGCGACAATAAAGCGCTTTTGGGAAGCTATAATCTCGATTTCCGTTCGATGCGCTTGAACTATGAATGCGGCGTTATGGGCGGCGGAGAGCTTGCGGACGAAATGGCAGGCGACTTTACCGCATGCCTTGCGTTAAGCCAACGTCTGCAGCCCAAAAAGCGGGGCGCGGCAGGCAGATTTGCCCGCTCGTTATTGCGGCTGTTTGCCCCTTTGGTTTAGTTGCGGCAATTTTTTAAATGTGCTATTATTTAATTAATGATAAAACTGATAGCCAGCGATTTGGACGGAACTCTGTTGCCGCCAACCAAAATTATGCCGCCGGAA
>CAMRSY010000017.1 GCA_947053545.1 uncultured Clostridia bacterium
ACTTATTGTCGCGCGCAAACTTTCTTTCGCCCTGCAATACGTTTATTTCAACGCCCGGCTGATTGTCGGCCGCGGTAGAGAACACCTGACTCTTCTTTACGGGAATAGTCGTATTCCTCTCTATTAAAGGCGTAGAAACTCCGCCCAAAGTTTCGATACCGAGGGTCAGAGGCATAACGTCGAGAAGAAGAACGTCCTTAACTTCGCCGCTTAAAACGCCACCCTGTATTGCCGCGCCGATAGCAACGCACTCGTCGGGGTTAATACCCTTGAAAGGCTCTTTTCCGCTTACCTTCTGAACCTTATCGTATACGGCGGGGATACGCGTGGAACCGCCCACCATAATAACCTTGCTTATATCCGAGTAAGAAAGCCCTGCGTCCTGCATTGCTTTTCTCATAGGCTCTACCGTTCTTTCTACCAAATCAGCGGTAAGGCTGTCGAATTTTTGTTTCGACAAGTCGATATCAAGATGCTGTGGAGCGCCGTCAACCACAGTAATAAACGGCAGGTTGACGTTTGTCGTACTCATTCCGGAAAGCTCAATCTTAGCCTTTTCCGCCGCCTCTTTAAGCCTCTGCATAGCCATCTTGTCTTTAGAAAGGTCAACGCCTGTATCGCGCTTGAAAGTTTCTACGAGGAAATCGATTATCTTGTTATCGAAATCGTCGCCGCCCAAACGCGTATCGCCGTTGGTTGCCAGCACCTCAAAAACGCCGTCGCCTATTTCCAGAATAGAAACGTCGAACGTGCCGCCGCCAAGGTCGTAAATCATAACCTTCTGCGTACCTTCCTGCTTATCAAGCCCGTAAGCAAGCGCTGCCGCGGTAGGTTCGTTAATAATACGCAATACGTTAAGACCGGCAATTTTGCCCGCGTCCTTTGTAGCCTGGCGCTGCGAATCGTTAAAGTATGCAGGGCAGGTTATAACCGCGTCGGTAACTTTTCCGCCAATATAGCTTTCGGCGTCGGCCTTAAGTTTTGAAAGCACCATCGCCGATATTTCCTGCGGGGAATAACCTTTTTCGATATTAACCTTATATGCCTCGCCCATATGCCTTTTAATTGATATAACCGTTTTATCTGGCTGGGCCACCGCCATACGCTTTGCCGCCTGACCAACGATACGCGAACCGTCGGCTTTGAACGAAACGACGGAAGGAGTTGTTCTGCTTCCCTCGCTGTTGGCTATAACTACGGGCTCGCCGCCCTCCATAACCGCCACGCACGAATTTGTCGTACCTAAATCAATACCTATTACCTTTCCCATATTAAAACCTCCGTATGTTTTAAGAATATATTACCTGCTAAATTTTTTTATTTATACCGTTACCGACACCTGGGCAAAACGTATAACTTTGCCTTCCCTGCGGTAACCTTTTTTCAAAATTAATTTTACCGTGTTGGGCTCTTCCCCGTCTTCTGCGGGCATATTCATAACCGCTTCCGCAACGCTTTCGTCAAACGCGTCGCCTACTTTCAAAGGAATTTCCTCAACGCCCATAGACTGAAGAATACTGTTAAAATTTTTTATTATTTTGTCTATTCCCGCCTTCGTCTTTTCATCAGAAGCCCCGTCGTAGGCATAGCCGAACGTATCCGCCACAGGCAATAGTTTTAAAATTGCTTCCGCCTTACCGTCCTGATAGGCCTGCGCTGACTGCATTTGCGTACGTTTGCGGTAATTGTCGTACTCGGCGGCAACCGAATACCACTTTCTTTTGTATTCATCTGCCGCAGCTTTAACCTTTTCCAGTTCGGAAGGTTCGTTTACCGCCTGTTCTTCAAACACTTCGGGATTTATTTCGGGCTCGTCGTGCTGTTCGCCGTTATTTATATCTTTCTTCTCTTCTTTCTTTGCCATTACAAATTTCCTGAAAATATTGTGTGAATTTTTTGCTTACAATATTTATATAAACTACTTTGACCGCATTAAACATACAAGTCACGATTTTTTTATACAAAATCCGAATTTGTAAAATATCGGCTACAAAATCTAACGCTTGACCTTAAATTAAAAATATGGTATAATTTGCCTATGCACGTACACGTAAAACGATTACCATTAAAAAAACTTTTTAACACGCGCGACCTCGGGGGATTGCCCGCAGAGGACGGCCGCGTTATTAAGCACGGAAAACTTATACGCAGCGGAAAACTTTACAAAATACCGCAGGAAACGGTTGACGCATTAAAAAATATGGGCGTTACCACCGTTATCGACCTGCGCATATATACCGAACAGGAAGAAGACCCCGATACCCTGTGGGACGGAGTTAATTACGTGCACCTGCCCGTTTTATGCACGGCAACACCGGGAATCACGCGCGAACGCACTATGAAACACACAATGGTTATAGAAAGCAAGCGCATAAAAAAAGAATTCGGCAACGCCGATAACTACATGGCGGAAATGTACTGCTCGGTGCTTTTAAACGAAGAACCTCAAAATCTTTTAAAAAAAGCGTTGCGCATTATTATAGAAAACGAAAACTGCATATTGTGGCACTGCAGCGGCGGCAAAGACAGGGCGGGTATTTTGGCAATGCTTGTAGAAAGCCTTCTGGGCGTTCCGGAAAGCGTGATAATTGCCGACTACGTTGCTTCGCACCGCTTTCAGCGCGCAAGATTTTTCTGGAACAGGGCGGGTTTGGTTATAGCGCCGTGCTCGTTAAGATTCAAAAAAATACTATACGGCATGATGGCGGCAAAACCGCAGTACCTGACGGTTGCAATGGAAAGGGTAAAACAAAAATACGGATGTATTAATAATTACTGCAAAGAGGTATTAGGCGTCACAGACGAAGATATCGAACTTATGAAAAGCAAATATTTAGAATAATTTTTACAAAATTTAACGCTACTTGGATTTACGGCGCCTTTATATACTTACGTAACTAAAAAACGTTAAAAGCCCCGCGGCAATTTTGCCGCGGGGCTTTTTATGTTTACATATTAAACTTAACGCGGCTTTTACCTACTCCACCGTAACCGATTTAGCTAAGTTGCGCGGTTTGTCGGGGTCGCGCCCCAACAGCACGGCCGTTTTATAGGCGATTAACTGCAAAGCAACCGCCGAAACGAAAGGCGAAAGCTCTGCGGAACATGCGGGTATCTTCCACACCTCCGCGCTGCCGCTCAGCTTTTCGGCAACGTCCGCAAGGCAGGTTATAACCGCTACTTTACCCTTTCGCGAAATAATCTGGCTTACCGCGTTTTCACATTTATCCGCAAGCGTTTTATCGCAAATTAATATAACGCTTAGCGTATTTTCGTCAACCAGCGCAAGTGTGCCGTGTTTTAACTCTCCCGCGGGATAACCGTCGCTGAAAATATAGGAAACCTCCTTTAGTTTAAGCGAAGCTTCAACCGCCACGGCATAGTCTATACCCCTGCCCAAAAAGAAAACGGCCGAACTTGCAGCGCACTTTTCCGCTATTAAACCGGCTTTAGAGCAATCGTTAAGAAGCGACGAAATCCCATTACATAACGACAGTAATTCTCCGCGCGCCTTAAACACGTCGCCGGTGAGACCGGCTATAAGATACAGCGCTACAAGCTGACCGATATAGCTTTTTGTCGCAGCCACGCACACCTCCGCGCCGGCGCACACCGGTACGACGAGACCGGCAACCCGCGTAATGGCAGAAAAGCCGCAGTTAGTTACCGCAATTACACGTGCGCCCCGCTCTTTCAACGCCGAAACCGCCTCAACCGTATCCGCCGTTTCGCCGCTTTGGCTTACGGCAATAACCAGCGTTGCAGACGTTATATGCACGGGCGAATACCTCAGTTCGCTTGCAATTTCCACTTGACAGAAAACCCCGCACCTGTCGGTAAAAAAGCGGGCGGCAACCAGCCCCGCATTATACGCAGTACCGCAGCCGGTAATTATAACTCTGTCGGCGCCGCGCACATATTCGGTAAGTCTTTTAACGTCGACGTTGCGAAAAAACGATTCGCACGTGTCGCGCACGGTTTGCTCGGTTTCGTAAATTTCCTTAAGCATAAAGTGGGGATAATCCCCCCTCCCCGCATTTAATTGCCCCGCGAATACGGGGCGACGAACACGGTTTACGGGCTGCAAATCCTTATCGTAAAAACTTGCCGATTTGTCGGTTATTATCACGATATCGCCGTCTTCCGGCAAGCACACCGAATTTACGTAATCGGGTAACGCGGGAATATCGCTGCACAACGTTACCCCGTCCGTTCCGAAACCGACAACCACGGGGCTTTTATATTTTACGGCGATGATGCCTTTAAAATCGGCGCAAAGTATTCCCAGCGCGTACGAACCTTTTAATTTTTTCACCGCCGCGGCAACCGCCGTTAACACGTCGCCTTTATACTCGCGGTTAATTAGCCGCACTATAACCTCGCTGTCGGTTTCGGAAACGAATTTTTCGCCCGACGACTGCAATTCGTCTTTAAGTTCGCGGAAATTTTCTATTATACCGTTGTGCACTACGGAAAATATGCCCGCCGTGTGCGGATGCGCGTTTACGTCGTTCGGCTCGCCGTGGGTTGCCCAGCGCGTATGTCCTATAGCCACGCATCCGGTTATTCCGTACAAACCGGCTTGCAAATTTGCAACCCTGCCGCCGCGCTTTACGGTTATTATCCGCCCGTCGTTATCCCTAACCGACAGCCCTGCGGAATCGTATCCGCGGTATTCCAGCCTTTCAAGCCCGCTATACACCTCCCGCGCGGCATTACCGCTTTTTAAAGCAACCCCTATAATTCCGCACATTCCCTACACCCCCTCTTCCTTTTTCAGCGCCCTTTCAATTTCTCCGCACGCCTTTTCACACTCTTCTATGCTACTGCTTTCGGCTGTTATACGCACCACCTCTTCAGTTCCGGAAAGGCGAACCAGCAGTCTGCCGCGCCCTTCCAACAGCTTTTCGGCGCGCTTTACCGCTTCTGCAACGCAAGGCTTTGACAGCGCCGAAGACTTATCGCGGACGCGCGCATTGACGGTGACCTGCGGCTTTTTTTTAAGCCCGCGCACAAGCTCGGACAAAGGCTTGCCGCTTTCGGTTATAGCTTCCATTACCATAATAGCTGTTACAAGTCCGTCGCCCGTACTTTCCAGTTTACCAAAAATTATGTGTCCCGACTGCTCGCCGCCCAAAACAGCGCCGCATAAATTCATCTTTTCGTATACGTAACTGTCGCCGACGGCGCAATCCGAAATTTCTATACCTTCGCGTGCAAGGCTTTCTTTAAGCCCGCCGTTACTCATTACCGTAGCCACTACGCGGTCGCCTAAAAGCTCGCCCTTGTCCTTTAAAAAGCGGGCGGAAAGGTATAAAATACCGTCGCCGTCCACAATTTTGCCGCGCTCGTCAACGCATATGCAGCGGTCGGCGTCGCCGTCGAAAGCAAACCCTATATCCAGCGCGTTTTCCCTTACAAGCCTAGCCAAAGCGGAGGGGCGGGTTGCCCCGCAACCTTCGTTTACGTTTAATCCGTTAGGTTCGCCGCCTATTTGGAAAACCGTTGCTCCGAGAGCGTCGAAAACGCTGCGGGCAATTTTATAGCTAGAGCCGTTGGCGCAGTCTAACCCGACTTTAATTCCTTTATACGAACAGGTAGAAATCGAAATAAGATGCCCGATGTAACGGTTTCTGCCCGCAACGTAATCTACCGTCCGTCCTATTTTATCCCCCTTTGCAAACGGAATGACAAACGGCTCGCCGCCGATAAAAAGCTTGCCGTCAATATAATCCTCAATAAGATTTAAAACGCCGCGCTCCATCTTTTCCCCGCGCGAATTGACGAGCTTTACGCCGTTATCTAAAAAACAGTTATGGCTGGCTGAAATCATTACGCCGCAGTCAAAACCCTCGCACCGAGTTACGAACGAGACTGACGGAGTTGTGGTAACGTGCAAAATATAGGCGTCGCCGCCCGAAGCTGTTATTCCTGCGGCTATAGAATATTCTAATGTATAGGACGAAAGGCGGGTGTCTTTGCCGATGGCAATACGGCATTTGCCCCCTTTAGCCGTATAATACCAACCCAGAAATCTGCCTATTTTAAACGCCTGTTCCGATGTAATACTCTCGCCCGCGCACCCGCGGAATCCGTCGGTACCGAAATATTTCCCCGCCATCACACCTCCCAAAAAATTATATAAAAACACATTTACCCCCATAATATGCCGTAATTAACTTTTTAGTTACGATAAAACACCGCACTGAGGCAACAGAAAAGGGCTTTGCCCTTACCGAGCAAAGCCCTTTTTAAATTTAATTTTATTCAGACAAAAATATTCCGTAAACCGAGAAACGGTTTGCCGCCGCCGATATTACAAACGAATCGCCTGCATTAAGACTTATTTCCATTTTATAAGCCGTACCTTCACTGCGCTTGCCGTCGTTTGAACTTACCGTTTCAACCGTTCCATTCACCCTTGTTATGTTTGCCGTAACTACCGCGTCTTTTACCGTCATACTGTCCCTGACCGTATAATATACGGTAACCTTTACATTTTTATTAGCCGTAACGGTATACGTTCTCGACGCGCCTGCCGGGAACATATACGAATCGAAAGTTTTACCGTCCGCAGAGGTTGCGGTAGCCGCGGTAACCGTTGCACTGCCGCCGTCCAGAACCGCCTTGGCATAATCGTTATCGAATAAAGTCGAGCCTTTTGAAATTGTTCCGGTAAGTCCTGCCGTCAGGTTACCGGCGGGAATTTCGCTCTTCGCCGAAACGGTTATTTCAAACTCGCCGAAAACGCCGTTAACGGCAGTTGCGGTTATTGTAACATTACCGGCAGATTTAGCCGTTACAACGCCGTTTTCAACCGTTGCTACGGCGCTATCGGACGACGACCACGACACCGCCTTATCTGTCGCGTTGGAAGGCGCAACCGTTGCGGTAAGCTTAGCCGTTTCACCCTGCGTCATTTTGGCAGGCGCTCCGCCAACCGTAACCGAGGTTACCTCTACGGGGTCGGGCTTGGGGGTAACTGGTCCGTCGCCGCCCGAAACGCTGCCGCTACCGCCGCTTATGGCAGGATAGACGTATGTTGCAAACGTAGCCTTAATTTCAGAACTCTTATCCGGCACGGGGTTCGATTTTTCCAAACTTATCGTTTTCCCCTTATATTTTCCGTCAGCTTCGTTATGCAATCTTAAGAATACAAGCTTGAATAGCGTTGTTATATTTTCGAAATAAACGCTGGTTTTCGACGAATCGTATTTAATTTCCTCGCCGCTCGATTTAACTATAAAATCGCCGACCTTTATAACTGCGTCCGCAGCGTCGGCGGAAGGGTCGCCCTGCTTTATTTCCACTCCGTCGTATATAAAGTCGACTGCAGAAACGCTTTTTTCACGGTCGATACCGCTGGAATCGTCAGCGGCGCTTGCGCCTAAATCCATATAAACGAAATATGCTCCGCCGCCTCCGCCGTCGTTTCTTATAAGCCAATACTCATAATTGCCTTCGTCTATTTCTTCCTGCGTAATATCATACTCGAAATAGAACAAAACGTACGAAGGCAAGCCGCATTTAGCAACCTCTTCGGTTACGATATCCTTACCCGCTTTACTGTAATCGACAATAAAAGGATTTTCTTTATTCGCGCCCGTTCTTTGACCTTTGATGAGAGTAAATCCGTCGTTTGCGCTCTCGGAATACATAACAAGCCTTATTTTACCCTCTATTGCAGGTTTAAACCAAATGCCGTTATTCGGCAGCGCCACGCCGTTTCTGAAATTGTATAAAGCTACGGGACTTCCCGTTTTGGGCGTCGCCTTTTTACTGCTTCCCCACCCTAAGTCAATGAGTAGCGGCTGTCCGTTTTCCTTTATAAGATAGTATCCGTCGGCGTCGTTCCCCAACGAGTACCCGCCGCGTTTTATAGGCTCGCCGTCCAAATCGGTCACGCGGTCGCCGTCGGCGTTGATTACGTATCCCTCTTCGTCAAAATTGTCTGAAAGCGGCCACTCGGGATTAAGAAAATAACCTTCGTCATCGAAAAGATAACCGTTTTCATCCAGTTTATTGCCGTCGGACGCATACCTGTAACCGTTTTCATCGTAAGTGTCGCCTTTATAATCGGTCATCGAAACACCTTCGCCGTAGGTGTTGCCCATCCAGCTTATTTGTCCGTGCGGCGACCATTGTCCGTTAGCGTCGGAACCGGCGTAAAGCTGTACGCCCACATTGTTGTATTGCTGTGAAATTCTTACCGAATCGAACTTGTCTATCGGCCCGTTGGCTTCGGGCAAAATTTCTTTTATGCCGTCGGGAAGAGCTTCGAATTCTTCGTCGGTCAACGCGGTTATGTTGGACGTACCGTACGAATCGCTGCCGTAATAGGTAGTATTGTTTTTATAAAACCATCTGGGAATTGTTTTATTAACCCCGGGGGTGCTTCCGTCGGCGAACATATAATTATTACCGTTTAAAGTAAGCGGGTCGCCGAACTTGACGGATTTGGAATATACCTTGTTCTGGTTACCTAAAAGATAACCTATGTTATTGTCCGCCAGTATTTCGGCGGCGTCCGCCCCATCGTAAACGGACGACGGTTCTACCGTAAACGGTAATTTTTCAAGCGAACCCAAAGTTATGCTGGTGCTGCTGCTGTCACCAAGGTTAGGCAGTCGCCACGCAGGAGTTAACGAATTTTTATTTACTTCTATTTTTTCGAGACGGGCATACATTCCCTCAACGTCGAAATTCGCGCCGAAACTTGCGCCGCTTCCGCCGCTGCCCGCAACGTGTCCGCCACCCGTTACAGACGATTCTACCCCTTCGCCGAGTTCGCCTAAAATACTGTTGAAAGTGGAATAGCCCTTAACGTTTATTTCCAAAGCGGCGCCGCCCTCTTTGGCGCGCACCCCTATCGACGAGCATTTACCTGCAACGTGGCCTACCGCAAGCCCGGCAACCTGTTTTGCCGGCGATATGCCGGCGGAATTGTCCTCGGTTAAATATTTCGTGTTTGATCTTGCCACGTTTACGGCGGGATTTTCCAGGATAATGTTTCTAATATCGCTGTCTTTCCCTGTCATGCCGAACAGACCTACCGCACGTGAAAAAGCGTATTCTTCGCTAGATTGCGTGGGATAATCTTCAGCCAGCAATAACTTATCGGTTGTAACTTTCAAATTTGCAAGAGTTTTGCCGTTGCCGTTGAAATCGCCTATAAACGGATTTTCGTCGTTACCTATGGGCGGAATGTATATTCCGGACATATTTATTTTTTCAACGGTCTTTTTAATCTGAAAATAAAACTTTTTGGGATTGCCGTCCCTGTCTACGAATTTGCCGGTGTTTTGCAGAACGGCCAGATTACGCATATGCGTGGGATTGGCTATGACAAATGGCATTGCAACCGAGCCGTCGCCGCTGTCGAAATATGCCCCGGCAGACGTTCCGTTTATGTTGAATTCGGCGTCGCGCCTGTCTATAAACCACGCGAAAACATAGCCTGCGGTTAATGCAACCGCGACCGTTAAAGCCGCTATTAAACTTAAAAGTTTAACTGCTTTTGTTTTCACTGTTTCCCCCACGTTAATTAAACTTCGGCCATATAAAAGCTCATATCGTTTTCAAAACGCATCTGCGAATTTAACGAGCCGTTTAAATTGTCCAAAGCATAGGCGTAAAGCTCTTCCACCTTGCTCTCTTCATAATCGATAATGCACCAGAATACGCGCGGCTCCCCGTTTTTGTCCGCCGCGGCTCCGCCGTTTAAATTCACTTTGTTCTGGAAATCCGGTTCGGCAATCAACTCTGAAGATTTTCTTACCGTCGCGCCGTCTACGCCGACGCTTTCAACTGTGTAAAAACTTACGGTAAGCGACAAATCGCACTTAAATTCGTACTGCGCGTCGTTTTCGGTACGGGTAACCAACTGATTTGCAATGTTAGTCAAAGTTTTTGCATACTGAACAAAAATGCCGTAATTTTTCCCCAGTTCTGCATTAAAAGAGTATGTAAATTTTAAAAGCAACGCGGTATCTTTACCTTCCAAATTACCGTAAGGTTCCATAATAACAGGCTTGCCTTTGTCCGCGCCAACGGTATACTCGTTTTCCGTGCCGACGGTTTTTTCCAGCGTATACGCGGTTACGTCAAGTTCTGATATGTTTACGTCATTCAAACCCGGATTTAGTCCGTTAGCGTCCACCTTGTCGTTAATCGTAAACCAGGCAAGACAAACACCAATGCACAGAGCCGCGCTTACAAACAAAACTATTAGCGATTGAATCAGCTTTTTCGTAGCTTTCATTTGCCTTACCCCCCTCATTTTAATAAATTCAGCCGCCAACCCGACCGGTTGGTTCGCCGCATATACCGCGTATTCTATTCGCGCGCATACACGTATACACAGAACTATTATAGTATGCACCCGATTATTTGTCAAGACAGACACATAATTTTTTATATTTATAAAATGCCGCCTTTAAAGCGCATGTTTTGTGTAATTATACGAAAAATTGTGTTTTTATTCGGTTTTTGTGTATAAATAAACCCTATGTAAAGTTGACAAAAGCACTGCGCTATAGTAAAATATTAGATAACTATTTACAGTTTAAAAAGGTTGCCTTGAATAAATCTTGCGTGTTTTATTCAAGGTAGGAGTATAATTATGAAAATGAAAGGCGCGGATATTTTAATAAACTGCCTTACCGAACAGGGCGTAGACACAATATTCGGATACCCGGGAGGCGCGGTTTTGGACATATACGACGCGCTTTACAGAAACGGTAAAATAAACCATATTCTTACCGCGCACGAACAGGGAGCGGCGCACGCCGCCGACGGTTACGCCCGCGTTACGGGTAAAGTAGGCGTATGTTTCGCAACCAGCGGACCGGGGGCGACAAATCTTGTTACGGGAATTGCCACCGCATATATGGACAGCATACCTTTGGTTGCCGTTACGGGTAACGTCGGGCTTAACAATTTGGGCAGGGATTCATTTCAGGAAGTGGATATTGCGGGAATTACAATGCCCATTACAAAACACAACTTTATCGTAAAGGACGTAGCCGAACTGGCAGACGTTGTGCGCAGGGCGTTTTATATAGCCGGCTCGGGGCGTAAAGGTCCCGTACTCATAGACGTTTTAAAAAACGTTCAAACCGCAGAATACGATTACGAACCCGCAAAACCCGTTCCTTTAAAGCCGCTTGAAACGCCGCAGGGCAAAATAAAAGCCGCGGCGGAAATAATTAACGCAAGTAAAAAACCGCTTCTTATGATTGGCGGCGGGGCGGCCGCGAGCGACGCCACAGTCCCCCTTATTAAACTTGCAAAAAAACTAAACTCACCCGTAACCTACACCCTTATGGGCAAAGGCGTTATTCCCGACAGCGACGAAAACAATTTGGGAATGCTGGGTATGCACGGCACCGTTGCCGCGGCAAAAGCGCTTATAGAAAGCGACTGTATCGTAGCTTTGGGCACCCGTTTTTCCGACAGAGTAGCGCTTAACCGCAAACTGTTTGCAAACGGCAAAAAGGTTATACACGTAGATATCGACAACGCCGAATTCAATAAAAACGTTCCCGTTTCGTTAACGGTGCTCGCCGACGTTTCGGCGTGCGCCGAAGGGCTTTGCAAACTGGTAGAAAGCAAGAAAAAATGGTTTGACTGCGGCATATATGCCGCTCAACCGACCGATAGCGAAAATTGCAGGGCGTACGAAATTCTGCGCGCCGCAGCCGTTGAAGCCCCCGAAAACAGTCCGCTCATCACCGACGTAGGACAGCACCAGATGTGGGCGGCACAAATATATCCCCTTAATTCGCCCAGACGTTTTTGCACAAGCGGCGGGCTGGGAACAATGGGCTACGGAATGGGCGCCGCCATAGGCGCGGCGTTCGGTTCGGGCAAGCCGTGCGTGCTGGTTACAGGCGACGGCTGCTTTAATATGAATTTAAACGAACTGTCTACAGCCGTTACGGAGGGCGTGCCCCTTGTAATACTTTTAATGAACAACGGCGTGTTGGGCATGGTAAGACAGTGGCAGAAAATATTTTATTCGGGCAGATTTTCGCAGACTACTTTAAAGAAAAAGACGGACTATATAAAATTTGCCGAAAGCTTCGGTGCGAAAGGAATACTGTTAGATAAAAACGACGACGTTAAAGAAAAACTTGAAGAAGCTTTCGGCTACGCGGTTAAAAACTGTTCGCCGGTGCTTGTAGACTGCCGCATTTCGGGCGACGACAACGTTCTGCCAATGATAAAACCGGGGGCGGCATACGAAACGCAGCTGAGAAAAATGGAGGACTGACAATGGAAGGTCAATTAAAAAAATATACGATCGGCGCTTTGGTATCGAACAAAAGCGGCGTTCTTACCAGAATTTCAGGGCTGTTTGCGCGCAGAGGCTACAACATAGAAAGTATTGCAGCCTGCGCTACCGAAGACCCCGAACTTTCGCGTATGACGGTCGTTTTAGTCGGCGACGAATACACCCTTTACCAAATGATTCGCCAGATGGACAAACTGGAAGACGTAAAAAAAATAGGCTGTGCGAACGAACTTGACTGCGTATACCGCGAACTGCTTTTGGCAAAGGTTGCGGCTACTGCCGAGGTGCGCTCGCAAATAACATTGATAAACGAAATATACAAGGCTAAGGTTGTGGATTTATCTATAGATACTATGATTTTGGAACTTACCGGCGATCCGGAAAAACTGGACGCATATTTGAAGGTTATCGAGCCGTTCGGCATACTTGAAATGCAGCGCACGGGTACCACCGTGCTTGCCCGCGGAAAGCACACGCTTAAAGACCGCGACTGCTACGGCGACCACGTAAATTAATAGCATTAACCGCGGCATATGTGCCGCTCAATTACATTAGTATGAAGGAAATTTAAATGAAAAATATATTTTGCGGAAGCGCCGATATGGCGGCGCAACGCTCGCTTTTAAGGGCGCTGGGCTGGACCGACAACGAAATAAATAAGCCGATTGTGGGAGTTATTTGCGCTCAAAGCGAAATTATTCCCGGGCACATGCATCTCGACATGATAGCGAAAGCCGCTTGCGAAGGCGTTATAGCTTCCGGCGGGAAGCCCGTAATTTTGCCTGCAATAGGCGTATGCGACGGAATTGCTATGGGGCACGCGGGTATGCGCTATTCCCTCCCCTCGCGCGAGGTAATAGCGGACAGCTGCGAAATTCTATTGCGCGCCCACGGCATTCAGGCGGCAGTGTTTATAGGCAACTGCGACAAGATTATCCCAGGTATGCTTATGGCGGCAGCGAGGGTAAATATCCCGTCGGTCTTCGTTTCGGGCGGACCTATGCTTGCAGGGCGCGTACACGGCAAAAAGACGTCGCTTTCCACTATGTTCGAAGAGGTCGGGGCTTACAACGCCGGCAAAATAAGTGAAGGCGAACTTAAAGATTTCGAGTGCAACGCCTGCCCTACCTGCGGCTCGTGCAGCGGAATGTTTACGGCAAACAGCCTTAACTGTCTGTGCGAAGCCCTCGGCATGGCGCTGCCCGGAAACGGAACTCTGCCTATGGTTTATTCGGCCAGACTAGCCCTTGCCAAGCAGGCGGGCGAAGCGGTTATAAACCTGCTTAAAAAGAATATTCGCCCTTCCGACATTATGACGCCGGAAGCGTTTAAAAACGCCGAAACGGTTGATATGGCTATAGGCGCGTCCACCAACACCGTGCTCCACCTTATAGCTATCGCGCGCGAAGCCGGACTGGGACGCGAAACCGTTTCGATGGACATATTGAATTCTATCAGCGAAAAAACGCCAAATCTTTGCAGGCTTGCGCCCGCGGGCGAACACTATATAGAAGAACTACACGAGGCGGGCGGAATATCTGCCGTAATGAAAGAGCTGTACGACGCAAAACTTTTATACGGCGACGTTATGACGGTAAGCGGCGTGCCGTTAAAAGAAATTGTAAAAGACGCGCACAACCGCAACGAGGAAATAATACGTCCGATTTCTTCACCCTATTCACTCACGGGCGGACTTGTAGTTCTGAAAGGAAATTTAGCGGAAGACGGTTGTGTTGTTAAAAAATCGGCAGTAGCCCCCGAAATGCTTGCTCACAGCGGACCTTGCAAATGTTTTGACAGCGAAGAAACGGCGATGCAGGCTATTTCAGGCGGGAAAATACAGGCGGGCGACGTTGTGGTTATCCGATACGAAGGGCCTTTGGGCGGCCCCGGTATGCGCGAAATGCTTACCCCCACCTCCGCCATTGTCGGCGCGGGGCTGGGCGAAACCGTAGCGCTTATAACCGACGGCAGATTTTCGGGCGCAACGCGCGGCGCCGCAATCGGACACGTTTGTCCCGAAGCTGCTGCTGGCGGTCTTATAGGACTTTTAAAGGACGGAGACGTAATCGATATCGATATAACCGCGTGTAAACTTTCCGCGCGGCTTTCCGACAGCGAGATAGCTGCCCGCAAGGCGGAATTTAAGCCGGTTGAAAAACCTGCAAACGGGTATCTTGCAAGATACAGAAGGCTTGTAACGTCGGCTTCCGACGGCGCTATATTTAAAAAATAACATTGCGGCGGACATTGCGCGCATATAGATAATACAAATGAAAGAGAGAAATTATATTTATTCGGTTGAAACCGACATTACATTAATCGAACTTAATTTGACAAACGCAGGCGTAGAGATTTACGGCAACGCCGACGGCAGGTTTTACGCCGAATATCCCAACACCAAAAATATTTATGCCGCCAACGATGAAAACGGAATAATTATTCATCAGGGCAAATGCGGAATTTTTATTAAACCCTATCAGAATATAAAAATTTTCGTACCAGCCCATACCGTTCCTTCTGTAAAAATAAGCGGTAAAAAAGTTAACGTTTACTTAAAAAGCGGCATTTACGGCGATTTTATGTTTAACGCCGAAGAAGGCGACGTAAGCCTTATAGACTGCGTAACCCAAAGCGCTGAAATTTCGGGAGGCGCAATAAACTTTCATATTGCGGATTCCACCGTTAAAAACGGACTGTTAATTCAGACGGACAGAGGCGACACTCTTGCTGAAAACTCGTTTTTTACCCGTGCTGAAGGGAGAATTAAGCGCGGAAATATAGGCGCGGTAAATCTGACCTGTAAAGACTGCGCCTTCGATACGCAGAAAGGAAATATTATGGCAAGCCTTGTAGGCAGCGAGGGAAATTACGATATTTCCTTATTGACAAGAGAAGGAATGTCAAACAGAGAAAACGCCATAAACGGCGACGCGGAATTCCGTTTTCACGCGTACACAAAAAAAGGCAACATAGTGCTTGATTTTATCGACGGACAGGCAGGCGCCGAACTGAAATTTGAAACCGAAAATACCGAAGCGGCAGAACTGCCCGCGGATGAAAGAGAAAAGGAGACAGTATAAATTATGGGAATGACGGCTTCGCAAAAAATTCTGGCGGCCCACGCGCGCCTTGACGAAGTAAAAGCGGGTCAGCTTATTTCCGCCGAACTCGACTTGGTGCTCGCCAACGACATAACCGGTCCCGTTGCCATAAAAGAATTTAAAAAGGCAGGCGCGGACAAGGTTAAAGATAACAAAAAAATTGCGTTGGTTATGGACCATTTCGCCCCCAATAAAGACGTGAAAAGTGCGGAACAATGCAAAATCTGCCGCGTTTTTGCAAAGGAACAGTCGATAGAAAATTTCTTCGACGTAGGAAAAATGGGCATAGAGCACGCGCTTTTACCCGAAACGGGGCTTGTAGGCGCGGGCGATCTGGTAATAGGCGCGGACAGTCATACCTGCACTTACGGGGCATTGGGCGCTTTCTCTACGGGAGTCGGCTCCACCGATATGGCGGCGGGTATGTTAAGCCAGAAATGCTGGTTTAAAGTACCTTCCGCAATTAAGTTCGAACTTTGCGGCAAACCGGGTAAGTACATTTGCGGCAAGGACGTAATTTTACATATAATCGGACTGATAGGCGTTGACGGCGCGCTATACAAAAGTATGGAATTTTGCGGCGACGGTTTAAAATATTTAAACATAGACGACAGATTTACAATATGCAATATGGTGATAGAGGCGGGTGCGAAAAACGGCATTTTCCCCGTCGATGAAATTGCGCACGAATATATGAAAGGCAGGTTTAAACGCCCCTTGAAAATTTACGAAGCCGACCCCGACGCCGTTTACGACGCCGTTTACAAAATCGATTTATCTAAGCTTAAACCGACCGTTTCGTTCCCCCACCTGCCCGAAAACGCTAAAACCGAATGGAATGAAATTGCCGTCGACCAGGTTGTAATAGGCAGCTGCACAAACGGCAGAATTTCGGACATGCGCGCCGCGGCGGAAATTTTAAAGGGCAGAAAAGTTGCCGACGGCGTTCGTACAATTATAATTCCCGCAACGCAAAGCGTTTACAGACAGTGTATCGACGAAGGACTTACGCAAATATTTTTAGATGCGGGCGCCGTAATTTCCACGCCTACTTGCGGCCCTTGTCTGGGCGGATACATGGGTATACTTGCCGAAGGCGAACGCTGCGTTTCTACTACCAACCGCAATTTTGTAGGTCGTATGGGGCACGTTAAAAGCGAGGTTTACCTTGCCTCGCCTTACGTTGCGGCGGCAAGCGCGGTTGCGGGCAAGCTGTGCACGCCCGAAAATATTTAAGGGAGCTTTGTATGGAAATAAAAGGTAAAGTTTTTAAATACGGAAACGACGTGGACACCGACGTAATTATCCCCGCAAGATATCTGAACGACAGCTCGGAAAAAGCGTTAGCTTCGCACTGCATGGAAGATATCGACCCCCATTTCGTAAACAACGTAAAAGCCGGCGACGTAATTGTTGCAGGCGACAATTTCGGGTGCGGTTCCTCCCGCGAGCACGCGCCGCTTGCCATAAAAGCCAGCGGCATAAGCCTTGTTATCGCCAACTCGTTCGCGCGGATTTTTTACAGAAATTCTATTAACATAGGGCTGCCTATTTTGGAATGCCCCGCGGCGGCCGCAGAAATTAAAGCGGGCGACGAAATTAAAGCCGACCTGTCGTCGGGCTTAATTTGCAATATTACGACGGGCAAGTCGTTTAAAGCGGAACCATTCCCCCCTTTCATACAACAGATAATAAACGACGGCGGTTTGCTTGCACATTTGGCTAAAAACAAGTAATTGCCCCCGATATATACTGCAACGAACTAAATTTAAGAGGTTTTTATGAATTTTAACATAACGGTGTTGGACGGCGACGGAATAGGTCCCGAAATATGTTCGGGCGCAATAAAAGTTTTAAACGCCGTAGGAAAAAAGTACGCGCATTCTTTTAATTTTACACACAAACTTATCGGCGGGTGCGCTATCGACGCGTGCGGCGTACCGCTGCCGGAAGACACCGTTAAAGCCTGTCTTGCAAGCGACAGCGTGCTTTTGGGCGCAGTCGGCGGATACAAATGGGACAACCTGCCAGTAGACATCCGACCCGAAAAAGGGCTTTTGGGCATACGCAAAGCTATGGGGCTGTATTCTAATATCCGCCCGGCAAAACTGTGGAAAAGCCTTGCAAGCGCCTCGCCCTTGAAATACGAAATAGTAAAGGGCGGTGTGGAAATTATTATTGTGCGCGAACTTACGGGCGGTATATATTTCGGCGAACGCGGCAAAGGAATTGACGGTAACAACGGCGAATACGCATGGGATACTGAAAAATATTCGGTTAAAGAAATACAGCGCATAACCAAGATTGCGTGCGATATAGCGGCAAAACGCACAAAAAAAATAATTTCCGTTGACAAAGCCAACGTATTGGAAAGCAGCAGGCTATGGCGGAAAACCGTACACGCCTACGCAGAGAAATACTACCCCGAAATTACCGTTGAGGATATGCTTGTGGACAACGCCGCAATGCAAATTGTAAAAAACCCCGCGCAGTTTGACGTTGTTGTTACGTCAAATATATTCGGAGACATCTTATCTGACGAGGCGGCGCAGGTTACAGGCTCTATAGGTATGCTTGCCTCTTCGTCTTTGGGCGACGGAACGCGCGGTTTGTACGAGCCCATTCACGGCTCCGCCCCCGACATAGCCGGCAAGGACGTTGCAAACCCCATAGCCACGATACTGGCCGCGGCAATGATGCTGCGCGACAGTTTTAATTTAGCTGACGAATATACGGCGATAGAAAACGCGGTTGCAAGCGTGCTTGACAGCGGCTACCGCACCGCCGATATAATGCAGGATAACTGTAAAAAAATTAAAGGAAGCGAGATGGCAGAGCTTATTGCCCAACTCATATGATAGAAGAAAACGTTAAAAAACTGCTGGAAAGCATGCCCGAAACCAATCCCTACGGCGAAAAAGTAACGCTTGTCGGCGCCGTTAAACTGCAGACGCCGGACGACATTAACCGCGCCGTATCGGCGGGCTTGCACGACATAGGCGATAATCACGTGCAGGAATTTAAGGACAAGTATCCGCTTATTTCCGGCAATCCCGTCCGTCATTTTATAGGGCATCTGCAAACCAACAAAGTTAAATATCTTATTGGTAAAATAGACCTTTACCACTCTCTCGACCGTATTACGTTGGCGGAAGAGCTTAGTAAACGCGGAGAAAAAACCGGCGTAATTTCAAACGTGCTTATACAAATAAATATCGGCAACGAGGAAAGCAAGTCGGGATTCGCATTATCGGAAGCAATTTCGGCATACGAAAAAATAAAAGCTATGGACTCATTGAAAATTAAAGGGCTTATGGCGATGTTGCCCGATACGGACGATACAAACCAACTTAAACGACTTGCAACGCTTATGCGCGAAAAGTTTGACCGGCTTAGACAAGCAGATAGAGATATACAGTTTCTTTCAATGGGTATGAGCGGCGACTGGCGGCTGTGCGTTGACTGCGGAAGCAATATGATAAGGCTGGGCACGGCAATATTCGGCGATAGAAATTACAATTAAATTATAAATAATTGCCCCCGCAATATGCTTGAATCAAGCATATTGCGGGGGCAATTTAATTTTAAAGACGTTTACATCAACGGTGAAACGATATTCAAAATTCCCGCAACCACACGGTTTAGCGGCGTATTCTCTCTTTCCGAAAGCCCCCTGCATTCCTTAAAAGTTTTTTCGAAATCCGCCTCCACGTCGTTTAAAACCGACCTGTCGTCGGTATACAGCGCGCTTTCAAACTGCTGATAAAAACTGCGCATATCGATATTTATCGAACCTATTACCGAGCAATAATCGGCCAGCAATATTTTACTGTGAACGAAGCTGTCTTTCATAAGATAAATTTTAACGCCGTATTCCGACAAACGCCTAGCGTTATTAATCGTTACCTTATACACCGTTGCTTTATCAGGCACCTCCGGCAAAATTATTCTTACGTCCACACCGCTTACCGCCTTATTTGCAAGCATATTGAATATAGCGTCGTCGGGAACAAAATACGGCGTCATTATATACAACCTGTCCTGCGCCTTTGCCATTATATTCAAATAAATTTCTTTACCCAACGGAACGTCGTAGTCAAGCCCGCTTGCAAACGGTATGCAAACCGCGTTGTTTTGCTTATTTTCAAACTTATAAAAAAAGCTGTTGTAATCAACCTGCCTGCGAGTTAAAAACTCCCACTGCCGCAAAAATATCTTCGAAAATCCGTCTACCGCCGCGCCCTGTATCCGTACTCCGCCGTCTTTCCAGTAGCCGTGCATTCGCTTATCGTTAGTATACTCGTCGGCAAGATTGGCCCCGCCCGTGTATGCGGTTTTACCGTCTATAACCACAATTTTTCTGTGGTCTCGGTAATTCAGCCCCACGTCTATCACCGGTATCAGACGGTTAAAAGACATAAGCTGAATGCCGCTTTTCTTTAAACGCAGTTTATTTTTAAACGACAGCCATCTATGGCTGCCCATATCGTCGTAAATAATTTTCACGGTTACGCCGCGGGAAGCCTTTTCCGCTAAAATTTTAAAAAACTTTTCAAATAATTTTCCGTCGGCAATTATAAAAAATTCAAGAAAAATAAACTGCTCCGCGCGTTCGGCCTGCTTTAAAACGTCATCGAACAGCAGCCCGCCCGATGAAAAATATTTCATTTGCGAACCGCCGTAAGACTTAAAACCGCCTGCGTTTTTTAAATATGCGCAATCCTCCGCACACCTTTTATCTTCGGGGATGCTGTCCTCTTTACCGTCTCCGTATTTTTCAGCCCGCGCAAACACCTTTTTATACCGTTTTTTCGAGCGGTGGAAAAAAATTTTTTCGTCCGATAAAATAAACAGGATATGTCCTATATAAAAAAAGAATAAAATTATAAAAATCCACACGGCTTTAGACGACGGACTGCGCGACGAGGACAGCGTGTAAATACAGCACAAACAACTTAATAAAAGCGAAACAAGCAAATACCACTTAAAAATCTGCGCCAACTCGAAATACAGCACAAACAAAATTGCAATCTGCGCCAAAATCAAAAGGGCCGTTACTACGGTTTTAAGCGAACCGAGCCCCTTTTTTTCCGCTTTTATTTTAACGACAGAACCTTCGGAAGAACGTAAAAACCTACTCACAGCCGTAACGTCCCCCCGCCCTTAGCAATTTAGCCGATTCGCATAATCGCCTTAAACGGTTTAAATTGCAGGCAATAAGCCGCTCGCTTTCAACCGTATCGACTTTAAAGAATTTATACGAAAATAAGCCGCCCGCCACAGCCGAACAAACCCCGAAAAGGCAAGCCGCAGCCGCTAAAATTACAGACGCTGCGCCTGACGAAAAAACCGTAAAAAGCAGTGCGCTCCAAGCAAAAAACAACAGTGAAACCGCGCCGAACGCCGCCCCGGAAAGTGCCGAACGCCTTAAACGGTTAGCCGCAATTTTACCCATTTGGTTAAATTCGATATCTATCCTAACCTGCAGCAACAACAATTCGTCTTTAAAATTTATAAAATGCGGGCGGCAAAATTTTACTTGCACGACGTTTTTATTAAACTTTTTTTTGCGTTCGCCGCAAACCTGCCAGCCCAGTTCACCGTAACACTGCTTAACCTGTTCGGCAGCCAAACTGTTTAAATTAACGCAGACGGTATCCTTATCCATAGTATCCATATATTCACCCTAACCAACATAAATAATTGTAACACTAAATCGACGAAATATCAAACTGCGCCGTGCGATATAAGTGACGGCTTTGTGAAAATTTGATTAATTTACTTATTGATTTATACGCAGCTTCGTGATATAATTTTTTCGGTCGGTTATTTTTATAAGCCGCCATACACAAAGGAGAATACGGAAAATGACAATCGCCATAACTGGCACAAGCGGAAATATGGGCGGCTATTTTTTATGGTCGCTTAATATGTCGCCCGCCGCCGCGGACAAAATAAAAATTCTTTGCCGCAATAAAAAAAAGGCTAAAAAAATAATTAAACACAACGAAGCTATACGCCATAAAATAGAAGTCGTTTACGGCAGTATCGACGACAAAGAATCCTGCCGCAAACTTGTTAAAGACTGCGATATTGTTTTTAACATATGCGCGGTTATTCCTCCAAAGTCGGACAGCAACCCCGAAAGCGCAATCGCCTGCAACGTTACGGGAGTTAAACGCCTTTTGGAAGCTATTGAAGAAATAAACGAAAACCAGCCAGCGCTAATACATATTTCTTCCGTTGCCGTTTACGGTAACCGCACCGGCGCGCACCGTTACGGCAGAGTGGGCGAGCCGCTTGTGTCAGGGCCTTTCGAACTGTACAGCGCAACTAAAATATTAGGCGAGTATTCCGTACTGCAGTCCGCCGTTAAAAAGTGGGCGGTGTTACGGCAGACGGCAATGTTACACTACCATATATTTTCAGACAACGTGCACGACGGATTGATGTTTCATACCCCCGTCGACGCGCCTTTAGAGTGGGCTACGGTAAGGGACAGCGGCAGGCTTTTGCTAAATATCTTAAAAACTTTTACCGACAAAACTTTGCCAGAAAAATTCTGGAAAAAAGTTTACAATATCGGCGGTGGCAAAAACTGCCGCACATACGGATACGGCACGTACGACGAGGGATTTAAAATTATAGGCGGAAGCTTTAAAAATTTCTTTAAACCCTGGTACAACGCCACGCGCAATTTTCACGGAATGTGGTACACCGACAGCGACGAGCTGGAAGAATATTTTCATTTCCGCGGACAAAGCTGCACCGATTTCTGGCAGGAAATGAAGCGCCGCCACAAAATATATACAATGGGCAGATTTGTACCTAGGCCCCTTATTTCCGCGCTTTTTTTCAAACGTCTTCTAAAAGACGCAAATTCGCCGTCCGCATGGATTAAAAAAGGCGACGAAGCGCGCGCGATAGCCTATTTCGGCGGTTCGGAAACTTTTAAATCGAGGAAAAAGTTAACCTGGAACGACGTTGAACTGCCGGTTGATATTCCCGAACCGACACCGATGACGGCGGAAGAAAACATTCAGGCATACGGCTACGACATAGACAAAGCCGATAAAGATATTACGGCAGACGACCTTGTGTCGGTTGCCGAGGCTCACGGCGGCAGGTGCCTGTCGCCCGAAAAATTTAACGGAGATATGTACGCCGAAATAGAATGGCAAACGTCGGACGGAGAAAAATTTACCGCCGACGCATACACCGTTTTACGCGCGGGACATTGGCTTAATCCCCTTTATACCGAATGGAAATGGGACTTTGACCGTCTTTCAAAAACGGACAGAATATTTGCGCGCATCTGGTACGACAGCCACGAAAAAAACGAAGACTACGTTTACTATTTCGACAAGAATTTTAAAGCGTACGCCGATAAAATAAAAAATTAATGAACATAGCGATATTTTACTTTTCAGGCACCGGCAACACAAGAATGGTTGCCAGAAAGTACTGCGAAAGTTTTACGGCAAACGGAAACCTTTGCACTCTTTTCGAACTGCCTTTAAAACGACAAATTGATATTACGGAATTTGACCTGGTGGGATTCGGCTATCCCATTCATTCCTTTAACGCGCCTCAAATTGTTTTGCAGTTTGCGAAAACGTTGCCCAAACGCAAAATAAAAAAGATTGAAACGCCTAAACGCGCCTTTATATTCAAATCTTCGGGCGAACCGGTAAAAATGAGCAGAGTGTCGTCGCTTAAACTGACGGACATTTTAAAAAAGCGCGGGTTATACGTTGCAAACGAATATCAGTACGTTATGCCGTACAATATGATTTTCCGCCACACAGACCATCAGGCTTACGTTATGTGGGAAACCGCGAAAAAACTTATCCCCTTAGACTGCGCCGAAATTTTAAAAGGAACAGAACGGCGCGAGGAAAAGATGCCGTTAGGCCGTTTTTTGGCGTGGGTTTTACGAATCGAACACGGCGGCGCGCACATTATAGGCGCAGGTTACAAAGCAACCGACGAGTGCATAGGTTGCGGTATGTGCGCCAATAACTGCCCCGCCGACAACATAAAAATGAAAGACGGAAAGCCAAATTTCGGAAATAAATGTCTTATTTGCGCACGCTGTTCGTTTAACTGTCCCAAAGACTGTATAAAGATAGGCTTGCTAAACGGATGGCGCGTTCACGGCGCATACAGTTTTAAAGACGGCGACCCTAACGAAAAAAACGGACACGAAAACTACTGCAAAAAGGCTTATGCACGCTATTTCAGGCAAGCCGAAGAGCGCATATCCGCCGCGCAGACAGGCAGTAAAAACAACGATAACTAAAGCATATTACGGGGGCAACCGTTAAAGTTGCCCCCGCTTTTTATTGATTTTTTCCGCCGTTCATATTGCGCTTAAACGCCCGTATAGCAAGGCAAAAACCTAAAATTATATACACGGTTACCGCAATTAGTCCTAACCCCGCAACCCCGTCAAAAACATATCTTGCAGGCGAGTCCGCGCCGCCTGACGAATGCACGGCGCCAGTTATAACTCTTCCAAGATAGGTTGACGGATAAAAGGGCAAAAAACGGCAAAAGGTTTCAAAGCCGCCCATAGAATCCAGCGGCATCCATGCGCCGCCAAGTATTCCCGCCGCGGAAATAAAAACCGACGACACGGCGGGTGCCGACTTATCGTTTAAAACGCTGCCGAAAAAAACGCCGAAAAATATACAAATCAACAACATCGGCATCGTTTGCAGCATAAGAAGCAGCGCCGCGCCTAACGAAAAATATCCGCCGCCCGTAAAAAGCGAAACCAGCCAGCCGACAAATATACAAACCGCCCCCTGCCCTACGCCTACCGCAAAACAAGGTAAAGAATAGCCGGCCACATATTCACAGGTTTTCATAGGCGAGGTGTACAGCCGTATCAAAAACGCCGTTGCACGGTCTTTGGAAACCAGCAAACTTACCATAAGCATCATAAATGCAAACGAAAATACAATTATTCCCGGAATAAGCGACGCCGCCTCGAAAACGGGAGTATTGCCCGCCGTAAACTTGTTAATTAACTGAAACAGCGCAATCATAACTACCGGGAACCCCAGGCAAAAAATATACAATAAGGGGTCGCGCAACATTTCCAGCGTATTTCTCTTTAAAAAGGCAAAAGTTCTTCTCATTGGTCCGCCTCTGTAACAAGTTTTACAAAAGCTTCCTCGAAAGATTGCTGACCTGTGCGCGCTTTAATTTCTTCAACCGTACCGACGGCCGCCACTTTGCCGCGGCATAAAACTGCAACCCTGTCGCAAAGCGTTTCTATTTCTTCAAGGTAATGAGACGTTAATATTATCGTTGTTTTACCCTTCAAACTTTCGATTATACGCCACAACCCGCGGCGGGCAAGCACGTCCAAGCCTAGAGTCGGCTCGTCTAAAAATAAAATTTCAGGACCCGAAACCAGCGCGGCGGCAACCGACAGTCTTCTTTGCCAACCGCCCGAAAGTTTGCCTGCCCTACGGTTTAATACCTCGCTGAGCCCGAAAGTGGCTACCACCTCTTTAACCGCTTTTTCTCTTTTAGATTTATCTTTATAATAAACAGCGGCAAAAAGCTCTAAATTTTCTTTTACCGTCAGTTTTGTCGCAACCGATGTTTCCTGCGGAGAAACACCTATTAAGCCTTTTATTTCCGACATTTGGGTTTTTATATTTTTGCCCGACACAAACGCTTCCCCTTCGGTGGCGTCGGTAAGTCCGCACAAAATTTTTATAAGAGTTGTTTTTCCCGCTCCGTTTATTCCAAGCAGTCCTAACAATTCACCTGCTCAACAGCAACCGAACAGCAAGTCAAGGCGTTTATTTCTCTGTATTTTTTAGTAAGATTTTCGCATTTAACCGCATACATACTACAAACCTCCGCCTACGCCTGAATACCGTGCTTTTAAACCTTCGAACATATCGGTTAACATTTTACTTATAAATTCCTCGTCGAACTGTATCTAAGACGTTGCCAGCATCACCGCGATTCCGTGTACGAATATCCAGCTTTCCAAATGAAAAAGCCGCGCTTTATCTTCACTTAAACCTGTACTTTTAACCAGCGCCGCAATTATTTCTCCCGCGTCGTCCTCTTCCACGCATTCACACGTGCTGTCGCGCACAAAAAGATATTTAAAATACTCCCTCTCCTCTCTGGCAAAGCGGATATATGCCATACCGTAAGCTTTATACGGCGGATATCTGCCCGAAACGCTTGCGCTTTTTAAATAGCCTTTATAAATCTCGTTAATCCGCGCTACGGCATTCGCCCTTATATTTTCCATATTGCCGAAAGACAGATAAAGAGGACGCGTAGAACACCCCAGAAAACTCGCCAAAGAACGGGCGTTAAGCGCCTGCATTCCCCTATCTTAAATTATCTTAAGCGCGGCGGAAACCACGCTTTGTTCAGATATCTTTTTAACAGCCGCCATAATAATCCGCCATTGGTAACACTTGTTACCAATGGTATAAAAAAATTGCGCCCGAATGTCAAGCGCAATTATCATTACATTATTATGCCGCGCGGCGTTTCCCCGCCCGCCGTTCCGCAAACTTATTTCCGCGGTTTTTAAACCGGCGTTTACCGGCCGTTGAGGACGCCGCTTTAGCAATTAACTTATAAATTTCGCCGAATACGATTACCGACAGCGAAGCGCCGAAAACCACGCCCCAAAGGTTGGCAGGCAGCTTTGCGATGCCGAACGCGGGCGCAAGCGGTGAAAAGCAAAGCGCAATATTAATTGCTATTCCAAGCGCCACCGTAAGCAGCAAAACTTTGTTTGACAGAATACCGGCAAATGCCGAACCGTTGCCCGAACGCACGTTGAAAGCGTGAAATAATTCTAAGAACGAAAGAGTTAAAAACGCCACAGTTACCGCTTCAGCATTGCCGTATTTCACAAGCGTAAAGGCGTAAACGGCAACAGTTACGCCGGTTATATACAGTGCCGAAATTAAAACGGACAAAAGTGACGGCTTTGAAAACAGCGCTTCTTCCGCCCTTTGCGGCTTGTGTTTCATATCGTCGCCCAGCCCCTTTTCAACGCCTAACGCAAGCACAGGAAAGCTGTCGGTAATAAGATTTATCCATAAAAGCTGTGTAGACGGAAGAAAATTAAAACCTACGAAAGCAAAAGTTACAGCAATTATTGCAAGCACCTCCGCAAGATTTGTGGAAAGAAAAAACTGAATGGTCTTTTTTATGTTTGAAGAAATTCTTCTTCCCTCGCGTACGGCCGATACTATCGTAGTAAAATTATCGTCCGCGATAACCATATCGGCAACGCTTTTCGTAACCTCAGTACCGCTTTTACCCATAACTATTCCTATATCGGCGCTTTTTACGGGAGGAGCGTCGTTAACTCCGTCGCCCGTCATAGCCACAACCTCGCCCTGTGATTGCTTTATTTTAACTATGATATTTTTATGTTTGGGCGATACGCGCGCAAAAACTCTTCCACGCTTAATAGCTTCTTTAAGCTGCGGCTTATTCATTTTATCTAATTGTTCGCCGGTAAACACCTCGTCTGCATTGTCTGTTATTCCCGCTTTTTTAGCGATTGCAAGCGCTGTAGCCGGACTGTCGCCCGTTATCATAACGGTAGTGACGCCAGCGGTTCGGCACTGTTCCACGGCCTCGGCAACGCCCTCTTTCAAGTCGTCCATCATACCGCACAGTCCAAGATAAGTAAGCCCCTCTTCGGTTAAGCTGTCGCCGTCTTTAAAGGCAAACGCCAACACGCGCAGAGCTTCCGCCGACATATGCGCGCACTCATCTTCGGCTTTACGCAAATCGCGCGGGGTAACGGCGCGGGTTCCGTTTTCGGTTAAAACGCGAGTGCAACGTTTTAAAACCTCCTCGGGCGCACCCTTTACATAAATACCCGTTCCTCGCAAAGTTTCGGCGCGCACCGACATAAGTTTGCGTTCTGAAGAAAACGGAATTTCACCGGTTACGGAATAATCTTCCGAAAACCCGCTTTGCTCGGCAAACGACTTTATCGCCACCTCGGTAGGGTCGCCGATATAGTTGCCGCGTCCGCCTTTTACCCGCGTACATACCGCCATACAGCACAGCAAATTATCGATTACCCCCGTAATATCCCCTTGCGAGCACTCTTTTTCTGATGAAAAAACCTTAACTACTTTCATCTTGTTCTGCGTTAAAGTACCCGTCTTGTCAGAACAGATGCAAGTACATCCCCCCAACGTTTCCACGCATTTCATTTTGCGTATAACCACGTTTTGCCTGCTCATACGCTGTACGCCCATTGCCATTATAACCGAAACTACGGCAGGCAACCCCTCGGGAATAGCCGCAACGGCAACCGCAACGGCGGTCATAAAATTTTTCAGCAATCCGGTGCCCTTTGCAAAAAAGCCTACGGCAAATACTATTGCGGCAACGACTATGACAAAGGCGGATATTATTTTCCCTAGCTTGTTCAGGCTTTTTTCAAGCGGACTTAATCCCTTTTTCACGTCTTCCAGCATTTCGGCTATTCCGCCGATTTCCGTATCGCCGCCTACGGCAGTAACGACGCCTTCGCCACTGCCACCCACAACAAAAGTAGACGAAAAGGCGAGATTTACCGCATTCGACTGCGTAACGGCCTTACCCGTAATTATGGTATCTTTCTTTTCAACGCTTAAGCTTTCGCCCGTAAGCGCCGATTCATCGCATTTCAGTTCGGTTGCGGATATTAAACGGAGATCCGCGGGCACTACGTCCCCCTCTTCCAAAAGCACAATATCGCCCACCGTCAGTTCGGTTGCATCTATTTCAGCAACCTCGCCGTTCCGCCTGACCCTGGCAGTCGTCGTATTAAGCTTTTTAAGCCCCTCTATCGCCTTGTCCGCACGGTATTGCTGCACGGTACCAACTACGGCGTTTAAAAGGATTATAGAAGCGATTATAGCCGTATCGGCAAGGTCGCTTTTTTCTCCCGAAAATACGGCAATAACGGCGGAAATGCACGCGGCGGCAATAAGCAAGATAGTCATAACGTCGCCGAACTGCCCAAAAAACAGCCCGATAACCGACATACGCTTACCTTTTTTCAATTCGTTTTTACCGAATTTTTCCTGCCGCGCCTTAACGTCGTCGACGGAAAGTCCGCGCGCGTCGGTTTTTAACATTTGCATTGCCCGCTCTTTGGGCACGTCGGCAAATTTAAGCATAGTTTACCCCGAAAAAGTATTTACTTAAATAGCCTATTATCCGTTTTAATAAATTATTCCCTGATTAAACAAGCAGAAAGAGGCGGCTTAAAAATAAGCCGCCTCTTCAATAATTTTAATATAATTTTATTTAACCTTCGTAAACTACGTCTATCGCAAACAATCTTGCGCCCCTGGTAGTAACGGCGTTGGGACAAACAATCGAGTAAACGCCCGCTTCGCCTACGGTAAACGTTATCGTAACCTGCGTGGTACCGGTCATTTCATAGCAACCGTCTTCCTTGCCGTCAGCGACTGCCGTCAACCCGCTGGCTATATTGCTTGCGGCAATGTATTCGCCCGCCGCGTTTCTTAATCCCAATCTCGAAACGTTGCTGCCGCCCGTAGAACTGAATTTAATAGTTATAGTTCCCGCTCTTTCGAAATTAATCGAAATTCCGTCGTTCACATTCTGGATACACGTAGCTTTCGAGCCCGTCCTGTAAGTTACTAGCCCTTCCTTAATGATAAGGAAAGCGTTGTCGCCGGTAAAATTTTCCTGTGTGAGCACGGCGTTATCCGCAAGCGCGGATACTCCGGTAAGTTTTGCATAGCTGTAAGAATAGCTTTGCCGTGAGGGCGCTTCTCCGCCGCCGATATTGCGGACGTAGCCGCAAATATTACAGGTTTCGTCCTGGGCATTGTCGTAAACGTGGGGCTCCAGCTCGGTGTGCTCGGTTGAATGTTCGCAGGTTGCCATACGGTAATGACCGCCAGCGCCAGCCGACGTATATGCCTCGGCATACGTGTGCTCGTGTCTGTCACCTCCGCCCACGTCAACGTTTACGCCGCGCTTTTGCACGCCCGCCAAAGAAGGAACGTTTTGTTTGGTTTCCTGTGCGGTAAACATAACCGATACGTCCGACTGCTTGTTTGCCGAATCGTAATAGAACAGCGAAGAATTAGTATCGAAACCGGGCGCGAACCTGTTGTTCGTACTGACGGTTGCCAATCTGTCGTTTCCTATATAAAGATTTTTACTTTTATCTATTTCCGACGCGACGGAAATGCGCGAACCGGATTGACTTATAACACACCCGACAAGTTTTGCCGACCCGTCGCCGTAGGTAGAGTCGTGCTGTAATTCTATATGTTTAACGTTTTTACTTGCCCCGTCGTTAGTTTCGAAATAGCAGTTTTCCACAAACGCATAAGCGTTGGCGCGCAACGAAAGGTCGGTTCCCGTAGTGCAGTTATAGTAATTGTTATACATATGCATGTTCGCTTGCCTTGCCAGGGGAAGCCTTGCCTTGCAGTTGTTGTAAGCATTGTGGTGGAATGAGAAATTGGCCTGCGTTTGCGAATTGCTGCCCCCCACCAAACCTGTTTTGTGTGTATTGTTGTACACGTTGTAGGAAATCGTTACGTTGGAAAGTCCTTTGAAATCGGTTGAGCCGTCGCCGTCGTGCTTATCCTGTTCGTTACAAACGTCCCAGTAATTCATACCTTCTTCAAACACATTGTGATGAACCCAGAAGTTCTTTTCCGTAAACGCGCTTAAATCGGTTGCGCTCGTCTTGCCGCCTTCAAACGAACAGGCGTCTTCGGTGTAGTCTTCGAAAGTTAAATTTCTAACCTCTACCGAATTTGACGATTTAAACGTCAACCCCCACTGGAAAATACGCGCGTCTTCGCCTATTCCTTCAACGGTAACGTTTTTAACGCCGGAAATCGAGCAGTCGTTCCAGCAACTGTCAAATTCCTTTTTACCCGAGTCGTATTTTATTCTGCTCGAAAGTCCTTGAAGCTCGGAGTAAACCGACGTGTTTAAAGTATTGTATCCGCCGTCAATAAGCTCCTGCTGCGTCCAGTTTCTCTGCTCCAGCACCTTGCCGTTTATGCCAACTACCTTATCAGGCGTTAAAGGTTTGCCGCCGTTTTCTTCAAGTTTGTTCCACGTAGCCGCGCCCACGGTACCAATAACGCGCACTATAAGCGGCGTTTTTGTACCGGCGTTCTGCAAAATGCTGACAAGCCCCGTCCTCTCTTTGCCGTTAACGGTTGCCTTTACGGTGTTTTTGGTTTCTTCAGTAACATAAACGATAACTGCGTTGTCCTTGGGCGTACCGTCGTTGTTGTAAGCGCCTACCCCGTCCGACTTTCCGAAATGAGCATAACCCGAACGGTCGTAAGAATAAACCTTCATATCGGAAACGTTTATAGCCTCGCCCGAAGAAGGAGTTATTTTAAAGTCGTACGAAGCTCCGCCCTTTAAACCTACCACGTCAACCCTGGCTACGCCTGCGGTTGACGCCGCGCGCACCAGCTGTTTGTCTACCGCCGTATAGGCGCTTGCCGTAGAAAGTTTGTATTCTACTTTGGCGTTGGAAGGGCTTAAATCGCTCCATTCGAACGCGGCGCACTCGTTGCCCGCGTACGCATAAGAAATTGCGCCCGGCACAACCGGTTCGGAAGACTTTGCCTCGACGGTCACTCTGCAGGTTGCGGTAAAGTTGCCGTCTACGGTTTTTACCGTTACCGTCGCGTCGCCCGCGGCAACTGCGGTTATCTTTCCGTTCTGGTCTACGGTTGCCACCGAAGTGTTACCCGACGTCCAGTTTACCGCCTTGTTTGTTGCGTTTGCGGGAGATACGGTTTCTGTAATAATTAGTGTCGCGCCAGCTTCCAAAGTTACGTCCGTTTTATTTAACGCTACGCCGGTAACCGGCACCGTAGCAGGCGCAGAAGCTTCTACTGTGATATTGCACGCGGCGGTAAAATTGCCGTCTTCCGTAGTTACCGTTATTTTTGCCGTACCGGTCGACTTTGCCGTAACAACGCCGTTTACGACAGTAGCCACCTCTGGCTTATCGGAAACCCAGCTTACCTTTTTATTCGTGGCGTTCTCGGGCGATACGGTTTCGGCAAGCGTTATGCTTCCGCCGGTTTTCAAAATTGCCGACGTACGGTTTAAAATTACGCCCGTAACCGCAACGACCACGGGTTCGTTTTCCGTAACCGTTACCGCGCAGGTTGCCTTCTTCCCTCCGTCGTTAGTCGTAACGGTAATAATTGCGGTACCTTTAGCAACCGCCGTTACAAATCCGTTTTCTACCGTTGCGATTTCGGGTTTATCAGACGACCAGCTTACCGTTTTGTCGGAAGCGCCCGAAGGACTTACGGTTGCGTGCAAAGTTATAGTTCCGCCTACTTTTAGCGAAACGCTTTCCTTATCCAGCGCAACACCGGTAACTGCCGTATCTTTGTCTCCCGTTTGATTCTGCCCGTCGTCGGGGCTGAACAGATTACATGCCGTAACGGTTCCCGTTCCTAAAATAAACGAGCAGGCAAGTAACAAAGCCAAAATTCCTTTCTTTTTCATAAATAAAAACTCCGGAAAGTTAAAAATAATTTTTAATA
>CAMRSY010000018.1 GCA_947053545.1 uncultured Clostridia bacterium
TCTGCACCGCATTTTACATTACTTGCTATACTACTTTTATACTGCTTTATTTTAAAATTTTTTCAACCGAATAACTTTTCGAAAACGGGATTAATATTATCGGTTGCAGCTATGCATTCCAATTCGTATATAATTGAATTAGTATCAGCTAAAGCTTTAAAATTGTGAGTTAGTTCGTTAGCAATTTTTTCATATTTAATATTAACTGAATTTACATTTATTGTTTTATATTCTGTGCTAAATTTTATATCTGATTGTACATCATTTGTGTGAAAAAGCAACATAATCAATGTTGCATTTTCCTCATCAAATAAGTGAACATATCCTCCCTTTAATTGCTCATCTTTACTATAAAATAATTGAAAATCGCTATTTGAATAATCAGATAAATCAATTATATTAATATTTGATTTATTAAGCTCTGTCTCAAATATTTCAACTGTTACACTTACTATCTCTAACTCCTCTAAACCTAAATATCTTTTAGCACTATTTTTCTTTAAAACTAACGGAAGCACTATTGCTAAAACAATGGCAAGAAAAAGACAACACAAACCAACAGCAAAAGAAACTTTTTTTGTTGTAACGTTATGCAGATTGTAACCGCCCGACGTTACGGCAACCTTTTGCTCGCAGGGGACCACCGTTTGATTTTCGCTTTCAAGGCGGATACGTTCTTTAATTATTTCCCATCTTTCTGAAAAATCTTTCATTTTAATGTTGTCGGCGCTTTCTTTAAGCTGTTTTTCAATGTCTTGTTCTTTCATTCAAAACCTCATAAAATTGAAATTGCAACTGCCCTGTCTATTACACTCTTTCCATCTAAACACAAATCTGTCAATCTATAAGCTACTAAACCAGTTGCAACGTTTAAATAAGTTCTTTCAGCAATTATTTGATTTGACGAGTTATAATATGTATCCACTCTGTAACCGTAAGCAATAACAACGTGCGGTGTATTACAATAATCGCTGTTAATAGTTGCTACAGAACCGTTATCTGCCCCTTGAGTTTCGAGTGAAAAATTATCTAAAAACAATGCTACAGGTTTTCCACTATCGACAGCGGCTTTATACTTTTCGAAATTTAAACTGCCCAAATCTTCGGTTTGATATGTATAACCCTGCCCCTGTACGTAAGTTTTCATACCGTTTTGAAAACCTTCGAAAGTTGTTCCCGCTCCGCCTACGTCGGTACCCATTGACTTATAGAGCGATTCCATAACAGTTTGAACTTCTGGACCTCCAGACTTATAAATTATTGCTGCACCTAACTGGTGATAAGCGGTATAATTAGGAACTAAATTTTCATATAGCCTGTCATAATAACCTATCGCTGTTGCCCCAGCAACATTGGCACAAGATGTGTTTTCACCTAATTTGAAATAAATAGGAACCTGCCACTGAAATTTAAATTCTTCAATTCTGGCTTTAGTAGCGTAATTTATAGTTTCACTTTGAGTTACAAACGATACACCGCCGCAATATTTGGTATCTGCATGCGGTTTTACAACCAAAAAACCCGTGCAAAAGTTTGCACTGCAAAGCGCCGCCGAAATAGTTAATGTTGCAATAATTTTTCTTTTCATAAGTTCCTCTTTTGTGTTTTCTACTAATTAGACGGAGCTATGAAAACTTTTTACGCAAATTTTAAATTTTTTTTAAATTTTTTTTAATTTTATTTTCTGCAATGCCCTGTAATATATCGAAGAAACCGAACTTGCCGGCATTAACTTTAATTCGGCTATTGCTTTAAACGATAATTTTTGAACTATTTTAAAAATTATAACGTCCTTTTCCTGCTCGTTAAGGTGCGCTATTTCGTTGTAAAACGCGTCGTCAGAAACTACTTTTTCCAAATTTTCGTCGTTGCACGGCATATCGTAAATTTCACAAAACTGTTTTTCGGTTTTAAGTTTGTCTTTGGCGCAGTTAACCGTTATTGTGTAAATCCAACCCGGAGGATTTTCGATATCCCTTGTGTTTGCCGAAGCCTTCCACACTTTTATTATTACGTCGTTAACAATTTCGTCGGCAAGAAAATTGTTTTTAACTATGTTTCTTGCTTTTATAAAAATAAATTTCCCGTAAACGTTGCAAAACTCCTCGAAGGCGTCTTTTTCCTGATGAAAAATTTTTTCAAGCAATTTATTAAATTGTTTTTTAGAATGATATTTCTCTGAATTTTTCATTTTGCCTTAGTTTGCAAGTTTATACAATTTTGCAGAAAAATTTAAGTTTTACCGTATAAACGGGACCTGTAATTTTTAAACTTTTTCATATAATTTTCGTTGCTTGTACGCGCATAAATGCATACTAAGGCACTTGCGCGCGCAACATTATTTATATTTTAACATTTAAAAAGTCGTTTATCAACATAAAAGGCGAAATAAATTTAAATAAGTACAAATTTTCACATACGTAAGTATAAACGAAATTTTACGCTGTCGCATATGCGCATATTTTGTTATAATTGAATAAAAACTTTTTGGAGAATTTATGGAATTTGTTTTTAAATTTATTAACTATCTGCAGGCGACAAAAAATTTGTCTGAAAAAACGCTTAAGGCATACAAAAGCGATTTGAAACAGTTTTTAGGGTATGAAAAAAATATTTATAACCCCGACGTTTGCGCGTTTGTTTCGTACCTTAATTTACAGCTTAAACTTAAAGATTCGTCGGTGCGCCGAAAAATTATTACCGTTAAAAATTTTTATGCGTATCTTTTAGATTACGGATTTATTTTCGTTTCACCCTTTGTTAAACTTAAATTTAAATTTAAGCAGGAAAGGCGGCTGCCTAAAACTCTTTCTGTTGCCGAGGTTACAAAAATGCTTAACTGTTTTAACGTGGACACGGCGGATTTATCGCCTTTTGCGCAAAAAGAATACGTACGCGACGCGGCCCTTTTAGACCTGTTGATTAGCACGGGAATTCGCGTGGGCGAAGCGGCGGCTCTTACTTTAGACGACGTTTTTACAAGCGAACGCACTTTGCTTATTCACGGCAAGGGGCGCAAACAGCGGCTTATTTACATATCTTCCGCCATAACCTGGGACAGAATTAAAACTCTTTACAAAGAAAGGAAAAAATTTAGCGGACGGCACCTTTTCGTAAACAGATACGGCAAGCAGATAACCGTGCACGGCATAGAGGATATTTATAAAAAATACGTGAAAAAAGCACAGATAAACGCGAAATCTACTCCGCACTATCTGCGCCATACTTTTGCCACAAACCTGCTTGCCAACGGCGCCGATTTGCGGTCGGTGCAGGAAATTTTAGGTCACGCAAGCGTTGCCACCACTCAGATTTACACCGAGGTTACCACCAACCGCAAAAAGCAGGTTTTAAAAAAATTTAATTTCAGAAACAAACTGCTTATTTAACTTTAACGTTTTTAAGATTTTATAATTTTTCGCCGCGAATATAATTGCGCGTTGCAATATTAATTACGCGCCGCGAACCGCGCCGTTTAATTTTAAACGTGAGGGAAAAAATTGCTTGTAAAGGTTTTGCCGTTGAGGTATGAAAGCCCGTCGGACAAGTTGAAAGACAGCCTGTAGGCAACCAGAATCTGCCGTGAAAGGTTGTATTTTTTGTTTAAAGCAAAGTTGCCGTACTTTGCGTCGCCCAGCACAGGACAGCCGATATGCGCAAGATGAGCGCGTATCTGGTGGGTTTTGCCTGTGTGCAAGGTTACGCGCACAAGCGCGTAATCGCCGTGCTTTTCAATAACCTCGTATTCGGTTATTATCCGCACTCTTCCTTCGGCGGGCCCGCTATAAACGCGCACCGTGCCTTCGTCCGCGTTTTTTTTAAGGTATGCCGTAAGCACGTCTTTATTGTTTTTGAATTTGTTTGCGACAAGACACATATAAATTTTTTCTACCGCGCGTTGCTTGAAAGCGTTTTCAAGCAGGTTTTGCGCCGCCGCGGTTTTAGCAAGCACAATAAGTCCGCAAGTATTTCTGTCAAGCCTGTGCACGGGCAGACAGCCGTATTTTTCGTAAAGCTCGCAAAAAAGCGCTTCGGAAGATACTCCCGCAAACTTATCGGCGACTAAAATATTTTCGTCCGCGTAAACAACCGTGTGCGAAGGCTTGTTTTCCTGCGCCGCCGTTGTGTAGTACGTTATTTCGTCGCCAGCGGAAACAGCGCAATTACTGCGCCGTTTTACTCCGTTTACGCGTATATCCCCCTTTTTCAACAGCGACAAAAATGCGAAACTGCCCTGTGGATAGGTTGAGTTTGTAAAATCTTTTAAATTTGTATCTTCTTTTGCCGTAAATTTTTTCATATTGATTTTTCGGTTATAAAGTCGCAAAAATTGACAGCGACGTTAAAAAATTTGTCAGATAAGCAGCGACAAACGCAAACGCCAGTTGGGCAAGGTTATAAACAGCCGTGCGCTTAAAGCCTATTTCCTTTACCGACGCAGCGAACGCGGAAATGCATGCGGGGCAGCACAGGAAAAACACGCAGAGCGCAAAACTCGGCGCCCAGCTTAACGCAAGCCCTTCGGGAATAAGCATTGCGATTGTTGCCGCTACGTTTTCTTTAGCGGCAAAGCCAGTAAGCGCGGCGTAGGCGATGCGCCAGTCGGTTATGCCCATAGGGTAAAAAAGATAGCAGACCGCGCGCGAAAACACGCCCAAAACGCTTTGCCCGGGCTCGCAGAAACCCTGCGTAAAGTTTACGTGCGATAACAGCCAGCTTACCGTACAGAAAACAAACACGTACGTTGTTACTTTGATTATAAACGATTTTACCTGAAAATACAACTTTTTTGCAACGTGCGACAAAGGGGGGAAACTTACGGGAGTTACCTCGGAAATAAGCCCCTCGCCCTTGCCCTTGAAAATTGCCGACACCGCTATTGCGAGAGCGAGTCCCGCAAAATACAGTATGCAGATTGCGGGGAAAGGATTTTTGAACAGCGGCGACAGGAAGGTTAAAAATACGGGCATTTTGGCTCCGCACGGTATAAAAGGCAATACGGCAACCGTTTTGCGGCGCGCGCTTTCTTCAGCGTAGCCGCGCGTGGTTGCTATTGCCGCCGCCGTGCAGCCAAAGCCTGAAATAAGCGAAAAAGCCGCTCTTCCAGACAGTCCCGCTTTTTCGAACAGTCCGTCGGTTACGAAAGTGAGAGCCGACGAAACGCCGCTTTCGTCTAAAAGAATAAGCACCAGATAGAGTATGGTTATCTGCGGTATAAACGACAAAACGCCGCCCACGCCGCCGATTACGCCTTCCACCACGAACGAAGACAGCAAGGGATTTGTTATTGCAGACGAAAGCGCGCCGCCAAGATATTCGCAGATAAGTTTTTCGGTAAGTTCTTTTAAAAGCGAACCTATCATAAGCGGATGAAAGGTTACGAAAAACGTTAACACCAGCGATACTACAAAGAAAAAAAGCGCGAACGCCTTGTTGTAAAACAGTTTATCTGCGCGCGATAAATTTGAATTACCCCCGTAATATGCCTGATTTAACGGTATTTGCAGCGTTTTTTCGGGGTAGACGAACGCATTTTCTTCAACCGTTTTTTTAAGCTGTTTGGCGGGGCACGTTAAAACCGGAACGCCGAGAATTGCGGAAAGCTTTTCGCAATTCAACCAGCCGCCGCGCCTTTTCAACAAATCGAGTTTAGTTATATATACCACGGTGTTTTTATTGAGCGCAATAAGCCTGTACGTTAAATTAAGCGAATTTTCCAGCGTGGTGGCGTCTACTACGTTTATTATTATATCGGCGCCTTTACACGCCTTGGCGGCGCTGTCTTCCTCCATTGTGTACGAGTTGAAAGAATACATACCGGGCACGTCGGTATAGGTTATGCCGCCGCGCGTTTTTCTTGCCGGTACAGTTGTAACGCCGTGGAAATTGCCAGTCTTTAAATGACTGAGTGTCAACGCGTTAAATAGCGTAGTTTTGCCCGCGTTGGGGTTGCCAGCAAGCACGACATTGTAGCTTTCTTTACTTGCCGAGGCGGCGCGTGCCCTGCTCTTTATCATACTTCCACCTCTATCCTCTCGGCAACCGAACGCCTTATTGCAAGGCGGTTATATCCCACCGTTATAAGCACGCTGCCCTTAAACAGCGAAAACGCCACCACGCTTATTTCCGCGCCCCTTAAAACGCCGAGCGAGGTTAGCCTTTCGCCCGCCGCGCCGTCCACCGCAACGCTTTTTAATTTTGCACGTTGCCCCTTTTTTAAATCGAAAACACTCACAGTATATAACTATGAGTGTTTTTACCGTTTAATGATTTAGTTTTAAGCTTGTTTACCTTATAATAGTTAAAGTTGCGTTTTCGCCGTTTACGGAAATGGTTTTGGTAAAGCCCTGCGCCGCGCCCTCTGCAACTTTGTTTGCAAGCACGGCCGAAGCAAACGCGCCAGCCTTTAAAATTTTGGCTACCCTTCCCCCGGCGGAATAGTATATTTCTATGCGGTCGGTTACCTCAAAGCCCGCCTCTTTGCGCATATTCTGAATTTTCGAAACCAGTTCGCGCTCTATTCCCTCGTCGATCAACGCGTCTGTAAGCGCCGTATCCAATGCTACGGTTACTCCCTTGTCCGCAGCCGCAACATAGCCCTTTGCACTTTCGGTTAAAATTTGCAAATCCTCTTCTGAAAGCGTAACCTGCAAATCTGGCAATTCGTACGAACCGCCGCCCTTTACGGCTGAAACCACCTCTTCGGCGTTGCAGGTTGCCAAAAACTGCGATATTGCGCCCAGCTTTTTGCCGTATTTGGGTCCTAAAGTTTTTAACTGCGGTTTTAATTTATAGCTTATATATTTACCCGCGTCGTCGGCGGTTGTTAACGATTTAACGTTAAGTTCATCGAGAATAATAGCCTTTTCCTCTTCGGAAAGCGACAGATTGCGCGCGGTTACCACAACCATTTCCGCAAGCGGCTGACGGTTTTTTACATTGCCGGCATTGCGCGCCGCCCTGCCTAAAACCACGATATCGGTTACGTTGTCCATTCCTTTTTCCAAATCGGAATTAATAAAACTTTCTTCACAGCGGGGAAATGAACAAAGATGAACCGATTCAGGCTCGCCCTTATAAAACCCGGGAACCAGATTTTGATAAACCATTTCGGAAATGAACGGAGTATAAGGCGCGGAAATTTTTGCAAGAGTTACAAGACAGGTGTACAGCGTTGTGTACGCCGCCGCCTTGTCGTCGGTCATATCGCTTACCCAATAGCGTTCCCTGCCCCTTCTTATATACCAGTTGGAAAGAAGGTCGCAGAAATCCTGCATCGAGCGGGCGCTTTCCGTAATTTCATAACGGGCAAGATGTTCGTCGACAAGCTTTACAAGGCTGTTCAGCTTGGACAATATCCATTTGTCCATAATTGTCAGCCTGCACTTTTTCAAATCGTAGTCCGCCGGATTATAACCGTCGATATCGGCGTACAGTGTAAAGAACGCGTAGGCGTTCCACAGAGTGCCTATATATTTGCGCTGCACCTCCGACACCGCCTCCTCGTAGAAGCGGGAAGGCAGCCAGGGCGCCGAGCTCGTATAGAAATACCAGCGCACAGCGTCCGCGCCCTGCTTGTCGAGTACCGACCACGGGTCGACTACGTTGCCCTTGTGTTTGGACATTTTTATCCCGTTTTTATCGTTGACGTGACCTAAAACTATGCAATTTTTAAAGGGCGCTTTGCCAAACAATATAGTGTTTATTACAAGCAGAGTATAAAACCAGCCGCGAGTTTGGTCTACCGCCTCGGATATAAAATCGGCGGGGAAAGTACTTTCGAACGTTTCCTTGTTTTCAAACGGATAGTGATACTGCGCGAATGGCATAGACCCCGAATCGAACCAGCAGTCGATTACTTCGGGCGTTCTCTTCATTTTGCCTCCGCATTTGGGGCACTTGCAGGTTAAATTATCGAGATACGGTCTGTGCAGTTCTATATCGTTATCGGCTGGCAGACCGCACTTTTCTTTCAGCTCGGCTTTACTGCCTATAACCTCTATCTCGCCGCAGTCGGGACACACCCATACGGGCAGCGGAGTGCCCCAGTACCTGTCGCGTGACAATCCCCAGTCGATAACGTTTTCAAGGAAATTACCCATTCTGCCGTCTTTTATTGTTTCGGGCATCCAGTTTACCGAGCGGTTGGACGCGATGATATCGTCCTTAACTTTCGTAACCGCTATAAACCAACTGGAACGCGCGTAGTACAAAAGAGGCGTATCGCAACGCCAGCAATGGGGATAGTCGTGCTCGAACGGCAACACTTTAAACAGCGTACCCTCTTTTCCCAGACGCTCTAAAATAGATTTATCGGCTTTCTTTGCGAAAACGCCGTTTAAAGTATTAAATCTTTCGTCGAAACAACCCCTTTCGTTTACCAGCTGTACTACGGGCAAATTGTATCTTCTGCCCACCTTATAGTCGTCTTCGCCGAATGCGGGCGCGATATGCACAACGCCCGTGCCGTCGCCCATGGTTACGTAACCGTCGCACACCACATAGTGCGCTTTTAAAGGAGCGCTTGCAGGGGATATGCGCGTTATTTCCGCCGCAGTTTCGGGGAACAGCGGCTGATATTCAAGCCCTTCCCACTGTTTGCCGCATTTTTTATCTATTACCGAATACTCTTCGAAAAAGCGGGAAACAAGCGCTTCAGCCAGAATATAACGCTCGCCTTCGGCCTCTATTTCGACGTACGGCTCGTCGGGATTCATACACAGGGCTACGTTAGAAGGCAAAGTCCAGGGCGTTGTAGTCCAGGCGAGAATATAACGGTTGTCGCAGCCCTTTACTTTAAAGCGCGCTACGGCGGAATTCTCCTTTACCGTTTTATATCCCTGCGCCACCTCGTGGGAAGAGAGTGCGGTACCGCAGCGCGGACAATAGGGAACGATTTTTTGCCCCTTATACAATAGCCCCTTCCGGTGCATTTGCTTAAGCGCCCACCACTCGCTTTCTATATACTTGTCGTCGTAGGTTACGTAGGGATTGTCCATATCGACCCAGTAACCAACCCGGTCGCTCATTTTTTCCCATTCGCCCTTATATTTCCAAACCGACTGTTTACACTGCTTAATAAACGGCTCGATACCGTAATTTTCAATTTGCGGCTTGCCGTCTATGCCCAAAAGTTTTTCAACCTCCAGTTCCACAGGCAATCCGTGCGTATCCCAGCCTGCCTTTCTTAAAACGTGCTTGCCCTTCATTGTCTGATAGCGAGGAATTATATCTTTCATAACACGGGTTAAAATGTGCCCGATATGCGGCTTGCCGTTAGCCGTGGGAGGTCCGTCGTAAAACGAAAATTCTTCCGCGCCCTCGTTTTTTTGTATACTCTTTTCGAACACGCCGTTATCTTTCCAGAATTTTATTATTTCCTTTTCCCTTTCCACAAAGTTCAGCGATGTGTCTACTTTTTTGTACATAATTCCACCTCGAAAAAATTTATAAAAAAAACAGAGTGAACCGTTATTTCGGACACCCTGAGAAAGTGCTTATTAACCACCAAAACAAACCTACATTTGCCGTAGCTGGTAACGGGCTACGAATCCGCGTCCGCTTAATGGGTTGTAACCGTTCGGCGGGCGGGCTGAAAGGTGATATCCGCAAATGCCGCATGCACGCTTGCACCTACCGCGCGCTCTCTTAAAAGCGGAAAATCTGCGGCGTTGTCCTTTATAAACGCCTTTTAATTTTATTGACTTAATTATACAAAACGAAATTTGAAAAGTAAAGCAATTTAAACGGGGTTTGCACCCCCTTAATAATAATCGTACGGGTATGCGCGCGGGACGGTTTATTTTAACGGTACCGACGCCTGCGCGTTTACCGAAAGCGGCGCAAAATTACCTGCCCTGTACTGATTTAATGCTTCGCTGGCTATCATAGCCGCATTGTCGGTACAGTGTTTCTTTTCGGGAAGAACAAGCGTTATTCCCGCCGAAAGACAGGCGCTTGCAAGCTGTTTTCTAAGATAGTCGTTGGCAACCACTCCGCCGCCGGCAGTTACAGTCTGCACTCCCTTATCCAATGCGAAATCAACCGTTTTTTTAACCAGCGGGTCGATTGCGGCGCATTGAAACGAAGCCGCTACGTCTTCCTTTTTAACCTGCTGACCGCGCTGTTCGGCCGTGTGCATATAATTTATAACCGCCGTTTTTAAACCGCTGTACGAAAAGGTTTTGCCGTCGCCGTGCCGAATAAGCGCTGAAGGAAAGCCTATGGTATATGCGCCGCCCTCGGCGAGCGCCTGCACGTTAGGTCCGCCCGGATACGGCAAACCCAAAACGCGCGCAACCTTATCAAACGCCTCGCCTGCCGCGTCGTCGCAGGTACCACCAAGAATTTCGGCTTCAGTTTCGCTTTTGGTGTGCAGTACGGCCGTGTGTCCGCCGCTTGCCAGCAAAGTTATAAAAGGAGGCTTTAAATCGGGCTTTTCAAGATACGCCGCCGCCATATGACCGCGTATATGATTGACGGCAATAAGCGGAATGTTATGCGCGTGCGCAAACGACTTGGCAAAAGACAGCCCTACCAGCAGAGCGCCCAGAAGCCCCGCACCGTAAGTTACGGCAACCGCGTCGATTTGGCTTGCGGCTAATCCCGCTTTATCAAGCGCGGTTAACACCACTTCATCCACCGCGTCGGTGTGGGCGCGGCTGGCTATTTCCGGCACGACGCCGCCGTAAAGAGCCTGTTCGCCTGCGGAGGATATAATACAGTCGGAAAGAATTTCACGCCCGCGAATTACCGCGCAAGCAGTTTCGTCGCAACTGGATTCGATGCCCAGTATTACTGGATTATCTTTAATTTTGTACTTTGACAGATTATACATTTTCAATTATTCCGCGGGGGCGTTAAAGCCGTCGGGGTCGGTGTTTATAACGGTTTGAGGCTGATTTTTTGCCGCGCTAACCTGCGCCGCAGGTTGGAAAATAATAGGTTGCGGCACAATATGCGCTGTACCGCTTTTGTCGCCGCGCGTCTGCGCAAACGCAGTTGACAGCAACTCGCGCATAGCTTTTAAAAGCTCTTCCATATATTCTTCCATTTCAGCAATCTGGGAAGGCAGATAATACCCCGCGTCCTTCATAACGTGAAGAAGATATTCCGTTTGATTAAGCTTTATCATTGCGTTCGAAGCAAGCTCTATTTTTATTTTGCGCTCGTCGATGTCTGCAAGGGAAGCTATGTACGTACCCGCCTCGATACCCGTTTGAAAAAGCATATCGGCAAAAACTTTGCCTTGTCTGGGGAAAATTTTTACCGCGTACAGCTTGATTAACTTTTTACCCAGTTCGGCGCTTACGTCTTTATAAGCGGTTATATACTGATTGTCTTGCATAATGTTCTCTCCGCGCAAAATTTTTATCCTACGGGTTTTGCCTGTTTATTAATAAGATAATTACACCGTCTTTTTAAGATAGTCGATAATAAATCCCTGAATATCGCCGTCCATAACCGCCTGAATATTGGTGTTTTCGTAACCCGTACGGTGATCCTTTGCCATAGTGTAAGGGCAGAAAACGTACGAACGTATCTGGCTGCCCCACTCTATTTTCTTTATTTCCCCTTTAATTTCCGCGTCGGCGGCTTCCCTGTCGGCAATTTGTCTTTCGATAAGTTTTGCGCGCAGATACTGAAAAGCCATTTCCTTATTCTGCAGCTGGCTTCTTTCGTTTTGACACGTTACAACTATGCCCGTGGGATAATGAGTGATTCGTATTGCGGTTTCGGTTTTATTTACCTTCTGTCCGCCAGCGCCGGAAGAGCGGTATACGTCGATTCTTATATCCTCGTCGCGGATTTCTATTTCGCCGGCATCGTCGACCTCAGGCATTACCTCAAGCGAAGCAAACGACGTATGGCGGCGCTTATTACTGTCGAAAGGGGAAATGCGCACAAGCCTGTGCACCCCTTTTTCCGCCTTTAAAAAACCGTAGGCATTTTCACCGTCAACTTTAAACGAAACCGACTTTATGCCCGCTTCGTCGCCGCTTTCCATATCCAGTTCTGTAACTTTAAATCCCGACTTTTCGCAGTACCGCAAATACATACGGTACAGCATCTGAGTCCAGTCGCAAGCTTCGGTGCCGCCCGCGCCCGAATGCAAGTTTAAAATTGCATTGTTTGCGTCATACTTGCCCTTTAAAAGAGCACGTATGCGCATATCTTCGATATCCTGTCCGGCGGCGGTAATCATCTGTTCGAGCTCGGGAATAAGACTTTCGTCGTCCGCTTCCTCGATTAAATCGATAAACGCCATAGCGTCGGCTATAGCTCCCCTGCCCTTTTCGTAAGCCGCTATTTTATTTTCGATATTGGATATTTCGCGCCCAACCTGCTTCGATTTTTCCAAATCCTGCCAAACCTCGGGCTTTTCCTGCTCGGCTTTGAAATGCGCCAGTTTTTCACCCAGATTGTCGATATCAAGCGCGTATTTTGCCTCCGCAAGTGTTTCGGAAAGCGATTTTAATCTTAACCTGTAATCGTCTGCTTTAAACATAATTTTCCTTATATACGGTTTAGCGTCGTTGCGAAGATATATCGCAAGCGGACCGAATAAATAAAATGTATAAACTGCGCTATACATTGCGTATGCCGTTAATTTTTGGGACGGTGAATGGGCGTGCCCTCGGGTACGAAATTGCCCTTTTCGTCAACGGGTCTGGGCGCGGGCGCTACAGGAGCCGCAGGTTGTGCGGGCGCCGGATTGGTTGCCGCCGCAGGCGCGGGTGCGGGCATTGGTCTGCCGTGCAACATATTTGCGGGCATACGCACTATTCTTCCCTTCAACAGGCGGGTTATAGTTGTGGTTTGAATGCGCGTAATCATTTCGTCAAACATTTCGTGCCCCTCTTCCTTGTAGGCGATAACGGGGTCCTGCTGGGCGTAACCGCGAAGTCCTATACCCTTTCTCAACTGGTCCATGGCGTCGATATGATCCACCCAGTATCTGTCAACCGCGCGTAAAAGTTCGTCGCGCTCTATTTGATGGAAATCGACCTGACCGTTAGTGTCTTTAGATATGTTTTCTATTTTTTCTTCGTAAGCTTTGCTTACTTCCTTGCAGATTTTATGAATAGCCGCGTCGTAATCCCAGCGGTTTAACATTTCGGGAGTTATTTCGAAAGCGCACTCGTCGGGATAAACCTTCTGTTTTAACGCCTCGTTCAGCGCCGCGCCGTCCCACTGCTCGGGCATAGCGTCGGTATTTACCGTTTCGTTTACAACCTGTGTTACGTAATCGGGAATATATTTTAAAATCTGCTCGTGCACGTTTTCGCCGCGCAATACGTTAAGCCTTTCGGCATAAATAAGTTTACGCTGTTCGTTCATCACCTCGTCGTACTGAAGCGTGTGCTTGCGCATACCGAAATTGCGCCCTTCGATTGCGCGCTGCGCGTTTTCTATCGAGCGCGACAGCATTTTCGACTGAAGGCAATCGTCCTCCTCCATAAGCGCGGTATAAATACCCTTTAACCTTTCGCCGCCGAATCTCTTAGCCAAATCGTCTTCTAATGAGATAAAGAAAACCGAAGCGCCCACGTCGCCCTGTCTGCCCGCACGTCCCCTTAACTGGTTGTCGATACGGCGTGATTCGTGCCGCTCGGTACCCAGAATACAGAGTCCGCCAGCTGCTATAACCTTTTCCTTTTCCGCGTCGGTTTCGGCTTTATACATTGCGTAAAGCTCGGCATATCTATCCCTTGCCGTCTGTTCTTCGGGCGTGAAAGAACGGTCGGCATACGAAATTGCAACCTCTATCATATCGTGGTCGTAACCTTCTTCGCGCATACGCTTTTTGGCAAGATATTCGGGGTTGCCGCCCAGAAGAATATCGGTACCGCGGCCCGCCATATTGGTTGCGATTGTTACGGCGCCGTACCTGCCCGCCTGTGCTACGATTTCCGCCTCGCGCTCGTGATTTTTTGCGTTTAAAATGTTGTGCTTTATGCCGTTACGCCTTAAAAGACGTGAAATTTCTTCCGATTTTTCTACGGTAACCGTACCTATAAGCACAGGTTGCCCCTCTTCGTGCCTCTTTGAAACCTCTTCGACAATCGCCTTTTTCTTACTTTCCACGGTTGCGAAAATAGCGTCGGGCGAATCCACCCTCTGAATAGGTTTGTTGGTGGGAATAACTACTACGTCGAGAGAGTATATCGTGCGGAATTCCGCTTCCTCGGTCTTTGCCGTACCCGTCATACCCGAAAGCTTTTTATAAAGCCTGAAATAGTTTTGGAAGGTAACGGTAGCCTGCGTTTTGTTTTCTTCGCGTACCTTAACGTGTTCCTTCGCTTCAATCGCCTGATGCAATCCGTCGGAATAGCGCCTGCCCACCATTATACGGCCGGTAAATTCGTCTACAATCATAATTTCGCCGTCCTGCGTTACGATATAACTTTCGTCGCGGTAGAACAGCTCGTGCGCTTTTAAAGCCTGCTGAATGTGGTGGTTTAAGTCGGCGTTTTCTATATCGCCCAAATTTTTGATATTGAAAAATCTTTCCGCTTTCGCCGCGCCCAGCTCGGTTATCGTTACGGATTTATCCTGTCTGTCAATAATATAGTCCCACGTTTCCATATCCTTTCGGATAGCTTCAATCTTGCGGTTAACCTCTTCCTCTTCCTCGGTAAGCTGCTGGTTTTTCTTCTTTCTTAAAGGCGCCTTGTTTTCCGCTTCTTTTTTATCATCGTCGAAACCGCCGTGCAAAGTGCGTACAAACCTGTCTACCTGCTCGTACAGCTTACTGCTTTCGCCGCCGCGCCCCGATATAATAAGCGGAGTTCTCGCCTCGTCTATTAATATCGAGTCTACCTCGTCTATTATGCAATAATTCAGCTCGCGCTGAACCATTGCTGGAATAGACGTTTTTAAATTGTCGCGTAGGTAATCGAAACCCAGCTCGTTGTTAGTCGCATACAAAATGTCGCAGTTGTACGCTTTTTTCTTCTGGTCGTCGTCCATACCCGGAACGACTACGCCTACGGTAAGCCCCATAAATTTATGAACTTTGCCCATCCATTCGGCGTCGCGCCTGGCAAGATAGTCGTTAACCGTTACTATATGCACGCCCTTGCCCGTAAGCGCGTTTAAATATGCGGGCAGAGTGGAAACCAACGTTTTGCCTTCGCCCGTTCTCATTTCCGCTATACGCCCCTGATGAAGACATATGCCGCCTATTATCTGCACGTGGAAATGTTTCATTTTAAGCACGCGCCAACTGGCTTCCCTCAACGCTGCGAACGCGTCGAACATAATATCGTCAAGCGTTTCACCCGCAGCGAGCCTTTCTTTTAAAACGCCAGTCTGGCTTTTAAGCTCTTCGTCGCTCATTTGCGAGTACTTAGGCTCTAAATCTTCCACCCTCTTTGCAAGCTTGTCCAATTTCTTTACCGATTTACGGCTGTCGGAATTGGATAAAAAGTTAAGCAAACCCATTTTTAAAACTCCCGTGTACCCCTTTAGGGGTAAAATGATTATAGTCCGAATAAAAGTATACTATATTTTTGCCGTCAAGTAAAAGCTTTTTTCCGCTAAAAATGCATTATTTTGCTTTTTATGGAAATATCCCCGCATTTTATTGCGGGGATACCTGTTATCACAATTTCAGTCTGCGTTTATGTCGGTGTGTTTAAACTTATCCGCATCGAAAAGTCCCGTATCAAGCAGCTTTAAACCGGGAACTACGGCGAGGGATAAAAAGGCCAGCGATAAAAATGCGTCGACGTCGGGTTTAACCCCCATAACGTAAGCGCGCGCATAAATTTTTTCGCTTGCCTCTACAAACTGTTCGGGCTCTGCCGACGACATTATGCCCCCGATATCCAGCGGCACGCTTAACATTTCGTCTTCCTTGCGATTATAAACCGCCATACCGCCGCCTATTATAGCAAGCTCGTGCGCAACTTTTGCCATACAGCGGTTGTCGTCGCCGACAATTATCATATTGTGCGAATCATGCGATACGGTAATTCCCACCGCGCCGCCGTAAAAACCGTAACCCTTTAACAAGCCGAGACCTATGTTGCCGTTACGGCCGTGACGCTCTATTACCGCAAGTTTTAAAACCTGCATATTCGTTATGCTGACGTCGCCGTTTAAAGAAGGGATTTCCAGAATTTCGCACCCGGTAACAATGCTTCCGCCCGTCAGGCTAATAACCTTAGCGCGGCTGCCTTTCAGCGCTATTTTAAAATCGTCGGCGGTTACGGTTTTTATGTGCACTGTGTCGCGCACGAACGGCGGCAGATACTTTTCACCGACCATAAACGTAGGGCTGCCGTTTTCCGCCGCAAGCTCGCCGTTTTTGAAAACATACGCCACGTTGAAATTTTCAAGGTCGTCAACAACCGCCAAATCGGCGTAATAGAATGGCGCAATCGCGCCGCGCCATTTTAAACCGTAACACTCGGCGGCGTTCAACGTAGCTATCGTTACTGCCTTTACAGGGTCTAACCCGGCGGCCACCGCCATGCGTAACGCGTCGTCGATATGTCCGTATTCCGAAAGATCGGCGGCGTGCCTGTCATCGGTGCACATTAAAAATCTGCGGTAATTTTTTGCGTTGACCGCTTTACAGTTTGTTTGCAGGTTGCGCGCCGTCGAGCCGTGCCTTAGCGCCACGTACATACCCTTTGAAAGTTTTTCGTCTATTTCCTTTTTACTTTCGCATTCGTGGTCGGTTGTTATGCCGCCGCACAGGTAAGCGTTTAGCGCCTTACCGTGAACCGAGGGGGCGTGTCCGTCGCACGGCTTGCCCGCGGCATAAGCCGCCTGCAGCTTTTTCACCGCCTCGCCGTCCGCCGCGATAACGTCTGGATAACTCATAAATTCGCCCAAACCGAAAAATGTGTTTTCGGCGATGATCTTTGCAGTATCTTCGCCCGAAATTTCCGCGCCGCCTGTTTCGAACGGAGTAGCGGGCACGCACGACGGCAACATAACATTTACGTCAAGCGGGGTATTTTGCGTAGCCTTAACAATGTACTCCGCCCCGTCGGCGCCGCACACGTTAACAATTTCGTGCGGGTCGGCAATTACGGTTGTCGTACCGCGCGGAACTACCAGACAGGCATACCCCTCCGGCGAAAGTTTACTGCTTTCTATATGCACGTGCGCGTCGATAAACCCGGGCAGTACGTACTTGCCCTCAAGGTCGAAAATACGCTTTGCACGGTATTTGCCTATTCCTACTATTCTGTCTTCGTAAATTGCTATATCACCCTTTCTAACTTTGCCGCAGAACACGTCGACGTAGCGGGCGTTTTTAAGTACGATATCGCATTGGTTGCGGGATATTGCCGCGTCAATATATTTTTTTATCATAGTAGTAACCGTTTTCCGACTTTTAATTTACGGTAAAAAATACTTTATACGGGCAAAATAAAAACGTTAAATTTTAGCCCTTAAATATTAACCCGATATTTTTTACCGACGGTTTAAAAAGACATCTGCTGGGTTCCGCCGTCGAAATCCGAGCGGTATTTAAGCGCAATAACCCCCGCAACCTCGGCTGCGGCCGGCAACGGCTTACCCTTCGAGGGGCGCGGTTCTATTGAAATTTCCTCCGTATCCATTTCGGTAACGGAATTGTCGGCGCGCACAACAGCCAGCTTGTAAGGCACGGTTACATAGTCGGCGAAAAGCACTTTCGATTTACCGTCGACAATCATCATACCCTTTCTGCCCCTGCCCATAGGCTGGAACAGCGAAGCGATAACGCGTTTGGCCGCGCCCTGGTCGGAAACGACGATTATTTCGCCCTCGCCGTAAAATTGTGTTGCAAACAAAACCTCGTCGCCGTCGTTTAACAGTATGCCGCGCACTCCGCCCGTAACCCTTCCCTGTTTGGGAACGTCGTCTTTATCGGCGTTGAGACAGATACCTTCGCGCGTGACGAAACACATAGTGCTTTCGCTGTCGTCGATAAAGTTTTCCACATTCAAAACTTCGTCGCCGGTCTTTAACTTTATCGCGGGGAATACCTGTCGCTGAACCGAATACTCTTCCCACGAAGTACGTTTTACCGTACCCTGCCGTGTGAAGAACAGCAGGTCGCCTTCCGGCGGATTTTCGCCGGCGGCAAATATTTTTACCGGCTTTTCGCCGCGTAGCGCCGCGTCGTAAAATTCCTTTAATTTTATGCCCGAGCCGCCCATACCGGTAGCTTCGAACTCGTTTAAATCCACCCTTACGCAGTTACCGTAATTTGTGAATATAAGCATAGCCGCGTCCGATTTCTGGGTGATAATCTGCCTGTATAATCCGTCGGCCCTGTATGTGGCAGCAAGCGGTTTTTTATACTTTTGGTCAAACTCGATTTTTTCAATAAACTTTATATTGTCGCCCGACGTGACGGTAAGCATCCAGTCGGTGGAAGCGCGCTTAATATCCTGCCTGAACACCTTAATCTCTTCCGCCGAGGGCACAATTTGAGTTTTACGCGGGCAGGGATATTTGTCCTTGATTTCGCGCATTTCGCTTTTTACTATATTCATTTGCTCGTCGCGGCTAGCCAAGATAGCCTTTAACCGCTCGATGCGTTTTTTCAATTCGGCAAGCTCTTTTTCAAGCTTTACTATTTCCAGCTTTGCAAGACGGGCGAGGCGCAAATCTAAAATTGCCTGCGCCTGACGTTCGGACAGCGCAAAAGTTTCCATTAAACGCATACGCGCTACGGGAGTACTTTCCGACGACTTGATTATTTTTATAACCTCGTCGATATTGTGCACGCCTATTATAAGTCCTTCCAATATGTGGCAACGCGCCTCCGCCTCCTTCAGCTCGTACTTAGTGCGGCGGATTATTACCTGACGCTGGTACGCGACATAATATTTAATTATATCGATAAGCCCCAGCTGCTGGGGCTTGCCGCCCGCTATTGCCACCATATTTATGCCGAAAGTACACTCTAAATCGGTATATTTAAAAAGGTACGCCAAAATAGCGTCGACGTCCGCGTCCTTCCTGCAGTATATTACGGCGCGCATACCCGTTCTGTCCGACTCGTCCACTATTTCTGAAATGCCCGAAAGAATTTCTTTTTTATCCTCTTTCAGAAGCATTATTTTTCTTAAAAGCTCCGCCTTATTCGTCTGGTAAGGCAGTTCGGTGAAAATAATTTCCTTTTTGCCGTTATCGCCGTTTTCCACCGAATAGCGCGCGCGCAGAGTTATTCGCCCCCTGCCCGTTTCGTACGCCTGTTTAAGTTCGTTTTCTATGATGAACCCGCCCGTTGAAAAATCGGGCCCCGGAATGATTTTCATCATTTCGCTTAACGATATGCGCGGGTTATCGATATACGCGCAAACCCCGTCGATTACCTCAGACAAATTATGAGTAGGAATATTTGTGGCAAGCCCTACCGCAATGCCGTTGGCGCCGTTTACAAGCAAATTGGGATATCTGCCGGGGAGAATGTCCGGCTCTAAAAGGCTGTCGTCGAAATTGAACGAAAAGGGAACCGTTTCTTTATCGATATCTTTTAACAGTTCCAATGCAAGCGGCTGCAGTCTCGCTTCGGTATATCTCATTGCAGCGGCGGGATCGCCGTCAACCGAGCCGAAATTACCGTGCCCGTTTACCAAAGTTAAGCGCATATTAAAATCCTGCGCCATACGCACCATAGCATCGTATACCGAACTGTCGCCGTGGGGATGGTATTTTCCCATACAGTCGCCTACTATACGCGCCGACTTTTTATGCGGCTTGTCGGGCGTTAAGCCCATTTCCGCCATTGTATATAAAATGCGCCTTTGTACGGGTTTTAAGCCGTCTTCAACGCGCGGCAGCGCCCTGTCAAGAATTACAAATTCGGCATACGGCAACATTGACTGCGGCATAACCTCTTCTAACGGAGTTGTAAATACCTTGCCCTGCGGTATAAAGGTTTGAAAACTTTCGTCTTTTTTCTTTGCCATACTTATACCTCTTCTCCGACCGTATTCTGCTTGACCACGTTAACTTTTTCTATAAATCCGTCAACCTTGTTGAAATCGGCGTTTTCGTTTAAGAACTGCTTACGGCCTTCAACCTTGTCGCCCATAAGCATTTCTATCATCTGCGCCGCCTGCGTTATATCTTCAAGCGTAACCTGAATCAAGTTGCGGGTAGCGGGGTTCATAGTCGTTTCCCAAAGCTGTTCGGCGCTCATTTCACCAAGCCCTTTATACCGCTGAAGAGAATAGCCTTTGCCCACTTTTTTAATTTTTTCGTCAAGTTCCTTATCGTCGTAAGCGTATTCTACTATATCCTTTTTATAAACCTTGTAAAGGGGCGGCATACCGATATAAACGTAACCCGCCGCAACCAAATCGCGCATATACTTAAAGAAAAAGGTAAGCAAAATACAGCGGATATGCATTCCGTCCTGGTCGGCGTCGGATAAAATTATAACCTTTTTGTATTTGGTTTTTTCCACCTCGAACGAACGGTTGAAACCCGCACCTATTGCCGACACAAGTGTTTTTATTTCTTCGTTTTGAAGCGCCTGTAACGCCGTCTTTTTCTGCACGTTTAAAGGCTTGCCGCGCAGCGGTAAAATAGACTGAAACTGCCTTACTCTGGCCTGTTTTGCCGTTCCTCCCGCCGAATCGCCCTCAACAATAAACAGTTCGTTCATTTCGGGATTTTTGCCCGAACAGGGAGCAAGTTTGCCTATTAAATTTAAGCCGTCGTTTTCGGAAGCCGCTTTTGCAACGTCTCTTTCGGCGCGGTGCTTTATTCTGTCGTCAGCGGCAAATTTCGCCTTTTTTGCTATTTCGTCGAACGCCGCCTTATTGCCGCGGGTGTTCATAAGTTGTGTAAGCCCTTCTATAACCGCCCTTTCCACGGGGGCTTTCGCCTCGGGATTACCAAGTTTTGTCTTTGTCTGACCTTCGAATTCGACGTTGTTCATCTGCACGGTCAAAACCGCCGTCAACCCCTCTTTAACGTCGTCAACGACAAACGGCGCGTCTTTGGCCTTAAGTACGCCGTTATTTCTGGCGTAGTCGTTTACCGCCTTTAAAAGACCGTTTCTGAAACCCAGTTCGTGATATCCGCCCTCGACGGTTGATATGTTATTTACAAACGAATACAAACTTTCGTCGTCGTTTTTTGTATGCGAAAGCGCAAATTCTATTTTTATTTTGCCTGCGGGCGCACCCTTAATTTGAATATCTTTAACCGTAGAAAAGTAAAGCGGCTGCGGATACAAAGCTGTTTTTCCGTCGTTTAAATAGTTTACGAAATCTTTCAGCCCTCCGTCGAATTTATACGTTAACGGCTGGTGCATGGGAAGCGCAACTTTCGTTTCTATATCTTCGCCGTCGTCGCCCGTTTCGGTAACTGTTTTAAACATTTCGCGTTCGTCGCGGAAATTAATTTGCACTCCCTTATTTAAAAACGCCAGTTCTTTAAGTCGTTTCGATACGGTGTCGTAGTTCCACTCTACCGTTTCAAATACCTCGTTATCGGGCATAAACCTTACAAGTGTGCCCTTTTTTACGGTCTTTTTATTTGTGTTTACAAGCTTTGAAGAGGGTATTCCGCACAGCCATTTTTTCTGTTTGGCGTCGTAGCGCGAAGTAAAGCCCATAGTGAAAACGTTTTTACGGTAAACCTCTACGTTCAGCCACTTTGAAAGCGCGTTTGTAACCGAAGCCCCCACGCCGTGCAGTCCGCCCGAAAACGCATAGTTTCCGCTGTCGAATTTTCCGCCAGCGTGCAGCTTGGTAAATATCAGCTCAACGCCCGACATACCGGTTTTTGTATTGATATCGGTAGGCATACCTCTTCCGTTGTCCTCAACCGAAGCCGAACCGTCCTTGTGTAAAACCACGGTAATTTCATCGGCGTAACCGTTTGCCGCCTCATCCACGGCGTTATCTACAATTTCCCACAATATATGATGCAAGCCCTTTACGCCAGTAGAACCGATATACATACCGGGGCGAACGCGAACCGCCTCCAAACCTTCCAAAACTTTTAAATCGTCTGCGTTGTAGCTCTTTTCTGCCATAAACTTTTCCCGTTGTCGATTTTAAGCGATAAAAATTACCACTATATAAAATTATACCATATGTTGTGTAAAAAATCAAGCACACCACATACTTTTGTGTGACGTATAGCAGCGGCAAATTTTTTTAAAAACTATTTATCGCAAAAAAACTTTAACAAACGAAAGCCGCGCGGCTTATGTTGCCGCGCGGCTTTTACTTAAAATTATAAACTTATTCTATACTGCCCGCCTCGGTGGGAACAACCAAAGGCAAATCTTCCAGAGTCTTTTTCTGATAGTGCAAAAGAAGCCCCAAAACGTTTGCCGCAGTCATTACAAGCGCTATTTCGTTGTTTTGCCAGATGCGCACCGTGTTAGAGGTATCCACCCTTATATAACCGTAATCAACGTCGTACGCAGACACCTTACAGTACATAACCGATTTTATTTTCTGCTTTTCATACTGGCGTATTATGGGTCCGTACGAATCTTCGTTTAAACCCAAAGCGTTATTTAAACTTACGTAACCTGCCGAATTCATAAGCGAATCTATTAGCTCGACGGGAATATGCGTAAACTGTTTACGTTCGGACAGCGTAAAAACTACGCTGTGATTCATTCTGCTTTTCGTTTCAAGGCAGATATGGTCGAACATATAGTACGAAATAAAGCTTTTAAAAACGTTGTTTATTGCCTGTGAAATATCTTCGCCGCAAGCCATAAGGTTTCCGAAAAGCGTATAGCACAGCTGCATTTGAGTTTGCTGTTTGTCACGCTCTTTTTTAAGCGAAATATTGGCGTGTTTTTCCGGCAGATAAATTATAAAACAGTTTCTGCCCTTCATTTTGGCGCGGTATAATGCTTTATCCGCCACCTCCATTATTTTTTGAGTGGAATCGGCATTAAGCGGGAAACGCGCTATACCCATAGAAACGGTTATAGCGAGGTTGGGTATTCCTTCGAATATTATTCCGCCTATGCGCATATTTATGTCGTGACCTATTTTCCATACGTCGTTGTACTCAACAACGTCTTCGAAAATCATAATAAATTCGTCGCCGCCGTATCTTGCCACCACGCCGCGGTCACCCGACATCTTAACAAAATACGCCGCCATCTGCGAAATTACTATATCGCCCACAAGATGACCGTAAGTGTCGTTAACATTTTTGAAATTATCGATATCGACAAGGAAAAAACTGAAAGGTTTATCTTTTGAAACAAGCCAGTTTATATATTTCACCAGCGCTTCACGATTTAAAATTCCCGTAAGCGAATCGAGCGAATGGCTTAAGTCGCGTTCGCTGAAATATTCAAAATGACTTAAAGAATATGCGTGCCCCATAAGTTTTCCCCATTATCCAGACAATAAATAATTTTATTGCTTAACGCTTATGCAATTATATCACCGACTGTATATTTTGTCAATACTTTACAGAAAATGTAACAAAAACGCGTACGGCGCATTGCGCACAACGCTAAAATATTACGCAGTATTAATAATTTTAACAGATATTTTTTGCATTTGATTTATCAAACCGCTTTATACATTATATATAAAAAAACGGTAAAGTTGCAAAATTAAACTTTACCGTTTATAAATTATTTGCTTTTTTTAGTTTGCTTTTTTGTTCTGCTCTTATTTTCAACCTCGGTATAGATGGCATCGATGTCGCCCTTATCCTTGGGTTTGATAACAAGCAAGGCAACCAAAGCCAACAGGCACACGCCCGCCACAACAAACAAAACTATCGACGTTTTGTTGTTTTTAAGCCAGTCGCTTTCCCCCTTTAACGCCGTTGTCTGCACGGAAGCTGCCACCGTAGCATAATTGTAGGTAGTTTCCTGCGAGCGCTTGTCGGTAAGGTTGAGTTCAACCACATAGAAATTTTCTACCGACTGCGGCGTAAACGTAATACTGGTCGCATTCCAATTAAGCTTTTTAAACTCTTCGTAATTTTCGTCGCTTTCCAAAAGTTCGCTTGCGGGTTTAACTGTTGTAAAATACTTGCGGGTATTTACGCCCTCTTTAAACGTGTTGTTTAAAAGCGCCTGCGTGTTGTTTGTAAACGTTTCGTAATCAAGCGTTTCTCCCACCTCTTTGTGGTAGGCGTTTCTGTCGAACACATACAAATTGTACTTTGTGGTGTACGTTTGGCTTACGCCGGTTATTTTAAACGACACACCCGAATAACTGCCGCCTACATACGAAAGGGAAAGATTTTCGGGGTCTTCCGCCGTTGCCTGCCTGTACGAAACGTCAAACTCGAAATAAGGAAGCAATTCGGCAAAATCTTCGTCCCACACGTCGGTCGTAGTAATCTCTTCCCAAACAACCTCGCCCGTACTTTCGTCGAGGGTAGGATATCTCATGGGATTGCCGAACACGTCGGTAACAAAAATCGTAAATCTGTAAGTTACGTCGGCGTCGTTTAAATCGATTGCCAGTTTATTTGAATCGAGCGACGTGTGCGAACCTGTAGTGCTGCCCTTGTAATATATGGAATATTTATAATCTGTGCCTAAGGAATATTCATCGACGAAATCGAAATCGATTGCGGGAAGATAAAATTTGTTGCCGCCGGCATAAAGTTTTCCGTCTTCCAGCCCTGCAATCGCCTCGTTAATCTTGTCCTGATAAGCGTCTTTGAATTCACGCACGCTTTCCTTATAGGCGGCAAGTGGGTCCGCCTTTTCGCTGTCGCCGGGCTTTGCGTATGTTGCTCCGCCGCCGACATCGTTCGTATCGATAAGCCTTAAGAAGTTGGACGTTTTATCTACGTTTTTATATTCGTAAACGTTTTCAAGCGCTTCTGGAGCTTCGTTTCTGACATACCAATCAACGAAAACCCTGTCGGTCTGCGACGTGGACGTTGACGAAACGTCGGAAATTTCGTAATAAATTTTTACAAGCCCTTTTACTTCCGATTTCAAATATTTAGTAGGAATGAAAGTGTTGGCGTCGGTATTTATTCTTATTCCCGAAGACGACGTTACTTTAATAAACGGGCTTTTTTCCTCTTCGGCAGCGTCGTCGCCGTCCGCCTTCTGCGTGTAATCGGTTTTGTCGTAATCGAACGTATCGGAAGCAAACTGGTCGCCAGAAAGCACATAATAATAAGCTGTTGCACGGGGCGAAGAAGCCACGACGTCAATAACTTTATACTGGAAACCTATCGATTTTCCGTATTCGAGATAGGAAGGCGTTTTGCTGAAACAGATTACCGGCGCCGCCGTATCCCTTATTTTATACACGTCGCCCTGCTTGTGCATTTTAAACGACTGTCCGTTAATATCGTACAATACAATCTGCGCTTCGCCTACCGTACCTTCCCCGCCGTCGAAAACCGCGCCGAAAGTTAAAGGCGTTACCGCGTTGTCGCCCGAAGCGACGTACGTCGCAAACTTTCCGTAAACGTTTTTAAACCTTCCCTGAGTATCCTCACCGTTAAGTTTTATAACGTAATCGCCGCCGGCGTAATTACCCAGTTCGATTTTTATAAGCTCGTTTATCGCCACGGGAACGCCGATATCCACCATACCCTCTATCTCGCCTTCGGTTTCTTCTATCGTCTGCGAAACGGATATCTGAACTTTTGCGCCGTTGTCTACCGCTGTGAAAACCAGATAGTTATCGCTTCTGCCGTCTTCGGTAAGCACGTGCTGCTGAGACTGAAATTTTATATAAAATCTTTTAAAAGCTATTTCGGGGAAATAAAATTCCATCGAAAACGACTTTGAAACGGGGTTATTTGTATAGTTGCCTTCTTCGTCTTTGCCGCTGTACCACTGGTAAGCAAGATTCTGACGGTAGGAAACCGTTTCGTCGGGCCCGATTTTGAACATGGTGTAACGGCTCTCGCTTTCGCCTTCCTGCACGGGTTCGCTTTCGCATATTTCAGCGCCCCTTATCGTGGTATAGAACACCGAGTTTCCGTCCAGCTCGATATACCGGTCGTCGGCATAAACAGCCACGCCGCGCCCGTTAACAACAAACACCGCCGCGGTAAGCGCAACCACAAGCGCCAACAACAGCGTTATTAAAGACAATTTCAGTTTTTTATACTTTACCATATAATATAAACCTTGAAAGAGATTTTTACGTATAACAAATTGATTTTACACTAATTGCGACCGATTTGTCAATAACTTTTACATTAGGATGGAATATTATTACAAATATACTATCTGTTTGCGGCAATGCAACGCGCAGGCGCCGGGCAATGCAAGAAAGAAATCTTTTAAATTAATAAAATTTCCGCTTTTATAAACTTATACTTGCAAACTGAAATTTGCCCACACGCCTTCGTCCATCGGGGGTTCTATTTCAAAACGCATTTTTTCGCCCGTTGTAGGGTGCGCAAATCTTAAAGAATACGCCCAAAGCGCAAGCTTGCCTTTTACTGCCCTTTCGCCGCCGTAACGCATATCGCCGTAAACGGGACAGTTGACCGACGCAAACTGCACCCTTATCTGGTGAGTTCTGCCGGTGTGCAGTTTAATTTCGGCAAGGCACAGCGCGCCCTTTTCCTGTTTTATTTCGTATTCTAGCGAGGCAAACTTGGCGCCATCCTCCGTTTGCGTGCAAACGTAAACGGTGTTGTTTACAGTACTTTTACGCAGATAGTTTTTAAGCGCGCCCTGTTTTTTGGAAGGAACGCCGCACAGCACCGCCATATAAAGCTTTTCGAAACCGCCGTTTTTCATCTGTTCGGAAAGCCGCGCCGCCGCCTTTGACGTTTTTGCAAAAACCATTACGCCGCCCGTGGGTCTGTCAAGCCTGTGCACTAGCCCCAAAAATACGTTCCCCGGTTTTTTATAAACGTCTTTTAAATATCTTTTAATGCAGTCGAAAAGATTGTCGTCGCCGCTTTCGTCGGGGCAACACGCAACGTTTTGCGGCTTTAACACCACAATAACGTGATTATCTTCGTGCAATATTATCAAATCCTGTACGTCCATAATTTTCCCTTATGCGGCGTTGCCGCAACCGTTTATCTTTAATATTCCGCGCCGACGAAAAGTCCGCTGCACCCGCACGGCAACACGATTCCTTCGTCGGTAGGCAAACACACCTCGTAAGCTTCCGCACGGCCAGCCATACCTTTAAGCGTAAGTTCAAGTATGTTTTTAAGCACCGCGGGCTGCAGACCGGTAGTGTAGCTGTTGATAAGAAAAAACAGAGGCTTATCCGCAAGCACCTGCGCGCACGAAGAAACGAAATCGTAAAGACTGTCCTCTATTTTCCACATTTCTCCGTTGGGGCCCCTTCCGTAGCTGGGCGGGTCCATAATTACGGCGTCGTATTTGTTGCCGCGGCGGATTTCCCTTTTTACGAATTTGGCGCAGTCGTCAATTATGTAGCGTATGCCGCTGTTAACGCCGGAAAGTCTTGCGTTTTCGCCTGCGCGCTCAACCATACCTTTAGCCGCGTCTACGTGAACGACCTCGGCGCCCGCCTTTGCGCACGCCACGGTTGCGCCGCCCGTATAAGCGAAAAGATTTAATACTTTAACCGGCTTGTCGGGGCGTTTAGTTTTTGCCGTTTCAATAAGCGCCCGCATTTTATCCCAGTTTACCGCCTGCTCCGGAAAAAGCCCGGTGTGCTTGAAACCCATAGGCTTTACCGTAAAAGTAAGGTCTTTATAGCGGACGTTCCACTGAGCGGGGAAATTTTTTATAACCTGCCATCCGCCGCCGCCCTTTTCACTGCGGTGATAAACGGCGTTTAACCCCGGACTGGAATACAAATCGCTTTGAGCATGCCAAATTACCTGAGGGTCGGGGCGCAGCAGAGTTACGTCACCCCAACGCTCGAGCTTCATTCCGCCGCCCGTAGCTATTATTTTATAATCTTTCCAGTTGTCCGCTATTTCCATACCCGATAATTATAAAGTAAACATAATAAAATGTAAAGCAAAAGCGGACGGCAAAATTGCCGCCCGCAAGCTGATTGAACAATCTGCACCCGAAATTTCCGCGCCGTCAGGTAAACTGTACAAGATAGTTGAAAAGCGAGTTGTAGTAACTGCCAAGATATTTTTGCGCAACCTCGTCCGCCGCAAACAACGCCACCCTTTCGTCAGGGTCCTCTATCGTCATATAGTAATCGCGCACCAACGTATACCGCTCGAGATAAGACAATTCGTAATCGACCGGATACGAAGTGTTATCGCTGCCGCTTCCGCCAGTTTCGTCGTCCGTAGTAGGCTCGCCCAGCGACATATTGAACAACAGCTGCTCTTTTAACACCGCCACCTGATTTTCGTACTCCGCCGTCAACTGCGAAGATAATTGGTCGTAAACTGTTGAATTAATCGTTCCGTTCGTAAACGAAAGCCGCTTCTGCTCCGCCAGCTCGTTTAGCAGTTTACGGTAAAGCTCGTTTTTCTTCTGCTGCGCCGTGCGCAGCAGTTTAAGCCTTACGACAGATAAATTTTCCGCCTCTTCTTGCGTAATATCTATAATATCGAAAGTCATTCGCCAACCTCCCACTCGGCGGTAAGTTCGGTAATAACACAGTTTCCTTTTACTTTGAAAACAAACTTTTCGCCGCGCGCGCAAAATACCGTTTTACCCGTGCCTTCCGCAACAAGCTTACGCCCGTCGCAGTCTATTTCCAAAACAACGCCGCCGTCGCCCGCAACCGTTACGCTTTTAAGGGTTTTAGGCGCGGAAGTATTAAAATCGAACGGACGCGACACCCACACGCGGTCGGGCTCGTCTTCGTTTTGCGTAAGGCGGCAAAGCACCGAACCGTTGAAGCAATAACCTTTGCCGTCGATAAAAAACGGACATTGCGCGCCTTTTGCAAACGGCGCGCCCGAACCTGTTTCAACGTCGTACTCGAAAAGGCATTTTTCCTCCCCGAGCCTTGCCATATAGTACAAAAACCTTTCGCCTACCACCTTCGGCTTTTCGAGAACGTAAGGCAAAAATATATCTTCGAAAGGCGCTTTAAAAACGCTGCTGCCGTTAAAAACATACATCCCGTCCATCGTATAAATATATATTTGCCCCCTGCATATAGCCGAACCGTTTTCGTATACTTTTGGCAGACGGTAACAGTCGCCGGGCTCTACCCTGATGTGACGGCAATCGCCCAAAACGCTTATAACGGTAACTCCGTACTCGCGCACGACGGCGATTTTTTCACCGATTTCAAACAGATTAAGCACCTTGCCCAAACCGTTGTAAAGCCGCAGATTCCCCGCGCGCCCGGGCAATTCTTTCCAGTCGGAAAAACTGTCGCCGGACCACCTGACCATAAACCTGTCGTAATAATCGGAAGCGAAAACTCTCCCGCAGTGAAAAACGGCGTGAATAAGCCTGACCTGATTATTTACGCGGACGGCTATTCCGGCGGGGCTTATTTTCGCCATGCAACTGCCGCTTACCGCAATATACATATTGGTTGTGTTTACTATATCGGAAAACAGCACGGGATAACTGTTCGTTATGATAACCATTTTCCTTAGCGAAGGCGAATTTCCTGAATACCACGCCGCCATATCTCCGTTTGACGCTGAAAAAATGCTGTAGTTAAACGCGGGCAGATGCTCCGCAAAAATTACATTGGGATACTGGGTTAAAGGCGTTACCTGCTCGTAATATTTTGTAGCCGATATCCCCTTCTTTTCCTTTTTATACCCGAACCGTTCGGCGCAATAATCGGTTTCGCCGCCTATTATCGCCGTTTTTACCGTTTTTGTACGGTATGCGCCGTGCCGCTTTAACGAATACGAATTCATACCTTCACCCTAAATCCACCGCCTGGGCGGAATCCTTTCCTTTACCGTACTGCGTGAAAGCAGCATTTCTATTTCCGACCGGTATTTACTCTCCCAAACATTGTACGCGCCGCCGTCGCCCGCAACCAGATAATACTCTGCAAGCATACCGTATTCCGCAAGCCTGGGGCTAACCGCAAACACAGGGTAAAAAAACTCGTCGTCCTCGGAAAGTTCAGGCGGCAGATATTCGTAATATACGGTTACATTTTTACAGTCGGTTTGCAGGTAATCGGGGCATATATGCCACTCAATCGGTTTTTCGCCGTCGGTTACGCGGTTAATTTTGACGGGCGCTTTCAAAAAATCGCCGAATGCGTAAACCCCGTTTTGCGAACGCATTTGCTCCTCCGTATCAAGCGGAAAATAACCGCGGGCCAACTCGTCCAGCACGGCGTTAAGGTAAGTAAGCAGCGCGCGTTTTAAGCGCGCTGCCTCGTCCGTGGGGGCGCCGTTTTCAATACTGTCGGCGGCGGACGTTCTGCCTGCAAGGCGCATGACGTTGCATATTAAATCCTTTACTTTCATTGCGCCTCCTTCAGTTTACGAAACTTTATCAAGCTCAATCATACCTTGTCCGCAAGGCTTTTTACACACAAGTTCAGCGTACTTTACAAGCGTTGCCGAATAGGCGGCCTTGCCGGCAACCTGTTTTAAAATTCTGCCGCCTTCGTCTTCCAGCCAACGCTTGACCTGTGAGAAGTCTAAACAGAAATAAGGGCGATAGATAAAGGTAAAAACGGGTATCTCACACCCCATAAAAGTCTAGAAAAAACAAAAAAGGCTGTCCAAAGGACAGCCCAAAATGTGTTTTATTTCTTATAAACAGAAAGAGTTTTCGTAATATCGGAAGTTAGGTTCTTGCCACTTCTCTTTTTATCGCTCGATGTTTTAGCCAAGCTGAACCAATATTTACTGCCTTTATAAACCAGTTTGTAATGGGTATTATCGCTCGTAATTTCAAACCCTACTCGCTTTAATTCAGCCAGCTCTTTTGCGGAAAGTTCATCGCCATCCGCAAAGACAGACTTTACGACTTCGAGCATTTCCTTGCCGTTTCCTATTATTTTATTATGCGCCAACAAGTCAGTTA
>CAMRSY010000019.1 GCA_947053545.1 uncultured Clostridia bacterium
TGTTTACGACGGGGAAGAGTACGTGTTTGACGAAGAGGCGGGCTTTACCTCGAATATCTGCGACGGCGATATTATCGAGTGTAACGTCGGCTATTCGGCGACGCCAGTCAATGCGGGCAGTTATACGGTAACTTTCCAAACTCCCGTAGTTTTCGTTGTCGGCGAAGCGGGAAACTACGTGTTCGACGGCGCCGCAAGCAAACTTACCTGTACGCTTGAAATTAAAAGGCGTTCGATATCGGTTACGGTTGAAACGCGCGACGCCGAAACCGGCGGCGAAGAGTATACCAAAGAGCACTTGATTTCACAAACAGCCGAAGGCGGCGAAGGTTTCGTGGGCGGCGATCTGGAAAATGCTTTAGTCAATTTCATTTATACCGACATATTGCCTAAGCCCGATTTTGCGGTTGCGTACAAAAACGTGTCCGTAACGTTCGGCGGTGACGTTATGAATAACTACGACGTAACTAAGATAACCGACGGCACGCTTACCGTAACGGAAAGAAAAGTTGAGGTAACGCCTGTATTTAACGGCGGTATACCTTACGTTTACGACGGTCAACCGGTAGATATTTCCCTTTTCGGTTATTCGCATTTGCACAATGTGGAAAATTGCGCCGAAAACGACAGGTACGGGTTTACCGACGCGCACGCCGCAGGCTTTGCAGCGGTTTACACGTTTACCGACGAAAACGGAAATAAGCTTTCGGCGCCTGTCAACGCGGGCACGTACACGGTGTCGGTAACTCTTTCTGGCGCGGATACGGACAAATATTATATAACCTATCAAACCGCGCAGTTTACAATAGAAAAACGCGCGCTGGAATACACCTTGCAGGTTCAGGGCGCCGGTGAATACGAATATTCCAATTCGCGCCCCGCATTTACGGCAAGCTTAAGCGGATACGACGGGTTTGCAAACGGCTTACCAGACGGTATCGGTTACGAACTTTTGGACGAAAACGGCGCGGCAGTTAGTCGCTATAACGTTGGCGTTTACACTGTGGGTATTGTGTTTGAAGGAATGGAAAATTACGTAATAACGGCGCATACCGCCAAAGTTGCTATTGTTCCCAGAGTTTTGGTTGTCGGACCTTCCGACCCTTACGGCGGCGTTCCCCAAACATATAACGGCAAAAATCTTACGCTCGGCGCAAACGATTTCGTCATGCACGGCGGCTCGACGGCGGAAGGCGACTCGCTCGCAGTGACTGGCACTCAGCTTGCGCCCACCGTAAAAAGCGGCTATCTGCAAATTGCTTCGGTTAGTATCAACGATTCGGCAAGCGGCGAAAACGTTGCGGCAAACTATACCGTGTACTATACGTACAACGCCAACAACTCGGTTATAACCGGTTTGGGGTTGCGCGCCGCCGATTTCAGAATCCGCGCCGAATACAGTCAAACGGAAATTCACTATACATTAAGCGGCGCGGGTAAATCGTTCCCTTACACGGGCGAAAAGTTTACGTACACACTGCCCGACGGTAACGCGGCAACGCTTTCTTCAGGCTATCTGTTAAATTACGGACACAAGTTATCGTTGTCCAAAAATTCGGTAACCGTGCCTGCCGCGGCGGGAGTTTACGGCGACCTTATCACAAAACTGGTACGCGTATACGACGAAAACGGCAAAGATGTAACGGCGGTATACACTCTTGTATGCGACAATCCCGAAGCGGGCGAAATTTCCGTAACCGAAAACGTGCTTTCAATCGACTTGTCGGGGCTCAGCGCGGACACGCTGGAAACAGGCGTTCTTAATTGTGTCGTTTCCGGGCTTTACGCGGGGGCTTCTCCCGAACATAAAGCGGAGGTTTACGCATACAGCCTTGACGGCGAATGGCTTATAGGCATAACCGTTTTCAGCGAAAGTTCAACCGGCAGGCGTACCGATTTAAGCGCAAACTATAAGCTTTCGGAAAGCGCGCAGCTTAGCGGCGCGCGCGTGGAGCTTATAACGCTTGCGCAGGCTGAAGAATATCTCCGCCCCGCTCTGGGCGTGGAAATTACGGTTTCTCAATCCGATTTGAATAACGGCAGGGGAACGCTGTTCACGTTCGACGGCGAAAGCAGGTGGGTGCTTTCCGAAAGCTGTTACACCGTTTCCGGAGCGTTGCAAAGCGGACATAAACTGCAGGTTTTGGTTTTAACGGAAAACGGCGTTTACGTTTTAGGTATAACTGTTTTCAGCGAAGAAAACGGCCGCCGTTCGGACGTTAGAAACAGTTACAGGCTGAGGGATATAAAAACTACAGGCGTTTCGGCCGAATACGTAGCCCAGTCGGATATCGTTAATTTACAGCGCGAACTTTATATCGATTTAAGCGGAGCGTTCAATGCGGACGGCACGCCAAAAATTGAAAACGGATTTGTTACGGGCTACGTTGCGCAGGGGCTTAACGCGGCTGACGAACACATTCTGGAAATAACCGCAACGGATAACGGCGACGGCACTTATACGCTTACGGCGGTAATTTATCAGTTAAGAAGGCAGGGCGCATCGTACAAAAAATTCAATAAAGGCGCGGTTTACAGCATAGTTTACACCGCGCCCGACGGAGTAACCCTAATTAAAGGTACGGTAAGTTAAAAATACGGGTGCAAAAGTTTGTACTTTCGGAGGTAATATGAATAAAGGTTTTGCCTATTATTTCAAGCAGGCGTTTAAAATTTCCGCCCAGACAATTTGGAAAAATAAAAACGTAATTAAAAGTATGGTATATTTTTTCACGTCGCTGTTGGCGCGTTTAACCGTATTTTTGGGTGCGATAGCGGCGCTTGCCGACGTAAGAGGCGCAAAAATAGCTAAAAATAGCCGCACTATCGACGTTCCCAAATCGTTTACAAGGGCTTCACAAAAACCTATGTGGACGAAAACGGTTGCGTTTGTAATCGAACTGCTGATGTATCTCGGCGGATTCGTGCTATTATCGGTGGTATGCGGAGCAATATTTGCACTGGGCTTGGTAATCACGCAGTTTGTTGCCGCAAAGTACGCTTTTTTAATTAGCGTAATTTTTGCCGTTCCGTGCTTGATAATTTACCTTATATACACTATAATAGTAGTTGCGGTATTCTCACCCACGTCGTACGTAATTGACAGCAATCCGCAGCTTTCCGCAGGTGACGTTGTTTCGGTATGCGTAAACTCGATGAAGAGCAGGGGGAAAGTCACCGTTATTTTAAGCGTATTCGTGCCGCTGCTTATTATGCTCGCCATAGTAGGAGTGTGCGCCGGCGGATTTGCGGTAATCGCGTTATTTTTAAGCGCGCGTAAATATACGCTGCTTTTAATGCTGTTATGGGCGATAGCTTCGGTTCTTATTATGGGCTTTACGATACCCGTTTTCAATATGACGCAAAACCTTTCGCTTGTGTTATTGTTCGAAGATATCGCGCTCGACCCCGTTAACGCACAAAAACGCACTGCGGGCATAAATATAAAAAAAATAAGCGGAGCAAGGGTAGACAGGGAAGAAATTGCCGACAATCTCGAAGCGCTTTTCGACGACGGTATCGAGGAAAAGACGCCCGAACGCGAACAGCTTAACCGCAAACACAAACCGAAAAACAAAACGCGCAAGCCCGCGCCGGAAGCTGCGCCTGAAGGTTCGGCGGCTACGCCTTCGCCCGCGTTAACCGATTACGACGGTTTTGACGAAGAAGACGATTATTCCGAAGAGGCTCCTGCGGCAGCCGAAGAGGGCGGGCAGATTAATGAAGCCGCGCGGAAAGCCGACGGCGAAGAGACTTAAATTACGGCGGACAACAGAGGTTTTTATGACAATGCTATGGTGGAGAATATTATGCCTTATATCTGCGGTGCTGTTTATCGCCGGCGTAATAGTTCTCGTATGCACAAATCTTACAAAAAATAAATATTATCACAACTACCGCGACGACGAACTGCTGAAAAAGGAGAGGTCTACCAATTCGGTAAACTCAATTTACCTCACGTCGGGCGAAACAAAGCGATTTATTAAAAAATACGTTGTGTGTAAATCTGCTTACGAAAAATATCTGGTATGCAATTTTACCGAAAAGTTTAGCTGCATAAGGTTTTTCGTAGCGCAGTTTTCGCGCCGCAAAAAGCTTATTTCCGTGCTTGAAATCACGCAGAAAGATTTAACCGATTATTCCTCGCGAATAATCGCGTTGAAACGGCGCTGCGCGTACGTCAATGTTGTGATAGGCGAGGCTGACGGCAACGTTATAAATAATAATTACGTCCGCCCAATATCTATCTTCAGGTTAAGGCTTTATGCTTTTTTAAAAAGCTGCAATATTTTTACTTCGCTGTTCGTATTAAGGCATGTTATTGTCGAAATTTTGGGCGGCAGCGTGCTGTTCGGCAAAAACGTGGCGTTTCAATATTTAAGCAATTCGCTTAATTATATCGCTATCGCCGTAAGTTTTGCCCTCGCGGCGCTAAGCTATCTTATCACCGTGGTATGTTTCCGCCGCAAAAACGCGAAATCCGCGAACGGAGGCGCGCTTGAATATGAGTTCGTTTAATACCGTTACTAAAATAAAATATACCGACAACGCCTCCGATTTGATAGCGCTTACAGAATACATAGTTTTTCAAGACGATAAGGCAAAGCGCAAGTATATCGTATTCAAGTTTACAAACAACGTAACCCAACAGCTGTTGGGTATGCAGTTCGAGGTGTGCCAGTACAACGCAGAAAACAATCTAATAGAAAAATCGGTAGTCGTTTACGATAAATTTCTTGCCGGCGCGGAGGAAGAGTTTGTACCCAAGGCTAAACTGCGCGTAAGTTATAACTGTACGTCAATATCGGTGCGCCTAATCGAAGCGTCTTTCGACAGATTTAACTGGAAAGAGGGCGAGTACGAGGACAACTGCTATAAGTTCGGTCAGTTTTATAACGACGAGAAACGTTCGGAAGAGGAAAAACCGTTAAAAAAACAGAAAAAGCAGAAAGAAAAAAAGCTTAAAAATAAGAAATTAAAGAAAAGTAAAAAGCCTTTCGTCATAAGAGACGCAACCACTAAAAATTTTACCAGACTGCCCGTTATATTCAATGTGATTGCGGTATTTGCGGTGCTGGCTTTCGTGCTTGCCACACTGTTTATATTTAAAAAAGACGCGAAAAAGTTTACTGAAGGCGACTATCTTCTGTACAGGGTTTCCGGCGAAGACGTTGCGGTTTACGGCTATCAGGGCAAGGAAACAAGGCTTGTTATTCCCGAAAAAATAGGCGATTACAACGTGGTTAAAATAGCCGGAGGCGCTTTTAAAAAGTCATCAGTTTCTTATGTTACGTTCAACTGTGACGTTTTAATCGAGGCGGACGCTTTTACTAACTGCACAAATCTTAAAACGGTTACGTCGCAGTGCGATATAACGGTTATGAGCAAAGGGTTTAACGGCTGCGTAAACCTTACGTCGGTATATATGCCCAACGCCGTGTTGCAGCGCGGCTCGTTAAGCGGCAGTATTAATTTGGCTTCGAACAATGCGACTTATAAAAACAAAACGGAAATAGATTTAAAGCTGGTTGTTGAATAATTTAAAATAAAAATTCGAAAAGGAGGACGGAAAGATGAATATGCTAGCTTCGGGTTTCGAAAATTTCATAAACGGCGTATTCGCAAACTGGCAGATGCTTCTGTTTGCCGTTGCCGCCGTGCTCCTTCTGCTTACGATACTTTTCCGTAAATTCAAACTCACCGCAATAATTCTTGCCGCGGTTGCGGCTGCGATAGGCGCGGTGCTGATAGCCGACCTGATAGTCGAAGCTGTAAAATGGGATTTGCCCGATTTGGTTGCGTTCCTTGTAAAGTGGGTGCCTACTGTATTATTTACGGTTACGGTATTGCTTGCAACCCTCCTGGGCGTTTTAAGGGGGTTAAGAAAAAGCCTAATCCTGCTTGCGCACGAGGCGGGAATAGCCGTAGTCTGTATAATTGCCTACGCGGTACTTATCAATATACCCGCGGTGGACGGTTTCGTTTTAAAAGTTGTAAATTTCTTTATGGGCGGAAGCGGTTCGCTGGAAAAAGCGTTGGGCGTCGGCGCGGAATGCAAAGGTATAAGGCAGGTTTTTGTGGAGTGGCTGCCCACGGTTATAAAGGGCGATTTTTCAATTATGCTTGGCGAAAGCAAGGCGTATATTTTTACGCTCGCCGACCTTATGTATCACGTGGCGTTCGCTCTGCTTTTATATATCGTTTTTCTTATATTCGATTTTATACTGTACATAATTTACCATTGCTGTTATTCGGAAAGAAAATATAAAGCTGCAATCGCGCAGAAATATACCGAAAACAAGGTTGACCGGCGCTATTCGAAGCACTGTGTAGGCGGCGGTGTGGTAGGGCTTGTGCGCGGAGTTGCAATAGGTCTTTTATCGCTTTCCTTCCTCGGTACGGCGTTCTATATAGCGGCGGGGCGCGGAGAAGGCAAATTAAAAGATTTCGATTTCGGCGACAACCGCTATAACGAATACTATTCGGTCTACCGTTCGATAGAAAGCTACGGCACGTACGGTATTTTTAAGGTGTTAAACAGCATTTCGTCCGGCGACGACGTGCCTTATTATCTGTTTGCCGCCGATCTTGTTTTTTCGGGCGAACTTAACGACGAAGAATTCGGCGTTACCGATAACGTAGTGTTCCGCGAGGAATTAAGCGCATACACTGATTTTGCGCGCGACACTATGGCGTTACTGTTAAAATACGGCGGCGAAGAAATTAAGCCTCTTATAAAGGGCGAAGCCACAAGCAGCGCTTTCGACACGGTGTTAAACGTAATGAAGGGCGAAGATTTCCGCACGGAATTCAACAACCTAATTTCCGAATTCGACACCAAAACGTACATAATCAACTTTGCAATGTCTTTCGTAAATTCGGCAATTGCAAATATAGACAGTATGTCGTTTAAAGGAGCGCTTAGCGCCGACAATAAAGAAATTCTTAAAATTCTGTTTACAAAAGGGCATCTTTCCGATATCATTCCCGACGAAAAGCTTATGGCCGATTCGGTATCGGGCACGGATATACAGTTTGTTCAGCCCTACTTAAATATTTCCAAGCTTGCCGACAAAAAAGATATTCAAACGGTTTTCAATCTTGTCCTCGACGTACTGGGCACTAAGCTGTCAACAACCGACGACGTATTAAATCTTGTTGGCGACGTGTTGCCGCAGCTTAAAAAGATTTCTTTATTCGATACGGACAATGCCGAGGAAACCGATCCGGTTTTGGGCAGGCTGTACTGTTATGCCGCAAACCGTTACCTTACGGAAGAGGGGGCTGAAGGCGTTTGGTACACAGATATATACGCCGAAAAAATCGAATGGGTAGCCGAAATTAACAGTTTAATCGACGTTGCAGACGCCTCGCTTAATCTTTACAAAAATATCAGCGCCTACAAAAAACCTATCGACGCGCTGATTGCGATATTCGATAAAAACAACCCCGCATACGGGGAAAATATAGCTTATTACGGCAATATTTCCAAAAGTGTGTTAAAGTCGCGCATACTGGGTAAAACGCTTGCAACAAGCAAAATTTATTCGATAATAGAAAAAGGGCTTGGCGGATTGTTTGAGGGCATTTATATTCCGCGCGGCATAGTTTACGAAAGCACTTTCGACAAAAACGGCAACTTACTGTCCGCAGGCGAAATGTACAATGTCTTGTACGGAGTGGGCGCGCTGGGCGAAAACAGCAACCTGCTTGAAATGCTGAAAAATTTTGATAAAGATAAGGATACCGACGCTTTTTTAACGGCGCTTTCCGAAGTAATTTCTTACAAAGACGAAAACGGTAAAATGATTTCCGACCATATCGTCGATTCATATCTGCTACGCTCGGTAATATCGGCCGCATTAATAAATTACGGAGCCGAATATGCGTACGTGCCTGACGCCGCGCGCGAAACTTACGAGGGTGCGGCGGTAAAATTTATAAAAAAATCCGAATTAAAAGCGCTGTTCGACAGTCTGCCCGAACTGGTTGAATTTATACGCCCCGTATTGCTTGACGAAAACGCGGATATGTCGCAGGCGCTTGCCGAATTTGTTGAGAAGGAAACGTTTAAAAATCTATTAAACGGCAGTACGGTTTTCGAAGGAACCGTGGCAATGCATCTTGTTAAGGCGCTTGAAGGCGACGAAACCGTAATAATATCGAAGGCTCTAAAAACCGATTTTAACGGATGGGTATCGGAAAAAGGCAGGCAGGGCGAGCTTAAAAACCTGCTTTCCGCGCTTGAAACCGCGCAAATAGAGGTGGGAGATTTAGTAAGCGGTACATTTGACAGCAACAAAATAAAGGACAGTCTTGCGGTACTTAACGAGCAGGATTTGCAAATCTGCCTAAAATCCGACGTTTTACACTACACCGTTTCAAATTATCTTACCGACGGCGCAACTCATTTCGGCAGTTTTAAACTTATCGTTCCCACGGCGTCGCAGACGACGCTTTCGGGCGACGTGCTCGCTTCGCTGGTTAAAAAATCGGAAATAGAAAACGTTTTAAGGCTTATAAACGAATTCGGGCTGTCTGATGAAAGCAACGTATCTTCGGTAATTGCAAAACTTGTTAAAAACAGGGAAATGCTTGCAAAAAGCCGCGTGCTTGCGGCGTCGGTCGTATTTTCTATGACCGACAATCCCGAAATAAACAGCACCTTAAAACTGCCCGCTAAATTTGCTGAAGCGGCAACTGAGGAAAAGCTTTTAAAATTTAATTCCAACAATCCCTGGACAACAGAAATTACGCGCCTAATCGATGCTCTCGACGAAATTATGGGCATTTCGTCCTCTGAAAATTTCGTGTTTGACGAAAGCAGTTTATCCGAAAGCTTATCGGCGTTTTTAAAGGATATGAACGGCAAATCTTCAATCAACGGTAACGTTTCGCGGCTCACCGTTTGCTATTCGTCCGAAGTAGTGCGCAACAACATAACCGTCAGGCTGGACGAACTGCTTGAAGGAAGCGTTGATAAAAATATGCTGTACGGGGCTAAAAGCGGCGATTATTACACCGAACGCGAGCTGGAAAGTCTTTCTAACGTGCTAAACATCTTCGGAATAGACGTAATGAACATAAAAGCCGACGAATTAACCGCCAAAATTAAAAGCGAAGTGTTAAATTTAAACGAACCGGCGGAAGGGTTTTCGGGCAGTAAACTCAACGTCGTTTATCCTTCGGTAATATTCAGCGGCATACTCAGCAGCGAGCTTGACGACGTGCTGTTAAACAGCGTTGACGAAGAGGGCGAGCCATTCCCCATGATAGATAAGAAGGTGCTTTACCAAATAAAAGCCGGCTCGTTGAGATACAGGGAAGATTTGGTTGCAAACCTTATTAATTCGGTGCGCAGTTTCGGAATTGACGAATTTGACAGGATAAGCGAGCTGGACATAAACGACGTAAAAAGCAATGTCGAAAATATCGACGGAATATGCGCTTCGCTGATTATGCGAGGAATATTTACAAAGCAGATACAAAGCAACAATACGTTGGGCGCCGATCATCCTCTCGCTTACGAAGAAAACATTAAAATCATAAAAACCAACGAAATAAAAAGTATTGTAAATCTGGTTGATAAAATCGACGACGTCGAGGAAACTTATTTCGATACCGTCGCGCTTGCCGATATCCGCGAAAATTTGTTTTACGGCGACCGAACGGTAAAATCGTACTTAATTTTAAGCGCAGTTTCAGTTTGTATAAAAGATAACGTAAACCTTATTGTCAACAAGGCGCTGGTCGACGGCTTCGGTTGTGTAGACAGGGAAGAGGTGTGGGCTCTGTGCGGCGCGTTTATAGCAATGTTCGGTGAAGACGCCAGTATTTACTCGCTTAAAAACACAGGATTCGAATATCCCACGGTAGAGCAGAGGGTACACGCCGTTGCAAGCGAAATTGTGCGGGCAAAGCTTACTCAGCAGATTATACAGCAAAACAAGGGCGAGTATTGTGCAAGCTCTAAAAATTTATCTTTGTTTACAGATATGCGGGGCGTAACGCAAAGCGTTATATCAAAGTACGAAATGAACTCAGTATTCGCTGTTATCGACAGCTGTGCAGGCAACGGTTTTACCGTTCCGTCAATTACGATTTCGTCGCTTGTTTCTTATTACGGCCGCGACCCCTACATAATCGATATGATGTTCGATTCGGATATTATCCGGTATAAAGTGTGCGACTGTATCGTTGACGCGTACGGGGCCGAATCGGTCGGGGCTACGACGGAACAGGCTATCGTGCTGGCAGATTTGCAGTTGAAGGACAAATATTCGGTGGATATAAATTCGGTTAAAGATTTAATTGCAGGATTAAATTGAAATTAATAAAAAGTCCGCGCGCATTTTAAAATGCGCGCGGACTTTTAAATTGTTGTATTTGCATTTAAGAAATTATACCTACGATAGCGTATCCCAATCCGCAGCAAACGCCGAAGGTTGCGGCAGTAACGGCAAGACCTATCAAAATTTTCAACCACACAGGTTTAACGCTGCGCATTAAAAACAAGCTTAAAACCGCAAATACTCCGCTTACCGCGCCGCCGATTGCGCCGCCGACGACGGGCACAATTTTGCAAAGCGCAACTGTATTGCCCCATACCATAATAAGTATAAACGGTAAAACAGCCATAACTATTTCGTACCACTTAACGGTGGGGGTTACGGTTATATCTTCGCCTCCGAAATTAAGTTTAACTCCGGTTAAAAAGTTGCCCTTAACAAAAACGCTTACGCCGTCGGCTGTTTTAAATTCGCGCTTATCGGTTTTTTCCAAAGGCGTTCCGTTTACGCTCAACTTTTTACTGCCTGTCCAAAAGCTTTCTTCGTAAACGATTTCGCCTATTTTTTCGTTGTTTACAACGTTTTTCATTTTTTCCCTCCTCTGTAATTTATTAAATTAAACTAATTATATTACAAATTTTATTTAAAGTCAATAGCGAAAAACGTTTCGTAAGCCAGTTGCGGGCAAGGTGCAACTTTAAAGGACGCAAAAAAACCGAGCGGGTTAAACCGCTCGGAAATTTAAGTTTTTTCAATTTGTTTATCAAGCCGTCAGCTTATGGTTTCTACGTTTATAAGATTGCTGTTGCCGCTTTTGCCGTTGGGGGTGCCGCCCGTCAGAACAATTTTATCGCCTTTCGCTACCAAACCTGTTTCAATCGCCGCGCGCTTGGCGTAGTGGAACAGCACGTCAACCGAATAAAATTCTTCGCTCATAATGGGTATAACGCCCCAGCTAAGGGCAAGTTTTCTGTACGCCCCTTCGTCGGTTGTCATGCCTATAATGTCAATCATGGGTCTGAAGCGCGAAACGGTTCTTGCCGTGCCGCCGGTACGTGTGCAAACAACAATTACCTTTGCGCCGATATCCTGTGCAAGAGTGCAGGCGGAGTGCGATAGGGCTTCCGCCAAATTTTTAACGTGGTAATCGCTGTCTTTTATATACGCAATATAGTTGGTGTTAACCTCGGCCTGTTCGGCAATTTTAGCCATGGCGCGTACTGCCTCTACGGGATAAGCGCCCGCCGCGGTTTCGCCCGAAAGCATAATTGCGGAAGAGCCGTCGTAAACGGCGTTGGCAACGTCCGAAATTTCCGCACGTGTGGGGCGGGGCTGCTTAATCATAGATTCAAGCATTTCGGTTGCCGTAATCGACCTTCTTCCGTGAATACGGCAGGTGTTTATAATGGTTTTCTGAATTGCGGGCAGTTCCTCGAAAGGTACCTCAACACCTAAATCGCCGCGTGCAACCATCACGCCGCCGCATTCCTTAATTATGCTGTCAAGGTTGTTTACGCCCGCGCGGCTCTCTATTTTTGCAATAAGTTCTATCTGGTCGTCAACGTCGCCGCACTCTCTAAGCCAGTTTCTAACCTCTATAAGATTTTGCGCCTTCGAGACAAACGAGCAGGCAACGAAATCAATGCCCTGTTCAACTCCGAATTTCAAATCGGCTTTGTCCTGCTCGGAAAGATATTCCATTTCAAGCTCTTTGTCGGGGAAAAACATCGATTTGCGGTTGGAAAGCTCGCCGCCAACAACTACCCTGCAAATAACGTCGGGCTTTTCAACTTTAAGCACCTCGAATATAATCAGTCCGTTGTTCAGTAAAATTTTGTCGCCGGGGAACATCTGTTCACAGATACCCGCAAACGAAACCGAAACGCGCGTTTTATCACCCTCTATTTCGTCGGTGGTAAATGTGAAGGTGTCTCCGTCTTTCAAATTTACCTTGCCTTTGGCAAAAGTTTTAATTCTGAATTCGGGTCCTTTGGTGTCAAGCATAATGGGCAGCGGCACTTTCTTTTTGTCGCGTACGCGCTTAATGGTTTCAATTTTCTTTGCGTGTTCTTCGTGCGTCCCGTGCGAAAAGTTAAGGCGCGCAACGTTCATACCCGCGTCAACCATTTTCGATAAAGTTTCCTCGTTCTCGCTGGCGGGACCGAGAGTGCATATTATTTTGGTTTTCTTCATAAAAACTCCTTGCGGTTATTCTCTGCTATTGCAGGGGGCGTTAAAAGCCCGCGGCAACCCCGCGGTAGATTATGCGGACAGAGAAACGAATGTATAAAATCATATTCATTTTAAATTAAATCTTGCCAAAATGCAATTATAATAACTATTTAGTTGCCTAAAATTTAACGTTTATGTTAAAATAATTACAAATCCCGGTTAGTTATACGGTTGCGGGCAAAGAAATTTGCGTGAGGAAAGTCCGAGCATCGAAGGGCAAGGGTGCCTGTTAACGGCAGGTGAAGGCAACTTCAAGGAAAGTGAACAGAAATATACCGCAGAATTTTTTCTGTAAGGTTGCAATGGCGAGGTAAGAGCTCACCGCGCCCGCGGCAACGCGGACGGCAAGTTAAACCCCACCCGATGCAAGATTGGGATATAAGCTCGCTTAAATGCGGGGGCTGCCCGTCCGCTTATATCCGTTAACATCGCTCGAACGCGCGGGCGACTGCGCGTCTAGATAGATAACCGTACACGACAGAACTCGGCTTACAGACTAAGCCGGGGTTTTATTTTTTATTGGGCGAAGGTAGTTATTGATATATTGAAACATACAGAAATTGTGCAGGGGCGGAAATATTTTCCGCCCCTATAAATTTTCATTACAAATTTATCTTTTCCAGAAATGAAATAAGACTGTTTTGCTGTTCCTCGCTTAAACTGCCGAACGCGGTTAAAAGTTGCGTTTCCCGCTTGCTTAAAGGCTTTGCGAAAGCCGCGCTTTCCATATCCTGTGAATTGCCTATAAGATAATCAACGCTTACGTCGAAAAATTTAGAAATTTGTATTAGCTGTTCAATTGAAGGCTGGGTATTTCCGTTTTCCCAGTTGTTGTACGTTCCCTGGCTTATACTCAACACCTTTGCAATCTGCCGTTGCGACATCGCTTTTTCGGCCCTTAGTTCAAGTAATCTAATCATTATATCCGTTATTACCTTCCGTATTCTTTTGTTTGCGAAGCGAATATAAAAACTCTCTGAATTTATTCATAATGGTCTCCGTGCTGTTACTGTGCGTTAATTTTAAAGGAACGCCGTACGTTTTGCAATAGAATACTGTCAAATAAAAGTAAAATTATATCAAAATCATTTTTTCATTCGGGTTTTCGTAAATAAGCGGCGCGCTTAAGTGTCTCCACAGCGCGTACGAGCGGCTTGTCAATATGCCGCACTTTTCAGCTGCTGCATCCGTTGGCGCGTCAGCGGATAAATACGGCAGAACGCGGTCGGCGCTTTCCTTTTTCACCGCAAGTATTTTGGGGGGAAGAGGGGTTCTTAAAAAAGTTTCTGTTTCGTCGGCGTATAACTGCAGCAAATTTGCGGTTAATATACGCATAATACGCGATTTAGGATAACGTTTAGTGGAGGCAAGGTCGGCAATTTCGTTTAGCGTGCGCCCCTCGGCAAGGCTTTTAAGTCTGTTTTCCAGCCCCTCGGTACAGCCGTAAACCCGCTTTAAATTATCTTTGTCGCACATAAACAGCCAGTCGGCGGCAAGCCGGTTGAACCGCGTTTCGTTTTCGGAAGAATTTATAAAATCTTCGTATGCGCAACCGGGCATACATCTTTTAACCGCCGGGTTGTTTGCGTTTGCGCGTATGCCCCTTGCCGACGCAAAGCCGTCTGTAATTTCAGTGTCGCCGTAACCCGCGCCTTTGCGTTTAACGGGCGAAAGCCTTATATCCTGTTCGCTCTTTAAAACGGCTTTCGCGTATTCCACGCCCAAAATATTGTTGGGGGAAGAAATAAACCCGTCTTTTCCTCCGCAGGCGTTAAACGCGGCGGAATATGCGCGGATATAACTTTCGCCGCCGTTAAGTTTATCCGTAAGCGCGCGTTTAAATGTTTCGCTTTCGTTACAAAGAATTTCCGCGGCGCGAGCAAAATTTTCCGCATTACCGTTTTCGCAGCCAAATGATAAAGTTAAAGGCGCATTAACAGCGCTTAAAATTTTAACGGCTCCGCGCGCAAAAATTTCGGCGGGCGCAACGGCAAATGAAGCGGGCAGTTCTAAAACGGCGTCGGCGCCGCATAAAACCGCGTGCTTTGCGCGCAGAAATTTATCGGTACGGCATATTTCGCCGCGCTGGGTAAAACTGCCGCTCATAACGCATACAACCGCGTCGCAACCCGTTAATTTTTTCGCCTCGCTTATAATGTAAGCGTGACCGTTATGAAACGGATTAAATTCACAAATAATAGCACAAATTTCCATTTTGAACTTTACAAGAGCAAAAATTTAATATATAATAAAACTGTTGAAAAGCCGCGTCTTGCAGAATAATTATAGCAAAAACGCGCGGATAAATAAAGCATTTTAAGGAGTTTTGATATGGGATTGCTTGAAGAAATAAAGTGTAAAGCGGCGGTGCGCAAAAAGACAATCGTACTTTGCGAAGGCGAGGATAAGCGCGTAATTGAGGCTGCGGCGAAAATTACGGCCGAAGGCATTGCAAAAATTGTGCTTATAGGCAACGCGGAGGAGTGCAAGAAGGTTGCTCCCCACGTCAATTTGGAGGGAGTTACGCTCATCGACCCCCTTACTTCGGAAAAGACCGCAGTTTACGCCAACATTCTTTACGAGGCAAGAAAGGCAAAGGGCATGACCGAGGAACAGGCGAAAGAGCAGGCGAAAGACAGAACTATGTTCGGCGCGCTTATGCTTAAAGCGGGCGACGTAGACGGATATGTTTCGGGCGCATGCCATTCTACGGCAAACACTCTTCGTCCCGGTTTGCAGGTCGTAAAAACCGCGCCCGGCATCAAAACCGTATCCAGCTGTTTCTTAATGATAGCCCCTGAAGGCGAAAACAAATACAATCCCGACGGAGTTGCGGTATTTGCCGATTGCGCAATAAATATCGAACCCGACGCGCAGCAGCTTGCGGATATCGCGGTATCGTCTGCTAAAACGGCAAAGGCAATCGCCGGTATCGAACCTAAAGTTGCAATGCTCTCTTTCTCGACAAAGGGAAGCGGCAACGACGACAAATTCTTTAAGTCGGTTCCTAAAGTGCAGGAAGCTGTTGCTCTTGCCAAGGAAATGGCGCCCGAACTTGCTCTTGACGGCGAGTTCCAGTTCGACGCGGCTGTCGCTCCGGAGGTGGGGCAGCTTAAGGCGCCGGGATCGAAAGTTGCGGGGCACGCAAACGTATTCGTATTCCCCAACATCAACGCGGGCAATATAGGCTATAAAATCGCGCAGCGCTTCGGTGGCTATATGGCGATAGGACCCGTATGTCAGGGCTTTGCAAGGCCGTTAAACGACCTTTCGCGCGGATGCAGCGTGGAAGACATCGTAGCTACGGTAGCGGTTACCGCATTGCAGGCGGAATAAAAAATTTCAGAGATTTGTTCACAACGTCGTTTTGGCAGGGCTTACGTACGCGCTGAATTAAAAGGAATATTGTATTTTATGCGGCATTATTTCATCGCTGTCCGCGCTTTTGTCAACGGCAAAAAATAAAAGGAGATAAAAATGAAAATTTTGGTAGTAAACGCTGGCAGTTCTTCGCTTAAATACCAGCTTATAGATATGGAAACGGAAGCCGTGCTTGCAAAGGGCGGCGTTGAAAGAATAGGTATAGAAGGTTCTTTTTTAAAGGCGAAGGGCAACGGCAAAGAAAAGGTTTATACGCAGGATATGCCCAACCATAAAATTGCAATCGAGCTTGTAATCAAAGCGCTGCAGGACGGCGATATCGGCGTAATAAAGTCGATGGACGAGATAGGCGCGGTAGGTCACAGGGTGGTTGCCAGCGGCGAGTATTTCAAAAAACCCACGCTGGTTACGCCGGAGGTAAGAAAAACTTTGGAAAAGACGTTCGAGCTTGCGCCTCTTCACAATCCCGCCGCGGCAACAGGTTTAAGCGCCTGTATCGAGGTTATGCCCGAAACTCCCATGGCGTTGGTGTTCGACACGTCGTTCCATCAGACTATGCCCGAAAAGGCGTATATGTTCGGAATTAAGTACGAGGACTATAAAGAATACGGCGTAAGGAAATACGGCGCGCACGGCACCAGCCACAAGTTCGTTTCGCAGGAAGCGGCAAAATATCTGGGCAAAAAGCCCGAAGACCTTAAAATAGTAACTTGCCACCTCGGCAACGGTTCTTCTATTTCGGCGGTCGACGGAGGCAAGTGTGTAGATACGTCGATGGGCTTTACTCCCTTAGACGGCGTATTAATGGGCACCCGTTCCGGTTGCATCGACGCTTCGGCGGTAGAGTTCCTTGCAAGGAAGAAGGGCTTGAACGCCGCCGATACGGTAACGTATTTAAACAAGCAGTGCGGCGTTGCGGGGATTTCGGGCGTTTCTTCCGATTTCCGCGATTTGGATAACGGCGCTAAGGAAGGCAACGCAAGGTGTGCGCTCGCTCTCGATATGTTTGCATATCAAACCAAAAAGTTTGTCGGCTCGTACGCCGCTGCTATGGGCGGGTTGGACTGTATCGTATTTACGGCGGGCATAGGCGAAAATTCCCCCAACGTTCGCGAGGGCATATGCGAAGGGCTGGAATTTTTGGGCGTTAGGCTTGATAAAGAGGAAAACGGTAAGCGCGTTGACGGAATACACGAAGTTTCGGTTAAAAACAGCAGCGTAAAGGTACTTGTAATACCCACCAATGAAGAGCTGGTGATAGCAAGAGAAACGGCGCAACTTTTGTAAAAAAGAGTTTTTGCCGCTACAAAATGAGTTGACAAAGAGCGCAAACGTAATATATAATCGTATAGTCGGCTTAGGGTATGATTTTAGAGATAAAAAAACTTATGGCGCGGGCGGCGTATACGGGCGAAATTTCGTTCGACTATCAGCCACCGCAAGACGCGGTGATGCTTCCGCTCTGCCGCATTGAAGGCGGAGTAAAAGTAACGGCGAATTACGAAATTTTCGAGGACGACGAGGTAGAGGTAATTTTAAAATTAAGTTACAGGCTTGTCGGGCAGTGCAGTTATTGCCTTGCCGATACCGAAAAGGAAATAGAGTATATAACCGACCCGTTGCTTTTCGTAACCGCGCGTGACGATTACGACAATTACGTATTCGACGGCAACAGGCTCGATTTATCGCAGGCGGTAAAGGACGCGTTGCTTTTCAGTCAACCCGAGGTCTTGCTTTGCAAACAGGACTGCAAAGGCATAAAAATCGACTAAGACAAATTTAGAGAGGTGATAGATAATGGCAGTACCCAAGGGAAAACAGTCTAAGAGCAGAACGAATAAAAGATTTGCCAATTACAAGGCTACGGCTCCTACGCTTGTAGAGTGCCCTCATTGTCACGAGCTTATGCAGGCTCACAGAGTTTGCGGAAACTGCGGCTTTTACGATAAGGTAGAAGTTGTTGCTCAGGCCGACAGCAAGAAATAATAAAAGGTAAATTAAGGTAAGGCGGGCATTTTTGCCCGCCTTTGTCATAAAAAAATCTTTTACATTTTCCGCTTAAAATGTTACAATATACTCAACAGGAGTTTAATACAGTGTACAAAATAGTAAAAAAGCGTGTACTTAATCCTACGGTTACGATGATGGATATCGCCGCGCCGCTTGTTGCCAAAAAAGCTCAGGCGGGTCAGTTTATAATTTTAAGGGTGGACGAAGAAGGTGAAAGAATTCCCCTTACCGTTGCGGGTTACGACCGCGCGGCAGGCACGGTTAAAATTATTTTTCAGGTTGTGGGCGGCACGACTATGCGTTTAAACGCCAAGAAAGAGGGCGATTACATAACCGATTTTGTAGGTCCTTTGGGTTGCGCCACTAAAACCGACGGAATAAAAAAGGTATGCATAGTAGGCGGCGGCGTGGGTTGCGCAATCGCGTTGCCCGTAGCGCAGAGGTTTAAGGAACTGGGCTGCGAGGTGCACTCTATAATAGGTTTCCGCAATAAGGATTTGCTTATTTTAGAAGAAGAGTTTAAGGCGTGTTCCGATAAACTTACAATTATGACCGACGACGGCAGCTACGGCAGACAGGGAGTGGTAACGGCGCCTTTGAAAGAAGCGATTGAAGCGGGCGAAAAATTCGACGAGGTTATAACCATAGGTCCGCTTATAATGATGAAATTCGTAGTAGCCACTACAAAGCCTTACGGCGTGCCTACAACCGTATCAATGAATCCCATAATGATAGACGGTACGGGAATGTGCGGCGGTTGCCGCCTTACGGTAGGCGGGCAGACGAAATTTGCCTGCGTGGACGGACCCGATTTCAACGGTTTCGAGGTCGATTTCGACGAGGCGATGTCGCGCGCGTCCGCGTACGCCGAATTTGAACGGCGCGAAAGGGAAGCGTGCTGCAATCTCTTTAAAAGCGAGGTGAAATAAATGGCTGTTCAACCGAAAAAAAACGAAATGCCGGTGCAGGACGCCAAGGTAAGGGCGCGCAATTTTAATGAGGTGGCGCTTGGTTATTCGCCCGAAATTGCCGTTGCCGAAGCGACAAGGTGTTTAAACTGTAAAAATAAACCGTGCGTAAACGGCTGTCCCGTAAATATCAGTATACCAGAATTTATAACGAAAGTTAAAGAGGGCGATTTCGAGGGCGCTTATGCGGTTATTTCCCAAAGTTCGTCGTTGCCCGCGGTGTGCGGCAGGGTTTGCCCGCAGGAAACGCAATGCGAAAGCAAGTGTACGCTGGGTATTAAGTTCGAGCCTGTGGGCATAGGCAGGCTGGAGCGGTTTGTTGCCGACTGGCATAACGAATCCGGCGCAGTAGAAATGGCTTTGCCGCAAAGCAACGGACACAGGGTCGCGGTTGTAGGTTCGGGGCCTTCGGGCTTGACCTGCGCGGGCGATCTTGCTAAAAAGGGCTATAAAGTAACGGTGTTCGAAGCGCTTCATACGGCGGGCGGCGTGCTCGTATACGGCATACCAGAATTCCGTCTGCCTAAATCCATCGTTCAAAAAGAGGTGGAAACGCTTAAAAAATACGGCGTTGACATCGAAACAAACGTCGTAATAGGTAAAACCATTACGATTGACGAACTGTTCGAAGACGGTTACGAGGCGGTTTTCGTAGGTTCTGGTGCGGGTTTACCCCGTTTTATGGGTATCCCCGGCGAAAGTTTGAAAGGCGTGTATTCGGCAAACGAATTTTTAACCCGCAGCAACCTGATGAAAGCTTTTAAGGAAGACAGCCAAACCCCCGTATTGCGCGGCAGAAACGTTGCGGTAGTAGGCGGCGGCAACGTTGCAATGGACGCGGCGCGCACGGCGTTAAGGCTGGGCGCGGACAACGTTTACATAGTTTACAGGCGTTCTATGGACGAACTTCCCGCAAGGAAAGAAGAGGTGGAGCACGCGCAGGAAGAGGGCGTTAAATTTGAAATTCTGCGCAATCCCGTCGAGATTATCGGCTACAACAATCCCGACGACAAACGCGACCTTAAAAACGGCAGCGTTGCGGGGATGAAAGTAATTAAGTGCGAACTGGGCGCGCCCGACGAAAAGGGCAGGCGCCGTCCCGTGGAAATTGCCGGCAGCGAGTACGTTATCGACGTCGACTGCGTAATAATGTCCATAGGCACAAGCCCCAACCCGCTTATAAAAAACACTACCGCAGGTTTAAACGTAAACAGACACGGCGGAATAATTGTAGAGGAAGATACGGGCAAAACCAGCAAGGAAGGCGTTTACGCCGGCGGCGATGCGGTTACCGGCGCGGCAACGGTAATACTTGCCATGGGCGCGGGTAAAACGGCGGCAAAGGCGATTGATGAATATCTTTGCAAAAAATAAACATAATAGTAGAATGATTATGCAGATAGCGCTTGAAAAGATTACAGATTACGCTAAGGGCGTAAACGTTTATACTGACGGAGAAACGGAATTTTACAAAGTCGGCGAAGAAAGGTTTGAAAGAATTTGCGCGGAATGGAACAATATGATTTTCGGGGCGCACGAAATGCCGGCTTTCGGGGTAAGTTTAAACGACGAAACGGTTAAGGCTATGCAAAACGGAGTGTGGGCGGAGTTTACTTTTGACAGACAGCTGTCTTCCAACGGTATGCCCTACGAAAAACTGCTTGTTAACGTTCAGCCAGAATGGAGCGGTTTTAATATCGTAAGATATACTGCCAAGCACGGTTACGACGGCAGATGCTTCTATTACGATTTGGTAAACAAGGATATGAGCGGATTTTACAACTGCTTAACGCAGTAAAACTTTTTTCCGCGCGGATTCTGCCGCGCGGAAATTAAAATAAAGATTTAACGACAGTTTTGCGTGTCTGCGCATATATAAATACAAAAATTAACTGTCTTATAACAAAACCGCGCGGCAAAAGCCGCGCGGTTTTTCACTTTAAATTTAATTGATCGATTTTTTATATGCCTCTATCGCCTTTGCAAGCTGGTCGGGACAGGAGGTTCCGTTGCGGCAAAGAGTACCCTTTAAAACAAAAGCAATTTCGTCGATATCCCTGCTTTCGCAAAGTTTGGCCACTCCCTGCAAATTTCCGCGGCAACCGCCCGTAAAAGAAAGGGAGTGCAGCTTGTTGTCTTCGTCCACGTCAAACTCTATTAACTGCGAGCAGGTACCGCTTGTCTTGTATCTGAACATAATTTCACCTTTAATCGCACAGATTTTCGTAAATAACCGAATACAAATCGGCTGCTTTTTCTTCCCACTTTTTATAAATTTTATTTGCCGTTTTTCTGTCGGGAACAACAAATTTAACTTCAAGCATTGGTTGAACCGGCGCTAAAATTTTTAAAAAAACGGTGTAAGTGCCGTCCTTATTCTGATAGTAGTCCGAGCGGCATTCCTGCCTGTTTTTATATTTTGCACTGTTCTTTTTTACAAACCGCGAAATCTCTTCGCGCACGCTTTTAGGAATGTTTATGTAAAAGTTGGCAAGCGTTTCCCTGCCGTCGGGGGTTATCGAGTAAAGCGTGTCGTCGTCCTGATTGACTACGTAAATAAAATTGTCGTCTATAAGTTTATGTATTACGTTTACGCAGTCCATATATCCCATCCAGTCGTTGGACGTAGAGCACATATCGACAATCGTACGCTCGGAAAGCGCGCTTTCCATCTTGTCGAAAACGAATAAAATTATTAATTTGTTTGTAGACGTTTCCGAAGACTTAATCATATTGCGCCGTTTTAGTTCCGATATTTATGAAAATGCTAAATTATTATAACTAATATTTGCTTTAAAATCAAGATATTTGGGCGAAAAATATTTTATTTTGTTTTTATTTGTGATATAATGCACTTGCGGAAACTTTCCGCATAAAATGCAAACGGAAAATTTTTACAAACGGTGAAAAAAGTGGAAAATACCAAAACTCAGCTTACCGATTTTTTAAACAAGTGCGAAGAGGTTAAAAACTGCAAGTTCATTATGGCTACGACCAAAATAAAGGATTTGCTTAAGTCTATCGTAAACAGCGCCGAGCTTTACGAACTCTTCAATACCGTGGCTGCCAATTTCGACTATGTCGCTGCAAAACAGAAATGTTTCGTGGAAGAGGGCGGAGTTTACGGCAACAGCAAAGTAGTGTTGCCCGACACTGTGGGCGACAGACTTGCGTTTATTTTCTGCCTTTTGGTGGAGTTTGACCGCAACGATATTAATTTTAATGCGTTTTTACAAAAATTTTATCCTAAGGACGGCAGTTACTACGCAAGTTACCATCTTTTCTGCGATGAGGTTATAGGCAGTTTGCAGGCCATAATATGCGATATATTTCAAAAGGAGCTGGAAGAGCCGCAGCAGTCGCTGCCTCAACCCGAACCTATTGCGCAGTTGCCGCCCGTACAGTCCGCTTTGCCGCCTTCCCCGAATGCGGCTTCGTCAATAAACGTTATCTGTATGCTTATTGAAAGCGAAAAGGAAAATATAGAAAGTTCGCCTCTGTCCGACGAGGATAAAGAAGCGGCGGCGGCAATGCTGGAAAGCCTTGCCGATGCGGTAAGGGCAGGGGATAAAGCTCTCATAAAATCGCTTACCTGCGGATATAATTACTTTGTAATGCAAACGGTTTTCGTAAGCGGAGTTTTATCGTCGCTGTTCGAGGCTGTGGGCGATTACCTGCAGAATTTATGAAATTAACCGAAAAAAAACTCTCCTCGCAAACCGTGTACGACGGCAAAATTGTAAAACTTACATTAGATAAAGTTCGGCTGCCGGACGGAGGTGTGTCCTTGCGCGAGTGCGTGCGTCACTGCGACGGCGCGGCGGTTCTGCTTATAACGGAAGGGGAAGTTGCGCTTGTCAGTCAGTACCGCTATCTCTACGGCAGGGAATTATACGAAATTCCCGCGGGAAAGCTGGAGGCGGGCGAAGACCCTGCGGCGGGCGCCGTGAGGGAGTGCGAGGAGGAAACAGGTTACCGCGCCGACGTGGAAAAACTGCTGGAGATATATCCGTCGCCCGGCTTTACCGATGAAACGGTTCACATATTTCTTGCTAAAAACGCGCGTTTCGTAGGTAGCCGTCCCGACAGCGGCGAGTTTTTAAACTGCGTTTTTTTACCTTTGGAAAACGTGATTGAAATGATAGATAAAGGGGAGATATGCGACGCGAAAACGGTTGCCGCCGTATATAAATATTTAACTTTAAGCGTGCGGTGACTTTAAGCCGTTATGCATAAAATAAAGGGGGTCTTAACCGACCCCCTTTAAGTTTGTTACAGGCTGATATCAGTTGCAGCCGCAGCCGCAGCTGCAGTTGCCGCCGTTTCCGCCGCAGAACAAGTTGTTCAGCGTACCGTTTTTCCACATGCTGTATATTAAAGCAATCAGTATGGGCGTACAGCTGCCGGCAAGAACGCCTTCAAGTCCGTTGCCGCTGCAACCGGACGCGATAAGTAACAGAATAAGTATCCACAGACAGCTGTTGCAGCCGCCGAAACACGAAAAAAGGTTCATAGTTTTCCTCCTGTAAGTTATTCTGCAAGGCGCTATGTAAAGGTTTTATTTTCCTTGCAGGTCATAAACTATCGTTATGCTTTATACTAAATAATATTTTGCCGCCAAAAAAAATGTTACTGCCCATTTAGTTGCTAAACGGTTGCGGAAATGCTATAATTTAATAAATTTACGCAATTTTTTAAAAATTTCGGTACTTTAGGCGGGTATTGCGCGCAAGCCCGACCATACATAAAAGTATAATATTTTTTTGTCGCGGATATTCTTTTACGAAATCCGACGGAGGTGTAAGATGGAAAAGACCGGAAGGTCGTACTTTACCGCAAAAAACATTTCGTATCTTGCGGTGCTAACGGCGCTTACAATAGTGCTGCAAATTTGGGGCGGAGCGGTTAAAATAGGACCCACAAGCATTAGCTTGGTGCTTGTGCCCATAGCGTTGGGCGGCGTTATTCTTGGCGTTTGGGCGGGCGCGTTTTTGGGGTTTTTATTCGGCTTTATCGTGCTTATGTACGGTGTGGCAGGCGCCGATGCGTTTACGGCGATGCTGTTAAACGTGCATCCCTTTTTAACCTCGCTTCTGTGCCTTGTAAAGGGTACTGCGGCGGGTTTGGTAGCAGGGATTTTATACAAGCTGATAGCAAAAAAGAACAAATATGTTGCGGTGTTTGTTTCTGCGGCGGCAGCGCCTGTCGTAAATACGGGGCTGTTTATTTTGGGCGGGCTGTGTATGTCCGATATTTTTTCCGATTTCGCAGCCGCTGAAAATTATGCAAATACGTTCTATTACCTTGTGCTGGGTGTTGCTGGCATTAATTTTGTAGTGGAGTTTGCCATAAATCTTGTGCTTTCGCCCGCAATTTATACCGTTAACAGGGTTGTGGAAACGCAGTTTGCGGGGAAAAGAAAACGGGTTGCGGAAACAAGCGGCGGGCAGAAAAACGACGTTTCTGCAGAAGAGAATAATTCATTAAACGAAAACAGCGTGAAAACGGAACAAAACGATGATAATTTGCCTTGACGTTGGAAATACCAATATAAAATTTGCAATTTACAATGGGGAAGAATTAAAACTTTCTTTCCGTGTGGCAACCGAACATAAAAAAACTTCCGACGAATACGGCGGACAGCTTTTATCTATACTTTCCACCAACGGAATAAGCGTTTCGGATATAGAAGGGGGAATAATTTCTTCGGTAGTTCCGCCGCTTGATTACACGTTGGAGCGAATGTGCCGCAACTACCTTAAAATAAAGCCGCTTATGCTGGGCGCGGGGTTGAAAACAGGGCTCAATTTAAGGGTTGACAACGCGCGCGAGGTAGGCGCCGACAGGGTTGTAAACAACGTTGCCGCGGTTAAAAAATACGGCGCGCCGCTTATCGTTATCGATTTCGGAACGGCTACCACGTTTAACGTAATAAACGGCAACGGCGAATTTATAGGCGGCGTTATAGCGCCGGGTATAAAGGGGTCGCTTGACAGTCTTGTAAACGGCACGGCAAAGCTTCCGCGCGTTGAAATAGAGCGTCCGGAAAGAGTGATAGGTACAAATACCGTTACAAATATGCAGTCCGGCATAGTATACGGTTTTGCGGGGCTGGTTGAATATCTGGTTAAAAAAATTAAAAAGGAAATTAAGGCGGACAAGGTAACCACCGTTGCAACGGGAGGTTTTTCCGAGGTGATAGCAAAAGAAATTTCCTGTATAGACGAGGTTGACAAACTGTTGACTTTGGAAGGGTTGAGATATCTTTACTATCTCAACACGGAGGTAAAACAATGAAAAAAGTCGGTGTAGCAATACTGGGGCTTGGCGTTGTGGGCGGCGGCACTTATAAGATTATTGCCGAGCACAAAGAGGACTACAAACGCACGCACAAAATAGATTTGGTTGTGGAAAACGTGCTGGAACTCAGAAAAGAGCGTGCGCTCGCTCTGGGAATAGAGGAAAGCAAAATTGCTTCTAACATAGCCGAAATATGTTCTAATCCCGAGGTGGATATCGTTATAGAGGTTATGGGCGGCGTAGAGCCTGCAAAAACCTTCGTGCTTGCCGCTTTAAACGCGGGAAAGTCGGTTGTAACCTCTAATAAAGAATTGTATTGCAAATACTCGCACGAATTGGAAAAGGCGGCAATAAAAAATCATTGCGGGCTTTTTTACGAAGCCAGCTGCGTTGGCGGCGTTCCCGTTATACGCGCGCTTCTGGATAATCTGCAGGGCAATAAAATTCTGTCGATGACCGGTATTGTAAACGGTACGACCAACTATATCTTAACCAAAATGTCGCGGGAGGGAGCCGGCTATCAGGAAGTGCTTAAAGAGGCGCAGAAACTGGGATACGCCGAAGCTAACCCTACGGCAGACGTCGACGGATACGACGCCGCATATAAGCTGTCTATTCTGTCCAGTCTTGCTTTTCACACCAAAATTCCCTACACTAAAATTTACCGTGAAGGCATTACAGGCGTAACGGTAAAAGACATAGAATACGGTAAACAGCTGGGTTTTGTAATTAAACTGCTTGCAATAGGCAAAAACGGCGATAACGGCATAGAGGTGCGCGTGCATCCCGCGTTTATCCCCGCAGAACACCCGCTTGCGAGCGTAAACGACAGCTACAACGCAGTTTATATAACAGGCGACAGCGTGGAAGACGTTATGCTGTACGGCAGGGGTGCGGGGGCTTTGCCTACCGGTAGCGCAATCGTCGGCGACGTAATATACTGCGCAACGCATACCAATTACAGGTATTCTACTTTCGTAAACACGGCCGAAGCTTCGCCTAACACAAAGTTTATCGAAAATTTTGAAAGCGCGTATTATATCCGTCTGGAAGCTTCAAACCGTACGGGCGTGCTGGCTAAGGTTACGTCGGTATTTTCCAAGTGCGGCATAAACGTTGCGCGGATGATGCAGGACGACTGCGACAGCGAAACCGTGCCGGTTATTTTCGTAACCCACAAGACGAAAGAACACAGCGTAAACAAGGCGGTTGCCGAAATAAACGCGATACCCGACGTAGCAAAAGTCGCTTCGGTTATAAGGGTAGTAAACTGAAATTAACAAACGGCGGGGTGCAATTCCCCGCTTAAATTTTATGAAAGTACTTATAGCGGTAAACGCTTATATGAAGAACAAATCGCAAATTGCCCAGTCCGAACGAATAGCGGAAGAATTAACAGCCCGCGGCGCTTTGGCGGAAATTAAAAAAAATTTTAATCTGGCGGAAATCGAAAACAGTTCGGTTAAGGCAGAAAAGTACGGTTTTTGCGTGTTTCTGGATAAAGACAAGGTTGCGGCCCGCCTTCTGGAAAAAAGCGGACTGCGCCTTTTTAACAGCGCCGCCGCCGTAGAGGTGTGCGACGATAAAATGCTTACTAATATAGCGCTTGCAAACGGCGGGTTTAATATTCCCGACTGCGTATATGCGCCGCTTTGTTACCACGGCGACAGCAATATTAACGAAGAATTTTTACACGGCACGGTGCAAAAGCTTAAGTTTCCTTTAGTTGCAAAAACAAACTACGGTTCTCTGGGCGCGGGGGTTGTTCTCATTAAAAATTTTAATGAGCTTGCAAATTATGAAAAGAAAAATTTAACCGCGCCTCATTTTTATCAAAAATTTATCGATTGCGGTTGCGGCGAGGATATTCGCGTAATTGTTATAGGAGGAAAAGCCGTGTGCGCTATGAAAAGGCGCAATTTAACCGATTTCCGCTCTAATATCGAGCTGGGCGGTAAGGGTGAAAATTACTGTCTTACGCCAAAACTCGCATCTTTGTGCGAAGGTGTGGCGGAAAGTTTAAAGCTGGACTATTGCGGAGTGGATATACTTACGGATAAAAACGGTGAATTTTACGTATGCGAGGTTAATTCCAACGCGTTTTTCGCCGCCGCAGAAAGGGTTTGCGGCATAAATATAGCTGGCAGGTATGCCGAATATATGTTAAATAAAATTAATAGTATTTAAATGTAAATTAACCGTAACCGCGCTTTTGTTTGTTGGACGCATAACTTTAAACGCATTAAAAAATATAAAATTAATGTGGCAGGCATATAAATATAAAGCTGTAAATTTTACAGCAAAGTTGCAAAAATTCTGGCAATTCGGCTTTATTTATTTTGTTTAAAATGGTAAAATAATGTCGTAATCAGGCGGAAAGGTTGGCTTAGACGTCGGCAAATGTTCCGCTTAAACATTTAAAATTTCAGGAGGAAAAATTTTATGACACCCTTAGCATTGGGTCTTACAATTACCGCCGTGGTTTTGGTGGTTTTGTTGCTTATTTTCTTTGCGGCAGGTTATTTAAAGGCTCCGCCCGATACGGCCTACATAATTTCAGGTCCGTTCAGGCGTAAAATTTTAATCGGCCGCGCGGGTTTCCGCATACCTTTTTTCGAGCGTGTGGATAAAATTTCTTTGCGCGTAATGCAGGTAGACGTTAAAACCAGCGAAGCTGTTCCCACCAACGAATTTATAAACGTAAACGTGGACGGCGTAGCAAACATAAAGGTTTCGTCCAATCCCGACTTATTAAAAAAAGCCGCAGAAGCGCTTTTGGGTATGAAGCAGAACGAGCTTATAAGCCTTGTAACGCAGGTGCTGGAAGGCAATATGCGTGAAATAGTGGGCTCCGTCGGCTTGAAAGAGATGGTGCAGGACAGACAGGGCGTTGCCAAGAAAATTACCGAAAACGTTGTGCCCGATATGGAAAAGCTGGGTATCGAGGTAGTAAACTTTAATATTCAGAATTTTAAAGACAATGCGGGCACAATCGAAAATATGGGTATCGACAACGTCGAGCAAATCCGCAAAAACGCACAGATTGCCAAGGCGAACGCTCAGCGCGATATCGCCATAGCAACAGCAAACGCCGAACAGGAGGCCAACGCCGTAAAGGTTGAAAGCCAAAAGCAGATTGCCGAGCAAAACGCCGAGCTTGCCGTGCAGGAAGCGGATATGAAAGTAAAGGCGGATACGAAAAGGGCGGAAGCGGACGCCGCGTACGCCATTCAGCAGGAAAGCCAGCGTAAAACGATTGAAATTACAAAAGCCAACGCGGATATCGCAAGGCGCGAAAAGGAAGCCGAGCTTGCCGAAAAGGAAATAGCAATAAAAGAGCGCAAGCTTGACGCTGAAATCAGAAAACAGGCGGACGCTTTAAATTATAAGGTTGCCAAAGAGGCGGAAGCCGAGCTAATAAAGCGGCAGAGGGAAGCCGAAGCTATGGCGTTTGAGGCTGTTAAGAAAGCCGAGGCGCAGAAAGCGCAGGCGGAAGCTTTGAGGTACGCAATGGAGCAGGAGGCGGAAGGTATCCGCGCAAAGGGTCTTGCCGAAGCCGAGGCAATAGAAAAGAAGGCCGAAGCGCAGAAAAAGATGGGCGAGGCGTCGGTATTGGAAATGTATCTCGAAGCGTTGCCCGACGTGGTGAAAAATGCCGCCGAACCTTTATCCCGAACCGACAAAATCGTAATGTACGGCGACGGCAACGCCACAAAAGTTGTAAAAGACGTAATGAACAGCACAAATCAGATTATGGAAGGCGTAAAACAGGCAAGCGGTATAGACATAGCCGCATTGCTTTCCGGAGTGATCGGCGGTAAAATAGCCGCAGGCTCAAAAAACAAAGACGACGCGGAAGAATAACCGCGGGTTATAATTTAAATTAAACGGGGAGGCGGCAAAGCCTTCCCGTAATATTTATTAAGTTAACAAACGTTGTTGCTTGCTATGTTTGCATTATTGTATAAGTTGTGTAACTGCAACGGCAGGGGCGGATAAACGACGGTTTAAATTTTTGCTAAAAATTAAACACACCGATAAAATTGCTTGCATTTTTGTCCGCAATTTTATATGATATATAAGCAATGCGGAGATGGCTGAGCGGTTTAAGGCGCACGATTGGAAATCGTGTGACGGCTAATACCCGTCCGGAGGTTCAAATCCTCTTCTCCGCGCCAGTGGTGATAGCGTTTGAACGCAGAAAATGTGTTCAAACGCTATTTTCATTTCTTCAAGTCTTATGTCCTCGATTTCTTTCGTATTGCTTAAATTGATATACACAACGGTATCGCCGTCGCCCACTAATACCTTAACTACAAGATTATCAATTATTTTGCGCTGGTATTCTTTATCTTCGGGGTCGCCTTTCAGTAGGTCGGCAATAAATGACATAAAGTCCTTTTCCGTAAACTGTCTGCCGCGCTCGCGTTCCAACTGTGCTTTTTGGCTCTGCAAATCCTCGATTAGCTTTTCATAATCGTTCATTCGCTTTTCGATATTTGCCCGCAAAAGCGCGTTCTTCGCCTCGATAAACGCCGTTGTCATTTCCTCAATGTCTTTCTGAACTTTGGCTATTTTGCCGTCAATGCTCTTTATACTGTCCGCGCCCGTGCGCTTGGCATAATAGGCAAGCGTATCGCGGACGGCAACGCTCACGTTCTCTTTGTCGCTTAAAAAGTCATACACCACCTGCGTAACAAACAATTCCAGCGTGTCTTTATCTTCTCGGCGTTTCTCGCAAACGCCTTTTTTCTTTCCCTTGCAGGCGTAATAATGGTGTTGTTGCCCCGTGTGGCTCGTGCCGCCGTCCGAAATCATAGGCGTAAGACAATG
>CAMRSY010000020.1 GCA_947053545.1 uncultured Clostridia bacterium
ACAAAAAAGCAGGCGTTGGTTATATTTAATGTTTTTAGTTGTTTCGCTACGCTATTGCAAAAATCTTTACATACGGTTTTGCGTATCTCTGTAATTTTTAAGCAAACGCCGTATATTTTGGAATCGCATTCGCTGATTGCCCTGTTCAGTTTTTCAAGTTCCGCAGTTGCATCGTTTAAACTGTCGTATTGCAATCGTGCACTTTCTAAAAACAATAAAATACGCTCTTCATCCGCGCCGTATTTTTTAGAAAGATTTTTAATTAAATCAAGTCTTTCTTCTACCGCTGCCGCCTCTCTTTCGTCAAAATTTAGGCCGTCGTAAATTTCGGAAACGGTTTCGCTTAAATCTTCCGCCTCAATCGAAAGATTATCCAGCCGTTCACAAATTGCGGCATATTCGTCGCCAAAATCGGAGATACTGCAGGCTTGCCTGTATGCGGCCGAAAGCATATCGACGCAACCGTTGTCAGAGCTAAGAATTGCCTTTACAGAACCTATTGCAGAAATAACTTTACCAGCATTGTCAAATAGTTTTTTCCGCGCTTTAAGATTTTCGGTTTCACCGGCTTTCAAATTTGCGCTTTCTATTTCCTTAATCTGGTACGACAACAAATCAAGCTTCTGCGCCCTCTCCGCTTCACTGCCTCCAAGGTCGGCTATTCTGTTTTTACATTCCTTTTTCGTTGTCAGTAAATCAGACAATTCCAACTTTAAATTTTTCAGTTTGTCGCCGCAAAGCGCGTCGATAACGCCAAGCTGGTTGCTTTCGTTTAACAAAAAGAAATGCTCACTTTGACCGTGAACGTCGACAAGGTGAGCTGCAATCGTTTTCAGCATGCCTGTAGTTACGGTATTTCCGTTTACTTTAATGGCGCTTTTGCCCTCTTTGGTAAATTTCCGCGAAATTATAACAGTTTCTTCGGGGTCGATATCGCATTCGAGTAAAGCTTTGGCTGCGGCACTGTGCAAATCGATTGAAAACTCCGCTTTTACCAAAATTTCGTCCGTGCCGTACCGTATCATAGACTTATCGGCTTTAGAGCCCAAAACGAAATTAATTGAATCGAGAATAACCGATTTGCCAGAACCGGTTTCACCCGACAGCACGTTAAGTTTTCCGTCGAAAGTTATATCCGCTTCCTCAATAAGCGCAACGTTTTTTATGTACAGCCGTTCAAGCATTATTTTATATATTCTTTTAATCTGGCCACAATTTCAGGCGTGTTTTCGTTACTGTCAACTACGATAAGTACGGTGTCGTCCCCCGCTACGGTACCTATTACCTCTTTATACTGAAGCATATCGATAAAAGTACCGGCGGTAGCGCCGTTTCCGCGCATAGTTTTAATAACTATTAAATTGTTTGCGGAATTTATCGTCTGTACGCATTCACGGAACAGATTGCGCATTTTATTGTTGACAGCGTCGCCGCCGCCTTCGATATAGGCATATTTATACTTTTTAGTCGTTCCTGCAACCTTGTAAAGTTTCAAATCCTTAATGTCTCTCGATATGGTAGCTTGAGTGACGTTAAAGTTGCGTTTAACCAGTTCCGCACAAAGTTCATCTTGTGTTTCCACATCCAGTTCGGCAATGATTTCCAAAATCATAGCTTGTCTTGCGTTTCTATGCATCATTTACTCCATATGTTTAATTTAATTAATAATTTGTCAAAAAAGTTGTTGCTTTTAACCGATATAAATTCCGTTACATAATCGGCTTTCTTTATTGTAATCACGCCGAAACCGCTTAGCGTGTCAACGGCTCTTCCGTCTACAATAAGATTTAACGTGCAGTTTTTTTCGGATTGGTTTACCTTTACCACCGAACCGTTGCTGAATACTATCGGACGCGAATGCAGCGAGTGCGGACAAATAGGCGTCATTATAAACGCAGCCAAATCAGGCGTTAAAATAGACCCTCCCGCCGACAGCGAGTACGCTGTGGAACCTGTAGGCGTGCTTATAATCAGTCCGTCAGAGGAAAAATTATCTACCGTCGAACCGTCGATTTCCGCATGCAGATTAACCGTATTGCTGAAAGCGTTACCTGTTGTGCAACGCTGAATAGCAACCTCGTTTAAAGCTAAATACCGTTTACCTTCATATTCGATACTCAGCATACTGCGTTTAACCGTTGCAAAGTTTCCGGTTTTAATAAGCGATAAAGCGGCTTCAAGCTGGTTTGCTTCAAAATCGGCCAAAAAACCCATATGCCCGAAATTTATGCCCAGTATCTTAACGTTATGGCGCGCGCACTCGCTTGCCACGGTTAAAATTGTTCCGTCGCCGCCAAGTACCAGCAGTATGTCAAGCGTTTCAATTAGCCGTTCGTCGGTAATGTTTAAGCACTCAATTCCGCTTTCTTCGAGAGCGGTTTTAATTTTATAAAGATATGCATCCTTATCGGTTTTATACTTTATATTCAGATAAATTCCCACTCTCATATGCATAATTATACCACACAGTAATCAAATATGCAAATAAGTACGCTAATTTTTTTATAAATTAACGTACTTAATTAATTGATTCATATCGGTATTTTGCAATTCTGACTTCTCTAACAGTATCAGAAATTCTCTGTTTTTGTCATTTTTTATCGGAGCGTCTGTTAATTTGACGGGTTTAAGACCTACCTTTATCGAATAGTCAATAATTTTTTTAATGATTTTTTTATGAATATTGCTATCCTTTATGATGCCGTTTTTTCCTACCTTTTTCGATTCGCATTCGAATTGCGGTTTTATAAGCGCGATAACGTAACCGCCCGAATTAAGACAATCGGCAACGTTTTTTAAAATGTACGTAAGCGATATAAAGCTTACGTCTATAACTGCGCCGTCCAAATTTTCGGCAAACATATCTTTTGTAAGGTTACGCGCATTGAAATTATCTATTATAACGACGTTTTCTTTTTTTAAGCTTTCGTCAAGCTGGCTTTCACCCACGTCGATACAATATACTTTTTTCGCGCCGTTTTTTAAAAGACAGTCGGTAAATCCGCCGTTACTTGCGCCCACATCGGCAAACACTTTATCGTTTACCGAAAAATTAAAATCTTTAAGCGCTTTACTTAGCTTGTAGCCGCCGTTCGATACAAATTGCTCGTCTGGTGTAATATAGATTATTTCGTCGTAATCCTTATAAATATACGAAGGACTTACGGTTTTGCCGTTTATTAAAACAAGTCCTTCTTCTATCGCCTGCGCCGCCTTAGTTCGGGATTTATATTTAACAGTAAGATATTTGTCTATCCGCATTTTTCTCCGATGTAGCTGATAATTGTTTCCTTATCGGCCCCGTATATTTTTGTAAGTTGCTCTACGGTTCCGTGCGGTATAAATATGTCTGCACAGCCAAAACTTTTAATCCGCTTGTTTGCGGCGTCGGAATAATACGAACAAACCAAACTTCCGAATCCGCCGGAAAGAGAATTGTCTTCGATAGTTATTATAATGTTCTCATGCATTTCGTTAAGTAAAGCCGTATCCAAAGGTTTTACGAAACGCGCATTAATAACGGAATAAACATTATTAAAATGTTCGTTTATTTCCAATGCGGTTTTCACCGAACGTTCGCCGCAGGACAAAATTGCAATGCCGCCTGTTCCGCGGGTCAGATATTCCCATTTACCGAAAACAAATTGCTCTTCACCGCAATCGAAAACCGTATTGCATTCCCTTGGATAGCGTATTGCAAGCGGAGCGTTAAAATCCGCACTGGCTACAAGCAGTTTTTCAAATTCGTTTACGTCTTTCGGAACCGCTATCGTAAGTTCGGGAATCAAACTCAAAAAAGATAAATCGAATACTCCCTGATGCGTTTCACCGTCTTCACCTGAAATACCTGCCCTGTCGATACAGATGGTTACCGGCAGTTTCTGGCTGCAGATATCGATTACTATTTCATCGAACGAACGCTGCAAAAACGTAGAATATACCGCGTAATAAGGTTTTAAACCTTGCGCGGCTAACGCGGCGCATAAAATGGTTGCGTGCTCTTCGCAAATGCCCACGTCGATAGAGCGTAGCGGAAATTTATCAAAAAATTCCGCAAGTCCCAAACTGGGCGTCATTGCCGCGGTTACCGTAACTATAGACGGGTTTTTTTCGGCAAGCGAAATAAGCGTTTTGCCCAGCGCCTCGGAATATGATATGCTTTTTGCTTTTTCACCGCATGCAATGCCGTGGGTTTGCTGTGGATTCTCTTCACAAAAAGAGTATCCTTTACCCTTTTTAGTAGCTATATGCAAAATAACCGACTGAGTTTTCAGCTTTTCCCTGATTTCAAATAATTTCGAAATCATAACCTCGAGGTCGTTTCCGTCGTACACCCCGTCGTATGAAAAACCGAATTTTTCGAAAATATTAGAATGTTTTTCAACTTTGGATTTATGGACGTCGTCGCGGCTTAACTGTTCAAGATATTCGTGCATACTGCCTACGGTAGGCGATATTGACATACCGTTATCGTTTAAAATAACCAAAATATTGGTATTAAGCGGACGGAGACTGTTAAAGGCTTCGTAAACAAGTCCGTTATTGAACGACCCGTCGCCTATAACCGCAATTATATTGTAATCTTCGCCCTTAATATCGCGCGCCTTTGCAAAGCCCAGTGCCGCCGAAACCGAAGTTCCCGCATGTCCGGTGTTATAGCAGTCGTATTCGCTTTCTTCGCGTTTGGGAAATCCGGAAATTCCTCCGTATCTTCGCAAAGTATTAAAACTGCCGTCTCTGCCGGAAAGAATTTTATGAGCATAACACTGATGCCCCACGTCGAAAATTAGTTTGTCTGCAGGGAAATCGAAGACGTAATGAAGAGCGACGGTCAACTCTATTACCCCTAAATTGGACGATAAGTGCCCGCCGTTAGTCATTACGGTTTTTATAATTTTTTCTCTTAACCGCTCGCAAAGATTTTTGAGCTCTGCACCGTTAAGTTGTTTAATTTCTTTACCCTCTATTTCAGGCATAAATCTATCACCAGTCAATTTAAACGCATTTTCACAAAATTAACCAGGTCGTGCAGGAAATTCACGTCACCGTCAACTCCGTCCAAAATTTTGTGGCAGTCGTCGCCTACTATATCTACACGCAATTTACACGAGTCTACCCCGTACAGCTTTACTGCGGTCAGCTTATCTTCTTTTTCATCTTTTCCAGTAGTTTTACCTAGCTTATCAAAACTGCCGCAGGCATCCAAGATATCATCGGTCAGTTGAAACAGATATCCAAGCTTTTTGCCGAATTGCTTGAACTCGGAGTAATATCTGCCGTTGCTCAGCACGCAAGGCACGGTAACCGCCGCAATAAGCAACTTTGCCGTTTTGTTTTCGTAAATATATTCCAGCGTGTTTTCGTCTGCGTCAGCGGCGTTTTCATAATGTAAGTCCGCCGACTGCCCCGCTATCATTCCGTAGATTCCGCCCGCGTCGCAAATAAATTTTGCAGCGGAAATATATTCGTTTCCCTTAAAGCATTCGCCGAAAAGTATCGAATAAGCCGTATTCAGCAAACCGTCGCCAGCTAAAATTGCGTTAGCCTCGCCGTAAACTTTATGGTTTGAAGGCTTTCCGCGTCTGAAATCATCGTTATCCATCGCGGGCAAATCGTCGTGAATCAGCGAATAGGTATGAATAAATTCCAACGCGCAGGCAAAAGGATTAAGTTTTTCCCGTTCCAACCCCAAAATTTCGCCAACGGAGTACATTAATACGGGGCGTATACGTTTTCCGCCCAGCTGTAAACTATATTTCATGCTTTCGCCCAAAATTTCAGGCGAGGTGGAAATTTCGTCGCACGCTTTATTTAACTGCTTATTAAAATATTCGTTGAGTTCTGCATATTTTAAGTTGAAATTATCCAAGTTCCGCACTCCTTTCCGCGGCGGTAACCGTATTGTAAAGCAGCATAGTTATAGTCATGGGACCAACTCCGCCGGGCACAGGCGTAATATAGGAACACTTATTTTTAACGTGCTCGAAATCGACGTCTCCGCATAATTTACCGTTTTCATCCCTGTTCATACCGACGTCAACTACAACGGCGCCATCTTTAACAAAATCTTCGGTTACGAATTTTGCTTTTCCTATTGCGGCAACCAATACGTCTGCCTGCTGGCATGTCTCTTTAAGATTTGCGGTTTTACTGTGGCACACCGTTACCGTAGCATCGGCATTCAATAAAAGCATTGCCATAGGCTTTCCGACAATGTTCGACCTGCCGATCACAACTGCGTTTTTACCTTTTAAACTTATGTTTTCCCGCTCAAGCATTTTCATAACGCCGTTGGGCGTGCAAGCTACCAGACATTTTCTGTTCATACACAAGTTGCCGATATTCTGCTCGCAAAATCCGTCAACATCCTTGCTTTCGGGTATAAGTTTAAGAATGTTTTCGGCGTTCAGATGCGCCGGCAGCGGTAATTGAACCAGTATTCCGTGAATCGCCCTGTTTTCCACAAGTTCGCTTACCAGTTCCTCTACCTGCGCCTGAGTTGCGTCTTCCGGCAGATAATACGCAAAAGACTTTATATTTGTTTGTTCGCAGCCTTTTATTTTATTTCTTACATACACCTGCGACGCTGAATCGTTTCCCACAAGAACGACGGCAAGACCGACGTCTGTGCCGTATGTACTTTTAAACTTTTCTGCTCTTTCCCTTATTTCGCCGCGAATAGCCTCAGAATGGGCCTTTCCGTCAATCAATTTATACATTGTCAACTCCTCCCGCAACGGCGGACAGTATTCCTGAAATAAACGTGGCGCTTTTTGCGGACGAATATTTCGAAGCGATATTTGCCGCTTCGTTAAAAGTAACTTTTCGGGGAATATCGTCAAAATACAGAATTTCGGCAAATCCAATCATAAGAATACTTTTATCGGAAGGGAAAATGCGTTTTTCTGGAAATGAAATCGAATGTTTATCCAAAAGCCCTATAAGCTCGCTTCCGTGGTCTTCAATAATTTTAAGCACACGGTCACAGTAGGCAATATCGTCTCCGTTAAGTTCGTTGGCTTTATAAAGCGCCGTTTTAAGCTCGCCGTCAACGGCGCCGTTAAATTGCGCGGCATATATAATTTTAAAAAGTGTTTCTCTTGCTACAGTTCTCATAGTATTTCCAAATTTAAATATTCCCTTAAAAAGATTAAGGGAATAAGTTTTTGTTTATATTGCGGGATTTTCGGGGAAATCAACGTCCTGAACGTGAACGTCTACCTTCGCCACCTTGTAATTAGTCATAGATTCGACGTTATGTTTTATCGACTGCTGAATTCTGAAAGCAAGCGAAGGAACATTGTAACCGTACTCTACTTTTACGCCAATGTCAGCAATTATTCCTTCCTTGTCGAAATTGAGCTTTATACCCTTGTTTTTGGCGTTGAGCAGGCTAACGCCTTCAACCTCGCCTATTGCAAGCGCAACTATGCCGATTACTATACCCGAATTGTAAGAAATTTTACCTTTCGAAGTTGAAGTAGGGTCATGTCTGATATGTGCCATAAATACTCCTTAAAGGCGATTTTAACATATGTTGCCACCGCCTTTAAATTAGTATACCACATATTGATAAATATTGCAACTTTTTAAATTAAATTTGTGTATATACGGGCATGATAAATATATTTGTGCAGGGTACGCCCATTTCGTTTCTTAAAAGATTGTATATTGACAGGGCTGCGGACGTGTCAAGTTCGTTGGTATTAATAAATACGTTAACGTTGTCCGAATCAAGCCCGATGGAAACTACCGCATCGGAAAAGCCGAGGGATTTAATCATAGTTTCGATAACGAGTTCGTTTTCCATGATGCCTACGATTTTAAGTTTCATATCCATGGCTTTTTCATACTTTTCACTGCCGGCTTCGTACTTGTCGATTACGCTGTCGATCTGCAAAAGTTCCTGGCTTCTTTTCGACGTTCTTTCCGAGCGGAACGACGTAAAGTAATTAGCCGTAGGCACGGTGTCGGCCTGCGCAGCGGTTCGGCGGTTTACAAGCACTACGTTTAATACAGCCGTAACTGCAAGTAAGAGCACAAGTGAGGACATGATGATAATCTTCTTCTTTTTGGTCATTTTTTGGTCTCCTTATTTGTTCATAGCATAGATAGCTATATTATTTTTATCAATATTAAGCGCGGTAGACACCGCATTTAAAATATCGCTGCGAGTCATAATGTTATATGCGCCTTCGCAAACGATAATAACTCCTTCCACCCCGTCTTTACCGTCGTTTATCATAACCTCGGCTTTTCCTACGCCGTCGATTTCGGAAAGAACACGAATCAGCTTTACTTCGGTTTCCGAGCGGTTAACCGTTCCCGTAGCTGCCGAGCTTATTTTGTTTTTCGAGCCGAAAAGCACAAAAGCCAATGCAATTAGCAGTACTAGTAAAACGCTGATTATTAAAATTTTTTTATGCGATTTTAAATAGTCAGTCAGTTTCTTCATTTACTGTTATATTTATATAACCCAAGCTCTGTAAATATTCCGTAATTTGTCCTACAGTTTGTACATTTTCAAAATTTCCCGTGACAAAAACGCCGTTTTCCGAAATTTTAGTACCGTCGTATGATATATCGACACGGCATACGCAATCGTACCCCAGCTCATCGCTTATTTTTTGCGTTAAAAGTCTGCTTTGATTTTGCGAGTACACCTCGCATACATAATCGAAATCGTACGTAAGCGAAGTATCTTGCGGCGTAAATGAAAAGATTTTTGTGACTGGGCTGATAAGCATAACTATGCTTACAAGGCGCAAAACGAAATTTACACTCTTTTTCAGTTTCCCTTCGGGCACAATAAAACTTATTATTACGGTTAAAAATATTACGCCTACGGCGGTTAATAAATATGCCTTCATATAAATGCGTACGACGAATTGAGTATCAGCATTACAACCAGAAGATACAAAAACGCCACCATCAAAATTCCCGCTATAAGATATTCAATATCTTTGGCAAATTCGGTAAACAGCGAATAAAGCGTCTTTTCCCCCAATGGCTGCGCTACGGCTGCGGTAATTTTTAACAGCACCGAAAAGGATATCAGCATTATGAGCGGCTGTATTACTTCGGCAAGCAGCATTATTATACCCAGAATTCCGAGCGAGCTTCTTACAACCGAACCCGACATTACAACCATATCTACGCCTGCCGACAAAAAATTTCCCACAATGGGAACCGAGTTACCAACAAGATATTTTGTAACTTTAAAAAATATGCCGTTAAACAGAGACGACGCCGATCCCTGCACCGTTATAAAAAGCCCGAAAACCGTAACGGTGATACCTATAACCCATTTCATAATCGATTTAATCAGTGCCGCAACACCGGTAAAAGATATTTCGGGGTTAATTTTTGACGTAAAATTCAAAACAATTACCGCTATCGTAGCAGGTACGATAAACGAGCTGACTATTTCGATTGCTCCTCCGCTTAAAAAAAGTGCCGAGGGCTGATAAATAGCGCCGGCATCCGTTCCGCCCGTAAGAATCGAAAGTGTAACCAGAATGGGAGTTACTATTTCTACCTGCCGCTTAATATTAGTCACGCATTTAACCGACGCCGTAACTATTCCGAACAGCATGGAAGAAAGAATAAGCATAATAAGCGACACACAGGCAAGCCTTATAACCTTTGCCGTAGTTTTCCCTATTACTCCGCCTTCCGCCCCGGACGAAACCGCGCATAAAATGGAAATTGCCACAATTTGGGCAAACGCGGGCAGCATAGTCGTAACCTTGTTAAACAGAACGGAAAAAAGTTCGGTAATATAGTCGGAATAGTTTACCCCCAAATTACCTTTAACCAGGTAGCGCACTATTTCTTTTGCGGTTTCCCCGAATCCGAAAACATAATCGTTTCCGTATTCGTCAAGATACTTCTGAATTTCCGTTAAGTCCAGGCTGTCAATAATGGAAGAAATATTTTCGTTTAATTCCTCGCCTTCATCGGCGTAAGCCGTAATTTCACTTCCCAGTAAAAGCGGCAAAGCAAGTATTAACAACAGTAGAAATATTTTTAATACAACTTTAATTACGTAAGCTGAATCAGCCTTACTATTATGCCGAACAGCGACTGCAAAATCGGCACAGACATTACGAATATTACAATTTTTCCGCATAGCACCAATTTTTCCGCAATCGATTCAAACCCCAGATCTTTTATTGAACTTGCCGTAAGCTCGATTAAATAACCTATGCCTACGACTTTAAAAATTATTTTCAGTACCGACTTGTCGATATTTGTCTGCTCCGAAAACTGTTTGATGAATTTAAGACTTTCGGACAGATAGTCAAAGCCGCAAAGGATAAGCATTATGCCGCCTGCCGTAACGCAAAGAGGAACAAGGTCGGATTTCTGTGATTTTAAAATAAAAGCGCATACGGCGGTTATAACCGCAACAGCGCAAAGCTGTAAAACTGGCATTAAAATATATCGAACAGTTGTTTAATTTGCGCAAACAAGTCTGAAATCATTGAAATTACAACGGTAAGCGCTATTATCAACCCTACAAGGCTGACAATAGTCGCAATATCCTCGCGTTCGCTTTTTTTTAATATCTGGCATACGATTGTTACGATTATACCAACCGCCGCCAACTTGAAAATAATACTTATGTCCATTGTTACGCTAGTAATACGGCTATTAAAATGCCCGCCATAAGGCTGAGTTTGAAATACAGCGAACCGTATTTCTTATAATTTTCCTCACTTTTTTGTTTTAACGAAAGCAGGGTTTGTCCCTGTTCGGTCAAATATAAAAGCTGCGTGGGCGCATCGGTTTTTCCTATGTCATTTACATATTGCAAAAGAAACTTACTGTCTTCACCTTTAGCCACCTCTTCGCCTTTTAACGCTTTTTTAACGCAATCGAACCCTTCGGCTACGGTTTCAATTTTGTCTTTGTTGAATTTCAAATTTAAAATAAGTTTTTCATTAAAATCGTAAAATTGCTTATAAACCTTCATTTCCCGTTTTTTTTCAGCCGATATAGCCATCCCAAGACCGCCCGACAGAAGAACAATTGCAAACAAAATTAAAATTTTTATCATAAACCGAAATTTCTTTACCTATCCCATGCAGTTCGGCAAAAGTATCAAACGGCAGCAATTTAAGCCGATTTTTGTCTGTCGTGTGCGTGGAGGCTATTACTTTTATGCCGCATTCCACGGCATAATTCACCGAAGAAAAATCAGCGTCACCGTAAATTTCGTCGGTCATTATAACGTCGGGACGCATAGCCCTGATGGCGTTTGAAAAAGCCGTAAGTTTGTTGCCTCCGCGCACAACGTCGCAGCCGCCCCCCAAATCGAAACCGCCGCCGTTGCCGTTTATTGCGGCAATTTCGTTTCGCTCGTCAAACAGTAAAACATTAAATTTACCACTTTTGGATATTAATCTTGCCAAATCGCGCAGAAGCGTGGTCTTGCCGAATCCCGGCGGGGAAAATATTAAAGTGTTGTTAATACCTCCGCGGAATACCGTTTCGTGCAAACCTTGCGCTATACCTGTAACGTCGTGCGGAATGCGGACGTTCAAAGAAGAAATATTTTTAATGTTTAAAACATTTTCGCCTTGCAGTACGTATTCACCAGCCACGCCAATGCGCACGCCTCCGTCAACCGTAATAAAACCGTTTTTAAGCTGTTCAGAATAAACGTAAACGTTGCCTTGCATAGCGGAATACAGTATTTCTTCTGCGCTTTCGCATATAATTGCTGTTGCGCGGTTGGTTGTTATACCGAAACCGTTTATATAGTTATATTCGCCCCTGTACTGAATAATGACAGGTTGTCCGCGGCGTAGGCGTATTTCGGTTAAATAATTAATATTCAAGTTACTGAGTGCCGCCTGCAGATAGTGCGGCAAAAAATACAGATTCACATTATAATTTATAATTTTGCACAAAAAAAATAACCGCCGAAGCGGTTATAATTGTATTAAATTTATTCAGTCGGACAAGTATCCGTCCAAAAGTTTTACACAGCTGTCCGTAAAGTCGGCAAGCTCTTCCGAACTCAGCTTTTTAAACGACAGCAATGCAAGCGAATAAACGTATTTTACGGCAAATTTCTGCTTGTCCTCGTCATACGATTTAATTTTTGCGACTATGGGATTAGCCGTATTTACAATAAGTGTTTTTCCGATTTGGTCGTCAGACATTCCGTAGAACTGTCCCATTTCGGAATATCTTCTCATATATTCGTCAACCGTGATTACTGCGGGAACATTTTCGTTTTTAAGACTTTGTGTTTTAACTGTTATTTTATCGTCGGCCAGTGCAGTTTTGAATATGTCGGTCAAAACGCTGTCTTCCGCTTCGTCCCCGCCTTTTAGAGCGTTTGCCACATCCGCGTCGATACGCATAAATTTAACCTTGTCGGGCATTTTATACTCTATAAAGCTAATAAAATGCGGGTCGATAAACGTATCGCAGCAAATTGCATTTAAACCGTTATCCTTAAACATTTTAACGTATTGCGCCTGCTGCTGGGGGTCGGAGACATAATAAACTGTCTGAGGCTTGCTTTCTTTATTTTCATTTGCGGTGCTATCGCCGGATTGCTCGTTAATATCCAAATAATCGGAAAGAGGTTTATAATTGCCGTTTAAATCTTTCCAGACGATTATGTCCTTTATTTTATCGTAAAAGTCGCTTTCCTTTATGCAGCCGAATTTTATAAAATTAGCCAGATCGCTCCAGCACTCTTCATATTTTTTTCTGTCGTTTTTAAATAACTGCGTCAACTTATCGGCTACTTTCTTAATAATATACTTAGTAATTTTCTGCACCAGTTTGTCGTTTTGCAAAAAGCTACGCGAAACGTTTAACGGAATATCGGGGCAGTCAATCACGCCGTTTAAAAGCATTAAAAATTCGGGGATAACCTCTTTGATATTATCGGCAATGAAAACCTGATTGCAATAAAGTTTAACTTTGCCGCGTTCAAGCTCAACTTTGTTTTTAACTTTGGGGAAATACAGAATGCCCTTCAGCTTAAAAGGGTAATCCATATCCAGATGTACCCAGAAAATGGGCGCGTCGTAATCCATAAAAGTGTCCGTATAAAAGTTTTTATACTCCTCGTCAGTGCAGTCCTTGGGCGATTTCGTATACAGCGGCGCAGTGGTATTCAGCGCCGTATCTTTGCCGTCGCCCTTAAAATTTACATATATGTTATACGGCATGAACGAGCAGTACTTTTTTACAAGGCCTTTAATTTTATCCTCGCTTAAAAATTCCTTTTCGTCAGCCGAAATGTGCATTATTATTTTTGTGCCGCGGGTTTGCTTGCCACACTCGTCAATACTGTATGTCGAATTTCCGTCCGAAGCCCACTTTACCGCGCCCGCGCCGTTTTTATAGCTTTTTGTTTCAATTTCGACAAGTTCGGAAACCATATAGGCAGAGTAAAAACCCAAGCCGAAATGACCTATTATTCCGTCGCCGCCCGCCTTTTCGTACTTTGCAAGGAAATCGTTTGCTCCCGAAAAGGCAATTTGCGTGATGTACTGTTCAACCTCTTCCTCGGTCATACCTATTCCGTTATCTTCAACGGTAAGCGTTTTAGCCTTTTTATCAACGCTTATTTTAACACAGTATTCTTCGCCGTCAGTTTCGTTGGCTTCGCCCATTGTTACCAGTTTTTTAAACTTTGTTATCGCATCCACTCCGTTAGCGACAATTTCCCTTAAAAAAATGTCTTTATCCGAATAGAGCCATTTTTTTATAATAGGCATCATATTTTCGCTTGAAATTTTAATTTGACCTTCTTTCATCCGTAATTACCTCCGATTTCTAACGGTAAATATATAAACCGATTTATCCGCCGTTAAACTTTGTCACATATTTTTAATAAAAAAAATCCGCCGTTAAATACGGCGGATAGCAAACATGTTTATTTACTTATTTTTCTTTTCGGCGTTTGCAAGAATATCGCCCAGCGACGTTCCTACGGATACGCTGCCCTCGCTCCAGCTTGAAAGCTCGTCATCGTCGCTTCTTCTGGGCGCACGGCTGCGCTTACGGTCGCCTTCGCCTTCAGCTTTGTCTTCTCGGGGCTTTCTTTCGGGCTCTGCAAGGCAAGCTTTAATAGAAAGATTCATTTTCTTTGCTTCTACGTCAAACGCAACAATCTTAGCTTCAACCTCGTCTCCTACGTTAAGGCACGTAGCGGGCGTTTCAATTCTTTCGTGACTGATTTGCGAAACGTGAACAAGACCGTCTATTCCCTTTTCAACCTCGACGAAAGCGCCGAAAGGAACAATTCTCACTACCTTACCTTTAATAATTTCGCCGACGTGATATTTATCTGCCGCCAAATCCCAAGGCTGAGGCTGCAACTGCTTGTATCCTATAGATACTTTTTTGTTTGCTCTGTCAATTTTAAGTATTTTAAAATGATAGCTCTGTCCTATTTCAAGCACGTCGGTAACCGACTTGGTTCCCGTCCACGAAAGGTCGGAAATGTGCGCAAGGCAATCAAATCCGCCGACGGAAACAAACGCGCCGAAACTTGTAACTCTTTCAACTTTGCCTTCAACAATGTCGCCTTCCGAAATAGAATCGAAAAATTCGGCGTCTCTTGCTTCCCTTGCAGCGGCTTTCGCATCGCGTTCTTCCTGTAAAATTACGCGCTGGGAAGCGATTATTTCCTTTTTCTTATCTTTCTTAATTTCAATTAAACGCAATCTTAACGTTTTTCCTACGTATTTGGAAAGATCCTGAACAAAGCTGGGGCGAATTTCCTTTGCAGGTACGAATACGGAATAAGTACCTATCTGACCTGTAAGCCCTCCCTTGTTTGAACCAGTGCATACAATCTGAAATTCTTTGCCCTGCTCGATTTCGGCAAGCTGAGCTTCTTCTTCAGCACGCAGTTTTATAAGCTTTTGGGAAAGTTTTAAAGAAGGTTTTAAATCGACTACCAACAAATCGATTGTATCGCCGATTTTGCTTGCATATTCTTCGGGGCTGTAAGCCTCGCAATCAAGCTCGTCCTTATTTAAAAGAACTTCCTTTTTCGAATACGGCAACAAAATTTGAAGGCCGTCGTCGGTCGCTTCCGAAATGGTTGCGGTAACAATCTGCCCCCTCTTGAATTTCGATTCGTTGTCAATCTTTGCAACTACTTCTTCCATAGAATTAGCCGCAATAACTTCTGTGCTTTTTTCTTCCATCTTTAAGAGAACCTCCCGGGTTTGCGCGTTCGGGGTTGAAGCCCCTGATACAATACCTATATTTTTAAAATTTTTTATCGTTTCAAAATTAAATTCGGCGGAATTTGCAAGCCTTACGACGTTTTTACAGTTTCTTTTGCATACATCATACAGCTTATTGGTGTTACTGCTGTTTAACCCGCCGATAACAATCATAGCGTCGCACAATGAAGAAAGCCTGTTAGCTTCATCTTGTCGGCTTATAGTAGTATAACAAATAGTTTTAAAAACGGCAACTGATTTTTCACAAAGTTTTTTAATATTTTTTATAATTTTATCAAATTTATCAACCGAAAAGGTTGTTTGCGCCACAATACTTACGTTGTCGGAAATTATCGGGTTAAAATCGGCTTGTTCACTGTTTATAACAAGCGCAGTATTATCGCACCAGCCCTGAAGTCCGACTACCTCCGGATGAGTAGGCTCGCCGCAAATTACAATTTTGTTGCCCTTTGCATATTCGCTTTTCACTATTTTCTGAGTGTTGGCAACAAATTTACAGGTACAATCGATATATTTTATTCCGCGCTTCGCACATTCGCCGTAAAAGTTTTGCGGCACGCCGTGCGAACGGAATATAACGGTTGCGCCGTCGGGAATTTCGTCCAAATTTTCAACGACCGATATCCCGCGCGACTTAATTGCGTCCATAACGTCGTCATTATGAATTATTTCACCCAAAACAAATGTGTTTTCGGGGTTAATATTCATTGCCGTATCAACTGCGTTTTTTACGCCGCGGCAAAATCCGCTACTTTTAGCAACCGCCACTTTTATCATACTTTGTCGCTTTTTATTTTCAGGTTATATTTGTCTAAAAATGCGAGGCGCATATTCCACATCGATTCGCGCAGTATGCCGTCGCACTCTTCAATCTGTTCTTTTGTCACCTTTTTACCGTAATACTGGCGGAATTCGATGGGGTCGCCGAAAATTATGTGAGTTTTTTTGAAAATTTTAATTTTTGTTACCTTAACTATAGGTACAATGGGCGTTTGTGTTTTAATGGAAAGCGCCGCCGCTCCGCTGTGGAAAGGCAGAATTTCGGAATAGGAATGGTTTCTGGTTCCTTCCGGAAAGATGTTAATTACTCCCCCAGCCCTTAAAATGCGCATTGATTCCTTAATCGCCTGAACGTCGGATCCGTCACGCTTGACGGGAATGCATTCGCATTTATTTACAAACCATTTCATAAGTCCGCCGTTATCCCAAAGTTCTTGCTTGGCGATAAAATGTATGGGGCGGTCGGTTACAAGACAAGGGAACACAACGTCCAGATAGCTGTAATGATTACCTATGCAAATCAAAGACGAATCCTCGTATTTAGATAGATTTCCGTGCCTAACGTAGGGGAAAAAAACTCTGAAAAGATGCTTCTCCCAGAAATGCAGAATTTTAAACACTTTTTCAAGCTTGGTTTTTTTATTTTTTATGTTTTTATCCATATTTTTTTGCTTTATATTTTTTCCTGTATTTTACTTATAATTTCCGCCACGACTTCACTGACTGTCAAATTCGAGGTGTCTATTTCAACGGCGTCGTCCGCTTTTTTCAAAGGAGCCACAGCCCTGTTTTTATCCTGAAAATCACGCTCTAGTATATCGTTTAAAACCTGATTGAATGTTTGTGCGTTACCCTGCGCTTTGCCTTCCTCGTAACGCCTTTTTGCCCTGATTTGAGGGGAAGCGTTTAAATAAAATTTAAACTTACAGTTTGGCAAAACGTTTGTACCGATATCGCGGCCGTCCAAAATGCACGACGTTTTTTTTGCGATTTCGCGCTGCAAAGATACCATTTTGGCACGCACAAAACTGTAAGCCGAAACGTATGAGGCAAGCATAGATACCTGCGGTGTACGAATTAAATCGGATACGTCTTCACCGTCAAGCAAAGTAATCTGCCTGCCGTTTCTGTATTCCACCTTTAAATCGATATTATTCAATAAATGTTTTACAACGTCCTTGTCGCCGTAATCCTTTTTGTCTTTAACGCATTTTAAGGCAATGGCCCGGTACATAGCGCCCGTATCCAAATACAAAATCCCCAGTTTTTCAGCTACAAGCCGGCACACAGTGCTCTTCCCGCTGCCTGCCGGTCCGTCAACCGCAACATTGTAAACTGCTGTTATATCCTTCCGCAACCCCTTTGCACCGTTCAGATAAATGTGTTCGGGCGCAGAATCCGTGTCCGCCAGTACCATAATTCGTATACACCGCTCAAGCGCGCCGTCTATTTCCGGCTCCAGCGAAGAATACAGCGCGCATGACGAAAAACCGGCCTCTCTTGCCGCTTTTGCGGGATAATACGATTTTATATCCGCCGTGCTGGAAAACATTATGCACACGATATCGGAAATTTGCAGACGATTTGCATCTATAACGGATAACAAAAGTTCCCTGACACTTTCCCTAATTGACAATGGACTGTCTTCAGATACAGTAGTTGCACCCCTGATAGCCTTCATATTCCCTCCGAAATTATCGAATTTCCCGCGGCAAAACCGGTGGAAAATGCAATTTGCAAATTGAAACCGCCCGTAAGCGCATCCACGTCAAGCACTTCGCCACAAAAATACAATCCTTTAACAAGCCTACTTTCCATTGTTTTCGGATTTATTTCTTTAACATTTATGCCGCCGCCGGTAACGATCGCCTCTTCCAACGGTCTTAGCGACGAAACAAGCATAACAAAATTTTTGACGGTTGTCAATAACGCCGCTCTTTCGCTTTTCGAAACAGAATTAACGCGCTTTTCACCGTCAACCGAGCTACGCTTTAAAACCTCGGCAATCAGCGACGAAGGCAACAAACCTTTTAGTACTGCGGCCAGGCTCTTGTTGGGAGACGCTGCAAAATCACGCAACAGCCTTTCGTCCAACTGCTCGGACGACAATGCGGGTTTTAAATCCAAAATAAGCTTTACGTTATTTAAATTGAAACGGTTTATCAGGCTGGATACGGTTAAAACTAACGGTCCGGAAATGCCGAAATGGGTAAAAAGCATTTCGCCGAATAAACTTTTTATCACTTTGCCGTTATATAAAACGGAAAGATTAATGTTTTTAAGCGAAAGACCCTGCATCGGCTGAAAGTAATCGCCGTTCAAATTTAATCCGCATAAAGCAGGGGTTAACTCGTTTATGCTGTGCCCGCATTGCCTTGCAAAATTATAGCCGTCGCCTGTCGAACCCGTTAACGGATAGCTTTTTCCGCCGGTACAAATTATTACTTTGTCGAAATAAATTTTAGTATTATTAACAATTATGTCAGACACAGTACCATTCAAAATGTTAATTTTTGTAACTTTGCTGTTAAAATTAAATTTAACGCCTTCATTAATACAGGCTTTTTCTAAATATTTAGTAACGTCGCTTGCTTTATCGCTTAAAGGAAAAACGCGGTTTCCCCGCTCAACTTTAAGTTTTAATCCTTGATTTTCAAGGAAAGCCATTAAATCTTCGGGTGAAAAATTATATATTGCACCCGTTAAAAATTTTGTGTTTGACACTACGTTTAATAAAAATTCCTGCGGTAAAACTGCGTTTGTAACATTACAACGCCCTTTTCCGGTAATATATATCTTTTTACCGCTTTTTTCGTTTTTTTCATAAACGGTTACGTCGTTTCCGTTTACGGCGGCCGCATATGCCGCCATCAACCCCGACGCACCCGCGCCAATAACCGCAACTTTCATACTAATTTAAAATTGCGGCGGAAACGTTTTAAGCGTTTCCGCCGCGGAATAACTGTTTTATACAGGATAAACCTTATTCGGATTTTTTGCAAAATCGGTGTCTACCAAATCATTTTTTGCCTTGCGCCATTTAAAGAAATTTGTAGAAACCTCGGGGAACAGAGCGTATGACAATACATCCTCCTCTTTTTCGTAAAAACCGTCCGATTTTACTTTTTCTGTAAGGCTGTCCATTTCGTCGGCAATTAAGTCCGCAGGACGGCAGGTTATAATTTCTTCGCCGTTATTCGTGCACTGCTTAAGCAAATCGGCGTTTACTTCTCCGGGAACTTTACCGTATTTTCCTAAAAGCAAATCTTTATATTGCGCGGTAACGGTTTTATATTTGCCCATCAGCACATTCCAAACCGCCTGAGTTCCGACAATCTGACTTGACGGAGTAACCAGCGGAGGATATCCGCAATCTTTACGAACAAGCGGAACCTCGGCAAGACATTCCGGTAATTTGTCTTCCTGACCTGCCTGTTTAAGCTGATTCATCAAATTGGAAAGCATACCGCCGGGTACCTGATATAGAAGCGTATTTATATCAATTTTTCTTACTTTGGGATTAAGGAAACCGTCCTTCTCAAGTCTTTCCGCAACACCGTTAAAGTGTTTGATTATAGGCAAAAGCTTTTCAATTTCAATGCCTGTGTCGTATTCCGTTCCCTTTAAAGTAGCCACCAAAGGTTCGGTTGCGGGATTGGACGTGCCGTTACCTAAAGGCGAAAGCGCACAGTCAACAATGTCGACACCCGCCTGAATAGCCATAAGATTTATCATATCTCCCGTACCGGACGTATTGTGCGTGTGCAAATGAACTTTGGTTTCGGGCTTTAATTCCGATTTTATTTTGCTTATTAATTCGTACGTAGTAAACGGCAACAAAAGATTTGCCATATCCTTTATACATATATTATCCGCACCCGAATCCTCCAACTGCTTTGCAAGTTTTACAAAATATTCGGTTGTGTGTACGGGACTGGTAGTATAAACTACGGTAGCTTCGCATACGCACTTGCCGCCCGCCCCGAATTTTTTTATGGCTTTCATAGAAGCTTCAAGATTTCTGGGGTCGTTTAAGGCGTCGAAACATCTTATTACGCCTATGCCGTTTTCAATAGACTTTTCAACGAATTTTGAAACTACGTCGTCTGCGTAATGTCTGTAACCCAAAAGATTCTGCGCGCGCAGAAGCATTTGAATGGGTGTTTTTTTAAGATATTTCTTTATGTTTTTAAGCCTGTCCCAAGGGTCCTCGTTCAGAAACCTTAAACAACTGTCGAACGTTGCGCCGCCCCACGCTTCCAAAGAATAATAACCGATATTGTCCAGAAGGGGCAATACGGGCTCCATTTCCTCAAATTTCATACGCGTAGCAGCCTGCGACTGGTGCGCGTCTCTTAAAATTGTATCCGTAATTAAAACTTTTTTCTTTTCCATATACGATACTCCGATTAAACAATTACTGACTGAACCGCCGCGGTAACGGTCGGACCGTTGACATATCCGCCGAAGCAGGCAAGCAACACGCCCGCCGCAATTGCCGAGCCTATTACGCCCGCGACGTTAGGTCCCATAGCGTGCATTAAAAGATGGTTTTGCGGGTCGTACTCTCGTCCCACGTCCTCGGATATCCTAGCCGCCATCGGCACTGCCGAAACGCCCGCCGAGCCAATCAACGGGTTTATCTTGCCCTTAGTAATTTTACACATAAGTTTTGCGACAAGCAAACCGCCGATTGTTCCACAAATAAACGCGAACAAACCAAGCATTATAATATAAAGTGTTTGAACTTGCAAGAATAATTCGCCCTTTGCTTTGCAACCTACAGCAACGCCCAAGAAAATGGTTATCGTATTCATCAAGCCGTTCTGAGCCTGAGACGACAGCCTTTCCACTACGCCCGACTCTCTGAACAGATTGCCGAGCATAAGCATACCCAGAAGCGGCACCGACGACGGCAGAATTATACCGACGACGAGCGTTACTATTATCGGGAACAGCACTTTTTCAACCTTGCTGACCTGTCTGAGTTGCTTCATTTTAATCGTGCGCTCTTTCTTGGTCGTCAAAAGTCTCATTATAGGCTTCTGAATAATGGGTATAAGCGCCATGTATGAGTAAGCCGCAATCGCAATCATAGGTATAAAGTCGCTTGCAAGTTTACTTGTAACCATAATTGCAGTAGGACCGTCCGCACCGCCGATAATTGCAATCGACGCGGCTTCCGCAACCGAAAAGCCGAGAAGTACGGCCAGTATAAACGCAATGAATATGCCGAGCTGTGCGCCCGCGCCGATAAGCATACTCTTGGGGTTGGCAATCAGCGGACCGAAGTCGGTCATACAGCCGATACCTAAGAATATGAGCGGCGGATAAATGACTTTTTCAACGCCGAAATACAGGTACCACAAAAGTCCTTTGTCCTGCACGGCGTCGTATGCGTTGGAAATCACATTTCCCGTTTCGGGGTCGGTGGGATACTTGCCCCAAAGTACGGGCTCGCCGCCGGGAATATTTATTAAGAACATACCGAAAGCTATCGGTAAAAGCAGCATAGGCTCGAATTTCTTAACTATCGCAAGGTACATAAGAATAAACGAAATCAGCAGCATTACGTAGTTCTGCCAACTGCCGTTCATAAATCCCATATCCTTGAAAAGATTTACGAAAATTTGCCCCATACCGCTACTTTCAAGTAACGAATTAAGCATTTTTCCTCCGTTTAGCCGATAACTGCAAGCACCGCGTTGGTTTCTACGTTAGCACCTTTAACAACAGATACGGTCACTTTGCCGTCGCAGGGCGCGGTAATGTCGTTGTCCATTTTCATAGCTTCCAAAACGATAATGGGCTGGTCCTTTTTAACCGTATCGCCGTCGTTGACCAAAATCTTTTTGATAAGTCCGGGGAAGGGCGATAAAACCTTTTCGCCGTTTGCGGGCGCCGATTTGGGAGCCGCGGTGGGCGCAGTCTTTTCAATTTTGGTAACTACGGGAGCAGCGCTTTCGCTTTCTCCTACCTCTTCCACGCCGACAGAGTAACTTTTACCGTCTATTGTAACAACAAAATTACGCATTTATATTTCTCCTTAAATTCTCTTAATTCTCTTTACCGTAAACTCGCATTTACTTTCTTCTTCCCGATAGTAAGCCATAATGGCGGCAACTATCGCTGCCTTCACCTCGTCGGGAATATCGTCGTCGGACTGTACCGCCGCGGGTGATTTTTCGCTTTTATCGGGCTTCTTTTCGCTTTTTTTGGTTAAAAATTCAAGATTGTTGGTTTTGCGCATTATCAGTCCGACCAGCCAGATTATGGCTATAATTATAATAATGCCTACAAAAACAACTAAAAATCCGATTAGCGCATATAGCGCCGCCTCGCCGAAATTATCGAAATAAAAGTTATTCGGCGATTTATGCTGACCCGCCCAGGACGAGCCGTCGCCTTGAATAATCGCCATTAAATTACTTAGCATAATCCCCTCACTTTAATCCCATTTGTAACGAAGCAATTAAATATTGCCTTACAAACTGAGGTTCGATAATGTTGTCGATATAGCCGTTCTTTGCCGCGTTTATAGGGTCGGAATTTTCGTCGGCATATTTTACGGCAAGTTTGGTTTTATCGGCTTTACCGTCCGCCGCCAGTTCTATTTCCGCGCCCTGCGCGCTATCGAAAAGCGCAATTTTTGCGTTGGCAAACGCATAGGTATAATCGTATCCCATAGACTTGGCCGCAAACAGCGTATATCCCAAGCCTATTGCTTTGCCGTATACAACGGAAATTTTAGGTTGCTGTATCCACGCTAACTCGTTGATATAGCTGCAAACCCCGTCAATCAAACCGCTGTTTGCAATTTCGGGTGTTTCCTTAACGCCTAAAGCGTTGACAAACGTTACGTAAGGCAACTTATATTCGCCCGCAAGCCAAGCAAAATTATATAATTTGTTAATTTTGCAAGGGCAAAGTTTAACGCCGTCTTCGTTATCGAAAACTACCGCCGCGACCGCAATGCCGCCTATTCTTGCAAGATAACATTTAACTTCGGGCGCGGTGCCGGACCAAAGCTCGATAGCCGAACCTTTATCGAAAACGCTTAAAATTGCTTTGGCATCGCATTTTTTATTTAACGCGGGAAGAGATTCGTTCAGTTCTTCGCAGTCAACCGTCTTAGACTGTGTGATTTCGTTAACTGACTTGATTTTTGCCGAGGCTTCCGCAATATCCTTAACTACAAACGCGGGCAATAAAGTTTTATTCAAAGCAGCCGCGCCGCCTACCTTTTCCCTGGGCAGATTTTCGCCGCCGGCCGCAGTAATTACCAACGGGCTTGTAAGCGCAAGCACTGACTTTTTATCGATAAAGAAATTAAAATCGCAAATACCTGCAAGCAGTGCAATCTGACCGTATACTTCACCGTTAACGATAAGATATTGCCTCACGCTTCCTTGTAAGCTCCTTGCTTTTGCCAAAAGCGCGGCAATGCCTTCTAAAACGTTTACGCCTTCACCAACGCGAACGCCTTGCGACGAAAGCATATAGATTACAGGCGTATCATTCTTTGCCGCCTGATCCAAACACTTAATAATTTTTTCGCAGTTCGCTTTACTTACGCCGCCGCTTAAAACCGCCGCGTTCTGCGCAGCAATATAATAAGGGCTTCCGTCGATTGTACCAAATCCGCATACAACCCCCTCGCCCTGCGCCGTACCGTCGTAGTACTCGCTTTCTGAAAAGGCATAAGATGAAAACTCGACGAAACTGCCGGCGTCGACAAGCGCGTCGATATCTGCGCGAACGGCTTTACCCGCCGCCAAAAGCTGTTCTCTTCTTTCCTTCAACAACTTTATTTTATCCACTGAAAAACTCCCGATAAAAAATTTTTGACCTATATAATTTTATCAGTCCGCACATAAAAAATCAACTGATTTCAACCGTAATTTGCAAAGAAACAGCCCTTTGAACCACATTTTCAAAGGGCTTAATTTTTTATTTCTTTTTCTTGCTTTTTCTTTTGAATTTGTTTTTCAAAAAGCCGTCGATTCGGTCGGAATATTTCCAAACAAACCAGAAAGACGCAATTACGGCGGACGCAAGAACAATCCAAATTGTTATCCCCCACCACGTGTTAAAAGGTATGAGCTGCAACGAAAACGAGGTGGTAAAAACCGATATTAAGCGCGTAACAGTTATCATAACCAAAAAATACGTCCAGGTTATAGATGAGAGCCCCGCAATGAAGCAAAGTATATCGTCGGGGAAAAGCGGCAGTAAAAACATTATAGACAGCAATAAATAATCTTTGCCCTTAACTTTTTTAAGCCATTTGTCAAGGTCTTCTTTGCCTACTATCCAGCAAACTGCTTTATATCCTATTATTCTGCCTATCGCAAACGCCACGACCGAACCGGCAAATATTCCTATAAAACTGAAAATCGAACACCGCAGCGGTCCGAAAAGGGCAACCCCCACCCCGACGGAAACCGAACCGGGTATTGGTAGAATTACAACCTGCAGAAACTGAAACAGAATAAAAATAAATACTGCGGTTGCGCCGAAACTTGCTATATAATCCCTTAACGCGTCGATACTTGTAAGTTTCGAGATAATGCCAGTAGCGCTTAAGACGAAAAATAAAATTGCGACAACGTCAAGACAAATAAACGTGCAAAGTATTAAACGGTGAAATGCCTGCATATCTAAAACATAGAAAATTATATATGCGGCTAACAAAACCGAAAGCGTTGAAACAGTAAGCCAGAAAAGCAACGTATAATGCGTTGAAGTGAATAACAGCCCTTTGTAATTAAAGCCCAGAACGGCAAAAATAAAGGCCGCGAAAGCACAAAACATTACAGTTAAAAAATTAACCGCAATTTTAGCCGCTCCCTTGGCGCTTTTGCATTGTTTTAAAAAATTATCGGCGCTTACCATTACTATATTATTATGGTAATATGACAAACGATTATGCCGAATGATATTTTTTGATTGCGTCGGTTGCAAGTTTATCGCATAAATTATTGTACTCGTTATCGGCGTGACCCTTTACTTTAATAAAAGAAACGCTGTGTACGCGCGTCAAAGCAAGCAAGCGCTTCCACAAATCCAAATTTAATACGGGTTTATTGTCGGCCTTCTTCCAACCGCTTTTTTCCCATCCGTAAACCCAGCCTTCCGAAAAGCCGTTAACCGTATAGGCGGAATCGCTGTAAACGGTAACGTCGCAGGTCTCTTTAAGACACTCAAGCGCACTTATTACAGCAAAAAGTTCCATCCGGTTATTGGTGGTTTCCTTTTCCGCGCCAGATATCCGTTTTTCGTAACCGTTATACATCAATACGGCGCCCCAGCCGCCCACGCCCGGATTCCCCGAACATGCGCCGTCGGTATAAATTATAACTTTTTTCATTATTCCGCCAACTCTTTCGAACGTTTAACACAAGCTTCCACCGCGTCGGAAATAACGCCGCGGAAATTATTTTGTTCGAAAACTTTAACCGCCTCTATGGTGGTGCCGCCTTTACTGCATACATTCATAATTAGTTCCGAAAGCGGCTTTTCACTCTGCATAATCAATCCGCAACTGCCCCAGACCGTCTGAACGGCAAGCGTTTTTGCCTCGTCGTATGTCAGCCCCTGCTTTACGCCTGCGTCAATTAAACTGTCAATAAATATAAATGCGTAAGCGGGACCGCTGCCGCTGATGCCTGTAACCGCGTCGAGTTTATCTTCCGAAACGCTTAAAACACGCCCCATACTGCCGAAAAGATTAAATATAAAATCGGTATCGTCGTTATTCTTGTTAAAGTCCGTTACATCTACGCCCATCATTCCGTAACCTGCCGTGCAAGGCATATTGGGCATACATCTGGCAACTTTAATTAACCCGACCCCCAAAGAGTTTTTAATAGTCGATTTTTTAACACCCGCCATAATGCTGATAATTTTTTCAGGACTTACTCCCTTCAGTTCTTCGGCAAGTTTTAAAAAATTCTGCGGTTTTACAGCCAAAAGCAAATATTCGCTGTTTTCCGCAACAAAACGGTTATCGTCGGAAACGTTTACTGCAAATGTGTCGTAACTCTCGTCAAGTTTATCGCGGTTAACATCGCTTACGATTATTTTTTTAGTGCGGATAACGTCGCTGTCTATAATTCCGTTTAAAATAGCGGTTGCCATATTGCCGCAACCTATAATTCCCAGTTTGAATTGCTTTTTCATAAATACGTCTCCGAAAAACAGTTGACTTAACTTATCTTATATTATATAATTGATTCCGTTGAAATTTTAGGGGAGTAGCTCAACGGTAGAGTCGCGGTCTCCAAAACCGTCGGTTGCGTGTTCGAATCGCGTCTCCCCTGCCAAAACGCATTCCGCCTGTGGCGGTGTGCGTTTTTTATTTTTATGGCAAAAATGATAATTTTGTAAAACCAAAATTGAAATTACCACCCGAATTCTATATAATGCACTCCGTTTAAATATGTTTTAAAGGCTTCTTTTCTGTCCGTTATCAAATCGTCCGGCAAATTACCGACTTCAAACCACTTTAATTCCGAACACTTTTCACTTTCGCATATTTCAGGTTCGCCGATAAAATTTTCGCACACAAAATATACGTTGTTATAAACAAGATTAAAAGGTTTATCGCACTTG
>CAMRSY010000021.1 GCA_947053545.1 uncultured Clostridia bacterium
AACCAACGAATGACGGAGTCAGAGTCCGTTGCCTTACCGCTTGGCGACACCCCAATATTTACATTGTTACAAATGAAATTTGCATTTGCTTAATCATTATATATAAGCTTTTGCAAAATTTCAAGCGATTTTGCGTGAGTTTTTAAATTTTTTCGATTTTTAATTTGGTTATGGTTAAAACGCTTGACAACTAATTAATTTAAATATATAATTACGCAGTAAATTGAATTTACCGCAGACAGCAAGTGCTTTTTTAGGCTTAATTTCTTGCCGAGGTAGAGAGACGATTATTATTTTATGTAATTATTGCCTTATACCTTTGCGGTATAAGGCTTTTTTATTAATTGCGTAAACGTATGGTTTTCGCAGAAAAATCTAACGGGAGGTAAATAAATTGTCAGCTAATCAGGAAGCGAAAAAAGTAGTTGCTCAAGAGATTGAAGAGAAAATTAAGGCTAGCAAGTCGGTTGTTTTTGTCGATTACAACAAGCTTACCGTTGCCGAAGTTTCGGAACTGAGAAGAAAGTGCAAGCAGGCGGGCTGCGAATACAAAGTATACAAAAACACTTTGCTTAAGAAAGCTTTGAACGAGCTTGGCTGCGATAAGTTCGACAACGATCTTAACGGCCCCACGGCTGTTGCGTTCGGAAGCGACGAAACGTGCGCGGCGAAAGTTATGGTAGCCGCAGCGAAAGACTACGCGGATAAAGTAGTTTTGAAAAGCGCGTTCGTAGACAACGCTTACGTGGACAAGAACGGTATCAAGGCCCTTGCTTCAATGCCTTCGAGAGAGGAACTTGTTGCAAAGATGCTGGGCTCTATGCAGGCGCCGATTGCAAACTTTGCAGGAGTGTTGTCAAACCTTGTATCGGGAATCGTACGCGTACTCGACCAGGTTGCGAAAACAAAACAGGCTTAACCGCCTTACACGGCTTGCGCACGGCCGTAAAATGCGCAAAGGAACGCGCCGTTCCTTATATACGGCGAAAAATATTAAATTAAATTTATCTTAAAGGAGTTTATAAAAATGGCAGACGTTAAAAAGTTTATAGAAGAAGTTAAGAGCATGACTGTTTTGGAGCTCAACGAACTTGTAAAGGCACTTGAAGAGGAATTCGGCGTATCCGCAGCTGCTCCCGTAGCGGTGGCGGCGGCTCCCGCGGCAGGCGCGGCGGCTCCCGCAGCTGCAGCTGAAGAGAAGACCGAGTTCAACATCGTTCTTAAAGACGCAGGCGCTAAGAAAATCGACGTTATCAAAGTTGTTCGCGCGTTCACAGGTCTCGGACTTGTTGAAGCTAAGCAGGCTGTTGAAAAGGGCGGCGTGCTCAAAGAGAACGTTGCTAAGGAAGAGGCAGACAAAATTGTTGCCGACCTTAAAGCTGCCGGCGCAACCGTTGTTGCCGAGTAATTTATTACCGAAAAAACAAATAAGAAGGTCCGCGATTTATTTGCGGACCTTTTTTAAGCTAATGAATTAAATTATCTTTAAAATTGCTTGACTTAATCAGTTGATAATTAGTAAAATAACAAGGTATAGGTGTAAACTTATATGTGCAGGTCAAGAAAGATGAAATTTAAATTGTTGGGTCGGGTAATGTGTACGTTGGCGCTTGCGGGCGCCGCTGTAGCGGCAATGTCTGTTACTACAGGTTGCAACAACGGGCACGCCGAGGCTGAAATTACAATCGAATACGACGGAATTTCCTACGTACTGGAATATACGATGTACCGTAATATGTATCCGCAGACGGTGCAGCATTTTATCGAACTCGCCGATAACCGTTTTTACGACGATACCATAATTCACGATTATCAGACGTCAAATTGGTACGGCGGCGGATATTCCTATTCTGAGGGCGATACCGATGCGGGCGAACTTTCTTACGCACAGGCGTATGCCGACGGAAAGGAAGGACTTTTAGATTATCTGGAGCTAACGTCTAAAGAAAAGGAGTATTCAATTTTAGCGGACCCTCAGGCAGGTAAAATAACGCCTTCCGTTTACCGCGATTTGCGCGAAGGCAAACTTGTCGACCCGTACAATACCCTTATAGGCGAATTTTCAAACAATAACCATAAAATAGAAAACGGCGCTTTGAAAAATTCTTACGGCGCTCTTAAGTTTTACTATACTCCGAAAAATGACGACGAGTGTAAAAAACACGTTTATCTTGATAAATACTCCTCACCGCTGGGGGTGCAGGGCGAATACCGATTCAACAGCGCTACAAGTCTCTTTTCAATTCAGACCGGAACGTCGACGTCGTCCGATAATTCACACTGCATTTTCGCAACGCTGAACAATATCGACGTTTTGAAAAATTTAAGAACGGCGGTAACGAAAAGTTATGATTACGAGGACGTAAACGTTTACGTAGATAACTACGATGAAATTTTGGGCGCGAACAAAAATCAAGCGCAGTACAGACTGACAAAAAAGGCGATAGTCGTAAAGTCGGTGCGGATAACCAAATATTAACAGATTGTAATTTTAATAGAATTGCCCTTGCGCGTTTATAACGCGCAAGGGTTTTTTGTTGAAAAAAAATAATAACACGCTAAGTGGCAGTGGTAATTTTGCTCACGTAAGAAATGTTACAAAAAGATTATCACGTCGCAAGCGGCTGATTGCTTTAGCGTTAAATAAATGCCTGCGATACCGCTTGCTCCCCATAATGACATCGAGTGGCAGACCGCATTTGCGTAAAGTTGTTGACAGATTATTCACCGTATGAATAGCGTTGCAGGAAATATTTTTATGGAGCTATTACAAACTACGCGTAAAAGCGTAGTTATGATTTCTATAAATTTTTTAGTTAAATAATCGCAAAGTTGAATTTTAGCTTTAAAATTGCGGCAAAAATTATTAACTTTGGTTAATTTTTGTTGACAATTCAAATATTAAAACATATAATTTAAATACTTAACTAAGGTTAAGAAATTAATTTTTGAAACGGGGGGGGGTAATAAAATGCCTTTGGTTATGGCTCCTTGCGGTAAGGAAATGGCAATAAAAAAAATTTCGGTTGACGACAAGGCGAAAAAACATTTAATAGAAATCGGTATTACCGAGGGCGGCAAAATTAAATTGCTTTCGGCAAGCGGCAGCGGAGTAATCGTTTTCGTAAAAGAAGGTAAATTGTGCTTGGACGGCGCGCTTGCGCGGAAAATTTTGGTTGTTTAAGTAAAACGTAACTATGACTTTTGCACGGACGTTTTTACCGCGGGCTTATTATTTTATGGTTTTATTTGCGCCGCGTCAATTTATTTGCAAGGTCCGCTTTTAAATGTGGGGCTTTAATAACGATTAAATTTATAAGGAGATATATATGATAAAGATGTTAAGCGATTTTACCGCGGGCGAGCGCGGCAAAATTACAAAAGTAAACGGTGAAGGTAAAATCCGCCGCAGGCTGCTGGATATGGGGGTAACGCCTTTGGCGCAGGTACTTATGCGAAAAAAGGCGCCGCTTGGCGACCCTATCGAAATTACAGTGCGCGGTTACGAGCTTACTTTGCGTAAAGCGGAGGCTGCATGCGTGGAGGTGGAAACAGAATGAGAACTTTTGCATTGGTCGGTAATCCCAATTGCGGAAAAACAACTCTTTTCAACGCTCTTACAGGTTCTACCGCGCACGTCGGCAACTGGCCCGGCGTAACCGTTGATAAGCGGGAGGGCGTATATAAAGAGGGCGAAGAAAAACTTATGATAATCGATTTGCCCGGTATATATTCACTTTCACCATATACTCCCGAGGAGGTTATTTCACGGAATTTTATCTTGAAAGAAAAGCCGGACGGCATTATTAATATTGTTGACGCAACTAATTTAGAGCGCAATTTGTATCTGACAACTCAGCTACTGGAAATTGACGTTCCCGTTATAATTGCGTTGAATATGATGGACGAAATAGATAAATCGGGCGACAAAATTGATATTAAGGCGCTTGAAAAAGCAATAGGCGTGCCCGTAGTTGCCATTTCTGCGCTTAAAAAATCGGGTATAAAAGAATTGATGCACAGGGTTGCCTTTGCTGAAAAAGAAAGATGCGGCAAAACAGTTTTGGACGGGGTGCTTGAAGGCAAAATAGAGCGTGCGCGGCAGTTTTATGAACGGGAAGGCGCGGAAAGTCCCCTGTTTCACGCCGTTAAAATGCTGGAAAGCGACGAAATTGAACTTGCGCATAACGGCGCGAAAGAGGTGTTGGCGGAAATTGCGGCGGGCGACGACTTGGAAGCGATTATCGCCGACGAAAGATATAAGTACATATCCGCAAATTTTTCTTCCGCAAAAACCTCAGTGCGGCGCGACGTTTTAACTAAATCGGATAGGATAGACAAGGTATTGACCGGCAGAGTGTGGGCGTTGCCGCTGTTTGCCGTTATTTTGTTTCTCATTTTCCATCTTACGTTTTCTGAAAATCTTTTATATTTAAACGGTTTTACCGAAAGTCAGGGATGGATGCCAACGCTTTTCGACCCAGTTGAAGAGGGCGGATTGGGCTGGCAGGAAAATTTCGGCACAAAGCTTTTGGCGTGTATTTACGACGGCGCGGTGTTCTCGCCGGGCGTAATATTTACTAACCTTTTAAACCTTATTCTCGGTTACGTATCCGATGGGGTAAGCGCGTTTATATCCGTCTGTCACGGCGCGTCCTGGGTGGAAAGCCTTGTCGTAGACGCCGTTCTCGGCGGTATATTTTCCGTTTTGGGTTTTCTTCCGCAGATTCTTACTCTTTTTCTGGCGTTTTCAATTCTCGAAGATACGGGATATATGGCTAGGGTTGCGTTTGTGCTGGACAGAATTTTCCGCCGCTTCGGGCTGTCGGGCAGGGCGTTTATGCCTATGATTATGGGCTTCGGCTGTTCGTTACCCGCAATAATCAATACCCGTACGCTTGCCGACGAAAAGGAGCGTACGGCGACGGTTAGGGTAATTCCGTTTTTTTCCTGCGGAGCAAAACTGCCCGTACTTACGGCAATGGCGGGCGGCATACTTGCTGTGTTCGGCGCAGGCAACGTCGACGCAATTACTTTCGGTATGTATATCGCGGGGATTGCCGTTGCAATTTGCTCGGTACTTTTAATGCGCAACACTACGTTAAAGGGCGAAACGCCGCCGTTTATAATGGAACTGCCCGCCTATCGCCTGCCGGGGTTAAAGAATTTAATGCTGCATCTGTGGGATAAAACCAAGCACTTTGTCAAAAAGGCGTTTACCGTAATTTTTGCTTCAACGGTTATAATTTGGTTGTTGCAGTCTTTTAGCTGGAACTGGGAATTTTTATTACAGGATGCGCAGGAACTTTTTGCCGAAGACCCCGAAAAATGGGTTTCGTTAAAGGATATAGAGGGGTTAATTAACGTTAGAGCAGGCGAAAGCATACTTGGCGGCTTGGGTATGTTAATACAGCCTCTGTTCACGCCGCTGGGGTTCGGCGCGCAACTGGGCAATTTCGGATGGGTGTTCGCAGTGGCGGCAATAACGGGGCTTGCGGCGAAAGAAAACGTTATTGCAACATTCGGCGCGCTTGCCGCGGTTGTTGCGGGACAGTATATCGACTGGGAAGCCGCGGGCGGCGAGGTTGCTTCGGCGGCGGCTATGATAGGCGGAACAGGTATAACCGTTCCCGCGATAATAGCTTTCATTATTTTTAATATGACTACTATTCCCTGTTTTGCCGCGTGCGCAACCGCAAAAGCTGAGTTGCCTAATGGCAAGTTTAAATGGACGCTGCTGTTCTGGGTGGTTACAAGCTATCTTGTTTCCGCAATGGTATATACGGTGGGCAGTTGGTGGTGGACGGTGTTTATATGGCTGGCGGTTACGGCGGTTGCAATTACGTTAATTGTGCTTAGGAATATCGGCAGGTTCGATATAGTAAAGATATTTAAAAAGAAAAATAAAGGGGCGGAGTAATGGGTGTGTTCGATATAATCGTAACGGTAATTATAGGCGTAGCTTTTTTAGCTGTTGCGGGCGCTATGATTTATAAAAAAGTTACGCGCAAGGGCGGCGGATGCGGGTGCGGATGCGAAGGTTGTCCGCACGCGTGCCGCTGTAAAGACGGCAAGAAAAACGGCGGACAGCCTGAAAACGGAATACGCTGAGCAAAACTTCAATGTAATAAACAGTTTCAGCGGGCGGAGCAAGTGTCTCCGCCCGCTTTTTTATCTTAAGTGCGCTTATAAATAAAGCGTATAAATTGCAAAATTATTTAAAATACGGAAAAATTTGAACAATTACTGCATAAATATAAAAATTTTGCCGTGCGCTTGCCAAACTCTGTGATTATATGTATAATAAAATGGAAATAATTTTCAGGAGCAGAGTTTACTATGATTAAACCGTCGAAGCGAATTTCAGAAATAGCCCCTTCCATGACTTTAGCCATTTCCGCAAAGGCCGGCGAGCTTAAAGCAGCGGGAGAAAAAGTTATATCTTTCGGCGTGGGCGAGCCCGATTTCGGCACTCCCGCGCATATAGTGCAAGCGGCGAAAGACGCTTTGGACAGCGGTAAAACCAAGTATGTGGCCGCGGCGGGTTTGCCCGCTCTTAAAAAGAGCATTTGCAAAAAGCTTAAAGAAGAAAACGGACTGGATTACGAGCCCGCGCAGATAATAGTTTCAAACGGTGCAAAACATTCGATATTCAACGCTGTGTTTGCAACGCTGGAAGAGGGCGACGAGGTGCTTATACCCAAACCCTACTGGCTTACGTATCCCGAGGTTATAAAAAGCTGCGGCGGAGTGCCCGTGTACATATACGCAACTCCCCGCCACGGATACAAAGTTACGGCGGCGCAGATAGAGGCGATGATTACGCCGAAAACCAAGATGCTTATTTTTAACAGCCCCTGCAATCCTACTGGCGCGGTTTACACAGAAAGCGAAATCCGCGACATTGCCGAGGTTTGTTTAAAGCATAACTTGATAGTGCTTGCCGACGAAATTTACGAAAAGCTTATTTACGGCGGAGAAACGCATTTTTCTATCGCCTCGGTTTCCCCCGAAATGAAGGAAAATACAATAGTTATCAACGGCGTTTCCAAGTCGTACGCTATGACGGGCTGGCGTTTGGGCTATCTTGCCGCTCCGCTGCCTGTTGCCAAGGCGATAGCATCATTTCAAAGCCATTCCACGTCAAACGTAAACACTATGACGCAGTATGCGGCTATTGCCGCGCTTGACGGCGACCAGCAGCCTATGTACGATATGGTAAAGGCGTTCGGCGAAAGGCGTGAAAAGATGCTGGAGGTATTGGAGGGGATGAAGCCTTTGGGCTTCGATTACGTTAAGCCCGACGGCGCGTTTTACGTTATGCTGTTATGCTACGATTTGTACGGCAAAAGTTTTAACGGCGAAAAGGTGCACGACAGCCTGCATCTTTGCGATTTGCTTTTAACTTATGAAAAAGTTGCGGCAACCCCCGGCATATGCTTCGGCGACGACGACGCGATAAGGCTTTCGTATGCGCTTTCGATGGAAGATATGCTTGAAGGATTGCGCCGTATTGCGCATTTCGCTTCGCAATTAAAGTAAAGTTAATTTTTTAACGGAAATTTTGAAAAAGGTATTGAAAATCCCCCTTTTTATGATAGAATATTGTAAAGGGAAGTTTTAAATGAACTTGACTTATAAAGGAGGATTTTTATAAATGATTAAAATTATTTGCGGACCTAAAGGCGCGGGCAAGACAAAACAGATTATTCAGCTTGCCAACTCCAACGCCGCTTCGGCTAAAGGTTTAAGCGTTTTCGTTACCGATACCGACCGTTATGTTCACGACGTAATCCGCGCGGTAAGGTTTATAAACGTTACCGAGTACAACGTGGCGGGCGAGGACGCGTTATGCGGCTTTGTTAAGGGTATTATCGCGGGTAATTACGATATCGAATACGTATATATCGACGGCATTGCAAGAATTGCGGGCAAAGAGCTTAAAGACCTTGCCGCAACCTTCTATATGCTAGACAAAGTTTCCAATCAAAGCGGGCTTGTAATAACAATTACATGCAGTTGCGAGAAATCGGATTTGCCCGATTTTATAGCAAAATATTGCTAAGCGAATAATATTGCTTAGGCAAGCGCCGCTTTAAAATAAAGCGGCGCTTTTTTATTGCCGCTAAATTAAATTAGGTTTTCAAATAAGTAACAGGCAAAACTGCGTTTTTGTCCGAAGGAAATATTATGAAATTTATCAGTACAAGGGGCGGAGAAAAGGTTACGGGAGCCGAAGCCATAGTTAAAGGACTTTCCGGTAACGGCGGGTTGTTTGTCCCCGAAAAATTCCCCGTGTTGACTACGGAAGAAATGGAAGAGATGCTTTATATGAGCTACCCGGAAAGAGTTGCAAAAGTGCTTTTGAAATTTCTTGACGAATACGACGCCGACGAACTTTTAGCCGCCTGCGAATCGGCATACGCGAAATTTGAGGGCGACGACCCTGCGCCGCTTGTAAAAATAAAGGACGGCGTATATATTCTCGAACTTTTCCACGGTCCTACCTGCGCGTTTAAGGATATGGCGCTTACCTTGTTGCCCTATCTTTTAAGAAAGGGTTGCGATTTGTGCGGCGTTAAAGAGCAGATTTTGGTGCTTGTGGCAACCTCGGGCGATACCGGCAAAGCCGCGCTTGAAGGATTTAAAGACGCCGACGGCGTAAAAATTATGGTTTTCTATCCCGACGACGGCGTTTCTTCTATGCAGAAACTGCAGATGTGCACGCAGGAGGGGAAAAATGTTAACGTAGTTGCGGTAAAGGGCAATTTCGACGACTGTCAGACGGCTGTTAAAAATATTTTCAACGGCGAGGAATGCGCGGCGGCGTTAAAGGAGAAAGGCACGCTTTTATCGTCTGCCAACTCAATTAATTTCGGCAGGCTCGCACCACAAATCGCATATTATTTTTCGGCGTATTTAGACCTTGTTTCATCTGCCCAGATAGAGTCGGGGCAGGAAATAGATTTCTGCGTTCCCACAGGTAATTTCGGCAATATTCTGGCTGCTTATTACGCAAAGCGAATGGGGCTGCCCGTAAGAAGATTGCACTGCGCTTCCAATATGAATAACGTTTTAACCGATTTTCTTGCAAAGGGAAGGTACGACGTGCACAGGGAATTTTATAAAACAATGTCGCCTTCTATGGATATTTTGGTTTCGTCCAACCTTGAAAGGCTGTTGTTCGAGATGAGCGGCAGGGACTATAAGCTTACCGCAGAAAGGATGAAAAAGTTGAAGGAAGAGGGCGTATACGAAATAACCGAGGACGAACGCGCAAAAATTGCCGAAATATTCGACGGAGGATTTGCCGACGAGGACGAGGTTGTGGAAACGGTTTACGACTTGTTCTGCGATACGGGTTATACTATGGATACGCATACGGGTTGCGCCATGAAAGTGGCCGGCGACTGGGCGCGTAAAAATAAAAAGGACTTAACGCCTATGGTTGTAGTTTCTACTGCCAGCCCCTACAAATTTCCTCAGGACGTACTGTATGCTGTTACTGGCAACGACGTGCGCGACAGTTTTAAGGGCATTAAAAGACTGCACGCGGCTACAGCAATGGCGGTGCCCAAAAGCCTTGCAACTTTAAAAGACAAACCTATACGTTTTAAAACCGCGGTTACTAAAGAAAAAATGTTTGACGAGGTTTTAAAATTTGTTGAAAACAGGTAACCTAAAATATTTTAAGTTAAGCTAGTGCGGATAATTATATCCGCACTTTTTTTAAGTTCCGAAAATACTGAAATTAAAGTTTTGTGATAATTATGTGATAAAATTGATATCCGTAAGTATGTTTTTCTTGACAATTAATAAAATATGATGATAAAATAATTGTTGAAACAAGTCGTTACGGACGACTTTTTGCAATAGATTAATATAAAAATTAAAAGGGGTGCACCCCTTTTGTGCGTTTTAACGCACAAAAAAACAATTAAAGGAGAGGAAAATGAACGAACAAGACGTAAACGAAACGTCGGTAGAACAGCCCATTGATCCTTTTAAAGGCGACGGCAACGTTACGGCCGAACAGCCCGAACAAACTGTCTTGGCGCAAACCGAAAACGTAGAAACACAAGCGCAGGCTGCGCAGCACGAAGCGGTTGCCACGGTTGAAGACAAACCCAAGTGGGTAAAAGTAGTAAAACTGGTTTCTACAATTTTTATTGCCGCCGCAGGGTTGCTTGCCTCATTGTTTATGTGCCTTATAGGCGTTAAATATTCCGCCGGAGGCGCGGCAAGCTATATGTTGGCCGACGTAATAAAAGAATTAAACGATTTGTTCGACGCATTAACGGCTATGGGCAATTCTTCGCCCGACGGAGAATTGTTTGCCGCTATTCTGTTTGACGCTTATTTGTTAATCGGTATGTTGCTCGGCATAGGATTCGGAATCGTATGCGGTATAATTCTTATTATAAAAACCGTAAGGCATTTTGTTTCTAAAAAAGAGGTTGGATTGGAAAAAACAGCCATAACCGCGGTCTTATTCTTTTTTGCTATATCGGTTATGGTTTTGGGACTTGCAAATAGGGAAATGTCGGTCGGACCTTTAAAAGTTACAACTCAATACGGCGGAGCTACTCTTGCCGGACTTATACTTTGCGGAATTTTGTTCGCACTGTACTTTATAGGAAAAATCGCCGAAAATTACAAAAAATATCTTTCCGATAAAAAGACACTTATCAACGGCTGTATGAATTTAGGCTGGGCTGTTGTGGCAGTTATTGTGTTCGCGGTTCTTTCGTGTGCGTCCGTTGCTTTGGCGGTTAACGAAATGGGCGTTAAGGGCAGCGTAGGCTTCGGGTTTAATCATATTTTTACCAATGCGCTCGGAGTTGCGATAAACAATATTGATTCGGATTCAGAGGAATTAATTTTATCGCTTGCCGCCCAGTACTCTTTCGGCTCGATAGGTATGATTATACATATTTGGTTTATTTTCCAAACGGGCAAAAGTTTGCACGGCGCAATGCGCGGTACAGTATCCGCCGATAAAACAGTAAAACTTGGTACGCAGATTTGGCGTTTGGTATTCGCCGTTTTGTATCTTATAGTAAGCATTGTTTTGGCGCAAGAACTTATCAAAACGGATTACGAAGGTTGCAGAATGGTTATCGCCGCGCCCGTCGTTATTCTTCTTTTCTCGGTAATCGGGCTTGTAATAGCAATAGTAAACAAAATTCTTGTAAGAGAAAAGGTAGATAAAAGCCAGATATAATTTAATATCGTTTCATAAAAGTCGCGCGGAATTTTACGTGCGGCTTTTTTTGTTTGCCGTTTTATCGCCGATGTTGTACAATATGGTTCGAGGTTTTAAAAATGGCAAGCGGAGATATTCTGGGCACGCAGAAAATTTGGAAACTGTGTATCAAACTGGGCGTACCTTGCGTTTTGGCGCAGGTTGTAAACCTGCTTTATAATATAGTCGACAGAATTTATATAGGACATATGCCTGAAGCAGGCGAATTTGCGCTTGCGGGATTGGGGCTGTGCGCGCCTATATTAACTTTAATAGCGGCGTTTTCTTCCTTTGTTTCGGGCGGCGGAGCGCCGCTTGCCGCAAAAGCGTTGGGCGAAGGAAATGAGGAGCGCGCAAAGCGCATTTTAAACAACGGTTTTGTAATGCTGTGCGTGTTTTCGGTAGTATTAGGACTGACGGCTTTTTTTGCGCGGACGCCGCTTTTGAAATTGATAGGGGCAAGCGAAAACACTTATAGTTATGCCGACGACTATTTATCTGTATATCTTATAGGCACGCTGTTTGTTCAGCTTGCGGTGGGGCTTAATACATTTTTAACGGCGCAGGGCAAAAGCGGCTTTGCAATGCTGGGCGTTGCGATAGGTGCGGTGCTTAACATAGGGCTGGATCCTCTTTTTATTTTCGTATTTAAAATGGGAATTAAAGGCGCGGCAGTTGCAACGGTAATAAGTCAGGCGGCGAGCTGTATTTTTGTTGTAAGCGTACTTGCCGCCAGACGAACCCAGCTTAGGCTGAGCTTTAAATATATGAAACCCGAATTAAAGGTTATAGGCGGAATATTGGGCTTGGGGCTTGCTCCGTTCGTTATGTCGGCAACCGAGTCGGTTATCGGGTTTGTTTTAAACGGAAGATTAAAATATTACGGCGATATCGCCGGCGAAGGTCTGGGCGATTTGCATGTGTCTGCGCTTGCCGTTTTGCAGAGCGTTATGATGCTTATAACCGTACCCGTTTCAGGCTTTACGCAGGGCGTTACCCCCATACTATCCTTTAATTACGGGGCAAAAAACAAAAAAAGACTTAAGCAGGCGTTTTTTATAACGCTTATAGTTTGTTGGGCATATTGTTCGGTTTGCGCCGTGCTGATGATGAGTGTTCCGCACATTTTCGGAAGAATGTTTACAAGCGAAAGCGGGCTGCTTGCCGTAACGGATAAATATCTGCCTGTGTTTGTTGCGGGTATGTTGATTTTCGGTATTCAGCGCGCGTGCCAGACGACTTTTGTTGCTGTTACCGAAGCGAAAATAAGTTTGTTTATTGCTATTTTAAGAAAGATTATTCTGCTTGTGCCTTTTGCGTTTTTATTTCCTCTGTCGTTGGGTGTGGGCGGCGTTTACTGGGCGGAATGCGTGGCCGACGCAACGGCGGCGCTTTTATGCGGCACAATATTTTTCTTCCGCTTCCGCAAAATTTTAAAAAGGTTAGAGCTGCTGAGCAGTTAAATGCGGCGGGGCAATAATATTTTTTAAATGGGTATGTACAAAAATAAATTTTAATGATATAATTAATAAAAGTATTTTCCGCAAGTTTCTGACTGCGGAATGTCAAGAGGTTTTTATGGACGTTTCGGAACAGAGATTTATAACTATGGGCGAACTTTTGTTAAGGCTTTCTCCGCCCAATAACGAAAAAATTCGCACTACCGACGAATTTAAAGTTACTTACGGCGGTGCGGAGGCAAACGTTGCTGCGTCGCTTGCAAATCTTGGGGTGGACAGTTCGTATTTTACTGTCGTTCCCGATTCGTCTATCGGCAAGGCGGCTATACGGTATCTGCGCAGTAACGACGTGCATTGTTCGCCCTGTATTTACGGCGACGGCAGAATGGGAATTTATTTTCTGGAAGAAGGTTTCGGCGTGCGCGCAAGCAAAGTTACTTACGACCGTAAGGATTCGGCTTTTGCGCTGTACGATTTCAAAACTATCGACTTTAAGGAAAAGCTTAAAGGGTTTACATGGCTGCATTTAAGCGGCATTACCCCGGCGCTTTCAAAAAATTGCCGCGAACTTATAATGCTTGCGCTAAAAGCGGCCAAGGATATGGATATAACCGTTTCGTTCGATTGCAATTACCGTTCGGCGCTTTGGGGTTGGCAGGAAGCGCGCGACTGCATAACCGAATATTTGCCGTATGTCGACGTGCTTTTCGGTATCGAACCGATTAATCTGCCGGGACCAGACGGAAGGGATGTTAAGGAGGGTATGACTATGAATCCTTCTTATAAAGAACAGGACAGGGTATTCCGGGCGCTGCATAACAAATATCATTTCAAGGCTATAGGCAGGCATGTGCGCTACGTCCATTCGGGCAGCGAAAACAGCTTGAAGGCCTTTATGTGGTACGACGGAGAAACTTACGAAAGCAAGACCTTCCGCTTCAGTATTCTGGACCGGGTGGGCGGCGGCGACGCTTTTGCAAGCGGTATGATTTACGCCATAATGCGCCATATGAGCGCCGAAGATATCGTAAATTTCGCTGTTGCGTCATCGGTTATAAAACATACCGTGCGCGGCGATTTCAATATAACCGACGATGAGGAAAGTATAATTAAAATAATGAATCAGAATTATGAAATTCAAAGATAATTAAACGAAAAAATTACCGCCGCGCCGTTAAATGTTAACGGCGCGGCGGTTTGCATTTGCTTGTTTTCTTATTTTGTTGTTTCAACGGGTACGACGTTTAAAGATTTCAACGAGTAATTAAGCGTGCCCAACCCGAACGAAAGGGGGGTGCTCATTTTCAGCAGAACGCAACGGGTTCCGTTTATATCGTTGTTTTCTACGGTGGAATACCACATTGTGGGCGCGGTTCCCTGAAGCGAGGCGTTAATGGAAAGCCTTATTGCGTTATAGCGGTAAACCCTGTCCTTCTCGTCTTCTTTCTTGTCCTCGACGGTGCCGTCGAAAAAGATATAACTGTCAGGGGCGTCGTTAAGCGCTTCGATAATTTTTAGCTGCTCGGCGTCTTCGGTGTTAAGCTCCATAGGATTTGCTATGCCTGCCGAAACCGACTGAACAGCGCCGTTTTGAGGGGTAACCACATTAAAGGTACGGTTTGCGCCTCCCGACATTGTAAACGCGCGTATTGCGGCGCGCAACTGGCTGTTGTCGAAATTCGAATATCCCGAATTTCCGCTTAATCCCAGCTTCGTAACTTTTGTTTTGCCATCGTCCGTTCTGTCTTCATTTTCATAAACCGTTTCGTATACCGTAGCCTGCGTGCAAGCCTTGTTGTAAAAGGTTTCGTATTCGGCGTTAATGCGTACGTACACGCCGTTTATATTGCCCGCGCTCAGGGAAGAGGGCGCCGTGTTTTTTACGGACTGGTACGAATAAACGGGCTGCAGGTTTTGTCCGGCGGGGCGGAAATAGCACTCTGTTTCTATTGCGTCGGTAAACTCTTTTTTGTCGCCGTCGGGCTTCAGCTGGTAAACACCGCTTATGTTAAGCTGAGTCTTATAAACGTATAAAGCTTCTTTTTCGCTGTTTTCCGTGCGGTATTCTTCCGTGGTGTCCGCAGCCCAGTCGTATGCGGGCAACATATAAAACTCGGTTTTATAAACAGCCGATTCAAGATTGTAATTAACTTTATAACTGCTGTTAGAGCCGTCGGTAAAGGTCAGCGCATATTCGGCGACCTCTTTGTTTTTCTGCCAGAAATCAAAACTGTTTTTCTCTACAGAAGTTGATGTTCTTACATTCCAGTTTGCCGTTGTGGCTACCTTCGGGCTTGACGATCCGCCCGAGCAGCCTGCAACCGCTATTAAACTTGAAGCAACCATTACGGTTGCCAAACATTTGCCAAAAGCTTTCATAGCAAAGATTATAACATATATTTTTACGAAAGTAAAAACTTTTGCGCGTTAAATATTTAAAAATTAGCCGGCGGTGTGTTATAATGATTTTGCAATATAAATTGCAAAATATTTACGGTTATAACAATGAGCAGGGTTTATATCGCGCCGTGTCTTTCGGCGGGGCTGGAAAAATTTAAACAGTTGGTTTCGGAACATTCCGAAAAGAACGGCAGAGAGGGTAAAAAACTTGTTGTTTTTTGCGAGGACAGATTGTCGCTGGTTGCCGAACGTGCCGTATGCGAAGCGATTGGCGGCACATTTGCCGTGTCTATCTATACGCTTTCACGCTTTTTGTCGGGCAAAACGGGGGTGTGCGAAAACGTGCTTTCCGCCGAAGGCTCGGCTATGGCTATCCGCAAACTTATTGAAAACAACCGTGAAAAACTGCAGCTTTTCAAACGCCTTTCCGCAGTTAATGCCGCGCAGGAGGTTTACGATACCATTGCCTTATTGTATTCATCCAAAGTGTCCGCCGACGATTTAAGCGGAATAGAAGCCGAGGGCAGGCTGTTGCAACGTAAACTTCACGACTTGGAATTTTTGTACAGGGAGTATATGCAATATCTTTCCGAGCACGGAGCGGTTGACAGAAACGCTTATTTGCGGCGGTTGCCAAGCGTAATTTCAAACAGCGCGGATATAGCGGAATCTGACGTTTTATTTTTGGGTTTTCAGGCATTCACTTCGTCGGTTTCCGACTGCGTAAGGGCGTGCATGCGCACATCTGAAAACGTGTTCGGCATATTTATCGGCGGCAGCGAATCGAAATATGTAAACGAAGCGTGGACCGATTTTGTGCGTATCGCAAAAGAGGAAGGTGTTTATCGCGGCGGCGATTTTATTGTTAAAATGCCTTCGCGGCTCGGGTTGGCTGCAGAACATATAAGAAGGTATGTTTTTGAGCCCGAAAGTTTTCATAATGCGGTTAAATGCAGCATAGTACGGGGGGAATTGCTGGTTGCCGAGGCAACTGACGAAGAAGAGGAATGCACTTTTATCGCTTCCCAGATACTTAAATGCGTTAAAGAGGGTAACGTAAGGTACCGTGAAATCTCGGTAATGTTGCCCGATATTAATTCGTTGCAACCCGCGTTAGAGCGTGCTTTCGGCGAGTATAACATACCCATGTACGTCGACAGGCGCTATCCGCTTTCTTCGCATTCGGCTTGTTCGTTTATACTCGATTATCTCGGTTGCGTTTCCGACGGCTGCCGGCTTGAAAGCGTGCTTGCCGTCGTTTCGTCGCCGCTGTTTACCCTTAACGGCGAGGGTGGAAATCTTATAAACGACAGGGATATGTTCGTTAATTATATGTTGCGGGCGGCTTCTTTCCGCGGCGGAGTAAAAAAGGGCGTTAATCAAGAAATATGTAAAGCGGAAGGGCTTGATTACGATGCTGTGGGAAGGGTGCAGCAAAGGTTTTTGCAAGGGCTGACCCTGTTGCCCGCGCGTGAAAAGGAAAGCGCCGGACTGTGCAACGCCGTACGTAATCTTCTTATTAACTTTAACGCCGAAAGCCGGCTTATTGAAATGGCGGAAGATGCCGAAAGCTGCGGGTATGCGTCGGTAGGGGCTATGTCCCGCCGTGCCTTTTTGGAAATTTTCAAAGTGCTGAACGAAGCGGAAAAACTTACCGCGGGCGACAAACTTACAGTTAAGGAATTTGCGAAAATTTTGAAAAGCGGATTTACCGCCGCGGAGATTTCGCTTATACAGCCCAAGCAGGACGCGGTGTTTGTAAGCGATTTGTCTTCGTGCGCCAACGCCGGCAGCAAGGTTTTGTTTGTGGGCGGCTTAACCGACGCGGTGCCCGCCGCCTCGCAGGATACAGCAATTTTAACCGACGGCGAACTTACCTCGCTTGAAAAACTGAAAATAGCCGTTTCGCCTAAAATTTCGCAGGTAAACAGGCGGGTAAAGGAAATTACCGCCCTTAATCTGTGCGCATTTACAAATAAACTGTATCTTATTTATCCTCTGCGCAGCGGGGGTGAGGAGTGCGGAGCGAGCGAAATAATCGAATACGTTAAAAATATATTTTTAGTAAACGGCGGGCGTTTGGAGGCTCTGCCTGTAAAAGCGCTTTCGGAAACGGTAGAAAATTTTGCTTATGTGTGTTCCCGCCCCGTGCCCGCCTTGAAATGCGTCAATTTCTTTTTGAGCGGTGATAAAGATTACGGAGAGCGGCGCATTTCCGCTGTTTACGGGTATTTAAAGGAGAACGGAAACATAATTCAGGCGGACTCCGACGGGGCCGTCGCCGCAGTCGACTGGCGCGGGCTATACGGTGAAAGAGTATCCCCTACCGCGCTTGAAACGTTTTATTCCTGTCCGTATAAGGCGTTTATGCAGCAGGGGCTTCGCCTTGCCGAACGGCGCGAAGGGGTGTTCCGTCCGTTGGATTCTGGCAATTTCATTCACGCCGTATTGGAAAGCGTTGCCGAAAAGTTAAACGAATTTAACGATATCGGCGAGTGTGAAATTTTTGCCGAAAAGTGTGCGAAAGGGCTGTTAGAAAAGGTTAGTTTCAACGTACAGGCGGAAGACGGCGAGGGAACCTATTCCGCGCACGCGCTTATAAACGAAGCGAAAACCGTTTCTGTAGCAATGTTCGAACAGATTAAAAATTCGATGTTTAAGGTAGAGCGTGCAGAAAGCAGATGTTCGATTTCGCTGGGTGAAGGAATAAGCGTGGGGGGCAGGATAGACAGAGTTGACGTAAGCGACGGGTTTGTGCGCATAATAGATTATAAAACCGGAACTATCGATGACAGCGTATCGTCTTATTACTCAGGGCTTAAACTGCAACTTCCTTTATACCTTTCCGCCGCGGCGGAAGGCAGGCGGCCTGCGGGGGCATATTATTTTCCGGCAAATACCGAATATTCCGCCGACGGAAACGGATTGTTTACTTTGCGCGGATTTATGGACGGCAGCGAAGAGGTGGTAAGGCGTTCGGATACGGGATTGCGCGAAAAGGATAAAAGCGCGTACGTCGGCGCTTATCTTAACGGCAGAAAACTGGATAAAGCCATGGCGACCGAAGATTTCTTTAATTTTCTGGAATATGCTGAAATTCTTGCAAAGCAGGGGGCAAGTCAACTTACCGGCGGAGAAATCTCGCCGTCGCCGGCTACCGGAGCTTGCGCGTATTGCAAGTACGGCGGATGTTGCGGTTACGATAAAGACATTTTGGGCGAACGCGAAGAAATAGCTTGCGATTGCAAAAAAATTGCAGAAATTGTACGTGCGGAAAAAACCGGGAGGATGGAGATATGAGCGCCACGCCCGAACAGATAAAAGCAATAAAGGCGCGCGGCGAAGTGCTGGTTTCGGCTTCGGCAGGCGCGGGCAAAACAACCGTTATGATAAAGCGGCTTGCGGATATTTTAGAGGACGGCGCAAGCCTTGATAACGTGCTTGCCGTTACGTTTACGAAAAAAGCCGCCGCACAGATGAAGGAAAAGTTGCGGCGCGAACTTATTGAAAGGTTGAATACCAACGATTTGTTAAAGCGTGAAAATATCAGGCTGCAGCTTTCGAAAATAAATGCGTCGGACATAAGTACTATTCATTCCTTTTGCGCGCGCCTGATAAGAACGTACTTTTACGTTTTGCAGGTTGATGCGTCGTTCGAGGTTTTAACCGACGGCGCCGAGCAGTCGGCATTGCGGGCGCGCGCTATGGACGAACTGTTCGGCGAATTGTACGAAAGCGGGGACCAAGAATTTTTGTTTCTGTTGGAAAAGTTAAGGAAAAAACGCAGCGACAAAGCGCTGAAAGAACTTATATTTTCAGCATATGACGAGGTGCGTCAACGTCCCCGTTGGCAGCAAACTGTAAAGTCGGCTTGCCAAACTGCGTTTACCGACGAAGGGTTTGCAAAAGTAACCGCGGAATACGGAAAAACCCTTGCGGGGAAATTTAAAATTCTTGCGGACGCAATCGAAGGTTTCGCGGATAAATTTAAACCTGCCGTCAACGCCGAAGGTTATTTCAAGGTGCTGGGGCAAATGCGCGAAACGCTTTTAGACGCGGCGGTAAACTGCAATCCTTACGCTTTGCCCGCAAGGCTTTGCACGGCGGTTAAGCCCAGATTTTCGCCCGAAGCTGCCGAGGCGGACGGGGAGTTTTCGCGGTTTTGCGACGGCGTAAAAAAGAAATATAAAGCGTTGATAAAGGATATGGAAAACGAAGAGACGGAAAAGCTGCGGTATTTCGGCAGCGGAGCCGTTGCAAGGGCGTTTTCTTACGTGCTTTTGAGGTTCGCGGAGGTATATGACGGGGTTAAACGCGAAGAGGGCAAGCTTGACTACGGCGATTTAGAGCATTTTGCCTTGACGCTTTTAACCGAAAACGGATGCGACTGCGACGTGCGCGCGGGCATTCGCGAAAAATATAAATTTGTTTTCGTCGACGAATATCAGGACGTAAATCCCATTCAGGACGAAATTATAAACGCGGTTGCTGGAGGAGACGTTTTCTGCGTAGGCGACTTAAAGCAGGCGATATACGGATTCCGCGGCAGCCGTTCGCGCTTCTTTTCCGAAAAGTGCGGACAGGTGGGAAGCCGCGGCGAATACATTATTCTGCCGGATAATTTCCGCAGTTCCGCGGGGATTATTAAATTTGTAAACAGGCTGTTTTCTTCGGTTATGAAGCCGCCTTTATGCGAATTCGACTATGCTTCCGGGCACGAAATGCGCGGCGGAGCAAGATATTGCGGAAAAGAAGGTATTGCGGAAATTTGCCTGTTCGACGGCGGTGAAACGGGCAAAAGAGAGGCGGATAAGGTTTATTCGGTTACGGAAGAAAAAGCCGTCGAAAAGAAATTTACGGCGGAAGGCGCGGCGGTTTTGCAGCTTGTGGAAGAGGCGTTGAAAAGCGAGTACTACGACCCTGATAAGGGCGGCTTTGTTAAGGTGCAGGCCGGCGATATCTGCGTGCTGACAAGGAAGCGGGCAAATAAAAACGCGCAGGGAATTGTACGCGCGCTTTCTTCTAAGTATGCCGTGGCGGGTTGCGCGGAAACTAATATATGCGACCGCCCCGAAATAAAGCGTATGCTGGACGTTTTGTCGTATCTCGATAACGGCGCGCAGGATATTCCGCTTGTAACCGCACTTTTATCGCCGCTTGGAAATTTAAGCGAAAGCGAACTTGCGCTGGTGCGCATTTTCGGCGGCACGGGCAAGGACGCGCCGAAATTCGGGGAGTGTTGCCGCAGGTACGCGGAAGAAAAGCGCGACGGTATATCGGAAAAGCTTGCCGAATTTTATTCGCGTACGGGAAGGTTGCGAACGCTTTCGGGCAGCATAGGCGCGGCGCGTCTGATAGACGAAATTACGAACGTTAACGGTTTTTCTGCGTTGTTCGATACCGAACTTAAACTTTCTGCGTTAAGAAGGTTGCAAAAGGAGGCGGCGTCGCCTTCCGGCGAACTGTATCTTTCAGCATTTTTATCCAAAATCAAGGCGGGCGGGAATTATATATCCGCGTCGCCGGCGCTTGCATCCGACAGCGTTAAGGTTATGACGATGCATGCTTCGAAGGGGCTGGAATTTCCCGTTGTAATTATTGCCGACATCTCGGTCGGCTTTGGCGGCGACGAGCGGAACGATATGCCTTTCGACGACGATTTCGGGTTTGCTCCGCGGTATTACGGCGGCGACAGAACCTACCGTAATACCGTGTTGCGCAGGCTTTACAAAGCCAGGAAGGAAAGTGAAGAGATTGGCAACGAAATAAATTTATTTTACGTTGCTTGTACGCGCGCTAAATATGCTTTGCACGTGCTTACAAGCAGGGTGGAACAGTACGATAAAATAAAGGCGTGTTTTGCCGAAAATTATGCCGATTTGTTCGATATAAACGAGTTTACCCCCCGAATATTGTCCGCCGAACGTATGAATTACGGAAACTTCGGCAAAGTTAAAAGAATTTTAGACGGTAGCCGAGCCGATAAAAATCTGCTTAAGAATCTGCGCGAAATATCGCAGTACAAATATCCTTTCGAACTTGGCGTGGAGTTGCCCGTAAAGAGTTCTGCTTCCCATCTTTTAAGGCTTTTAAGCGGAGAAAATACCGATATGCTTTTCGACGGCGATATGGAAAACGGCGCCGACACCGGCGTTGACGCGGGTTTGGCTTATCATAAGTTTTTAGAACTTTGTAACTTTAAAATAAAGGATAAGGAAGGCGTTGAAATCCAGCTTGAAAAGTTTGTGTCGTCCGGTATGATAACGGCTGAAAGCGCTGCGCTTTTAAAAGCGGATAATTTAGTTAAAATTTTGAAAATGCCGGTGTTTTCGAAGATTGACGGGAATACGGTTTATCGGGAAAGAGAGTTTATCTGTAGGTTGCCGTCGGCGGAGTACATTTCATTGAAAGAGGGCGGCTTAAATGCGGAAGCTTGCGCGGACGACGGCAACAGCGTAATCGTTCAGGGTGCGATAGACCTTTTGCACGTCCGCAGCGAAAACGGCAAAATAAAGGGAGCGGACATAATAGATTATAAATATTCTGCGCACGGAGACGAATATCTGAAAAAGAAATATCTGCCACAGCTTGCGCTTTACAAAAGCGTGGTAAGTAAAATTTACGGAATAGACAAAAGCGAGGTTTCCGCAACTATAGTAAACATTTACGCGTGCAGGCAGATAGATTTATTTTAATTCGGCAAATTAAGACAAAATAACACCGTTGGCGCGCAGTCAAACGGGGTATAATTCAGCGCGTATGGAAATTGTTACGCGGTTTTTTCAAAATGTTTTAAATCAATTCGGCGAGGCCGATTTTGCGTTGCTGGCAATTATGGATTTTTCGGCGTTCGGGCTGGTGTGCGTTGCCGCGTTTTTCGGGTGCGCGTTTTCAAGGAGACTGCGTTCCCGCGACAAGCGCGTCTTTCTGTGTATGGTCAACGCTTTTACGGCCCTTACTTTGGCAGTGTTTTTAACTGAGTTTTCCGTTGCCCTTTCGGTTGCGTTTTCGGCTTTTTTCTGGTGCGCGGGATATATAATTTACGGCGCGCTTTCGCTGTTTAAAGCAAAGGTGCAGGAAAGGGCGGATGAGCGCGCGGTTCCCTATGTAACCGTTTCTTCTGTCCCGCCTGCTCAGGCGCGGCCGCCGAAACCCGTGCAAAACGCCCAGCCGCCGTCTGCAGTTAACGCGGTTAACAGCGGGGTAAGGCTGGAACATGCGCTTTCTATTTCCGATAAACTGCTTTTAAAAAATCTGGGCAGAGGCGACAGGCAGGAACTTGAAAAAATAAAAACCGCGTTAACGGTATTAAAAGTGAAGGGAGTGCTTTCCGCGCAGGAAGGTGAGGCGTTAAACGATATGTTCAACGCGCTTTTAAAACTTATGGCTAAGTACGATTTATAAATTTTAAAACGGATTGTCCAAAGCAAGGCAATCCGTTTTAAATTATTGAGCGTTAAGCATTGCTCCTATAAACATATCTTTTGCGGCAATTTCCGCGGTTATACCGCCGTCCTTCAAAATTGCCACGTCGCCCAAAATAAGTTTATCGAAAGGGTATTTGCGTTTGCCGACGTGGGCGCACACAATGCGGTTGCTCTTTATCGTAAAGTCGTCTATGTGTCCTAAAAATTTCCCCCCGTTCGAATATACAGCCTGTCCCAGTTTTAAACGGTAGCCCTTTTTATTTTCTTTTCCGGTAAGTAAAAAGGTTGCGCCGCTTTCCGAAAATTTAACTCCCGCGCTTTCTGCAAAAAACTCGTTTTCGTTTTCGTTGCAGCATATATAGCCCTCAATCATATCTTTAACGCAGCAAATGGATAAAATATAACCGCGCTTTTTGTTGTCTGCGCTTGCAATTTCGGTGCAGTAAATTTGGCTTGCTTTCATTTCTTTTTCTCCTTACACGCTATCATATTAAGTCTTCTTACGTTTGAGCACTTAAAATTTTGACTTATACTGTCGAAGACGGCTTTCAACTTAATAAAATTCAAAAAGGTTTACATCAGACTTGACAGGTGTAAAGTTTTTGTGTATACTTTTATTCGCTTAAAATATTTAAGGTCGTTAAGTGATGTCAATTTTAAAAGAAAAATACGACGTAATAATTGTCGGCGCGGGTGTTGCCGGTTTAAACTGCGCGCTGAACCTTCCCCAAGACGTGTCGGCGCTTTTAATCTGTAAAAAATCGCCAAAGCAAAGCGACAGCTATCTTGCCCAAGGCGGCATTTGTATGCTTCGCGGCGATTTCGATTATGACGAGTATTATAACGACACTATGCGGGCGGGGCATTACGAAAACAATCCCGCCGCGGTGGAATGTATGATTAAGGGCTCGCGCGAGATTATCGCCGACCTTGAAAATTGCGGAGTGGCTTTCAAAAAAAATGCCGACGGTTCGTTTGCGTGCACGCGCGAAGGCGGGCATACGTCGCCGCGCATACTTTTTCACGAAGATTGCACGGGTAAAGAAATAACCGCCGCTCTTTTTAAAAAAGTAAAAAAACTTAAAAACGTTCAAATTCAATCCGATACGGTTATGCTGGATATAATAGAAAACGGCAGCGAATGTTTCGGACTTGTAGTTTACAGCCAAAAGGAAAAAGCGGTTAAAAAGATTTACGCCGATTATACCGTGCTTGCAACCGGCGGAATCGGCGGCGCTTTCGGAAACACGACAAATTTCCGCGTGCTTACCGGCGACGCGCTCGCTATATGCCTAAAGCACGGGGTTGCGGTTGACAATATCAATTATATTCAAACCCATCCAACAACGCTTTATTCGCGTAAGCGCGGCAGAAGGTTTTTGATTACCGAGTCGATACGGGGCGAGGGCGCGCACCTTTTAGATAAAAATTTCAACCGCTTTACCGACGAGCTGCAGCCGCGTGACGTGGTTAAAAACGCCGTGCTGGAGCAGATGCGGAAGGACGGCACCGATTTCGTATGGTTGGATATGCGTCCTATTCCCAAAGAGGAAATAGAAAGTCATTTCCCTTCAATCGTATCCAGATGCGCCGAAGAGGGGTACGACGTTTTTACGCAGCCTATACCGGTTGTGCCCGCAATCCATTATTTTATGGGCGGAATAAGAAGCGATTTAAACGGAAGAACAACTTTGCCCAGGCTTTACGCCGTCGGCGAAACTTCCTGCACCGGCGTGCACGGTAAAAACAGGCTGGCTTCTAACTCGCTATTGGAAAGCTTGTTGTTTGCAAAGCGGGCGGCGCGCGATATTACGGTAGGCTATTCGGCTGCCGACGAAAAAGCGGCGCGTGCGGTTATAACCGACACGAAAAAATACAGCGACCACGAAAAACTTTTGCGCGAATACAAAAGAACGGTGAACAAAGCCGTTAAGCTTGCGGATAGCGGAGTTGACATAAACGAAAAATTCAAGGAGAAACGCATATGAACGATTTGACCGAAAAACTTATAATGGACAGGCTTATAAAACAGGCGCTGGAAGAGGACATAGGCAACGAGGACGTAACCACAAATTCGGTTATGCCCGAATATAAACGCGGGCGCGTTAAGCTTATTTGTAAACAGGACGGAGTTATTTGCGGACTTAACGTGTTTGAAAGGGTTTTTAAACTTTTAGACGAACATACGATTATAGAAATATTCGTAAAGGACGGCGACTCGGTTAAAAAAGGACAGCGCATAGCTATGGTATCGGGGGATATACGCGTGCTGTTATCCGGCGAGAGGGTTGCGCTGAATTTTCTTCAGCGTATGAGCGGCATTGCAACCTACACGCGCAGCGTTGCCAAACTTTTGGAAGGCGGTAAAACTAAACTTTTGGATACCCGCAAAACCACCCCGAATATGCGCGTGTTCGAAAAGTACGCGGTTCGCTGCGGCGGCGGTAACAACCACCGGTACAACCTGTCCGACGGAGTGCTTTTAAAGGACAATCATATAGGCGCGGCGGGCGGCGTTAAAAAGGCGGTTGAAATGGCAAGGGCGTACGCTCCTTTCGTTCGTAAAATAGAGGTGGAGGTTGAAAATCTGGATATGTGCCGCGAAGCGCTTGAGGCGGGCGCGGACATAATTATGCTTGACAATATGTCGGTTGCGGATATGAAAAAGGCGGTTGAAATGATAGACGGCAGAGCGCTTACCGAGTGTAGCGGAAACGTAACGTTGGAAAACGTTGCAAGGGTTGTGGAAACGGGTGTGGATTTCGTTTCGTCAGGCGCGTTGACTCATTCGGCGCCGATTTTAGACCTGTCGTTAAAAGAGCTCCGTCCCGAAGAGGAAATGTAATGAAAGCCCACGAAAGGCGGAAGGAAATTCTTTCGCTGATAGGCAACAGCCAAAACCCCGTGGCCGCAAATTTTTTAAGCGATAAATATTCGGTTTCGCGGCAGGTTATCGTTCAGGATATCGCTATTTTAAGGGCGCAGGGGTACGGCGTTATTTCAACTAACCGCGGCTATGTTTTGGACGCGGGGTTGCGCGCCGAACGCGTTTTCAAGTGCCGTCATACCTTGCAGGAACTTGTTAACGAAAGCGAAATAATAATTTCCAACGGGGGAAAAATAGAGGACGTAAGCGTGCACCACAGGGTATACGGAAAAATATCGGCGCGTTTGGAACTGTCCACGTTGCGGCACGCAGAAGAGCTGTACCGTTCGCTGGTTTCTGGCGCTTCGAAGCCGCTTATGAGCGTTACCGACGGATATCATTACCATACCGTTTCGGGGGAAAACGAGCAAACGCTTGATAAAATAGAGGGCGCTTTACGTTTGGCCGGTTATTTGATTGAAATTTGAAAAATGCGTTCATTAAGGCATATTACGGGGGCAATGTTAAATTTTATTTATTTTTTGCGGTGTTTTTGTTATAAAAAACGCCGCTTTTTCATTTCTGTGATTTTGCTTGACAAAAAATACGGGCTAATGCTATATTTTTGGTAATATATTATTTA
>CAMRSY010000022.1 GCA_947053545.1 uncultured Clostridia bacterium
GGGCTATGCCCGAAAATGAAATACCACCCGCTAGGCGGGTGGATTATTATTTTAATAAAGTACAAAAAAAACCACACTAAGACAATTTACGCGCGCGCACGCGTTATATAATGCGGTTATGCACCTTAAAATAAATTTGAAAAGCATACTTTTATACGCCGCATACGCTTTGACGCTTGTTACTTTAAACGCAGCGCTGCCCACCGTCCCCTTTTCGCTGGGGCTGTGTTTTTCAATGCTGGTATGCGGCACAAACATAATAGCAACGCCCGTTTTATATCTTGTCGCATCGGTAATTAATCTCGACTGGATATCGGTGCTTTTATCCCTTTTCGAAGGCGCTTTTTTAACTTTAATAACTTTTTTATACCGCCGTACGGGCAGAAAAATACGCTTTGAAGCTATTGCGTACATAGTAATTGCACTTGCTCCCTACGTTGCGTTTGCGCGCTGGTACGGAATAAAAGGCATATATTTTACAGACAACGTTTACATACTTAAAACTATTGCGGCGTTTGCCGTAACCGTATACGCGTTTTTCGCTTTCCGCAGCGTATACGCTTTACTGTTCAGACTCTACAGATGCCGTCTGCGCCCCGACGAACTTATTTGTCTTGCCGTATTTTTCGCCGTTGCAGGCATAGGACTTTGTAACCTTACGGGGTTATACGCCTACATCTGCCTTGGCGCGGGAATAACGGCCGTTGCCGTACGCCTTTTAAAATCGCCATCGTCCGTTATCGTAGCCTGCGCGGTCGCCTTGCCTTGCGCGGTAACAAAACTTGATTTCAGCTATTTAACGGCCTTTGTGCTTATTGCGGTTGCCGCCTTAGCTTTTGCCGAACTGGGCAGATTTGCCCCCGGACTGTCCTGCGCGGTAACGGCCGCCGCAACGCTGTATCTTCGCGGCGCGTTTACCGGCGGCATATCAACCGCGGTAATTACCGGCATTTTGCTTATATTAAGCTGCTCGCTGTCCTTCTTCCCTTCTAAAAAGGTAATGGAAAACACCCGCGCAATGCTGAAAGTTGAAAAAGTTTTGCCGCGCACAAACGAGGAACAGTACCGTGAATACGTGTCGGAAAAACTTTACCGTATGAGCGAGGTTTTCAGAGAAATAGAAAACGCGTTTACCGAACTTGACGAAAAAATAGACGACGGCGCTATGAAAAAACGTATGCTGGCAGAAGCTAAACAGAGTATGTGCGCAAACTGCAGCCGCAAGGAGGTTTGCGAAACGACAAAAGTTTACCGCGGCTTTTATTCGCTTATAGAAGCCGGATGCCTTAAAGGAAAGGTGAGTTTTGTAGATTTGACGGGCGACATAACCGCAAACTGTTCCGACCCGACTGCGCTAACCGAAACCGTAAACAGGCTTTTGTACGAATACCGTAAAATGAATTTGGAAGCGGAAAACGCGCGCAGCGGCAGAAGACTTTTGGCCGGTCAGGCGCGCGGCGTTGCCGAAGTATTAAAAAGCCGCGCCGTTGAATTTTGCCGCGAAAGCGAGGACTATTCGGAACACGAAAAGAAAATAGTTTTAAAACTTGCCGCAAACGGCGTGTCCTGCCCAGAAATACGCGTTCGCGGACGTGAAAACATATCGGTAAATTTAACGCTTGTCGACTGTAAAAATTTCAACGCGGTAAAACTTACGCTTGAAGATATTCTGCGCGTTAAACTTATGCTTAAAGACAAAACGGTTTTTAACGGTCAGAAATGTGCTTATTACCTTGTGGAACCGCCCAAATACGACGCGGCGTTCGGCGTTGCGCACGCGGTTAAAGACGGCGAAAGCGTTTCGGGCGATACCCATACGGTAATTAAAATAAACGAACACTCCTTCCTCATGGCGCTTTCAGACGGTATGGGCAGCGGCGAATACGCACGCAAAGTCTCAACCACCGCAATTTCTTTAATAGAGGCGTTTTACCGCTCGGAAATGCCCACAGACATAGTACTTGACACCATTAATAAACTTTTATGCTTTAACCGCGACGAGCGCTTTACCTGCATAGACGCCGCAGCAATAGACCTTAACACGCTTACCGCTTCGTTTATAAAAGTTGGCGCGCCACTCGGCATTATTGTGCGCAAAGGGGAAATAAAAGTTTTGGAAAGTCACTCTCTTCCGCTGGGAATTTTAGACAATCTGCACCCCGCTACCGCGAAAGAACAGCTTAAAAAGGACGATATTGTTGTATTTATGAGCGACGGAGTAACGTCCGCCTTTAACGGAGTTTCCGATTTGTACGACTTTTTGCAGATGTTAAAGCCGCTTAATCCGCAAAACCTTGCCGAAAAAATTCTTGCCGCGGCTAAGGAACGCGTAAACGGCACACCCGACGATATGACGGTACTGTGCGTGCGAATTTTTGCACGGCAGGCGTAATAATTCTATAAATTATTGCTGCACTTGCTTTCCCCTGCCTCAATACCTAACAGCAGCCCGAACTTAAAGCCTTCGGCGTAGCGCTCGGCACATTCTTTTGCATGATAATCGGCAACGGCGTTTTCGTAATCTTCCAAAACAAGCAGTAACTCTTCCGTAATATGTAAACGCTCTTTCAGTAATTTATATTTTTCGCTTAAAATGGCAGCTTGCCGTAAACACTTTTCTTCCGGTTTCAAATAATCGCATCTTCCCCTGCCCGAATAGTACATTTGTCCGATTGCCGAATGCTCTTTCATATTTAACCCTCATTATAATTTTAGTTTATTTATTTTAAATCGTATAATATGCGATTGTCAAGAAAATAATCACCTGGTATACGATAATTTATATGCAGAGTGATTGAAATGGAATTAAAAAATATTCAAGAAAGATTGAGAGAAGCTATTAAACAAAGCGGAATACCGCAAAAAGATATTGCAACAGCATTAGGCGTATCACAACAGACAGTTTCAAAATATATGCGCGAGAATGTTTTTCCCGCGCTTGATACGTTTGCAAAACTGTGTAAAGTTTTAGATGCCGACCCTGCTTATATTTTAGGCTTAGTTAATTAAATGTAATTTGCTATAATTAAATCAGTCGGGAACATCTTTTAGCCGTTCCCGATTTTTTACATTTTTATGGCAGCCCGCCTTAAACACTTTCCTTCCGGTTTCAAATATTTGCATCCCCCCTGCCGAATAGTTTATTTGCCCGATTGCCGAATATTCTTTCATATTTAATCCTCTCTTATAGTTTAGATTTGTTTTTATACGAGAATAATTCGTAAGTCAACAATTTTACGAGCATTTTTCGTATAATAAATTATATGCTAAACGAAAAAAGGAACACCATAGGCTACAGAATAAAGGAGCTTAAAACTGAAAAACACATTTCGCAATCTCAACTTGGCGAAATGCTGGGCGTATCGCAAGATACGGTTTCGCTTTGGGAAAAGAGTAAAAGCTTACCTTCCGTAGATATTATAATTAAATTATCCGAAATATTTTCCGTTAGCTGTGATTATATTTTAGGCGTCAATGATTTTTGCAACATTCGCCGACCTACAATGACAGTAGTAACAAGTTTTACGGCAAAAGAAGCGAACTGCAAACATTTACAAACACAAAAAAACCGCCCGCAAAATACGGGTGGTTTATTTTTACTTTTTTAAATTAAATTATCTGCCGCAGTCACTTATAAGCTTTTTAAGCTGAGCCATTGCATTTCGCCCCGGCATTTTTGTAAGACGGAAACGCCAGTTGCCAACCGACGTTGAAGGTACGTTCATACGCGCGGAATTGTCAAGGCATAAAATGTCCTGCACCGGCAAAACGGTTAAATACGACTTTGCGTACGCCGCGCTTACGCAAAGCGCCTTTGCCGCGTCGGTTCTGTCTACAACGGGTATGTATGCGTTTTGCTGTTTTATAGTTTTTCTTAGCTGTTTTTTAAAGTCTTTAAACTGCGCTTCGTCCATACCCTCTAAAAACCCGAGGGCGGTATCGTTGTCGTGCGTTCCGGTATACGTAACCGAGTTTTCCGCTATGTTGGACGGCAGATAACCGTTATCCTCGCTGCCGTCGAAAGCAAACATTAAAATGTTCATACCGGGAAATCCGAAACCGTCGCGCAGCATTGTAACGCCGTCGTCGATAATGCCTAAATCTTCGGCTATAATTTCCGTTTTTCCCAGCCGCTTTTCCACCTCGTTGAAAAGTTCGGCTCCCGGTCCGTCCTCCCATTCGCCTACTGTGGCGTTATGCGCCCCTGCGGGTATTGCGTAATACCTGTCGAAACCGCGGAAATGGTCTATGCGGATAACGTCGTACATTTCCTTGGCTTTGGCAATGCGGTTTAACCACCAGTCGTAATTTTCCGCGCGCATTGCGTCCCAGTTATATAACGGATTACCCCAAAGCTGACCGTGTTTTGAAAAATAGTCGGGGGGAACGCCCGCAACCTTTACGGGTTTTAAATCCTCGTCAAGCTGAAACAATTCGCTGCGCGCCCAGATATCGGCAGAATCGTACGCAACGTACAGCGGAATATCGCCTATTATTTTTATACCGTTTTCATTGGCGTATGCCTTAAGCTTTGCCCACTGCTGCTTAAACTGATACTGCAAAAACAGCCAGAAGCAGTATTCCGAACGGTACACTGCGTTTCTGAATTCGTAAACAGCCAAATGTTCCTTATACTTGTATGCGTCGGGGAAATGATTGAACGTGCCGCCATAACGCGCTTTAAGCGACATAAACAGCGCATAGTCCTCAAATTCGCCGCTTTCAATAAATTCTACAAACTTTTCGTTGCGTATGTTAAATCTTGCATATGCGCGGCGGAGCAAAGCAAAACGCTTTTCGTAAACCTCGGCATAATCGATATCGCCGGCCGCCACTTTAGCGCTTTCAAGCTCCTCGTCGTCTAAAAGCCCCTGCGCCCTAAGCGCTTCGATATCGATAAAATAGGGGTTGCCCGACGTACAGCAAACCGACTGGTAAGGCGAATCGCCGTAACCCGTTTGCTGAAGCGGCAAAATCTGCCAGTACTTTACGCGCGCCTTTTTTAAAAGGTCTACAAATTCGTACGCCTCTTTGCCCAGCGAACCTATTCCGTACTCGTTGGGAAGAGAAGAAATGTGGCAAAGCACGCCTAAACCCCTTTCCTTTTTCATAAAACTTTACCCCTTTTTGTAAAGGTTGTTTATTCTTGCAACCGCTTCTTTTGTAGTCTCTTCGCTTCCGAATGCGGTTAAGCGGAAAAACCCTTCGCCGTTGTCGCCGAACCCCGCTCCGGGCGTTCCTACAACCTGTGCGTTGTTTAACAGGTAATCAAAAAACTCCCAGCTGCCCATGCCGTCAGGGCATTTAAGCCAGATATAGGGCGAATTTTTACCGCCTGTATACCAAATTCCCAAACCGTCCATACAGCTTGCTATATAGGCGGCGTTACGCTGATAAACCGCAAGGTTAGCTTTTATCTGCTTTTGCCCTTCTTCGGTGAATACCGCAGCAGCGCCGCGCTGAATTATGTAGGGCACGCCGTTAAACTTTGTTGCCTGACGCCTGAACCACAGCTTGTTAGCCGAATAGCCGTCTTTTTTAAGCGCGCGGGGAATTACCGTGTAGCCGCAGCGCGTGCCTGTAAAGCCCGCCGTTTTCGAAAACGAACAAAACTCTATAGCGCAGTTCTCCGCGCCTTCGACCTGATATACGGAACGCGCAAGTCCGCTATCCGTTATAAAACTTTCGTACGCCGCGTCGTACAGTATAACCGCGCCGTTTTCCTGCGCGTATTTAACCCATTCTTTAAGTTGCTCAACCGAATAGGCCGCGCCCGTGGGATTGTTGGGCGAACAAATATATATTACGTCAGCCTTTATTTTATAGTCGGGCATAGGCAAAAAGCCGTTGCTTTCGGTTGCGTTTGCATATATAATTTTCCTGCCCGCCATCACGTTTGTATCTACGTAAACGGGATACACGGGGTCGGGAACAAGCACAGTGTTGTCTTTGGAAAATATGTCTAGAATATTTCCTAAATCGCTCTTGGCGCCGTCGGACACAAAAATTTCGTCTGCGTTAAGATGCACGCCCATTCGTGCATAATAGTCCTTAATACCGTCGCGGAGAAAACCGTACCCTTCGTAAGGGCCGTAACCTTTAAAAGTTTCTTTTCGGGACATATCGTCTACCGCGTTGTGCAAAGCTGCGATTACCGCAGGCGCAAGCGGCAAAGTTACGTCGCCGATACCCAGTTTAAGCACCTTTTTTTCGGGGTGCGCCGCGCTGTATTTCGCTGCCCTGTCCGCAACCTCCGCAAACAAATAACTTTCCGCTATGTTTTTAAAGTTAGAATTGAAATTCATATATTATTTCCCTTACTTACCCTGCGCGTATTTAACCGAAGCTTTTATAAACTCCCTGAATATGGGGTGCGCCGATTGCGGGCGCGATTTAAATTCGGGGTGGAACTGCACGCCGATATAAAAATCGAGAGAAGGTATTTCAACCGCTTCCACCAGCGTTCCGTCGGGGGACGTTCCCGCTATTTTCATACCCGCTTTTTCTATTTCTTCGCGGTAATCGTTATTAAATTCGTATCTGTGGCGGTGGCGCTCGGAAATATCGTCTACGCCGTATGCCGTTTTCATAATATCACCCAAAACTTTGCAAGGGTATGCGCCCAAACGCATTGTACCGCCCATTTTTACTCCGTACTGATCGGGCATTAAATCGATGACGGGATGCTTGCTTTCGGGATTGAATTCGGACGAATGCGCGTCCTTATAGCCCAATACGTTGCGCGCATACTCTATTACCGCCGTCTGCATTCCCAGACATATGCCGAAATAGGGCACGTTATGCCTGCGGGCGTATTCAGCGCATACAAGCATACCTTCCACACCGCGCGTACCGAATCCGCCGGGAACGATTATGCCGTCCGCGCCGCCGAGAATTTCGTCCGCGTCGGCGTTTGTAAGCGTTTCGGTGTCAACCCATTTTATATCGACTTTAGCATAGTTTTCGTACCCTGCGTGAGCCAGCGCCTCTGCAACCGATAAATAAGCGTCGTGCAGCTGAACATATTTGCCGCACAGCGCAATTTTAACCGTTTTGTCGCGGCTTTCCACGCGCTGTAACATCTTGTTCCATTCGGTTAAATCGATTACGCGGGGGTCGAGCTTCAAACGCTTGCAAACAATTTCGGAAAAATTGCTGCTTTCAAGCATTATCGGGCACTGATACAATACCGGCATAGTCATATTTTCTATGCAGCACTCGGGTTCGACGTTGCAGAACATAGCTATTTTATCGCGTACGTCCTTAGGCATAGGCGCGTCTACGCGGGGTATAATTATATCGGGATTTATTCCCATACCCTGCAGCTCTTTAACGGAGTGCTGCGTGGGTTTCGACTTAAACTCTTCCGACCCCGAAATATAAGGCACGAGCGTTACATGGATAAAGCAACAGTTATCGCGCCCCACCTCGCGCGCAACCTGCCTTATAGCCTCGATAAACGGCTGGCTTTCTATGTCGCCTATTGTACCGCCTATTTCCGTTATAACCACGTCGGCGCCCGTAGTTGCGCCCACGTTATAGATAAACGACTTTATTTCGTTGGTTATATGCGGAATAATCTGAACCGTCTGCCCGAGGTATTCGCCGTTGCGCTCCTTATTTAAAACGTTCCAGTAAACCTTGCCCGTGGTAAGGTTGGAATATTTATTTAAATTTTCGTCGATAAACCGCTCGTAATGTCCCAAATCGAGGTCTGTTTCCGCGCCGTCGTCGGTAACGAACACCTCGCCGTGCTGATAGGGGCTCATAGTACCGGGGTCGATATTGATATAAGGGTCAAGCTTCTGCGAAGCGACCTTGTACCCCCTGCATTTTAAAAGCCTGCCCAACGACGCGGCGGTGATACCTTTACCCAGCCCTGAAACAACGCCGCCGGTAACGAAAATGTACTTTGTCATAACCAATCTCCCGCGGCTTTCCGCCGCTTTATTTTTCTTATTCGTACAATATAGATTATTGTAACATAAAAGCGGCGGAATTGCAATATTTCGCCGCTTAAAAATTGTACAAATTTATTTCAGATTTCCACCTCGCCGACAAACGCAAGCGTTGCCCCGCCTTCCATAAACACGCTGTCTTCGGTATAGGTGATTATCAAATCGCCGCCGCGTAAATGAACCGTTACAGGCGCGTTTTTATCCGCATATCCGTTTAATACCGCCGCCACGGCAACAGCGCACGCCCCCGTGCCGCACGCCCACGTTTCGCCGCTGCCGCGCTCCCACACGCGCATCGTCAGTTCGTTTTTTGCGTCAACCCGCGCAAACTCGGTATTAATTCTTTCGGGGAACAACTCGTTGTTTTCAAACAGCGGCCCCACCTTTTCCAATTCCGTTTCATAAGGGTCGCCGCAGAAAATTACGCAGTGCGGATTACCCATTGACACAAGCGTTATTTTATATTCGCAGCCGCCTACGTTCAACGGATAGCCGACAACTTTTTCGCCGGCGATTTTAGACGGTATTTTTTCACCCTGCAAAACCGCCGCACCCATGTCGACTTTAGCCGATACTACCTTGCCCTTTTCATCGAACGTGAAAAACAGGGTTCTTATGCCCGAAAGCGTTTCGATACGGCATATATCGGCAGTAACGTAACCCAAATCGTGCGCCAGCTTACCAACGCAGCGTATACCGTTGCCGCACATTTTGCCCTCGGAACCGTCGGCGTTGAACATGCGCATTTTACAGTCGGCAATTTCAGAGGGGCAAAGCAAAATAACGCCGTCGCCGCCTATAGAAAAGTGCCTGTCGGAAAGCCGTACCGCAAGCTCCTCCGCATTTTCCAGCGGCCGGTTCATACAGTCGAAATAAATATAATCGTTGCCTATACCGTGCAACTTATAAAATTTTCTCAACATAATTTTACGGCATTACTATGCAGGCATCGCGCTCCGCGCCTACTGAAACGTACTTTATTTTGCAGTTGCAAAGCTTTTCCAAAAGGCGGATATAGTCCAGCGCCTCCTTGGGCAAATCTTCCGCCGTGCGGCACTTGGAAGTATCGCAGTGCCAGCCCTTTACCTTTTCGAACACGGGTTTGCAATCGTCAAGCACGTCGGTGAAAGGGAACTCGTCTATAATCTTGCCGTCAAGCTCGTAGTGGGTACAAATTTCTATCTCTTCATATTCGTCCAGAATGTCAAGTTTGGTAAGCGCAATTTCGTCCGCGCCCTGGCACATTATGCCGTAACGGGAAGCTACCACGTCGAAAGGTCCCACCCTTCTCGGTCTGCCCGTAGCCGCGCCGTACTCGCCGCCGAGCTCGCGCAGTTTATCCGCCTTTTTGCCGAAGTATTCGCAGGTGAAAGGGCCCGCGCCGACGCAACTAGAATACGCCTTCATAATACCTATCGAGTTGTCAATCTTCAAATTGGGAACACCCGCGCCTATGGGCGCGTACGCGGCGATTGTAGACGACGAAGAGGTGTAAGGCACTATGCCGTAATCTATGTCGCGCAGAGCACCGAGCTGGGCTTCAAACATTATTCTCTTGCCGTCTTTATGCGCTTGGTTGAGGTATATTCCCGTATCTATTATGTAATCGCGCAGGGGCTTGCCGTACTTTTCAAAGTAGTCGACCATATCGTCCACCTTTACGGGGTCGAAGCCGTACGCTTTAATAGTCATATTTTTCCAGGCGACTATATCGGGCAGGCGCTTGTATAACAGCGAGAGGTTTAAAAGCTCGCCCATACGGAAAGCCTTTTTCATATACTTGTCCGCATACACGGGCGCAATGCCTCGGCGGGTAGAGCCGTAGGGTTTGCCCGTAGCCTTTGTAAGCCTGTCCTCCTCCATTATATCCTGCAATACGTTGTAGGGCATGGTTATTATAGCCTTGTCGCTTATCTTCAGATTTTCGGGCGTTATCTTTATGCCCGCGGCGCGCAGTTTATCCATTTCTCCGCAAAGGTGCTTGATGTCTATTACCATTCCGCACCCCAAAACGTTTACTACGTCCTCGCGCAAAATACCCGAGGGAAGCAGGTTTAAAATGAACTTACCCTTGTCGTTGATAACCGTGTGCCCCGCGTTGTTGCCACCCTGATACCGGCAAACCACGTCGAAATCGCGCGAAAGCAGGTCAACCATTCTTCCCTTGCCTTCGTCGCCCCAGTTGATACCGCAAATGCTAGTCAACATTTTTACTCACCTCGTAAATAAAACTACCTTTTCATTATAAAATAATATGCTGTAATAGTCAAGTTAAAAATGCGGCGCTTCAACCTGGCGCCGCATTAAAATTATTTAACGTATTTATTATCCACCCCTCTTCTCGTCACAAGATAAATATACCAAATATATCCGATTATCGGTATAAATAGAACAAATATAAAATAGCCGCTTCTGCCTATATCGTGCATACGCCTTATAATAAGCGTAACGGAAGGCAACAGCTCCACAAGGCAAAACAGCGAAAACAGCAAAATCATAATAACGCTGAAATTATTGATTTGCGGCGTAAAACAAGTAAGGCTTATAACTAACAGCGCAAGCAAAATAAACATTATTATGGCGTTGCCCAGCACTCCCCACCAGAACTCGCTGCGGGAAGAATATCCCTTATAATCGAACGCCCTTTCCCAAAACAATACAAATCCGTTTTTAAGGTTCATACGTACAGTATGCGCCGTTTAGTTTTTAATTTTCAAAATAATTCTTCAAATTTATTTTAAGCAAAAAGAACAACCTGCAAAGCTTTGACTAACAAAATAAATAGTTGTAATATTATGTAAAAATTAAAAGGAAATAAGCGATATGCTTGCGCCGATTATTATAGCCGTAGCGGTGTGCGCGGCAATGATAGCCTCCGTGCTGTTTTTCCCAAAACTTAAAATTGGCAAGCTGAAATTGAATACGTATTGGCTGATAACGCTTGTAGGGGCGGCAGCCGTTTTTTTAAGTTCGCCCACAAACGTAAAAACCGTGTGGTCCGCGCTTATTGCCGACAGCGACGTAAACCCTTTAAAGATACTCGTGCTGTTTTTGTCTATGACGGCGCTGTCTGTATTCCTTGACGAAGCGGGATTTTTCGGCAAATTGGCGAATATGGCGCTCGCCAAAAACAGAGCGGGGCAAAAGGGCTTGTTTTTCAGCCTGTACGCGCTTGTTTCCGTACTGACGGTATTCACCTCCAACGACGTAATAATACTGTCGTTCACCCCGTTTATCTGCTATTTTGCAAAGAACGCAAAAATCAGTCCACTGCCCTACCTCGCCTCGGAATTCGTTGCCGCCAACACTTGGAGCATTGCGCTTATAATAGGCAACCCCACTAACATATACCTCGCCTCCTCTGCGGGAATAGATTTTGCGCAGTACCTTAAATACAGCATATTCCCCGCCGTTTTCGGCGGCGGCACCGCGCTTGCCGCACTGTATTTGACGTTCCGCAAAAAACTGAAAGAGCCGCTGTCCTGCGGGGCGGAAGAATTTAAAATAAAGGATAAGTTTCTGCTTATCGTCGGTATAGTCCACCTTGCCGTTGCCACCGTGTTGCTTGCCGTAGGGCCTTATATAGGGTTGCAGATGTGGTTAGCCGCGCTTGCCGCGGCGGCAAGCCTTATTATAATCACTTTGATTTACGCCGCCGTCCGCAGAAAAAAACCGTGCGAGCTCGGCGCAAGTTTAAAGCGCACCCCGTACGAAATTATACCCTTTGTGCTCTCTATGTTCGTAATCGTAATAGTGCTCGACGACGTGGGCGTAACCGCGGCAATAGGCAAATTTTTGGGCGCGGATTTGCAAATACTTAAATACGGAACGCTTTCGTTCTTATCAGCTAACCTTGTAAACAACATACCTATGAGCGTGCTGTTTTCCTCTGTATTGGAGCGGAGCGGCGTAGCGGGTATTCCTGCGCTGTTCGCCTGCATAATAGGCTCCAATATAGGCGGATATCTCACGCCGATTGGCGCGCTTGCGGGAATTATGTGGAGCTCTATAATAAATAAGCACGGCGTAAAATTCGGCTATGCCGATTTTTTGAAGATTGGCGCGCTTATTTCCGTGCCCGCGCTGTTTGCCGCGCTGGGCGGGCTGTGGCTTGCCGTTACAATATTTTAAAACGTTTTACAATAATATACGCCCCGCGGCACAGTACCGCGGGGCGCGTAATTTTTAAAATCAGTTGTTTACGCTGTACAGCAAATCAAAATACGTGGGATACGGCCAGTAATCGGAAGCGGTAAGCGTTTCCATCCTGTCCACGCATTTTCTCATATCTTCCATTAAGGGAATAATTTTATGAGCCATTGCCTGCGAAGCGGGGCGCACGTCGGCAAGCCTTAGCTCCTTCAACTCGCCCTCCAGCTTATTTACCAGAGCGCTTACGTCGTCGTTGAGAGTGGCAAGCTGTGTAATAGTTTCCTTTTCACCCCTGCAAGGCAATTCTTCGTTAACCGCCTGTTTAGCCGCAACGTTTGCGCAAAGATTTGCAACGTAATCGGATACGGCGGGGACAACGTCCCTTTTAACCATTTCAAGCATGGTAAGCGCCTCGATATTAATCGTTTTAACGTAATTTTCAAGCTGAATGTCCGCGCGGGCAACCGCCTCGTCTTTGGTATATACACCCTGGCGCACAAAAACCGAAATATTTTCCTCCTCGAAGCATACGGGCACCGCATCGGCAGTGTTTTTTGCGTTTAAAAGCCCGCGTTTAGCCGCCTCGTGTTCCCAGTCGGGTCCGTAGCCGTCAAGATTGAAAATAATGCGGTAATGCGCCTTAAGTTCTCTTGCAATCAGCTTTTCCGCAGCCTTTTCGATATTTGCGGCGCCTTCCAGCTCGTCAGCAAACTTACCGAACGCGTCTGCGACAATGGTATTTAAAACTATGTTTGCGTCGGAAACATTAGCTTGCGAACCGACCATACGGAACTCGAATTTATTGCCCGTAAACGCAAACGGCGACGTTCTGTTTCTGTCGGTCGCGTCCTTGGGGAAAATGGGACTTTCGGGCACGCCTATGCCGCCTTTTTCCGCTTTGACCGGCACGTAATTCACACCCTTTACAATACAATCGACAAGCGCGCCCAGCTGGTCGCCCAAGTATACGGATATAATTGCAGGCGGCGCCTCGTTTGCGCCGAGCCTGTGATCGTTTCCGGCGGTTGCAACCGAAGCCCTTAAAATGCCCTGATAGTCGTCAACCGCCTTTATCACTGCCGCCAAAACAAGCTTAAACAGCGTATTTTCTTCCGGTTTGTCGCCCGGATTTAAAAGATTAAAGCCGTCGTCGGTAGACATTGACCAGTTGTTGTGTTTGCCGCTTCCGTTAATTCCTTCGAAAGGTTTTTCGTGCAGAAGACAGGCAAGGCGGTGCTTTTGCGCCACCTTTTTCATAATTTCCATAGTCAGCATATTGGTGTCTACGGCAATGTTTGCGGTGCCGAATACGGGCGCCATTTCGTGCTGTGCGGGCGCAACCTCGTTGTGCTTGGTTTTTGAAAGCACGCCGTACGACCAAAGCTGTTCGTCAAGCTCGTGCATAAAATCGACAATACGCGGTTTAAGCACACCGTAGTAATGATCTTCAAGCTCCTGCCCGCGTGATACGGGCGCGCCGAACAGCGTTCTGCCGCACAGGCGCAAGTCCTTCCTTAGATTATACTGCTCCTCGTCGACAAGGAAATATTCCTGTTCGGGTCCTACCGTTGTGGAAACTTTTTTGCAGTGTCTGCCGAAAAGCGCCAAAATGCGCTTAGCCTGTTTGTCTATCGCCCTCATCGAGCGCAGTAAAGGCGATTTTTTATCGAGAGTTTCGCCCGTGTAGGATACGAAAACGGTAGGTATGTACAGCGTACCTTCTTTTACGAACGCGGGCGAAGTAGGGTCCCACGCGGTGTAACCGCGCGCCATATAGGTAACGCGGGAGCCGCCCGAAGGAAAGCTTGAAGCGTCAGCCTCTCCTACCGTTAAACTTTTACCCGTAAGGCGCATTATAACGCCGTCGCCCTCGGGCTCGATAAAGCTGTCGTGCTTTTCCGCGGTTAACCCCGTAAGCGGCTGAAACCAGTGCGTGTAGTGGGTTGCCCCCTTTGAAACCGCCCACTTTTTCATTGCCGAAGCAACCGTACCCGCAATAGACGTATCAAGGGTTTTGCCCGCGTCTATGGTTGCGCGCAGAGCCTTGTAAACCTCGCTGGGCAAAGTTTCTTTCTGCACTTTGTCGTTAAATACGTTTTCGCCGAACTTATCGGGTAAAATCATAAAGTCCTCTCCCGCAAAAAAGTAATTTGCTTATTGTTTTATTTTCGGATAATATATTTAAATTATATTTATTTTAACCGCCGTTGTCAACGAATACAGCCTACACAACTTTTTATGTTAACCATAAGCAGCGGTTATAAATCTTCCCCGCCTTCAAACCCGTCGTCGAAGCGCGCGGGCTTTATAAGATGAGTGCCCTTAATATCGTTGTGCATTTCGGTAGGGTCTTCGGCAACTATACCCCGCTGAACCGCTGCATATCCGTGTTTTTTACGTATCTCGTCTATGCACCTCTCCGCGCGTTCCCGCTTTTCAAAATTCCCGGCCGCCTCGTCGAAAGTAAGCTGCGAAATGCCCTTATCGAAACCCGAAACGGTTACGCCCAGAGCGCGTACGGCAAACGGCGGCTTAAATTTTTCGGAAAACAGTTCGAAAGCGTGCTCGGCAATTTCACCGCAAAGACATGTGTGCCGCACCTTTTTCTGCGCCTGATACGAGTTCAGAGCCGAATCCCTCACCCAAAGATGCACCGTGTCGGCGTAACCCAGTTCCGCCTCCCTCAGCCGCGCCGCAACGCTTTCGGAAAGCACGTACAAAGTACGCTTAACCTCGATATAATCGGTTAAATCCTTAGGGCAGGTGGTGGAATTGCCGATCGATTTAAGCTCCCTGTCCTCGCCTACGGCGCGCACGGGCGAATCGTCTTCGCCGCGCGCATACGTTAAAAGCGTTTGCCCGAATTTTCCCAAAGCGCCGGTCACCCTTCCGTCGTCTGCGGCGGCAAGCTTGCCTATAGTGGTGTAACCCATGTTGCAAAGTTTAATTTCCGTAGCGCCGCCTACCATTAAAAGGTCGCGCACGGGCAACCCGAAAATCACGCTTTTGTAATTGAGATACGAAATAACCGAAGTGCCGTCGGGCTTTTTTAAATCCGAACCCAGTTTCGCATAAACTTTATTGAAAGAAACGCCCACCGAAACGGTTAATCCCAGTTCGTTTTTCACCGCAAGTCGTATCGTATCGCCTATATGCCGCAAAAAGCCGTCGGTAAAATGTTTGTTTTCGCCCTCGCCTGTGTGCATTTCGCCTTCGTATTTCGGAAAAATTTTAGTAGAACGCGTAACGTCTAACCAACATTCGTCTATTCCGTAGCTTTCAATTAAATCGGTATACCGCGCATAAATAGCTTTAACCTTGCGCGAATACGCCATATATTCAGCAAAGCGCGGACGGACTATAACTATTGCAGGGCATTTCCGTCGCGCCTGCCAAACGGTATCGCCCGTTTTAACGCCTGCCTTTTTCGCCTCCTCGCTTTTAGCAAGCACAATTCCGCGGCGCTCCTCCTCGTTGCCGCAAACCGCCACGGGCTTGCCTGTAAGCCGCGGGTCCGAAATGCGCTCTACCGACGCGTAAAAATTATTTAAATCCGAATGTAATACAATGCGCTCCATCTGCAATGATTATACCATATCTGCGCGCGTTTTATCAATATTCATAAAAATTTTCGCTCTATTATGTTGAAATTTCGTATTTTAAGTTTATAATATACTTAACCCATATTTTAGGAGAAAAACAATGATTGACAAAAAAATAGCTCAACTTATCAACGAACAGGTTAATAAAGAACTGTATTCGGCTTACCTGTACCTCGACTTTTCAAATTATTACGAAGCGGAAGGGCTTGACGGCTTTGCGCACTGGTATCAAGTTCAGGCTCAGGAAGAACGCGACCACGCTATGATGATGCGCAGATATTTGATAGACAACGGCGTTCGCGTAACTTTCGACGCGATTGCCAAGCCCGACAAGGAAATGAAGAAACACGACGACCCTTTGGCTTTCGGCTACGAACACGAACAGTACGTAACCTCGCTTATAAATAACATATATGCCGAAGCGTTTAAGTTGCACGATTTTAAAACCATGCAGTTTTTAGACTGGTTTATAAAGGAACAGGGCGAAGAAGAAAAAAACGCCGAAGATATGATAAGAAAGTACGAACTTTTCGGCCACGACGCAAAGGGTTTGTACGCATTGAACCAGGAACTTTTGGCAAGGGTATACACCCCTTCCGCCACCGGCCCCGCAATGTAAGCGGCGTACAAAGTCGGTTTTTAATTACGTAAAAACGCGTAATTTGTGGCAGCCCTATAAGCATATTGCCGGCAGTGCTATTCACACGGTGAAGAAACTGTCAACTGCTAACTTGCCCTGCAACGGCAAATGCAGTCTACCACCCTACGTCATTATGAGGAGCAAGCGGCATAGCAGGCGTTTATTTATATGCTAAATTAATCAGCCGCTTGCGACGTGATAATCTTTTTGCTCACATTTCTTACGCGGGCAATATTCCGACCGCAAAAAATACGAACAAATATCAAGGCGAAAAGTATTTATAACCGCTTGGGGACTGCCACGAAGGGATTCTCTCGGTCAATCGAACCTGCTATGCAGGCTTCTTATATCCCTCGAAATGACAGCATTTATCTAACCGCATACATATATAACCCCGCGTATAACGCGGGGTTATTTTTTACAAACTAAAAAGCTCCTCGCATCTTTTAATGCGGGAGCTTTAATAATAACGAAATTATGTTTTTTTCCTATAAGCTCGTCAACGGTAATACCGTAAAAATCTGCAAGTTTAACACAAAAATCAATACTTGGAAGCACATCACCGCTTTCCCAACGGTTGATATTTTGGTGTGAAATACCTATTCTTTTAGACAACTCCAACTGTGATATTCCAAGTTTTTCTCTTTGATATTTCAATGCTTCCCCGTAATTCATCATAAAATCTGCCATTTTCATTTACTTGTTGAATTTTAAATTACCTTAAATCAAACAACTCGTTTGCGTCAATTTCATAAATTTCAAGTAATCTGTAAATATCGTTAATACTCGGCTCGGTTCTTCCCTGCTCCCAATTAGAATATGTACTTGCGGGTAAATTCAGTTTTTCAGCTACTGTCTTCTGCGTTAATCGTCTTTCAAATCGTATCTCTTTCAATTTCTCGCAAAAATTCGCCTTATAATTCATTTATGTTAATCCTTAATTTTGCTTTTATTTAAGTTTAATATAAATTAGCTATTTTAGCCTTATAATAGCTAATTTAGCTTGACAATAGCTAAATTAGCTATTAGAATATAATTTAACGAGGTGATTAGTTGAAAAATTATATTAAAGAATACGAAAGCGAACTTATACAATTTTTATTTCTTTGCGGAATGAGGGATAAAACTTTACTTTTATTGCCGTCTAAAAAGGCGGATATTTCCGAATACGTAAGGCTTGCCTGCTTATCTTTGGTTTTCGGATATAAGAAAATGTTTTTTAAAATTATTGCTATAACGGAAAAATATATAAACGATTTTGTTAAAGAACTTGATTCTTTAAACGGCAATTATAATAAATTAGACTGATGGATAAACGACTTTATAGAAAATACGGAAATATGCGAATTAAAAGATATTATGCGCGAATACCGAACAGAAATAAAACAAAAGATTAACTGCGAAAATTTTAAAGTAAAACAACTAATTAAATTATAAGCTTAAAAGCAATGCGCGTTACGACAGCCGTTCGATTAAGTTATCAAGCGTTTCAAAATATTCTTTAAACGTTTTGGAGCAGACCCCTGCGTTTTTTATTACTATTCCCTCGGTCATCAGCCCGCACAGCGAAAAAGCCATTGCAACGCGGTGGTCGCCGAAAGTTTCTATATCCGCGCCGTGCGGCGTTGACGGATAAATTTTAACGCCGTCCTCACGCTCTTCGCACATTACGCCCATTGCCTTAAGGTTATGTACGATAGCCGCGATACGGTTGCATTCCTGCCCGCGGATATGCGAAACGCCCGTAATTTCGGTAGCGTTTTCAAGATATGGCGCAACCGCGGCAAGCGTTAAAGCCTGATCGGAAAAAGCGGACATATCCACCCTTCCGCCGTTAAAATCTTTTATTAAATTTATAAATTTAATGTCTCCCTGCATTGTGTGCGGCATTAAACCCGCAACCTTTACGTCAGTACTCAACAGGCGGTTTAAAGCATAAAAATAACAAGCCGCCGAAACGTCAGGCTCGATATCGTACTTTTTTGCAGCATATTTGCCGCTAACCGTATACGCGCCGTCCTCTTCCTTAACGGTTACGCCGAACGACCACATCATATCGACAGTCATTTTAACGTAATCAATCCCGTGCGCGCCCGCCGTTTTTATTTTTAGCGGCTTATCCGCCAGCACGCCCGCCATTAACAACGCGGACAAAAACTGGCTTGACTTTGTTATGTCTACCTTCACGGCGTCGGCGCAAACTTTGGCGCCGCGAACAGTGAAAGGAAAACAGTTTTCTTCGCCGCCGAACGTAAACTGCGCGCCCGCGCTTTTAAGCGCTTCGATAAGCGCGCCCTGCGGCCGTTTTTGCATTTGTTCGGAAGAAATTAATTTATATTCGCCTTCGGATAAAGCGCAAACCGCCGTTAAAAATCTTGCCGCGGTACCTGCGCTTCCTACGTAAATTTCGCCGCTTGTTTTCGGCAGTTTGCCGCCGCACCCGTTTACTTTCACGGTAGTGCCGTCAATATTTACGCCTACGCCCAGCAATTTTACCGCGTTTACAAACGTTGCGCAGTCGTCGGAAAGCTGAACGCCGTACAGCGTGCTTTCGCCTTCCGCCAGCGCAGCCAATAAAAGCGCCCTTGCGGTAATACTTTTCGACCCCGGCACTTTTACAACCGCGCTTCCGTTCTTAATTTTTCCGTAAATTTTTTTAACCGTATAGTTCATTTTCTTCTTCTTAAAATATCGCCCGCAGACAGATTGAAGGGGCAATTAATTGTATAATGTTCCTGTACCAGCTTGCAGTCGGTTACGTCTTCGCCCGCAGCGTTTAAAGCGCGCTCCACCGTAAAGCGTTTGCCGAAATTTTGCGTAGGGGAAAGCACCTCTAAAACGTCGCCTACCTTAAAACGCCCGCGCATTTCAACCTGCGCCTTGCCTTCGCCGCCGCCTAAAACGTTGGCTATATAGTCGCAGTCGCCCTTGGCCTGACTGTCGGAATAGTTTACCGTTTGACTATTTTCACCCAATGCGTACGCGGTGGTATAGTCGCGGTGCGCCGCAGTCGTCAGCTCGCGCGCTACGTTTTCGTCGAACCCGCCGTCGATACAGCGGCGGTACGCGTTTATTACTGTTGACAGGTAATACTCGCTCTTCATTCTCCCCTCTATTTTAAACGAACAAACGCCCGCTTCCGCCATTTTATCGAGATAGGCGGACATATTTAAATCCTTACTGTTAAAAATATACGTGCCGCGGTCGTCCTCTTCAACGGACATTTCACCGCTTTCCGCACCCAAATCGCGCTTTTTTACGGCGTAATTCCATCTGCACGCCTGAACGCACTCGCCGCGGTTGGAAGGTCTTGAAGCCAGATAGTCCGATAAAAGGCATCTGCCCGAATAGGAAATGCACATTGCTCCGTGGACAAACGCCTCCAACTCGATTTCGGGCACAAACTCGTGAATTTCCGCAATTTCTTGTAGCGAAAGCTCGCGCGCCAAAATTGCGCGGCTCGCGCCCTGCTCCATCCAGAATTTAACGGCGTATTTGTTTGTCAGATTTGCCTGAGTTGAAATATGTAACGAAAGCGCGGGCGCCGCCTTTTTAGCAACGTAAAATACTCCGCTGTCGGAAATAATAGCCGCGTCCGCGCCTATTTTGTAAAGATATTTAAAATAATCGGAAAGCGCTGAAAAATCGGCGTTTTTCGCAAAAATATTTGCCGTTACGTATATTTTTTTGCCGAGTTTATGAGCAAATTCAACCGCGCTTTTAAGTTCGTCGGCGTTGAAATTGTCGGCAAAGGAGCGCAATGAAAATGCTTTACCGCCTATATAAGCCGCGTCAGCTCCGAAATAAAACGCCGTTTTAAGTTTTGCAAAGTTGCCCGCAGGCGCAAGTAATTCCACTTTCATTTGTCAGTTCCTTTTAACGCTCATTGCAACGCCGTTGCCGATATCCAGAATTGCCGTAGCCAAACCGTCGTCGTTTGTAACGGCGGTAATATATTCTTTTATATGTTCTACAAGCATTCTGCGCTTTTTCGGGGTTTCGGCTTCGCCGTTAACCCACCCGTACATTAACACGTCGTCGGCAACCAATACGCCGTTTTTCTTCAAAATGCGCTTTAATTCGGGCAAAAGCTTTATATATTGCACCTTTGCGCAATCAAGAAATATAAAGTCGTACGCGCCGTCTTCAAGCGTTAAACATATGTCCGCGGCATCACCCGTAAGCAAAGTGCATCTTTTTGCATATGCCGACAAATTATCTTTAAAGGCGCATATGAACCGTCCGTCACGTTCGATTGCAGTCACGTGAGCGCGTTTACAAGTGTTTAAAAGCGCAAGCGAGGTTATGCCTTCCGCACAACCGACTTCCAGTATGTTTTCGGCGTTTTTTGCAAGCGCAAGGGCAAGTAAAAAATTTAAAGTTTCGTCCGAGGCGGTGGGTACCTCCCTTTGGTGCGCACTGCTGCGCAGCCTTGAAACCTCATCGGATACGCGCAGTTTATTAAGCCCGGACGTCCTGCTCTCTCTTTCAGGAACGCCAGTATCGTTGTGCGCGTAATTAAATTTAAGTGTCTCTTCGTTCATATGCGTTAAAATTTACACTGCGGAAATTGTTTGCAACGGTTTTTGCGCAAAATTTTGCTATGCGCAGTTTTACTTTTATAAAAGTTCGAAATAGTAACGACTAATCCGCAAATAAATTTTTATTTTTTCCGTTAAACGGTTATCGGCTAATTTGCTTAATAACAATATTTATTGAAACTGGTTTAGTTCATTACAATTACAACTCCACCACCACGGGTACGACCATAGGCGACTGTCTGGTTTTTTTCTGCAGATAGTTGCGCAACGCGCGTTTAATTACCCGCTTTAATTCGTCAACCGTACCTAACGACAAATCGTAGCCAGCTATCGCCCGCGTAATAACCTCGCGCATTTCGCGGTTATAGTCGTGATGGAAATCGAAAACGAATCCGCGCGAATTTATAGCGGGTTCGCCTATCACCTCTCCCCCCGAAACGGCAACGGAAACGATAAACAGCCCCTCGGCGGCAAGCTGACGCCTGTCCTGCATAACTACCGAGGCCTTTTCGTCCTCAATACCCTCGCCGTCGATTAAGCGCGACCCCGAAGGAACGTCGGGCAAACGTTTTATATATTTGTTTGTAACCTCAAGACAGTTGCCTATATCGGCAAGAAATATATTCCGCTCCTCCATTCCTAAGCTTTGCGCCAGTTGCGAGTGCTTTTTCAAGTGGCGGTACTCGCCGTGCACGGGCACGAAAAATTTAGGCTTTAAAAGAGTGTGCATAATTTTATGCTCTTCCTGACAGGCGTGCCCCGAAACGTGAATTTTTTCAAGACTTTCGTACACCACGTCCGCACCCAGATGGTAAAGCTTGTTTATTACTCCGTAAATTCCGCGCTCGTTGCCGGGTATCGGCGAAGCGGAAATAATTATCGTATCGTTGACGCTAACCGTTATTGCGGGATTTTCGCCGTTTGACATACGCGTTAAAGCGCTCATAGGTTCGCCCTGGCTGCCAGTACACACGATAACTATTTCGTCGTCGCGTAGATTTTTCGTTTTGGCAATATCGACAAGCACACCTTCCGGCAGAGAAATTTCGCCTATTTTTTCCGCAGCATCCACTACGTTTAACATACTGCGACCGTTTAACGCAACCTTTCTGCGGTACTTTGCCGCCAGCTCGATAATCTGCTGCAAACGGTGCACATTCGAGGCGAAGGTGGCGATAATAATACGTCTTTTTGCGTTTTCGTCAAACAGTCTGTCAAGCGTTTCGGCAACAACCGCCTCGCTCATAGTAAAGCCCGCGCGTTCGATATTTGTGCTTTCGCCCATATAAAGTAACACGCCCCTGCCGCCTATATCGGCTATAGATTTCAAATCTATCGGCGCGCCCGCAACGGGGGTTAAATCTATTTTAAAATCGCCGCTGTGGAAAATTACGCCCTGCGGAGTATGAATACATAGTGCAACCGCGCCCGCGATAGAATGATTTACGTTTACGAATTCAACCCTGAAACAGCCTGCCTGATAGCTGTCGCCGGGGGCGATAACTTTTTCTTTTACATTATTTAAACGGTGTTCGCGCAGTTTATTGTCCACAAGCGCAAGCGTAAGTTTTGTTCCGACTACGGGCACGTCCACCTCTTTTAAAAGATACGGAACGCCGCCTATATGGTCCTCGTGCCCGTGCGTTAAAAACAGAGCCCGAAGTTTTTTTCGGTTTTCTACAAGATAGGTTATATCGGGCGCGACCAGGTCGATACCGGGCGTTTCCTCGGTAGGAAAAATAATTCCCGCGTCGATAATAATTATATCGTCGCCGCACTCAAGCGCCGTCATATTTTTGCCTATTTCGCCTACGCCGCCTAAAAATACTATTTTTACAGCGTTTTTATTATCTTTACGTCGCTTTTCACTTTTAACATTGACCTCACGGTTTGGCGTCGGGCGTTCGGCGGTACGCCGCTTTTTGCTTTTACTTACGTTTAAATTTTTATCGCCCGGCTGCGGCGCCGCTTTTGCCGGCTTGCTTTTTACTTTTTCGCGCTTAACGACGGCGCGCGGCTGCTTTTCAACCGCAGCCTGTTCCTTACCGCGCCGCTTAAATTTTTCGCGCTGAGCGGATTTTATTTCTTTTTCCATTAATATTCCTTTATCTTTTCATATTTTCGTTAATTAAATTAAAAGGGGGCTAATACAACCCCCTTTTTTATCTTTTGTACGGCGTGTTGCCACCGCCTTATTTTAAAGCCGCTTTAAAATTAAAACAGGTTTTTTACGTTTTACTTGTTTACGTCCTTAACCAGTCCGTCTTCTATAAGTTCTTCGATAGTTTCATACGGATACATTGCCGCGTAATCGCGCTCGGCTATATTGTGCTTTTCGCCGTTGCGCTTTGCAAGCATATCGTCGATTAGCCTTATTGCCTTTTTAACGCCCAGCGGGCTTTTCACCTTAACCATCATAGGAGTACCGTGCATAGACTTGTTGTCCGACACGTCGGCATGGTGATAAACGCTGGTGGCATACTCGTCGGGGTTGAGGGCGAGATACAAACAAAGTGTCTTTCCGCGTATTTTAAACCTTGCAATCGTTTCCCTGCCTTTGTTAAAACGCTCGGCGCCCCAGGCAACGTTAGAGTTAACTTTTTTATAGGAAAGCAATGCGGTTTTTACCTGACCGTAATAGGTTTTCTGCTCGTCGGTACCCTGAATGATTCTGGCTATAAACGAACGGTTGTATTTCATCATATTGGCAAAGTCTACGCCGCCGCCGATTTCGTCAATTCCGTCGGGCATAACCTCGTCGTCGGAAAGATTTTCGTCGATTTCTTCGACTATTTCCTCTATAACCTCGTCGGGCTCTTCCGCAACCTCGGCGGCAGGCTCTTCTTCGACAAGCAAATCACTGACGGTAACCAGCTCCTCTTCGGGCTGTACCTCTTCGACGGTTTCGGCGGTTGCCGTTTCGGCAGTGCCAGCCGCAACGACGATACCCGAAAGCAGCATTCTCTTTATTTCTTCTACGTCTTCGTCAAGCTTATCGAAACGTTTTCCGTACTCTTCCTTAATCTGTTCGAGTTCGCCGTCAATTTTAGAATGACGCTCGTCCTCGTCCTTGGAAATTTCTTCTGAAACGCTGTCGGTTATACGCGCAAGGCCTTCGTCGTCGATAACTATTTCGTAATCGCTGTTTTCCTGATTTTCTACAAGGCGTTCGGATACGGTGTTGGCTATGCCTTCGCTATCGATAACGGGCGTGGAAGGCAATGCGGGAATTATCCCCGCAATAACCTTATCGGCGATATCCGCGCTGTCAACCTCGGGCATATAGTTGGAAAGAATAGCAGCAGCCCTGTCGGCAAGCACGTCCTCGTTAATATCAGCGTTAACGCACAGCTTGTCCGAAAGCACGCGCGCCAGCTCGTCGGTATCGATTTCACCGGTAACGTCCGCAGCCATAAAAGCGGGGTTAAGCTTTTCGGCAACGGCGGCGGCAAGCGAATCGTAGTTGAGTTTGCTTTCAACGGCTTTGGCAAGCGAATCGCAACCGTCGTCGTCAACAGTAATTTCAAACTGTTCGGGCGATATGGTGCCAACGCGCTTTGCAACACAGTCGGCTATTTCGTCCGAATCGATTGCGTCGGAAAGATTTTTTACAACCGCTGCGGCGATAAGCTCGTCCGACAGCGAGAAATTAAGGCGGGAAGCAATATTTTCCGCAAGCGCCTCTTCGTCGAGATTTGCTTCGTACGCCGCGGGAGCAGCCTCGCCGCTTTCCTCGCTCTCTTTAAGGCGCTCGGCAATAGCTTCGGCAATTCTCTCTTCGTCAACGTTTTCGGCAGGCTCGTAAGCGGGCAACGCAATTTTATCGGCAACTTTACGCGACAGCTCTTCCACGTCTAGGTCTACCGCTTCAGCCTGCACGGCTGTTTGCGGAATTATAATCTGTTCGGCAACGCGCGCCGCAATATAGTCTGGCGAAACGGGTTCCTGTACGGCAACCGCTTCGGCAACTTTCGAAGCAAGCAAGTCGTAGTCGATTTCAGCCTGAACAGATACGGTTTCGGAAGACGTATACGCCGTCTCTTCCGCCGCCGCTGCAAACGCGGGCATTTTCTCCAATACCTTGTCCGCAATCTGGTCGTAATCCACCTCTTCGGCAATAGCCTGGGGAACGTAAAGCCTTTTAGCCAC
>CAMRSY010000023.1 GCA_947053545.1 uncultured Clostridia bacterium
AAAGTAAAATTGCCGAGATAATTATAGCCATAATATAATTCTTTTATAAAAATTTAATATTTATATTTTAATTATATTAATACATACCCAAAATAAAAATTATATTGAATATGTTCGAGCCCACTACGTTGCCTATAGCTATGTCGTTTTCCTTTTTTACCGAAGCCACTACGCTTGTTACAAACTCGGGCAGCGACGTGCCTACCGCAACTATGGTAAGCCCCACCAAAGCCTCGCTCATACCCAGCGATTTAGCAATAGCCGAAGCGTGGTCAACCACCAAATCTCCGCCGAAAATTACTCCCGCCAAACCTACGGCCGCTAAAATTACGTTCAGCCACAGCGGCTTCGGCTTTTTTAAGGTTTTTTCGGGCTTTTCATTTTCGGTTTGCCCGCAGTTTAAAATTGCTGCTTTGCCCGATACCTTTTTATTCTCTTTTTTCGTACGTATTATAAGGAAAACCGTATATCCGACAAATAAAACGAGCAGCGAAACCGACTCGTATATGTCCAGCTTCAAAGGAGTTATTACAAAAGCAAATAAAATTAATACCGCATATATTGCCGTCATAATAGGAATGTCGTATTTTTTTATATCCTTTCCTATAGATACGGGAACGATAACCGAACTTATACCCAAAATGAACAGCGTGTTGAATATATTCGAACCCACTACATTGCCTAAACTTAAATTGCCCATGCCGTTTAAGGCGCTGTTTATGCTTACGGAAGCTTCGGGTGCGCTGGTGCCCATAGAAACCAAAGTGAGCCCAATGACCAAAGGAGAAATTTTCAAAGCTTTTGCTATTGCGCTTGCGCCGCTTACAAACCAGTCGGCACCTTTAACAAGAAACGCCATTCCCGCCGCAAGTAAAACTATGTTAAATACCATTTACCCTCCGATATAAAATAAGAGACCCTTACCGAAATACTACTTCAGTAAAAGTCTCGAAATTTAAGCGTTACCGGATATAACTATTATACCGTATTGACGGACAGCGCACGCCTGAAAGGCGTTTCCTACTCCCTTTTAGTTATTCTGTTGTCTGTAATAAGTATATCAAACAGCAGAATTTTATGTCAAGCATATAAATAAAAAAATAATATAACTTAAAAAATAACCTGCCATATTTAATGTATTAATAAGATAAATTCTTTTCACTTAAAATATAACTTTATTTTCAACCTGCTTGATAAAATAAAACAATCAACCGTTGCATATACCTTAAAAACAGCAAAAAAACACACGCAACGGAGTTTTATGCTCTCCATTTGCGTGCGTCGTCTTTGGTGACCCGTACGGGACTTGAAATTAATCTGATAATTAATAAACGCCAGGCTTTCTATATCTGATTTTTAAAGAATTTATACTGATATTCAGATAATGCTTGACCGTAATAATTTTACATTACAAGGCAGCAATCCTAACGGACTGCTGCCTTGTTAAAATTAATTTACATCAATCCGACTTTGCCGTTCAAGTGAGCAAACAAATTCTTTTTTTCATGGTCCCCATAATGAAAGTTGCCGCTAATTAAATTAAGCTTTAAAGGACATCTATCATACTGAATATTACAATTTATAAAGTTTGTACTGTTTATATTTTCTATGTGTCCAGCAATCATACCTACTTTTATCTGCATATTACAGGTAATATGAATTGCACCAAACAAATACTTACGATGGTATATTGCATTTTCACCATGATAATAAAATTTACAAGCTTCAACACTGCAATTCTCTATAACCGGATTACTGCCATACACATATCCTACAATGCCACCCCAAGAGCGTAAGTTTTGTCCGCCATTATCGTTAGCAATATATAATCCTATTTGTCCGTCAAATGAGCAACCCGATATCGTTCCAGAATTCAACCTCCCTACAATTCCTCCACAATCACCTGTGCTGTAAATATTGGTATTTGAAACTTCACAATTTTCAACCAATCCTTCATTTATACCGCAAATTGACCCAAAGGCACTGTTATTTCTATCACAATTGAAAGCACAATTCTGCAGTATAACATTTCTGATGACCGCTCCGGATTTGTTAATACCGGCGATTCCGCCCATTGATATTAAATATGAACCTTTATGATAATTAGTGTAACTATTATAACTGGCATTATCTATTATCAAATTACATATAGTACCAAAATTGTTTTCTGTAATAATTCCATACTCTTTATTTTGATTGACTGACATATCAACATTAAGGTTGTTCTTAAACTTTAGCTTTTTATTACTTCCGTCTAAATAACCATTAAATTCAGTTATTCCTGACCATGCATCTTTACTGCCTATATCAATGTCATCCGTTATTTTAAAGAAAGCTGAATTATTATGATTAATATTATTGAAATGACGCACCGAATTAATTTTATACGGATTTTCTTTTGTGCCTTCACCTCCCTCATATAAAGAATGGGTGGTCAACTCCAAGCTACATGAGTTTTTGTCATTTGTATTATATTCAGCAATAATGGATAAACTACCGTTATCTTTTGCAGAATATTTCAACAAATTAACTGAATCCCCGCTCTCAATATTCATTTTTTCAAGACAAATTTTGTCTTTATCCAAAACAACAATATTTATTAACGAAATCCTAGCGTCATAAGGAAAATTTAAATAAAATCCCGAATTGTTATTAATAAGCGTAGGGTTTTTTAATATTTCAATAATTATACTATTGCTTTTTATTTCGCCATAATTTGCTTGGACAACTACTTTACCGATTCCGTTTATATTTCTATTTATATAAAGTACATTATTCTTAATATGTGCAAATTCGTACCCGTCGATTAACTCGTAAGAAAGCTGTTGCGTGTCAAGGTCAAAATCGTAGGGAACCGGAGTCAATGATAAATTAAGTTCACTGCCTGCCGTCAAATATTTAGCGTTATTTTCCGCAGATAAAATAAGTCCACTTAAAATTTCATTTTGTCTAGCAACAACCGTAAAGGTAATTACATTACTTTCAACTAAGTTATTTGATGTGGCACAAACTTGAACTTTATCTCCGGTTTGCGCGTCAAAGCGTAACTTAAGTAATCCTTTGTTTGAATTTTCAAAAATTGCTGGTCCGCTTATTACTTTCCAATCTAAGTTATCTTTAAATGAAGCATTCACAGGCGCAACCGTTGCATTTAATAAAATTGAGCCGCCTTTAATAATATCAGTTGACATATTTACCGGTTCTATGTAAATATTTTCTACCGGAATTGATTCTACTCTGAATATTTTATCGCGTTGTACAACTATAACTTGCCCGTTTATATTTTGAGTTAATGTAGCGGTTACTTTAATTGTTTCACCTACAACTGCATTGTCAAAAATTCTTAATCTACCTGTTTCTGAATCAATAACAGCAAAAAAGTTACCCTCATTGTCCTTGCATTTGTTAATAGAATATGTTACCTCGAACGCTCTAGCCTTTGACGGTACCACCTCCAAATCACAACACAAAACGTCACCGGCAACAACAGAGCTAGTTTTTAAGTTAGTTGAACCAGTTTTACGCATACTAAATGAGAAATCTTCAACTTTTATAGGAACCATTTTCTGAGTATAAAACTCTGTATATGTAGCAATTTTTGCCAATGTTCCATTGTCAGTGTAATAAAATCTATAACCTATAGGTAACGGAGCTCCGTCGTCAGTTTTATTTAAATACTCTATAAATTCATTAATTGTCGAAACACAAAGAGCTCCTTCCATTTCACTTGTTCCGCCATAAAGGAAAAAATTCATTGAAGTATTCTTTTGCCTATATAATGTTTCAAGCGAAGTGTTCAACTCTACAAAGCTACTATAATGCGCATTAACGGAAGCCTTTAACTCGTCGATTGTCATGTCAGTTTCTATAGTGACAAGCGCAATACGTCCGTAAACAACACTACAATATACAGGAAGCGTACCGTCTGAAAATTCTTTTAAGATTTGCTCATCAGACACTCCGTCGAAAGCTTCACTTAACGTATTAGGTTTATCAGGGTCAATAGTAAAATATATTTGTTTCATTACCAATACTGCCCGAGTACGTTTTGAGCTGTTATTTACCGAAAAAGAAGTGTTAAGTCCAAACCCGCAAAATCCCGTATTTAATCCTACAGCTATATTCATATCTTCTTCTTTAGTTACTTCAACAACACTGCAAGACATTCGCATAGGCAAATCAGGCGCTGTATTTGAATTATAAATAGAATTAATTATACGACTTACCGCAATTCGCGATTCGCTCAAATTTTCCGGATGCTCTATTGTTGCAGAAAGGTTTTCTGCGGCTATACCTGAAACTGTTTCCAATGACGCCGAAATAGTTATTGGTTTACGTTTCAAATTAGTTGAAACAAACTTGTTATCTTCGTTTTCACGATAAGACAATTTCAAAATGGCTCCCGGATACCAACTCGTATCCATTGAACCGAGAGCCAACATTCCGTCGTAAGACTGAGACGTGGAATGTCTAGAATATTCAATCTGATAGCCGTCGCTTACATAATTTGTCATCCCAAGTTGCTCAGCTTCATCCATTTCTAATGTAACAGTGTTTTCCTCAAAACCTTTCGCCGTTTCAGCACGATGACTTGCCGCCGCGGCAGATATGTAACTTTCTAAATTTACCGGCGACGTACTTTTACAACCACACAAAAATATAAGATAAATACTTGCACTTACAAAAAGACAAATCATACAAAATGCCGCCAAGAATTTCTTTTGTTTCATATTGATACCTCTAAATTTTTTTGTCCAATTAACTTGCAAAAAGTTATATATAAGTGAATAAACTACTATTTTAGCAAGACCAAAAACTCACTATCCAAATAATTCACATTAGACCGTCCTCCTTATCTCTTTATTAAAATGACCTAAGTTTTAATCAATTTTTATGCAAAAAACAAAATTTTTTAATTTTTTTCGTGAATTATTTTAAATTTAAAAATAATAGTAAAAGTTGTAATAAGCATTTATAAAAAATAAATTAAATTTCTGTTGCGGTTCAAACAACTCTGCATGAAAAAACTAATAAATTTCACTACTAATGAAAACAAGTACATTAAGTCAGTTAAAGTACTGGAAAATAACTGAATACTTAAATTTTTCCTCTGAATATAAAAGAAATCCCGTATCAGTAAGTGATATTACGCATTCAAAAAGCTTAATATTAACGAAAACTATGACGAGCAGCGTAATAACCAAAACAAATTCGCATTTTTAAACCGATGTAATTTTATATTTAGTATTTCTTAACTTACCATCCTACAATTACAAATGTTATAAAATAAAATTTCCCTCAACGATACGGCGAAGGAATATTTTAAAAGCAAATAATAATTTTACACAATTCTTATAATTTATTAATAGTCATTAACCAGCGCTTATAACATACAGTAACTGCGATCTTTCCTTTATATGTACGCGAACAATATATTTATGGCAGTTTAAAAACTCTTATGTAAATTTATATAATAATTTAAATAATCTAAATTGACTAAATTTTATAATTAATTGACGCCCCAAAGTTTAAAATAATTACAGAATAAAAGACACCCTTTTTAAGCATTATTCGCTTAAAAAGGGTGTCTTTGGTGACCCGTACGGGACTCGAACCCATGATACCACCGTGAAAGGGTGGTGTCTTAACCGCTTGACCAACGGGCCTTATTAAATTGTATGTATATAAATCTGTTTTACAGATATTATCGGTATTGGTAGCGACGGGTGGATTCGAACCGCCGACCTGCCGGGTATGAACCGGCCGCTATAGACCAACTAAGCTACGTCGCCATAACCGCCGTAGGCGGGATTTTGGTTGCGGGGGCGGGATTCGAACCTCGCGACCTCCGGGTTATGAGCCCGACGAGCTACCTGGCTGCTCTACCCCGCGATAAATTTGCCGCTTTCGCTAAGCTTTATTATTCTATTAGATATCCCCGTCAATGTCAACCTTTTTTACGCCGTTTTGAAAATTTAACGTAAAAAATTTAGCGCTGCGTACAACGAAAACAATGTTTGAAAAAACTTTTACCCGTCAAACAGCTTTGCCGTTGCCTTCCACGTATATTCTTTGCGAATTGGCAATGTTAAACATATGGTCGCCTATACGCTCCATATTTACCGCAAGTTGCAGATAAACCGCGCCCGCCTCGGGAGTGCACCTGCCTGCGTCGGTACGTCTGATATGCGACTGCTGCATCGTCTTACACATATTGTCAGTCGCCTGCTCTTCCATCTCGATTGCGGGCATATAACTCAAATCGTGGTTGGCAAACGCGAGTTCGACATTTTTATACATTTCCGACAGGTGCATATCCATCTGACGGATTTCCTCGACGGCGTGTCCGGAAAAAACAACGTTGAGAGCAATCAGCTTTTCGGCGTATTCGGTTATGTTTTCGGCGTAGTCGCCTATTCTTTCCATATCCGACGTGACGTGATAGAAAGACGAAACTTTCCGTTCGTCCGTTTCAGAAATTTCCTGAGAGGACAGTTTGATTAAAAACTGCGTTAAATATTTGTTTAAAGTGTTAATCTGCGCTTCCGTTTCGGCGAACTGTTCCTTACCGTCCATACTGCCGGAAAGCAGCATATCCAGCGCGCGCTTGTAATTTGTAAATGCGAGATTACCCATTTTTACAATCTCTTTACGCACCTGACCGACGGCGATTGCGGGAGTTTTAAGAAGGCGCTCGTCGAGAATTTCATAACTTTCTTCCGTCTTAGCCTTCTTATCGGGCACGAGAAAGCACGCAAGCTTGACTATGTATTTTAAAAATCCTATTAAAATTAACGTCGTCACCACGTTGAAAAACATATGGAAGATAGCTATTTGCCACTGCACGCTTGGAATAAACGAAAGAAGCTTTGCAATCTGGTTGCCGAACAGCGAAACGGGCAAAATGAAAATAAGACAGCCTAAAATGTTGAATAAAAGATGCACCACCGCCGCGCGGCGCGCGTTCGTGCTGGTGCCGATCGACGACAAAAGAGACGTGCAACAAGTACCTATATTCGTACCCAAAACTACACACATAGCCATTGGCAAAGTCATCAGTCCGTTGGTTGCAAGAGTAATTACGATACCTGTTATCGCAGCCGACGATTGCATAAGAGCGGTAAGCGCCAGTCCGATTATGAACAGTACGGGTATTTGCCAAGTGAGATTGTCGACGCCTTTGCCAAGCGCAATGAACATATTCTCAATCGCGCCTTTAACGGGGCTTCCATCGGAGGTAAGATTTCCGACCGAAGACGACATAAACTCCAAGCCGACGAAGATAAGCCCCAAACCCGCGAGAATACTGCCTATTCTCTTAATTTTGTCGCGCTTGCTTATCATATTTATTAAAACACCGACGAACGCCACAAGCGCGAACAGCGCGGCGATTTCGAACGTGCTGCCCGCAGAAGATAGCGCCATCACAAACGCAGAAATGGTCGTACCTATATTCGCGCCCATAATAACTGAAGCGGCTTGCGCAAGCGTCATTAGCCCGACATTGACGAAACCGACTATCATGACGGTGGTTGCCGACGAACTGTTTACGACGGCGGTTACCACGGCGCCGGTACCAACGCCCGTAAAGCGGTTTCTTGCGGCTTTACCCATAAGCTTGCGGATATTTTTGCCCGCCGCCTTTTCAAGGTTAGAGCCCATCATTTCCATACCTATCATAAACACGGCGACGCCGCCGAGCACGAAAAAGAGGTTATTAACGATAAGCATTACTTGTTCGAAAGACATAAATAAAACTCCGTTCGCAAATCAGACACGAAATTGCACATTATAATTGTAACAACCGCGCGCGTATTTTGTCAAATATATGAGAAAATTATTTGCATCGGTCGGTATTTATGATAAAATACACCAAGGAGTATCAATTATGTTCAATATAGTTTTGGTTGAACCCGAAATACCGCAGAACACCGGCAACATTGTGCGCACCTGCGCCGCAACCGGTTGCAAGCTGCACCTTGTAAAACCGCTGGGATTCGAGGTTTCCGACAAGTATTTAAAACGCGCGGGCTTGGATTACTGGCAATATGCCGATATTACCTACTGGGACAGTTTCGGTCAACTGGAAAAAGCCCACCCCTGCGGGACGTTCTATTTTTTCACGACCAAAGGCAGAAACCGTCATTGCGACGCTTCATTTAAAGAGGGCGACTTTCTGGTATTCGGCAAAGAAACTAAAGGTTTACCCGAAGAATTGCTTATTAAGCATCCCGAAACCTGCCTGAGGATACCTATGCTTGGTGAATTGCGTTCGCTGAATTTATCCAACTCGGTTGCAATCGCCGTATACGAAGGATTGCGGCAACTTAATTTCGAAGGTTTTAACGTTAAGGGCAAACTGCATAACTTAAATTGGAATTAATAAAAACAAATTAACGCAATTATAACTAACTATTAAAATATACTGTTGCTTGTTCGGTTTGATACGACTATTTCGTTTCAAAAAGGTAAAAGCCGATATTTATTTGTCGTAATTACGATTTTAGCATTTGCTTTACATTTAAAAACACATATTATATAATGAAACTATGATAAATAATAAACTGCCGCAGAAAATAGTAGTTGCCAGCGGCAACGCGCATAAAACCGAGGAAATAAAGGCAATTTTTAAAGGCGTTGAAATTGTAACCATGCACGAAGCGGGCTTTAACGGCGATATAGAAGAAAACGGTAAAACGTTTAAGGAAAACGCGCTTATAAAAGCGCAAGCCGTTTACGAAGAATTGCATTTGCCCGTGCTTGCCGACGACTCGGGGCTGTGCGTAGACGCGTTAGACGGCGCCCCCGGCGTTTATTCGGCGCGGTTTTCAGGCGGAACCTCCGCAGATAACCGTGCGCTGTTGTTAAAACGTTTGCAAAGCGTTTCCCACCGCTCGGCACATTTTTCGTGCGCGGTATGTTTTATAGGCGAAAACGGCAAACCGCTGTTCGGCGAAGGCTTTACAAAAGGCCGCATACTTTTCGAAGAGATAGGTGACAAAGGATTCGGATACGACAGTATTTTCTATTCGGTCGATTTGAAAAAATCGTTTGGCGAAGCAACCGAAAACGAAAAAAATTCGGTTTCGCACCGCTTCCGCGCCCTTTGCGATTTGAGGAACAAACTTTGAAAAAAATAACCGTTATTTCCGACACGCACGGAAACATACAGGCAATAAATAGACTTTTTACAGTTTTTTCGGAAAGCGACATTATAATACATTTAGGCGACACCTCGTCCGACGGACAAACAATAAGAAAAGCGTTTCCCGATAAAACTTATCTGTTAAACGGCAACTGCGATTTATCGAAACTTGGCGAAAACGAAATAGTTTTACAGGTTGAAAACGTTAAAATATTTGCCTGCCACGGCGACAAATACGGCGTTAAACGAGGTTACAATAAAATTGCCGGAAAAGCGGAAAAAGAGGGTTGTAATATAGCTTTGTTCGGGCATACCCACACCCCTATTGAAAAAACGTCTGGCGGCATTACGCTATACAATCCCGGCACCCTTAGGCGCTATGCCGCAAATACTTACTTATATCTGGTTATAAGCGGCGACAAAGCCGTAGGTAAAATCTGCAGCACGGAACACATAAACTTTTAGCTTAATCAGCACCCCCGTTTTCAGCAAACAACGCTTTTGCGAGAGAGGAATTTATGGAATTCAAACACGCGTTTCACGTATTCGTTGACAACTTTTCCACAACGTACAAACTGCTTTTATACAGGCTGGTCGTACTGGCGATAACCGTAGGTCTCGGCTGCGCCGTAATAATACCCGCTTTAGGCTGTATATCCGACACGGTGCAGTACACCCAGCTGCGCTCTTCCTTTACGGCGCTGTGGTCCGATTTGATTGCTTTGAACACGGACAACCTTCAGGCAAGCGCGGAAGCCGTGCGCGAAGCTTTTGGCTCGTTTAAACATCTGCTTTCCGACAAATCGTGGCTTATCGCTACGGTTGCGGTATGCCTTAGCATTGTATATCTTATAGACAGATTTCTTGTCAGCATAGGAAATTACGTAACGGGCTGCCTTGTACACGACAAAATGGTTATGCATACCGTATCCTCGTTTACTTTCACGCTTTTCAAAAACATTAAACAGGCAACGCTTTACGCCGTTATATACGCGCCTATCGCATTTGTATACGACGCGCTGTGCGTAGTAATTATGTGGGCGATAATATCCGTTGGGTTAAAAGTTCTGCCGATAACGCTAATAAAAATATTTCTTGTGGCAATTTTATTTCTGGTATTTTCCGCAGTTAAATTTGCGTTTACCGCCGACTGGCTGCCCTCTCTTATCCGCGCCAAAATGAAACACGGCAAAGCAATCGAATATACCTTTATACGCAAAGGCAAGCATACGGGCGCGGTGCTTTCCACCTCGCTTGTGTTAAAGCTTACGGTGTTTGCGCTTAACGTTGCGGCGGGAATTTTTACTTTCGGTGCGGGTTTGCTTTTAACTATTCCCGCAAGCAGCCTTATATTAATTTCGTATTGTTTTGTAAACTTTTTCGACAGAAACAAACTTAAATATTTTGTGGACGAATACACCGTTATAGGTCCCAAAAAGGAAACTCCCGTTTCACGCGAAGAATTTTTTAAAGGCGACGAAGATTGAAATTGTCAAAATAAGTAAAACGGCGTGAAACAACCGACAAAATATGCACACAATGAATAAAATTTTTGTTTTCCCCCTTTACAAAAGGGGGATATTTTTATATAATGAATGGGACGGAAGTCTAATAAAATAATAAAAACGCAATATGCGGGGGAGACGTATATGGACTTTGAACGGGCTTTTGAAAGCTGGCTTGAAGATGAAAGACTTAACGAAGAAGCCAAGCGCGAACTTGTTTCGCTTAAAAATAATAAAGAAGAAATGGAATACAGCTTCGGCGGCGAACTGGAATTCGGCACCGCCGGCATGCGCGGAATAATAGGTTACGGCACCAATAAAATGAACGTTTACACCGTATCGCGCGCAACGCAGGGCTTAAGCGAATTTATTAAGGGGCTGGGAGCCGAGGCTATGCAAAAGGGCGTAGTAATTTCTTACGACACCCGACTTAAAAGCGACGTGTTTGCCCGCGCGGCGGCAGACGTGCTTGCCGCAAACAATATAAAAGCATACCTTTTCGGCGACGTGCACCCCGTGCCTATGCTTTCGTTTGCAGTGCGCTGTCTGGGCACGGTTGCAGGTATAATGATTACCGCTTCGCACAACCCCAAGCAGTACAACGGATACAAAGTATACGGCGCAGACGGCGCGCAGATGAGCCCCGAGGACACAAAAGTTGTAGTTGACAGCATAAACAAAATTACCGATTATCTGTCTTCCCCCGTCCCCACTGCCGAGCAGAGAAAAAAATATATAGTACCCGTACCCGCTAAAGTAGACAAAAAGTATTATAAAGAACTTAAAAAACTTACGCTGTCCAAAAAGGCGGTTAAGGCGTGCGGCAAAAATCTTAAACTTGTTTATACCCCCGTTCACGGGTCGGGTTATATACCGGTAACTACCATACTTAAAAAGACCGGCATAAACGCCACAGTAGTAGAAGAACAGACAAAAAAGGATACCGAGTTTTCTACCGTGGCGGTACCCAACCCCGAGTTTAAAGAAACGCTTTCTATGGGAATTGCGCTTGCCGAAAAAATAGGCGCTACGGTAGTTTTCGGCACCGACCCCGACAGCGACAGGCTGGGCGTTGCGGTTAAGAATGCAGAAGGCGAATTTGAAGCGCTTTCGGGCAATCAGGTGGGCATACTGCTGTTAGACTATATCTTAACCCGTCTGAAAGAGGACGGCGCTCTGCCCGAAAACGCCGCAGTGGTAAAATCGTTTGTAACCACGGGTATGGCAAAGGCAATTTGCCAGAATTTCGGCGTGGAACTATTCGAAACGCCTGTAGGATTTAAATTTATAGGTGAAAAAATAAAACTTTGGGAACGCGACAAGTCGCACACTTTCGTATTCGGTTTCGAAGAAAGCTGCGGCTACCTGCGCGGCACGCACGCGCGCGACAAGGACGCTGTCGTCGCCTCTATGCTGTGCGCTGAAATGGTTTGCTACTATACTTATAAAGGCACGACGGTATTTGACAGATTAAACGAAATTTACAGAACGTACGGATATGTTTTAGACTGCAACGTTTCAATTCAGTACAAGGGCTTAAACGCCATGAAAGAAATGAACGCCGTAGTCGACGCGCTTAAGCGCGAACCCGTAAAGAAATTCGATATATACGAGGTAGCTTCGTTCCGCGACTATTCGCGCAACGAAAAAACCGATATGGTTACCGGCGAAAAGTCGGAAATAGGCAGCCCCGAATGTAACTGCGTATATTACGAACTTAAAAACGGAAGCTTTGTTTGCGTGCGCCCCTCCGGCACCGAACCGAAACTTAAAATTTATTATTCCATAAAAATAAACAACTCTACAAACGGCAAACAGGATGCGGAAGCGGCGCTTGCAAAATTGCAGGCGGCAGTAGGCGAATTGCTGGAAAAAGTTAAAAAGTAAAAAGCTTATCTCTGCGTGTTAGCCGGCTAACGCATTGCGCAGAGTAAAACGCATAGCGCTAAAAAATATCCGCGCGGCAATTTGTTATCGCCGCGCGGATTTATTATTCAATTAAATTTATCCTATTCCCCAACCCTTGCGGTTGGCGGCAAACCATTCGGTATCCTTTAATTTTTTTAAATTATTAGAACACCAGAGTTTCAGTCCGTTTCCGCCGTACATAAACACTATGTCGCCGTTCATCGACGTAAACCGGCTATTTTTATAATCGAGACAAAGCGACGTGCAGTAAACGTTTTCAGTATGCTTTGAAATGCGGTCGATAAAAGCCTGCGTGGGAAAAGTATTGTCGTGGTTGGTTGTATATTCTGTGGCGCCGGCGCAACAGCAAATTGCAACGTTTTTAGGCTTTATTTTATTAAGCAACTTATCTGTAGAGCTGGTTTTACTGCCGTGATGACCGCCTTTGAAAAGTTCAACCTCGGGCAACAGGTTATTGTCCGCCAAATATCCCTCTCCTTTACCTTCCAAGTCACCCGTAAAAAGATAGTGCGACGATTTTCCGTCATCTTTAGTATGCGTTAAAAGCACGCAAACCGAGTAATCGTTTTCATCGTCCGTTTCGTTTTCGTAATAATAATTGTACAGAATATTCAAAGTAAGCGAACTGTCTCCGGCAACGCTTAAATCGTACTGTTTTCTTGCCGAACGCGTATCTTCGGGGTCGGTCTGCGATTGCTTTTTGCCCGTTTCGTTCCAGCACTCAAGCGCCGTATACGCAACCGCTCCCTTACTTTCGGCATAGGTTACGGCGTTGACATACGAATTATAAATTCCGCTGTTTGTATTATGACCCGCAAACTGAATAACCGTTCCTATTTCGTATTTATATAACACTCCGTTTCTCTCGTTGCCGGAACCGGTGCCAACAAACCCAGCTATATGGTCCTGATGGGCATGCGTCGCAATTACGTACTCTATTTTATTGTCGGTCACATAACGCGAAAGGTACTCATTAATTGTAGACGCGCTGTTTTTGCGCGAGCCCGCGTCTATCAAAACCTCAGTATCTCCGCACTTAATCAAAGTGCAGTCGCCCGCGTACTTGTTGCCAACCTCGAGAAAATGAATGGAAAATTCAGAATCAATGATATCAGCCTGGTCAGCCGAAGCAATTTCTTGCGGAGCACGCGCCGCAGTTCCTTCGGGGTCGTCGTCCTTGCTGTCGCCGTAAAACAGTTTTGTATACTCGGCGTATTCGTCCAAAGCCTTTTTCCAAAGTTCGGGAAAACAGAAATACACGATAAGCGCAGCGGCGATAATTATAACCAACACCGCGCAAACCGCGGTTACTACACCCTTTTTATGATTTTTTGCAAATTCAACAGCTTGCTTTTCAGCCTGACGTTGCGCCCTGTAACGGACATTGCCGCGATTTCCGTTTCTCTTTCTGTTTGCCATACTACACTCCGCAAATTTAATTGTTCTCTTTTATCATTTGGTCGTATTGTAAAAATTTGAAACCGAGCTTTTTATAAAGGTTTACCGCCGGAAGGTTTTCCTTCTCGACTTCCAAACGGTAGCGCGCGGCGGGAAGGTTAGCAAAAATATATTCAAAAAACTTACTGCCAAACCCCAGCCCTCTGTACCTCAGTTTGACAAACAGTTCGTCGAACCAAATTACTTTGCCTCCCGCTTCCTGCGAATACGATTTCAAAATTAAACCGTAGCCCGCGGTATCGCCGTCGCACTCCAGAATATAGCATTCGGCATACGCGTCCGAGTTAAGACATTCTTCAAACGCCGCGGCAAAGTTTTTTTCGGGAACGTTTTTTATAACGGCTGGCGAAGAATAAAACTCGCGCGCCATATTTATATATTCGCATCTATCCGCTTCGGTTATTTTACGGATATTAAACGTCATAAATTTTTCAGCTGCTCCAAAATTTTTTCACGCATTTCACGGAATTTTTCCAGCTTCGCGCGCTCGGCGTCTACAAGCTGCTTAGGCGCCTTGGCAATAAAGCCCGTGTTGTTTAGTTTGCCGTCCGCACGCCGTATTTCGCCCGTAACCTTATCCAGTTCGGCGTTCAGCCTTTCGCGTTCCTTGTCCGCGTCGACAAGTTCGCCCGTAGGAATATACAGCGTTCCCACGCCCGTAACTTTAGCAACGCACCTTTCGTCGAGGTCGTCTTTCGAATTTATGTTTTTTACGTTGCCGCAGCCGGCAAGTCTGGCAATGTATTCCGCATTGGTAGTAATAAGGCGCTTATTGTCGCTTACAAAGTAAACGTTTACTTTTTTTGAAGGCGCGCAGCCCGTTTCAACTTTTATTTCCCTTACCGCTTTAATTATTTCCATAACGCCGCCGAAAGCCGCCGCTTCCTTTTTATAGGCAAGTTTTGAATTGTATCTGGGGAAATCGGAAACCATAATCGAACCGGTAGTATGCGGCAGCGAACGGTATATTTCGTCGGTTATAAACGGTACGAACGGATGTAAAAGCTTTAAAGCGTTTTCCAAAACGAACAGCAAAACCGAAACCGCGTTGTCCTTTCTTTCGCCGTCTTCCGAATACAGCGCAGCCTTGGTAAGTTCGATATACCAGTCGCAGAAATCCGACCACATAAAGTCGTACATTATCTGGCAGGCAATGCCCAGTTCGAATTTATTAAGCGCAAGCGTTACGTCGCGTATTGCCGCCTGCAGACGGGATATAATCCATTTATCGGCGTGGGTAAGTTTAAAACCGGTAACGCTTTTAATTGTTCTTCCCTCGCAGTTCATTATTACGTAACGGCTGGCATTCCATATTTTATTCATAAAATTGCGGCACGCCTCTACCTTCGAGTCGGAATAACGCATATCGTTGCCGGGCGCAACGCCCTGCAACAGCGAAAACCGCAAACTGTCGGCGCCGTATTTGTCTATTACGTCTAAAGGGTCAACGCCGTTTCCCAGCGATTTAGACATCTTTCTGCCCTGTTCGTCGCGCACCAGTCCGTGTATAAGCACGTCGCGGAAAGGTACTTTTCGCATATGTTCCAACCCTGAGAATATCATTCTGGCAACCCAGAAAAATATTATGTCGTAGCCTGTAACCAGAACGTCCGTGGGATAAAAATACTCTAAATCGGACGTATCTTCGGGGAATCCGAGCGTAGAAAAAGGCCACAGCGCCGAAGAAAACCAGGTGTCCAGAACGTCTTCGTCCCTGGTCAAATTTTTGCCGCCGCATTCAGGGCAAACCGCAGGGTCGTCTTTAAGGCAAATTTCTTTACCGCAGTCTTTGCAGTACCATACGGGAATACGGTGTCCCCACCACAGCTGACGCGAAATACACCAGTCTTTAACGTTGTCCATCCAGTTGTAATATATTTTAGCAAACCTTTCGGGAACGAAAGTAACCTTTCTGTCGTTTACCGCCCCGATTGCGGGTTTTGCCAAAGGCTCCATCTTAACGAACCACTGTTTGGAAACGCGCGGCTCCACAGCCGAATGACAGCGGTAACAATGCCCGACGTTGTGCGTATGCGGTTCGGTTTTAATAAGATTACCCAAAATTTTAAGCTCTTCGGCAACCGCCTTGCGGCAGGCGTAACGGTCCATTCCCGCATACTTGCCCGCAAACCCGTTCATCGTTCCGTCACCGTTCATAACGGTTACGCTTTCAAGATTATGGCGCTTGCCCACCTCGAAATCGTTGGGATCGTGCGCGGGCGTTATTTTTACGCAACCCGTGCCGAAAGCCATATCCGCGTGCTCGTCGCCGACAACGGGAACAGGCTTGTTTATAATAGGCAGAATAACGTTTTTACCTATATATTTTTTGTATCTTTCATCTGCTGGATTTACTGCAACCGCAGTATCGCCGAACATGGTTTCGGGACGCGTGGTTGCCACCACCAAACCTTCCGAATCCGACCCCTCGATAAAATATTTTATGTACCAAAGGTACGAATTTTCCTCTTCATACTCAACTTCCGCGTCCGAAATAGCCGTTCTGCAGCCGGGACACCAGTTTATAAGCCGCGCTCCGCGGTAAATAAGCCCCTTGTTATAAAGGTTTACGAATACCTCTCTCACCGCCTTCGAACACCTGTCGTCCATAGTAAAGGCAATGCGCGACCAGTCGCACGAAGAACCGAGTTTTTTAAGCTGATTTACAATTCTTTCGCCGTACCTGTTCTTCCAGTTCCAGCAGTGTTCCAAAAACTGCTCGCGCGTTAAATCGTCCTTTTTTATTCCGCGCTCGGCAAGTTCGTTAACAACCTTCACCTCGGTAGCTATCGCCGCGTGGTCGGTACCCGGCAGCCATAAAGCGCAGTAACCCTGCATACGCTTGAAGCGGATAATAGTATCCTGCATGGTTTCGTCTACGGCGTGCCCCATATGCAACTGCCCCGTAACGTTGGGAGGCGGCATAATTACCGTGAAAGGCACCTTGTCGTCGTCGCGCACGGCTTTGAAATAACCGCTTTGTTCCCAGTCGTTATACAGCCTTTCTTCAAACTCTTTAGGATTGTACGTTTTTTCCATATTCTGCCACCTTTTTAAATATTCTCCGCTTTCGCTTTCACACTGTTTAGTTTAAACTATATACTATTTTATTATATCTTAACGGCAGCGGGGTTGTCAAATGTTGCGCAGGTAAGCATAAAATGTATTATCAAATTTTTTGAGGATAAAAAATGAAAAAGAAATTTATAAGTTTACTGTGTGCGGCGGTTATCGCAATGGCTTTGCCGTTCGCTTTTGCCGGCTGTAAAAAGGATGGCAAGACAATAAAAATCAACGAAGTTACACACTCGGTGTTCTACGCTCCGCTGTATTTGGCCGACGCGCTGGGATACTTTAACGACGAAGGTTACAGCATAGAGCTTACCAACGGCGGCGGTGCCGACAAGACTATGGCTGCAGTGCTTCACGGCTCGGCGGACGTTGGTTTCTGCGGTCCCGAAGCCGTAATTTATACTTATCTGGGCGGCAGCGGCGACGCGCCCAAAGTTTTCGGACAGATGACAAACTGCGACGGAAGCTTTTTGGTAGGCAGAAAAGCCGAACCCGATTTCAAGTGGTCTAACCTTACGGGCAAAAACGTGCTCGCCGGCAGACCGGGAGGCGTTCCGTTTATGACCTTCCAGTACATCTGTAAAGAACAGAACGTAAACGCCAACTTTATAACCGACGTGCAGTTCGACTCGATGACGGCCGCGTTCACCAACGGCGTAGGCGACTATGTTACCATGTTCGAACCCTCCGCCTCCGAATATCAGAAATCGGGAAACGGGTATATTGTAGCCCCCGTAGGTCCCGCCGGCGGAGAAGTGCCCTATACCTGCTTTATGGCGAAAAGCAGTTTTATCGAAAACGAAAAAGATAAAGTTGACGCTATTTTACGCTCGGTAACAAAGGCCACCAAATACATTTACGAAAACGACGTACAGACTGTTGCTGATAAAATAACCAGATATTTTGAAAACACAAGCAAAGAAAGCGTAGCCACCTCGCTTGCAAACTACAAAGCGATTAACACGTGGGTTAAAAATATGGCGATGACCGAAAGCCGCTTTAACCGCTTGCAGGACATTATTCAAAGCGCGGGCGAACTGGAAAGGCGGGTTAATTTCACCGACATAGTGTTAACCGAAAGGGCAAACGAAATATATAACGAAATTTATGTATGATACTTTCATTTAACAACGTAGGTTATACCTACCATACAAGGGACGGCGAAACCAACGCCATAGAACATATGTCTTTCGGCGTTGAACGCGGCGAATTCGTAGCGGTTATAGGGCCTTCAGGTTGCGGCAAAACAACAATTCTGTCACTGACGGCAGGTCTTTTAAAACCTTCATACGGTGAAATTGTAAGGGAAAACGCCGAGTTCGGCTATATGCTTCAACGCGACGCGCTTTTCCCTTGGCGCACAGTCGAAGCCAATATTTTTCTTCCGCTGGAGGTAAAAAAACGCAACACACCCGAAATGCGTGAAAACGCGCTGCGGCTTGCCGAAAAGTACGGGCTTAAAGATTTTTTGAAAAAGAAACCCAACGAACTTTCGGGCGGCATGCGGCAAAGGGTTGCACTTATACGCACCCTTGCCGCGCAACCCGACATACTGCTTTTAGACGAACCGTTTTCGGCGCTGGACTATCAAACGCGCCTTAAAGTGTGCGACGACGTACAGGGCATAATAAAAAGCGAAAAGAAAACGGCTATTTTAGTAACGCACGATATGTCGGAAGCCATTGCTCTTTCCGACAAGGTAATCGTGCTTTCCGCGCGCCCCGCTACGGTTGTTGCCGAACACAAAATCGATTTCGGCGGCAACAGCCCGAAATCGCGGCGCGAATGCCCCAAATTTTCCGAAACGTTTGAAATACTGCGTTCGGAACTCGGTTTATAGACGGGTAAAAATACAAATTGACCCCGTAATATACTGCAATGAAAGGAATTTTTTCACTTATGAAACACGCAAACTGTTCAAAGGAGCATATCCTTTATTTAAAAAAGAAAAGGCGCAAAAGCGTACTTATCAATCTTGCGCGCGTGGGTCTGCTCGTTGTCTTTTTGGGCGTTTGGGAACTGCTGGCGCAGCTGAAAGTAATAGACCCTTTTATTACCAGCTCCCCCTTGCGCGTGGCAAAAACCATAGGCGACCTGTACAGAAACGGCACGCTGTTTACCCACATAGGCATAACGCTTATGGAAACCTTTATAGGCTTTTTTATAGCGGTTATTCTCGGATATACAATAGCCGTATTGCTGTATATGAGCGACAGCGCCTGTAAAATTTTCGAGCCGTATATAGTAGTTTTAAACTCGCTACCGAAAATCGCGCTGGGACCGCTGATAATTATATGGTTCGGAACCGGCTATTCTTCCATAATTTTTATGACTGCGCTGGTTGCCATTATAGTGTGCATAATGAACACGCTGACGGGATTTTTATCCGTAGACAAAACCATGATAACGCTCATGCAGGCAATGGGCGCAAAGAAACGGTCGATACTGTTTAAACTGGTTATCCCCGCGTCCCTCCCCTCGCTTATAAACACCTTGAAAGTTGCCGTGGGGCTTTCCTGGATAGGTTCGATTATGGGCGAATACGTAGCTTCCCGCGCAGGGCTGGGATACTTAATCGTATACGGCGGTCAGGTTTTCAAACTCGACCTGGTAATGACGTCGACGTTCATTCTCTGCATACTGGCGGGCGGAATGTACGGAATAATTACGCTTATTGAAAAAAAACTTACAAAATAATTTGCAGGCGGGGGCATCCGATTTGCCCCCGCCGCTTTTTACTTAAATATCTGAAAACGTTAATTACATCTTCGCGCGGTTTGCACGCCGAAATTTATGAAAACTCTCTAATCCCCGCCGTCAATCTTTCCCTAACGTTAAGTCCGGGCAGGCAATCTATTTCCCTTAAAATGTCGCGCGTTGTGCGGCACTTCACCTCAACCGCTTCGTCGCCCGCTAACAGAAATGTTTCGCCCGAGTGCCTTGCAACAATTTTTTCACGCTGTTTAGCCATATAATTCAAAACCGTCATTTTGTTACCTCTTTCCTTCCGATTATGTCCGCCGACACCTGTTTTAATACCGCTTGGCTTCTGACCTTTTTATTTTACGCCGTTATAATAAAATTTATTACTTGACAACATTTGTCATATATGTTAAAATTTTTTCAACTTTTTTAATATTCTATTTGGGGAAACAAAATGAAATACCAAATTATGATAAAAATGCTTATGCTTTTAACTTCGCGCAGGAAAGTGACGGCGCGGGAAATTGCCGAAAGGTTTGAAATTTCGGTACGCAGCGTATACCGCTACGTTGAAGAACTTAACGTTGCCGGCGTTCCGGTAGACGTGGCGCGCGGAAGATACGGCGGTATATTTATTGCCGATACGTTTAAAATTCCTTCGGGATATTTTACGCGTGGCGAATATGCGGCTACCGTAAACGCACTTACGGCAATGCTGTCTACAATCGACGACGTTAACTTGGTTTCCGCGCTTGAAAAGCTTCAACGTGAACAAAAGGCGGACAAGCGCGAACTTACGGTTTGCGGCAACATAATTGTAGACGGCGGTTCGTGGGCGGATTTGGGTAAATTTCCGCAAAAAATGAAAGTGTGCGAGCAGGCAGTACGCGACTGCGAATGCCTTGAAATCGACTATTTTTCACGCGAAGGCGAGCACAGCAAACGCGTTATCGACCCGCACGTATTAATTTTTAAACAAAACGTATGGTATATATACGCCTTCTGCCACAGCCGTCAGGATTTTCGCACATTTAAAATAGGCCGAATAAAGGGCGCGCGTTTCACAGGCCGCAATTTTGTAAAAAAAGAAATAACAAAAGACGAAATCCCTTTAAATTTCGATTACACAACCGAAGAACTTATAAACGTAACGCTATCCATAAAAAAAGACGCCCTGTCGGACGTTGAGGAATGGCTGGGTATAGACAACGTCGAGCCTTACGGAAACGGTTTGATTGCAACCGTCTCTCTGCCCGACGACGAAATGCTGGTAGGAAAAATTTTAGGCTACGGCGGAAAGGTTAAAGTGCTTTCCCCCGTCAGTTTGAAAGATCGGGTGAAAGCCGCAGCTATAGCTATCGCCGGAGACGAGTAATATCTACCTTTCAATTTAATAATGCTACGGCGACTGCGCCGTTTCGCAATGACACTAAATAATAGAACGCGGCTTTGACAGCAGTAACGCAATTAAAATATAACCGTCATTCCGAGCGCAGCGCAGGAATCTCAAAATACATAGTTAATGTTAAAATGTTTCTGTAACTACACTACCTTTCTTTTTAAGATTGCCGCGGCGGCTACGCCGCCTCGCAATGACAACAGCAAAACAGCCGCCATATTTTGACGGCTAAAATTTTGTACAACTTTTAAGCCCCGCGGCAAAATGCTGCGGGGCTTTTTTTAATTACCTAATTTTTATAATATTCTTCAAACAAATCGTTAGGCGTACATTCTAAAATATCGCAAAGCGCCTGCAGATTTTCGAACTTGATGCTCGAAGTTTTATTATAAATAAGATTATTGAAATTCTGAAAACTTAAGCCCAGCTGTTGATTAAGCCAATACTTGGTTTTCCCTTTCTCGTTCAATATTTCAAGCACGCGCAATTTCATTTATAATCCCCACGATATATAATGTGCACATTATATATTAAAAAACCGCTTGACATAAAGACATTTTTAGTAATATAATGGATGCAGTAATATAATGCGCACATTAATTTTAGGGTGATTTGCAGTTTCGTTAAATCAAATTATTAAACGTTTACTAAACAACCCTTTTTTTAAACCGATTACCGTTGTTGCAAAAACCTCATCATTTGCAACGGTAAAACTTAACGCCCCGCGGCTGTTGCCGCGGGGCTCCCCCTTTAAATCGGGCTTTAAACCCGAAATAAAAGCTGTTTAAAACCGCTTGTCGTAATTAAACGCCGCACTGCGTTCACGCATCAAATAGTTTAAAAATCCTACGCAGGCGGCATAAATTTCGCTGTACGCTATATTAAATTCGCGCGTGTACCAAGGGTCGTCTATTTCCTTCCCTTCTGTCAAAAAACTACCAAGCATAAATACTTTTTCCGCATATTCCGCACCCGCAAGCCGTATCACGTCGGCATAATTCATTTTGTCCATAACCAAAATATAGTCGGCGTTTTTTATATCCGATAACGTAAGCTTTTTTGCTCTGTGCGAAAAATTATAACCCTTTTCACGCAGCACTTTCTGCACCGGCGGATATACGGCATTACCTTCCTCGCAGTCGGACGTGGCGCGCGAATTTACGTTAAACGACAATTCTACGCCCCGTTCTTCCGCCAAACGCAAAAAAACGGCTTCCGCCATAGGCGAACGGCATATATTGCCCAGACAAACGAAAGTTACCGTAAACATTTACTCACCCAGTTTTGTCTTTTTAAAGGGTACGGTTACGGGAACGTAGCTTTCCAGATAATTTAAAACTCCGTCGGTATCCGTTCTTATTTCGTAAAGTTTAAGACAGCTAGGCGTGATAAATTTTCGCTCGCAGGCGGTGTGCATAAACGCTTCCAGCTCGCTGTAATAACCGCCTATATCCAAAAATACAATCGCCTTGTCATGGCGGTTAAGCTGCTTTAGCGTAACCACCTCGAAAAGTTCTTCAAATGTACCCACGCCGCCGGGCGTTATAATAAACGCGTCGGCCTCGTTTTCCATAATCGCTTTGCGCTCGCGCATACTGTCGGTATAAGTTATTTTGTCGCAGTCGTCAAAAAGCTGCTCCACCTCGTTATGTTTAAAAAACTCGGGAACAACGCCGTGCACGTAGCCGCCGCCCCTTTTTACACCGCGCGCAGCCGCACCCATAAGCCCAGTGCCGCCCGCGCCAAACACCAGCGAGTGCCCGCGCTTAGCCATTTTTTCGCCCAGTTCTTCCACCGTTTTAACATAAATTTCGTCGATATGCGCGCTTGCCGCGCCAAATACGCAAATTTTCATATATTATATTTTACCACTTTTCCTCTGTTTTGTCAATACGAGGCTCACCCGTGATTGTGTCAAGTTTTTTCCGCACATTTTTTTAAAAAACTTGATTTTCTTATTTTTTCACAATATACCGCAGAAATCTGCCGACATCGTCATAAACGGCATCAAGCCCCACTATACGACCACTCGGTATCGAGTGATCGACTTTATAATTTTCCCGTATAGCGTGAACGTTATAAGCGTTCAGAATTCCCAGTTCGCTTTTGATCCTGCCTTGATAGAGTTCTGAAAATTCGCCGCCATTAAAATAAAACGCTCTGAGCTGCGCCATTTTCTCAGCTCCGGCAAGGCTCCAAGCCATAGGACGGGAAGATAAGCGCGCAGAAAGAACGTGCGAGACATGACCTTCAGCAGAGCAGTTATTCTCTGCCGTAAGGTCTATGCTATCAAAATTATTTTCAATGTACTGTAAGCTATCATACAGGCGATTCCGTGCACGTGCCGTTCCCATACCACCCCAGCGCTGCATGTACAAAGAT
>CAMRSY010000024.1 GCA_947053545.1 uncultured Clostridia bacterium
CCACGTCGGCGCGCTTGGTTGCTTCGGCTACGTTATATACTTCGAATCCGGCCGCCACAGCTTTCGGCCACGATTTGCCGCCCTCGTGCAAGCCGATAATAACCTTAACTCTGCTTTCACGCAAATTGAGAGCGTGCGCATGCCCCTGACTGCCGTATCCTATTACCGCTACGGTTTTATTTTTCAATACCTTTATGTCGCAATCGGACTGATAAAAGATTTTCGACATTATACCTTTCTCCTTTCATCGAATAAACTTGTGTATTATTATATTGCTTTACTGCACTAAAGTCAAGCAATCTTGAATTTTATTTGGTAAACATTTACAAAAAAATTGCATATTTTTTTAATTTGGTGTATAATAGCCTAAAATATGACGGATAAACGTGAATAATTATGAATAAATCTTTTAACAAACTTAAAGTGCTGCGCGGGCTTGAAATCAACCCTGTAATAAATTTTACCTTAAGTTACAGCCAAAGCGCTACCCCCGAAACATACAACGATTTGCTGTACGAAATTTACTCGGCTGGCGCGGAAAACGCATATTTTTCCTATGTTCAAAACTGCGTTCTGCACGACGAAAACGCCTTTTCCGTTACGTGCGCGGGCGGGGCGGACGTTTCGGATTATCTTAAATGCGCATACCTGCACGACCTGAAAATCATATTCGAAGCCGCTTTAAATTTTACAAACAGCAGCGATTTCCGTTTCGGAAAATGTCTGCCTCTGTTCGATTGCGGAAACGACAGTCTTTTAATATACAAGTTGGAAAATTTTTACAGGGAAAACGGTTACGGAAATTTTATAGACTCGAAAGCGTTTACTTACCGAAACGACAAATTTGTACCGATGACCAACCTTACGGAAACCGGGCTTTCCGATTTGAAAGATTATTGCGACGAGAAAGAACTGATAGAAAACAATTTTAAAAATTTCATAAACGGATTGCCTTTTTCACACATGCTGTTATACGGCGACAGGGGCACCGGCAAATCTTCCACCGTACATGCAATGTTTAATAAGTATTGTAACCGCGGATTGCGGCTTATTGAAATTAATCCGCACGGAATAGATAAAATTTCGGATATCAGGCAAAAAACAGCGTCGTTGAAATTGAAATTTTTGTTGTTTATTGACGATTTGGCGCTTGCAGAAAACGACGAACGTGCAAGCGTATTGAAAAGCGCCATAGAGGGCACGGCGCAAGGCGGCGGCAATGTTATGATTGCCGCGACGTCAAACCGCAGACATATAGTAAACGAAAAATTTACCGACCGCGAAAACTCGGTTCATAAATCCGACAATATAGAAGAACAGCTTTCACTTTCCGACAGGTTCGGGCTTACGGTTTTGTTTTCTTCCACAGACAAGGCATGTTATCTTTCGATAGTAGATCAACTTGCCGCAGACCGCGGAATTACGCTTGAAGTAGAAAAGCTGAAAACTTTAGCAGAGCGCTGGGCAATTTTAAACGGCGGACGCTCGCCGAGGCGTGCAAAACAGTTTACCGATTTTGTTTTTGCCTGCCAAAAATCGGGAAGACCGGTCGATTTTTAATTGCTTATTACGCTTTTTGCAATGTCGTAAATGTCGCCCGCACCCAAAAACAGCACAGTGTCGCCGTTTTTCGCAGAACTCAAAAAATTTTCGATGTCCGTCTCGCAGCACCCGTATTGCGAACGTTTTAACGACTTAGACAGCGTAAGCGCACTACCGGCGTCATCGTAATACTCCCGCGCCGCAAACGTCTTGTACACCATAAGACGTTTAAGCGGCGAAAGCGCCAAAAGAAATTCACCGAACAAATCCTTGGTACGACTGTACGTATGCGGCTGAAACACAACATACATTTCGCCGCCGGTTACCAGCTTTGCAGTTTTCAGCGCAGCTCTTATCTCGTTAGGATGATGAGCATAGTCGGCTATACAAACCGCCCCGCCGTACTTACCCAACTCTTCAAACCTGCGTTTTACTCCCTTGAAATTTGCCAATCCCGAACAAATGCTTTTAAAATCCACCCCGTTCATTCTTGCCGCCGCGGTTGCGGCAAGCGCGTTTAATACGTTATGCTTGCCGTAAACGGAAAGATTAACTTTTCCTAATTCCACGCCGCCTTCATAGGCGATAAAGGAAAATTTTCCGCTTATGTTTCTAATTTTTTTTGCATAATAATCGGCGCGGTCGTCAAAACCAAACGTTATACCTTCAGTTTCCGGTAAATCGCCGTAAAGTTTAACAATCTGCCCCGAGGCGCCCGCAAACTGCAGGTATGCCTTTTTTAAATTTTCCGCGCTCCCGTAACAGTCAAGATGATCCGCGTCGCTGTTTAAAATTACTGCCGTATCAGGTTGTAAATATAAAAAATTTTTTTTGTATTCGCACGCTTCGGTTATAAAATAATCGTTTCCGCCCGCGAAAGCGTTGGAAAACGCTAAATCGTCGCCGCCGATATGCGAAGTGAACTGCGATCCTGCGGCAGCTAATATGTGCGCCAGCATCGCCGTACAGGTTGTTTTTCCGTGACAGCCGGCTACAGCTAACGTATTTTTATACTCTTTGCTGAGCTCAAATAACATTTTACCGCGCGGAATAAGTGCTTTGCATTGCCTGCGCGCCGCAATGACGGAAGCATTACCGCCCGAAATTGCGTCGGTATATACCACGGCGTCAAAGCCGTTGAAATCGCAAACATTGCCGACCGTAACCTCTATTCCGACCGTTTTCAACTCGCGGACGTATTCGCTTTCGCTTCGGTCGCACCCCGCCACTTTTTTCCCTCTTGCCCTTAAAATTTTTGCAAGTGCGCTCATACTCACTCCGCCGATTCCCAAAAAGAAAAAACTGTCGTACTCGGATAATATATTTTCAACCATAATAAATATTATTATTTTCACGCAAAAATTATCACGCTTTTTAGAATTTTGACGAAAAATGAAAAAAAGGAGAGCCTAATAGCTCTCCAAAAAAATATCAACCAATTTTAACGGTAAAAAACATACAGTATTCACTGTCCTAACGCGCCTTAGCGGCTTAATTATTAGCGAGTATCAATTTTCGCCGCGCAATAAAATGCGTATTATAAACGCCAAGTTTAATTTTTTACCGACAAATATTCACTTTTGTATATACCTTATTCTTCGCCGTCGCGTCGGCTGAAGCGGTGCAAAAGCTGCGCAAATTTGGGCACGGTTTTATCGGAAGGTCGCTCTACGCCGGGTTCCTGCACGGCGGGACGCACGACAGGCTGCTCTACGGTTTTTACGGGCTGAGGCTGCACGGGCTGAACGTTGCGCACCTGCGGCTGAATTTGCGGTTGAGGCGCCACCCGCTGCTGAGGATAATACGGCTCGTTTACAGACATTCTGCCCTGATTATAAGAGGGCTGATTATAAAGCTGTCCGCTTGTATACGCCCTTTGCTGTTCCTCGTTTTGCGAATTTTCGTATCCGGGGAAACCGGTTGCAATGACGGTTATTTCCACCTCTTCGTGAACGTTGGGGTCAATACGTGCGCCGAAAATTATGTTAGCCGACGCGTCCACAACGCTTCTTACCAATTCGGCCGCGTCTGCAACCTCGGCAAACGTTAAATCGTTGCCGCCGACAACATTTAAAATAACGCCCTGCGCGCCCTCGATAGTCGTTTCGAGAAGCGGACAGTTAACAGCTACGCGCACCGCCTCGATAATCCTGTTGTCGCCTTTGGCAACGCCTACTCCCAAATGAGCGATGCCCCTGTCTTTCAATATAGTTTTAACGTCGGCAAAGTCGAGATTGATCAGCGCGGGATTGACGATTAGTTCGGCAAGCCCTTTAATGCCCTGCTTCAAAATTTCGTCGGCTACGCGAAGCGCCTCCACCATAGTGGTATTCTTGTCTACGACAGTTCTTATTTTATCATTGGGGATTACTATAAGCGTATCAACGTATTTTTTAAGGTTGTCCAAGCCCTTTACGGTATTTTCCATTCTCTTTTTGCCTTCGAATGCGAAAGGCTCGGTTACCACCGCAACCGTGAGAATTTTCATATCCCTTGCAATTTTAGCTATAACGGGGGCCGCACCCGTACCCGTTCCGCCGCCCATACCCGCGGTAATGAACAAAAGGTCGGTACCCTTTATAATTTCGGTTAAAACGTCCTTGCTTTCTTCGGCCGCCGCCCTGCCCACATCGGGGTCGGCGCCCGCGCCCAGCCCCTTTGTAAGCTGAGTGCCTATCTGAATTTTATTTTCACAGGGAGACAGAGCCAAAATCTGCGAGTCGGTATTTACTACCACATACTCCGCGCAGCTTATGCGCGCTTCTATCATACGGTTAATCGCATTGTTTCCCGCACCGCCGACGCCTATAACTTTTATTTTGGCTTTACCCGAAATATTAGTATTTACAGCTGAATCGTTAAACATATATTCATCCTCCGAAATCGTAAAAAAATTGTGCCGTCAGTCCTGACAGAGCGCCGCGTGCAACAGACTGAACAGCGAAGAAAACCGCGGCTTATCGTAATAGGGTAATTTGGGAGCTACCGTTTCCACCGGCGTAACCAAACGCGAAGAAAAATGTTCGATTGTACCGCGTATTACGCCTACTCCTTCACCAGTGATATATACGGGCGCACCCGTAAGATCCTTAAATGCAAACGACTGCAAACAAGCTTCAAGCATTTCGCAAACGCCGTCTAATCCCTCTTTTATCAAATTGCGCAGTTCGGTAGCGCCGAACTTAAATTCCTCGCCGTCCTCGAGGTGCTCGCAAACCGACGAATATGTATCCCTGGCGTTGAGGTTAACCTTTTTCATCAACGCGTACGCAACCCCGTACGGAATATTCAACGCCTCCATCAAAAGCACCGCAATATGGTTAATACCTATGGAGAACGATTCGCCGAAAGCAAGCCCGTTGCCGCATACAACGCAAAACGAAGAAGATATATCCCCGAAATCGAAAAGTACAGAATATTCGTCGCTTTTTTCATTATCGAAAAGATACAGCCCCTCGGCGTAATTTTGTGGTATCCAACGTATATCTTTAACCGACTCGAACTCTTTCAACGCACGCGCAACGGTATCCGTAAAAACAGTTTTACACTTAAAAAAGCTGAGCCTGGCGCGTAAGCTGTCGCTTATCATACCCACGGGATTTAAAAGCTTGCGCTTGTCCGATAAAACATAAAATAAAGCGCCGCTCTTTACGATAATTTCGCCTTGATTTACCTGCGGCGCTGAAATTTCGGTAAGCGCTTCCACATGACGCCGGCTTATACGCTGCGACGAAGAAAACGAAAGAACTTTATCCGTTTGAACAATCTCCGTAAACTCGCCGGGAACGCTCACATATATGCTTTTGACGGGCATTGCAGCCGAAGACAGAACATTGCCGACGGCAGTTTTTATTGCACCGACAAAATCTTCGATATCCAAAATTTCGCCTTCGGCAAACCCCTCGTAAGGTTGTTTATATTTACTTTTGATAATAAAAGTATTGTTGACGCCCTTTTCGGCCATCGCTGCACAAATTTCGGACGAGCGTATATCCAATACCGTTACGCTTTTGTTTCGCACTCTGTTTCCCGCAATGTGATATTATGTTTTTCAACCGATTACTATTATATAATAGTAAATAGGTCTTTGTCAACTAATCGGCATAAAAATGCGGTCCGAAAATGAAATTCGAACCGCAGTTGATTTTATGTATTTTTATACGTTGTTTATTCCCCGTATTTGGCCACGGGTCCGGCGCTGTCTTTACCGCCTATTACCGTTATCGTACCTTTAATGCGCTCGTACGCGTTTAATTTCGAATATACCTCGCACGCCTTTTTAACCTTTTGCGCGCCCGAAATTTTCCAGTCGTGCACGGTAATTTTAAGTCCGCTTCTTAAATTGAAATTTACCACCTGTAAACTTGACAATTTACCGGTTGCAACACTTTCCACAACTCTGCGCAACGCTTTGGGCTGTTCACCCTCAAAAAAATTTTCCTTAAAAGCCAGACACAGCGCCGCAATTTCCTCTATATCTTCGTCCGAGCATTCCAACGCGACGTTGGGCGCGCCGTCAACAGTATTTAATGGTTCGTTTTCAGTATTCCTGATAAGTTGCCCCCTGTCGTCGTACACGGCGTATCCGTCGCCGTTTTTTACGGTAAAACTTTCCACCCTTTCACGCAAAACTATATTTACCGTACAGGGAAACTTTTTTTCGTAGCTTTCCACAACCAATACGTCGGTAGCGGCTACTTTACCGTAAATATCGTCGCCGTCGATAAACAACAGCCCCGACCCCTTAAGTTTATTAAAGTTGGCGCGGGTAGCCTCGTACTCTTCTTTATATTCACCCGTATATTCGATAAACGATACGTTTACGTTGCGCACGGAAAGTATTACGCCGGTACCTATTACAAGCGCTATCAAAAAAATTATAGACAGCCCGACGGCCATTACTTTTCTTATGTATTTCATATTGCGTTTAAACGGCAACCCGAACGATATCTCCCCCGAGAGCCCTCAGTTTATATTCGAAATCGGCATATCCCCTGTCAATATGGGATATATCGAAAATTTCGCTTCTGCCTTCCGCCGCAAGCGCCGCTATCACCAACGCCGCGCCGCCGCGCAAATCGTGCGCCATTACTTCCGCGCCCTTCAGCTTTTCGATTCCGTGAACGAAAGCGTTTCTGTCTACGACAGTTATGTCCGCGCCCATTTTTTTGAGTTCCGGCACGTATTTGTAGCGCGTTTCAAACAAATTTTCGGTAACGATTGAATTGCCGCGGCACACACAGCACAGCGCCGTCATCTGAGCCTGCAAATCCGTCGGAAACCCCGGATACGGCTGAGTTTCGATACTTTTTACCGAATACGGACGCCTGTCGCATTTCAAATGTATTTTATCATCTTTTACCCTAATTTTGCAACCGTTTTCGCGCAGTTTATGCAAAAGCGAACTTATAAGTTCGGCATTTACCCCGTTTAGCTGTATTTCACCCCCGCACATAGCTGCGCCTATAAGAAACGTGCCCGCCTCTATCCTGTCGCAGATGGGTAGATATTCGCCGCCTCCCAGCCTTTCCACGCCCTTTACCGTTACGGTTCCGCTGCCCGCGCCGCTTACCTTTGCTCCTATCGAATTTAAAAACCTCTGCAAATCTTCTATTTCAGGTTCGCGGGCGGCGTTTTTGATTTCGGTTACGCCTTCGGCTTTAACCGCCGCCAGCATTATGTTTTCGGTTGCGCCCACGCTGGGGCAGTCGAGCATAATTTCGTTTCCAACAAGTTTATCGCACTCGCAGGTTATATAGCCGTTTGCTTCGGTTATTCTTACCCCCAAACGCTTTAAACCGTTTAAATGCAAATCGACGGGGCGCAAACCTATGTCGCAACCGCCGGGATACGCAATTTTAGCCTTACGGAAACGGGATATCACCGAGCCGAGCAAAAACACGGAAGAACGCAACTCCCTTGCCAGCACGCTCGGAATTTTGTGACAGTCCGAACGCGACGCGTCAATAACCACGTCGTTGCCTATAAACGCTGTGCGGCATCCCAGACAACCGAGAATTTTAACCATATTGTGCACGTCGGTAATTGCTGGAACGTTGCGCACGGTTATTTTTTCGTCCGTGAGCACGCTTGCCGCAAGTATCGGGAGCACCGAATTTTTTGCCGTTTGAATATTAACCGAGCCGTACAGCGGATTTCCGCCGTTGATAATGTACTTATCCATAACAACTCCCTGTATGTAAATAATAAAGCGGCACGCAAACAAATACGGACGTAATAATTTTTCATCCGTCTGCGTGCCTGAAGAAGATTACAGACGGAATAAACCGCCCCTCTTCTACTCTATTATATGGAATTTCACCGTACCGTGTTAATTAGAGCGCGATACCGAATACAGCACACCCATCGAAGCCATGGTTATTATAAGCGACGTATTGCCGCTGGAGATTAGCGGCAACGGCAACCCCGTGGGCGGAATAGTTCCGCTTACGACCAGCGCGTTAATCGCAACCTGAATTCCGTAAACCAGCGTTATGCCCGACGACAGCAAAAATCCGAACCTGTCTTTACAGCGGGCGGCTATTTTAAAACCGCGGTATACAATAAATCCGCTTACCAGAAAAAACGCCGCAAGCCCGAAAAAGCCCAGCTCTTCCCCCATAACCGACATAATGAAATCGCTTTCGGCAAACGGCAGAAATCTGTATTTCTGCGTGGAATTGAACAAACCGACCCCGAACAAGCCGCCGTTACCCAATGCGTACAGCGACTGGATAAGCTGATATCCGTCCCCTTTGGGTGACGCCCACGGATCAATAAACGCGCTCAATCTCTGCAATCTGTACGGCTCTAAAATTATCAAAAGCGGCACGGCTATCAGAAATGGAACCATAATCAAGGCGAAGGTTTTTAAGTTGGTGCCGCTTAAAAAAATCATCGCCAGCATCAGTAGCCCCACGCACATCGTTATGGACATATTGGGCTCGGCTATAATCAGCAGACAGAAAAGTATTCCCACCGCAAGCACGGGCAACACCCCGCGGAAGGTTTTAACTTTTTCGTAATTTTTGGAAAAATATGCGGCAGCAAATATAACGAAAGCGTATTTCGCTATTTCGGAAGGCTGAAGTGTAAAAGAGCCGAAACCTATCCATCGCGTAGCGCCGTAATTGGTTACGCCTATCCCCGGCACAAACACCAGCGCCAGCAAAACAACCGCCACCGCCACGGCGGGTATTTTAAGTTTTATCAGCTTTTGATAGGGCAGAAACTGCACGCCGAAAAACGCAAGCGCGCCGAAAACAACGCCTACAAGCTGTTTTTTCACAAAAAATAAACTGTCGCCGTACTGCACTTCGCCCACGTACGAGCTTGCCGAATATATCATAACGCAGCCGAAGCAAACCATTAAAAAAATGCAAATTAAAAGCGGGATATCCCCCGCTTTTTTCTCTTTGCCGACTGATTTGTTTTTTACGCCTTTAAACAATTTAGTTTTCATCGCGCATTCCTTCCACAAGTTTCACAAAAGCGTCGCCGCGCTCCTCGTAACTAGCAAACTCGTCGAAACTTGCGCTTGCCGGACTTAACAGCACGCTTTGTCCGGGTTTTGCTATGTATGTGGCAAGGCGGACGGCAGTTTCAAATTCGGCGCACGAGGAATACGAAAAGAATCCCGCCCGCGACGCGCTGTCCATCATTTTAAATCTGTTTTCGCCGTAAATAACGGCGTGCGCAACACGGCTTTTGCCCAGCGATTCGAACAGAGGAGCATAATCGTACCCCTTGTCTTTGCCGCCCAGCAACAAAACCGTAGGGCGGGTTGCGCATTCAACCGCTTTCAACGTTGCGTCGACGTTTGTTCCCTTACTGTCGTTTATGTAAGTTATACCGTTAAATTCACCTACAAGCTGAATGCGGTGTTTAACACCCTTGAATTTGCAAACCGCGTTCGCCGCGACGGTCTTATCCAAACCGAGTATTGCAGAAACGGCAATGCACGCAAGCGCGTTGTAAACGTTGTGAACTCCGCCCAAAGTCATATTTTCCAGTCCGAAATACTTTTCGCCGTTGAAATACGCTCCGCCGTTTTCAATATACGCGCCTTCTACCTGCTGCCGCGCCGAAAACCAGATTACTCTGCCGCGCGTTACCTTTGCAAGCTGCCTTACGCGTTCGTCGTCGTAATTTAATACAGCATATTCGCTTTCGCGCAGATTGCGGACAATTTTACTTTTCAAAAACACATAATTGTCCATATTGTAATGACGGTTAAGGTGATCTTCCGAAATATTTGTTATTACTGCGATATGAGGGCGCAGGCTGTAAAGCGTTTCCAGCTGAAAGGACGATATCTCAATAAGGGCTATATCGTTGAAACCGAGATTTTCAACCTCGTTGATAAGCGGCGTACCGTAATTTCCGCAGGGAACCGCTTTTTTACCGCAAGCGGACATAACCTGTTCAAGCATGGAAACGGTTGTAGTTTTACCGTTTGTGCCGGTAACGGCAACCGCCGCGGCGCGCAAAAAAGTTGCGGCAAGCTCTTCTTCGCCTATTATCGATTTACCGAGTTTTCTGAACGCCACGGGCAAGGGATTGTCGATGGGTATACCGGGACTTAAAACCAGAATATCGCAAAGCGCAACCGCGTCGTTAAGCGTTTCCGAGGTTACCGGAGTTGCGCCCTTCGCCTGCAACTGACGTATTTTTTCCGCAACTTTATCCGTGACGATGTCGTCGTATATATAAACTTTAGCGCCCCTTTTCAAAAGAAACTCGGCACTGCCTTCGCCGGAACGCGATAATCCCGCCACTAAAAATTTCTGATTTCCGAAATACACATTAACCTCACATAAAAATTATACAGATTATTCCTATCAAAGCCGTTATAAGCGCGTAAGCGTAAGAAATTTTACACTCCGAATACCCTTTCATCTGAAAATGATGATGCAAAGGGGCCATTAAAAAAACTCTGCGGCCTGTCCGTTTATAGTATATTACCTGTACTATCACGGATATTCCCGAAAATACGAAAGTAATTCCAATTACCGGCAGATATAGCGTATATCCCGAAAAAACGGTAACGCAGGCTATAAGTCCGCCCAAAGCAAGCGAACCAGTGTCGCCCATAAATATACTTGCTTTATTTACGTTGAACAGTAAAAACGCCGCCAACGCACCCACCGCGATAAAGCAAACCGTGGAAAGCGAATTGCCGCCGGCAGCAAGAATTATGCCTACCGAAACAAGATAAGCAAGGCTTGTACCTCCGGCCAGTCCGTCAAGCCCGTCAGTAAGATTAACACAGTTTACGCTGGCCAGATACACAAACAGTACAAGCGGTATAATTCCCCAGAAAATATTAAACGAAAAACCGCCGCCGAAGGGCACATACAGTTTGGTAATGCCGTTTTTATAGCAAAACACCGCCGCAATTACGGCGATAGCCAACTGAAAAATTATTTTCTGGTAAGGTTTAAGCCCCTCGTTTTCCTTTCTGTAAATCTTTAAAAAATCGTCTAAAAAGCCGACGAGCATAAATCCGCCGACGGTTATTAACGTAAGATTTACCGTTTTATCCTGAAAGCGGTAAAAAATTACCGAAACGATTATTACCGACGTAATAAAAGCCAGCCCGCCCATTGTGGGCGTGCCGCTTTTATTTTTGTGTTCTTTTACGTATCCGAGAATATACTGTCCGGCTTTCAACCGCTTTAACAGCGGCATAAGACAGGCGGTTAAAACTAACGCCAGCCCGAAAGCCGACAACATTGCTATAAAGTAACTTTTCATTTAATTTTCAACTGATAAGCCTTTTTATTACCGTATTGTCGTTATAACTGTGTTTAATACCCATAATTTCCTGATAATTTTCGCCGCCTTTGCCCGCAACCAACAAAATATCGTCGGGGTTAAGCAGATTTAGCGCGTATTCGGTAGCCACCTCTCTGTCGGTTACCGTTACGTATTTTTTACCGCTCTTTTTCACCCCCTCTTCGATTTGGAGAATTATTTCAAACGGATCTTCATAGCGGGGATTATCGGATGTGATTATAAGAAAATCGGCATATCTCGCCGCCGCCTCACCCATGAGCGGACGCTTTACCGAATCCCTGTTGCCGCCGCAACCGAAAAGACAGTACAAATTTCCTTTGCAAAGCTTTTTAAGAGACGAAAGCGATTTTTCCAAACCGTCGGGAGTATGCGCAAAATCCACAAACACATCCCCGCCGTTGTAATTTGCCACCCTCTCGAGTCTGCCCGGCACTTTATCAAGCGATTCCAGCCCTTTTGCAATAACGTCTATATCTACGCCCAAAATTTTTGCGCAAGTAGCCGCGGCAAGCGCGTTATAAACGTTGTGTAAAGCGGGCAGTTTTATATTAATTTCGTATATTTCGTCCGAAATATTTATTACAAACGACGTTCCGTCTATTTTTTCCGTTACGTTTACGGCAAAAGTGTCGGCGGGATTTTCAAGTCCGTAACTTACGCTATCGGGCAACGCTCCTATAAGTTCGGCGCCAAGCGGGTCGTCGGAATTAAGCACAGCGCGGCGACAGCGCCCCCTTTCGAAAAGTTTACACTTACATTCCGCGTACGATTGCATATCTTTAAAAAAGTCGAGATGGTCCTGCGTGCAGTTGGTAAATATCCCTGCTTCAAAACAAATTCCATCGGTTTTTCCGAAATAGAGGGCGTGCGCGGAAACTTCCATAAACACGTATTCCACGCCGCGATTAACCATATCCGCAAACACGCCGTGTAAAAAAAGCGGATCGGGCGTTGTCAGTTCGGGTGATATAAATATATCGCCGTATGCTATGCCCAAAGTGCCTATTATAGCCGAATTTGAGTTGTTTTTGTCGAAAATGCTTTTAAGCATGTATGTTGTGGTAGTTTTACCGTTTGTACCCGTAACGGCGACTATTTTAAGGCTTTTGTCGGGGTAACCGTAAAAAGTACGGGCAAGCGTAGCCATTGCCGCCCTGCCGTCGGCTACTATAATCTGAGTTACCGGTATATCCAGTTCGCGTTCGCAAACTAGCGCTACGGCGCCGTTTTCAACCGCTTTGCCCGCATAGTCGTGTCCGTCGGCTTCCGTCCCCGCATAACAGAAAAACAAATCGCCGCCCACCGCCGCCGAAGCGGAAGAACACAGCCCGCCAACGCTTATACTTTCATCACCCGTTATCCTATCGTACCGTAAATCTTTCAACAGTTGTTTAAGTTCCAATTTACACCTCACTCGAAACGCTGAATGTTTTTGATTTTAATTATGTCTTCGAAAATTTCTTTGGCTACGGGCGCCGCCACCGCGCTGCCGTAATAAGTGCCGACGGGCTCGTCGACGACTATAAGCGCAAGGTACTGCGGTCTATCCGACGGAAAAAACCCGACGAACGACGAAACGTATTTACCCGCGGCAATGTGACCGTCCTCGTATTTTTGCGCCGTACCCGTTTTACCGCCAACCTTATACCCCTCGATATAGGCCTTTTTTCCGCTGCCCTCTTTTACAACGCCTTCAAGCATTGCCGCAAGCGTACGCGACGCCTGCTCGCTTATGGGTTTTTGTTTAAGTAGCGGCTTGTATTCTTCCACCTTTTTTCCGTCGGAAGAGACTATACCCTTCAGAAGATGCGGCACGTAATAGTTGCCGCCGTTCACCGCCGCGGCAGTAGCGCAGGCAAGCTGCAATCCGCTTACGGCAACCGTTTGCCCGAATCCGATTCTTGCCAGGTCGCAATCCCTGACAAGCGATTGCGGCACAAGCATACCCAAAGCTTCGCCGTTAAAATCCAGCCCCGTCACGTTGCCCAGCCCGAAGCCCGTAAGATATTCGTAAAATTTATCCTTACCGAGAGCCAGAGCAATATCGGTAAAACACGGGTTGCAGCTGTTGTTAAGCGCCGAAGCCAGCGTTTGGTTCGAATGCTTGCCGTTAGCATGGTCGGACCAGCATTTAATTTTTGTACCGTCTACCGAACGCGTACGGCTACCGTTAAATACGTAAGACGGCGAAAAAGCTTTATTGTTTCCGCGCAGATATTCTTCGATATTTGCCGCCGCCGTTATAACCTTAAAGGTTGAACCCGGCTCGTATATGTCGCTTACAAGGCTGTTGCGTGAAAGGGCGTTAAGCTTTTCGGTGTCTTCGCGGGGAACGTCGTTTAAATCGTACGAAGGATAATTTACCATCGCAAGAACGCCGAAATCGTTGGGGTCTAACACCACGCAGGAAACTTTTTTAGCCCCCGAAGACTGATAAACTGAGCGCATTGCCTGTTCGGCAGAAAGCTGTATATCCATATCGATAGTCAGCCTTATTCCGTCGCCGGCAACAGCTTCGCGGTAAACTATTTTCGAATTTTCCGTCTGTACGCCGACAATATCCGTGGTGTAAGCGATTTCGCCGTTTTCGCCGCTTAACACCTTATCGTAATATTTTTCGATTCCAGAAAGCCCCGTACCGTCGGTAGCGGTAAAGCCGAGCACCTGACAAAGCGCGTCGTTGTATGTGTATGTACGCGAATTATCGCGCGAGTAGTAAACGCCACTGAGACCGCGCGCGGTAAGTTCTTCTATTTTTTCCTTTTCCACCTGCCGCGCAACGGTTATTTCCGACACCTTTTTCGAGGACAGCTTATTAAGTAGCTCAATCCTGTCGATTTCCAGTATTTCGCTCAGCGTCAACGCGCAAAGTTCGGTTTCCGTCACCGCGTTCGGGCGCACAAACACGCTGTAAGTCGTTCTGTTGCCGGCAATAAGCTGACCGTTTCTATCGGTAATTTGTCCGCGGGCGGCAATAACGGGAATTTCTCTGTTCCACTGGTCGGTGGCACGGTAAACAAGCTCGCTGCCCCAAACCGCCTGAATATAGAAAAATCTTGCGAAAATTATGCAAAAAATAAAGGCTATTGCCAATATTGCTGACAATAACCTCTTTTGTAAAACAGTTACGGAAAAACCTTGATTATTAATTGTTTTAATCTCCGATTAAATTTTATTTATGATAATTCGACTTACGAATTCAAACCGTTGGTAATAATATTTTCAACCATTTCACCGATAGACGAATTTACTCCCGCAACGGCGCCTTTTACCGTTGTAATGCTCTCCTGCACGTGCGAAATTTCCGCATTGAGATTGGAAATAATGGTAGCGTTAACTATAACCAGCGTTAACAGCGCTATTACCACCGCAACGAATACGGCTACTATTATCTTCTCTCTTTTGCCGAATACGAAGCCCCTCTTTTCTTTTGCGGCTATTTTTTCCTTGCCTTCCATTCCTATCGTCTGATACTGAATCGTGGTAGGCGTGGGACGGAGGTCTTCGCTCTCATCTTCTGCGGGAGCGGCTGACATCATCTCTGTGTCGGCAACTTCGTAAACCTGCTCTTTAACCGCGTTAACCGAGCTGTCGGCGCGGAAAATAGCGGCGTCCGCTCTTGCGTTTTCCACACGGTAAGGATGACCGCCCGCAATCGAAGGGCGCGCTTTTGCAGGCGCGGAAGAAATATCAAGCTGCTCGGTAGGAGCGCTCGCCTTTTCCTGCGTACGGAAAAATACGTCCTCGATTTTGCTTTCGGGATTTATAAGCCTTGCATACGTATCTCTTATGCGGGCGTTATGCTCCTCTTCCGCCATAAAATCCATGCGCGAAGGTACTGAGCATTTCCTTTCTTCTTCAACTGTAATTCTCTCCAATTCGGGTGTATCGACTGCCATTGCCTTTCTCCTTATCGACTTATCATATAATTCTTTCGGCAATCCGCAGTTTGGCGCATTTTGAACGGGAATTTAGCGCCGTTTCCTTTACGGTTGCCACAGTAGGTTTTTTTGTTATAATTTCTATTTCCTTTTTCTTACCGCACACGCAAACGGGTAAACTTTTGTCGCATATGCAGTCGAGCTCCATTTCCTTGAAAGCCCTTTTAACTATTCTGTCCTCCAGCGAATGGAATGTAAGAATAACTATCCTTCCGCCCTTTTTCAGCCTTCTCGTAAGCCCTGTCACGCATTCGTACAGCCCTTCGAGTTCGCCGTTTACCGCGATTCGCACCGCCTGAAAACTTTTCCTTGCGGCTGGTCCGTTTTGCTGAAACTTGCGGGGAATGGTATTTTCTATTATTTCCACAAACTGTCCGCAGGTTTTAAGCCGCCTGCCAGCCCTTGCCTTTATTATATTTGCGGCTATCGCGTTTGCGAACTTTTCTTCGCCGTATTCTTTCAAAATAAACGCAATTTGCCGTTCGGAGTATTCGTTTAAAATTATTTCGGCCGTAAGCTGCGAACCCGAATCCATCCTCATATCCAGCGGCGCGTTTGGTTTCATATACGAAAACCCGCGCTCTTCACAGTCGAGCTGGTAACTCGATACGCCGAAATCGAGCAGTATGCCGTCTACTTTTTCTATGCCGGCGCTTTTAAAAGCCGTTTCGTAATTTTTATAGTTGGCTTTGAAAATTTCAAACCGCCCTTCAAAGCATTTCAGCCTTTCGGTTGCCGCCGCAATAGCGTCGTCGTCAAGGTCGGTTGCTATAAGCCTGCCGTGGGGGGCGCACCTTTTCAAAATTTCGTAAGAGTGTCCGCCGCCGCCTATCGTACCATCGTAATAAACACCGCCGTCTTTTATGTTCAGCCCGTCCAAACATTCTTCAAGCATTACCGGCAAATGCGAAAAAGCCATATCAGATACCCAAATTTTTAACCAGCGTATCGTAATCGGTTTCGTCATCGCCGAAATAGCTGTCGTAAGTTTTTCTGGACCAAATTTCCACTCTCGTTCCCGCGCCGCAGACAACCAAATCTTTGTCTTCTTTTTCAAGACCGATGTGAGCGCGCATTTCGGGACTTAAAAGCAACCTGCCCTGTTCGTCCTCCTTTACGGAAAGAACGGTTTTTAAAAATGCACGCGCGCTGCGCTGGCGGGGATCGCCCAATGTTATATCCTTTAACTTTTCCAGAATTGCTTCAACCTCTGCTTTGGGATAAACGAATACGCAGCCGTCGGTGCCCTTGGCAAAATAGAATTCGTCGCCGAGCTCCTTCCTGAGCTTAGCGGGAATTCTCATTCTGTTTTTAGCATCGAGTTGGTGATTGTATTCACCCGTCAGCATAGCCATAAAAATGTTTCCTCAGCAGTTGGTGTTTTAATGATATCATACACTTTGCCCACTGTCAACCACCGAACAACAAAAAATTAAAAAAATTTAAGAAAATTTTAATAAATTTTATTCGCGAACACTCTCTATTAAATTAAATTACTGAACAAATATTTCATAATTTGTTTGTTTAGGTCAATATCGCCACCAATAAAGGTTATTTTTAACTTTTTATTATTTTGGTGGACAGAAATCCCTGTCGGCGGGCAAAAGTGGTTAGCTATCCCTACAATTTCAGCAAAATGAGCCGCCGTACCGTCAAGCCCGTCAAAAACGGAACAGCCGTAACGCTGTTGAATTTGACGTTTGACAAAGGCGTAGTGCGTACAGCCCAGCACCACCGAGTCAGCCGCAATATCGGGTAATAGACCTTCGGGCAGCCGCTTTGGCAAATGCAGAATATTGCGCTCGATATATTCGGCAAGGTGTTTACAGCCTACCACTTCCGTATCGTGCGGGGCATAATTTTTAACCAGCTGCGAAAACGCTCCGCTGTTCACCGTTGCCTCCGTTGCCAATACCAGACACCGCCCCCCTGATTTTGCCGCCTGCTTAACCGCAGGCTGAATTCCGATAACCGGAAATTTGTAAATTTTACGTAAATCGTTTATGCAGTGTGCGGTTACCGTATTGCAGCCTATTATCAGCGCTTCGGGATTTAAACTTTCTATGTCTTTTAATGCCGCCAGCGTCAAAGACAATATTTCCTGTCTGCTACGGTTGCCGTACGGAACGTTGTCGCTATCGGAAATATAATAATACTCCGCGCCGGGCACAAGCCGCGCGCAGCGACACAGCAAATTGAGCCCGCCTATTCCACTGTCGAAAACCGCAACCGCACCGCAACCGCGCGCCGTAAGCTTTTCCATATAATATAAATATTAAAGCGGTTAAAATATTATTAAAAAAATTGCAAAAGACATTTAAAAACAGTTTACAAGCCCTTGTTTTTATGATAAAATTACACAAGATTTAAAGTTGAATATACCCAAAGGAGATTATATACCGTGCCCAATATAAAATCAGCCAAGAAGCGCACATTAGTAACCGAGAAGAAAACGGAGCAAAATAAAGTAGTTAAAACTCAGGTAAAAAACCAGATTAAAAAGTTTCTTGCCGTAGTTGCAGGCGGCGACAAAGCCGCGGCTACCGCTCTTTTCCCCGAAGTGTGCTCCACCATCGACGGCGCCGTTACCAAAGGCGTTCTTAAAAAGAACACTGCCGCCAACAAGAAATCGGGTCTTGCAAAAAAACTTAACGCTATGGCATAAATTAAAATTAGTACAATTATACCGCACCGACAGATTACGTCGGTGCGGTTATTCTTTTATCGGAGTTTACCCGCTCCGTTTTTTTAACCGGTTTTTTATAAAATTTTTTATAAAATAATTGACATTATAATCTTACGCATATATAATTTAACGCGTCGTTTATTTTTACTAAACTTTTGGTTTATTTTTAATAACCGTTTAGCAAAAGTAAACCTTACGGTTAAAACGGAGATTAATTATGGAAATAGGTTCGAAAATAAAGCGGTTGAGACAGCAGCTTAATTTGTCGCAATCGGAACTGGCAGACAGATGCGAACTGACTAAAGGATACATTTCGCAGCTGGAAAACGACTTAACGTCGCCGTCCATAGCCACGCTGATGGATATATTATCCGCGCTCGGCACAAGCCCTTCAGAATTTTTTAAGAAAGAGGACGACCGCAGAATAACGTTTTCGGAAAACGATTTTATAGAAAAACACGAAGACGGAATGGTTTTGAAATGGATAATTCCCAACGCGCAGAAAAACGAGATGGAGCCCGTGCTTGTCGAACTTTTATCCGGCGCCTCCACCGCCGCCGATTTCCCCCACGAAGGCGAGGAATTCGGATATGTTTTGGAAGGAAAAATTTGTATTACACTGGGCGAAAGCAAATACGTCTGCAAAAGAGGCGAAACCTTTTACTACGAAGCCAACAAATCGCACAGCATTAAAAACATAGGCAAATCCGCCGCAAGGCTTTTGTGGGTATCAACCCCGCCCAACTTTTGAGGAGAAGACAAATGAACGAAAGCAATAATATAATTGAGTTGAAAAGCGTACGAAAAGAATTTGACGACGAAACGATTGCCGTAGATAATTTTAATTTGGAGGTTAAAAAAGGCGAGTTTGTTACTTTCCTCGGCCCTTCCGGCTGCGGCAAAACCACTACTTTACGTATGATAGCGGGTTTCGAACTGCCCACGTCGGGCGAAATTTTGTTAAACGGCGAAGACATAAGTAAATTACCGCCCAACAAGCGCCCCGTTAATACGGTTTTTCAGAAATACGCATTGTTCCCACATTTAAACGTTTACGAAAACATTGCTTTCGGACTGCGGTTAAAACGTTTGGAAACTACGGTTACGGATAAAAAAGGCAATACAAAAGTTAAAAAAATAAAATTAAACAAATACGAAATAGATAAAAAAGTTAAAAAAGCGCTTGAAATGGTTGACCTTGAAGGGTTTGAAAAGCGCAGCGTTTCTACCCTATCGGGCGGACAGCAACAGCGCATAGCCATTGCCCGCGCCCTTGTCAACGAACCCGAAATTCTGCTTTTGGACGAGCCTTTAGGCGCGCTTGACCTTAAAATGCGCAAAGAAATGCAGATAGAGCTGAAAAATATGCATAAACGTTTGGGAATAACGTTTATCTATGTTACCCACGATCAGGAAGAAGCGCTTACCATGTCGGATAAAATCGTTGTTATTAACGACGGCGAAATACAGCAAATCGGTACGCCCACTGAAATTTATAACGAGCCTGTAAACACTTTTGTTGCCGACTTTATAGGCGAAAGCAATATTTTCAACGGAACCGTGGTAGGTAAACTTAAGGTAAAGTTTTGCGGAGCAACGTTTGACTGTTTAGACGATTTCGAACTAAACGATATGGTTGACGTGGTCGTCCGCCCCGAAGATATAAAAATTTGCGCGCCAAACCAGGGGCAGCTTAAAGGCAAAGTAATTTCCACCGTATTTAAGGGCGTGCATTACGAAATTACCGTCGAGGTAGGCAAATTCGAAATCGTTATCCAAAGCACGTCCAGCGCGGAGGTCGGCGCAGTTATAGGTATGCGCGTAGAGCCCGACGGAATACATCTTATGCGCAAAGTTTACACCGTAAATAAATACGACGGCGTTATTACAAAAACGAATACCGTACAATTTGGCGACGGCGAATTCGAATGCGACGTTACCAAACTCTATCCCTCCTCGCACTTAGACGAAGAAGGTTACCTTATAACGGCGCAGGGCGAAAAAATAGACCTGACGGGCGTTGAGGTGGACGTTGAAATAGACACGCACGACATAGAGATGAGCGACGACAAAACCGCCGGCGGCGTAGTGGGCAATATAATTTCAATGATTTATAAAGGCGACCACTACCGTTACATCGTGCGTACCGAAGAAAACGAAGAGGACTACGTCCTCTCCTGCCCTGATTTATGGAATACCGACGACCGCGTAAGCCTTATTATTCCCAAAGAAAAAATAAAACTTAAATTTAAAGCTACGGAGGAAGACAAATAAATGAAAAAATTACGTTTGCGTTTTTCACGCAGTCAGCTTTGTCTGCCGTATGCGGTTTTTCTTATTCTGTTTGTAATCGTTCCGCTGATAGTTATTTTATACTACGCGTTTACCAACGGGCAAGGGCACTTTACGTTCGACAATTTTAAAAGCTTTTTTACAAACGCGAATACGATAGGCACGCTTTTGTACAGTTTGTATTTGGCTGCGGTTACAACTATAATCTGCCTTTTAATCGCGTACCCCACCGCTTATTTACTGGCGCGGAGCGGTTTTAAAAAACAGTACGTGCTTTTAATGCTGTTTATTGCTCCCATGTGGATAAATTTCACGTTAAGAATTACGGCGCTGAAAGAAGTTTTGTCCGTTTTGGAAGGCAATTTGTCCGACTTTCCCTTTTTAAATTCGGTAATAGGCTTAACATACGACTTTCTGCCTTTTATGATACTGCCGCTTTACACCTCGTTTTTAAAACTTGACAAAAGCCTGTTGGAGGCCGCCAGCGACTTGGGCGCAAACAAATTTTTTGTGTTTTTACAGGTTACTTTGCCTTTATCGGTACCCGGCATTGTTTCGGGCGTAACAATGGTATTGCTGCCCTCTATGACAAACTGCGTTGTGCTGGAAATGCTGTACAACAAAACTTACATTCCGGGCAGCCTGATAGACAGCTATTTTAAAGCGTTTGATTGGAACAGGGGCTCGATGATTTCGATAGTGTTGCTTATAATTATCTTTATCGTAACGCTTGTAACAAACCGTTTCAGCGATAAAGACGGAGAAAGGAGAACAATACTATGAAAAAAGCACTTTCCTGCGTTTGGCTAGCTATTGTTCTGCTGTTGATTTACATACCTATTATTATAATTGCGGTATACAGTTTTACCGACGCCAAAATGGTTGGCGGCAGCATTGGCGGCGTATCGCTTGACAATTACGCTACCCTTTTTAAAAACGAAGGTTTACGCGATATGATTATCGGAACCGTGATTTTAGCCCTCGGCTCCGCGCTGATTTCCACAATTTTGGCAACTCTTGGAGCGCTTGGCGCGCATTATTCGAAGCGCGTTCCCAAAGCGCTTATTGATATCGCAAACCGCGTTCCAGTAGTTAACGCCGACGTTGTAACCGGATTTTCGCTTTGCGTGCTACTTATTATAATTTTAGGAATAAGCAAAGATTCGTATATTCCTCTCGTAATAGGGCACGTAGTGCTGTGCACTCCTTTCGTGTACCTCTCGATAATACCTAAGCTTAAACAGCTTGACAACAACCTTTACGAAGCGGCGCTTGATTTGGGGGCAACGCCCGCGCAGGCTTTGTTTAAAATTGTATTGCCACAGCTTATTCCCGGAATTATTTCGGGTTTTATGCTTGCCGTTACTCTTTCTTTAGACGATTACTTTATTACCACTTACACAAAACCTGCAACGTTTAATACGATTAGCACGTACGTGTACAATGCGACGAAAGGAAACCAAACCGAAGTTAAAACGGCGCTTTGGGCGTTGAGTACTTTAATATTTTTAATAGTAGTTATATTTGTTGTCGTAACAAATGTACTTTCGATGAAGAAGGAGAAAAATAAACGTGAAAAAATTTCATAAATTATTGTGCTCGGTTGCCGCGGCAGGTGCGGTAACCCTTGCCGCTATCCCTTTATCCGCCTGCAAAAACGGCGGCAACGAACTGGTGCTTAGGGTTTCTAACTGGGAAGAATACATAGACCTTGGCGAATGGGACGAAAGCGAAACCATCGACCTTGAAAGCGGAGATATAATAGGCGTAAATGCTATGGTCGACGATTTCACCGAATGGTTTAACAGCACGCACGATTATAAAATTAAAGTGGAATATTCCACTTTCGGAACAAATGAAGATTTATACAACCGCCTTAATCTAGGCGACACGTACGACCTTGTTTGCCCTTCCGACTATATGATTATGCAGTTAATGCGCGAAGGCAAAGCAGAAAAGTTTTCTGAAGATTTTTTTGATAAAAACATTGAAACTAATTATTATATAAAAAACGTTTCGCCGTTTATTGCCGACGCTTTCGAAAGCTTTGGAGGAAGCGAGTACGCCGCTGGTTATATGTGGGGCACGACGGGTATCGTTTACAACCCAGAACTGGTAGATACCGATGACGTTTCCACCTGGAATATTTTAAGAAATAAAAAATACAAGCGGCAGGTTACGATAAAGGATAATGTGCGCGATTCCTACTTTCCCGCTCTCGGCATTTTAAACGCAGATTCGCTTATTGCAGGAGAATGCAATCCGGACGAGGTTTTAAACGATACAAGCGACGAAGCGATTGCCGCCGCTCTTGACATTTTAAAGGAAATTAAGGACAATGTTTACTCGTTCGAAACCGACAGCGGAAAAGCCGATATGATTACGGGTAAAGTTGTAGCCAACTATCAATGGTCAGGCGACGGGGTGTTTATTATGGACGAAGCCGAAGCCGACGAAAGCAATCCGGTTGAACTGTGGTATTCAGTCCCCGACGAATGCACGAACCTTTGGTTTGACGGCTGGGTGATGTTAAAAGACGGAATCGGCAACGACGCAAGAAAGAAAACCGCCGCAGAAGCGTTTGTAAATTTTCTTTCGCAACCAGAAAACGCCATACGCAATATGTATTACATAGGATACACCTCCGCCATTGCCGGCGAAAAAGTATACGAATACCTTAACTGGAATTACGGCGCGGAAGACGACGGTGAAACCGAATTATTCGAATACGACGTTTCAAACTTTTTCGGAGATAACTGCGAACCTATTACCGTGGATATTGCAACTTTGGAAATAAACGAAAACGGTGAAATTAACAGGGGCAGACAACTGTTTGCGCAGTATCCCCCGCAAAATATTACCGCGCGCAGCGTAGTTATGCTCGATTTCGAAGACAGACTTTTCGCAATAAATCAAATGTGGATTGACGTGCGCTGCTTGGATATTAAAGATTTCAATCCAGCCGTTGTCTGGTCGGTTGTCGGTATATTACTTGCAGGCGCCGCAGCAATAGCCATTTACAAATTCAGATACAGAATTTTTTATACCAGACGTAAAAAAAAGAAATAAGCCGAAAAAATTGCACCACTCCGTGCAAAAGCACGGAGTGGTTTTAATATTTCTAACTACGCCTATATTTTGTTATAAAAAGCATACTTTACTAATATTATATCACGCATAGTAC
>CAMRSY010000025.1 GCA_947053545.1 uncultured Clostridia bacterium
CGCCGTCCGTGTCATATGCTATTGTATATCTCTGCTCCGTAAATACCGCCGATACCTCGATAAAATTAACTATGTCGCCCAGGTCGTCCTCGCCGGTAATAACGTCTGTTCCGCGCACGGTAAACGTAACGGTGCCCGCAGCCAGACTGCGCCCGCCAACTATAAGATTTACAAATTTAAATCCGTCGTCGGGTTCCGCCACAACGGTTATTTCGTCGCCGATGTGCACCGCGTCGAGCTGTGAAATAATAGTGCCTTCCGCGTTTTTGAACACGAGGTTGCCGCAGATATCAGTGCCCTCCTGCTCGTTTAAAAACTTAATTCTTACGTCAACGCTGTCCCAGATGGCGTAAATGGTAAGATTATTGAAATTATACCCTTCGGTTGCGTTGCCGTACATACCCAGCGCCGCGAACTCGGAAACCGAGAAAGCGTAATTGCCGTTGGCGTCGGTATAGTTGCTTATGTCGTAAACGCTCATAAAGTTGGGGCTTTCGGGGTCGTTGCAAACGTACCAGCCGGCAAACGTATAGCCCGCCCTTTCGGGAGAAGAAGGCAGAATAGCCCCGGACGCACCGGGCAGAAGGTCGGTACCGTCCTGACCCCAGGCCGTCATATTGCGCACGGTTTTTGTGGTAACGCGGCTACCGTCCTGCGTGTCGAAACGCATAGTGTACGCCGCGGGCGACCAGCGTGCGGTAAGCACTATTTCGTCGGCAGTGCTTGTGTTGGGCTTACGGATAACCGTTGTCTGCGTGGTTGCGCTTTCGCTTGAAAACCAGCCGAGGAAAGTGTAACCTATCGCAGAAGGACGGATAAGCGTAAGGCTTTTGTTTGAGGGAACGTTGTTAACGTCGTAATTTATTACATACCTGCCCTCGCCCGCGGTTTCGGCAAACGCGAAACTTTCGTTAAAGAGTCCGTCAACGTCCCATAAAATTTTATTGCCCGCAAGGTTTGCCGCGTCGGTAATTACAACACGGTCGTCGTTGGGCAACTGCCTGTCGCCGTCGCCCATATTGAAATCGAAAATAAGCGAATACTGTTTCGTATCGAATTTAGCGTATAATGTGGTTTCCTCGGTAACTTTATCCTTGCCGAATTCGGCGGGTTTGGTCAGCGCGGAATCCTTAAACCAGCCAACGAATTTGCTAAGCGACTTAGAAGGCACCGTAACGCCGGTGTTTACAAGCGTTGCGCCGTAGCGGAAACTTTTTGTCTGCATTGAAGGCGAAGCGCCCGCCGCCGAGAACTTAACGCTGTATACGTTAAGCTTTAAATAGATAAGCGCAACCGTGCTTCCGTCGCCGCTGACGTTGCCTATGGTGCCCGTTTTAACCGTGTCTACCGTGCGCTCGGAAATATCAGCCGAGTTTGCCAGCGTGGTGTTTAAAGGCAAGCCGCTGTCGTCGAGATACTTAACCGCCGTACCCGTGGGCAAAACGCCTTCATACTTGTATACAAGCCCTGTGTTCAACAGCTCGTCAAGCGCTTCGGGAGTGGTTGCCGTAGTGTATTCGCCGCTGTCGGCGTTGTCTAAAATATAGTACACCTTATAATCGGTGTCGTTTGCACGGTAGCTTACCGTAAACTGCTTGCTTGCGGAAATATTTTTAAGCAAATCCGAATCGGTTGTAACCTCGGTTTTGCTTGTATCAACGCTTTCCGCGCGGTGCAGATAGGGCGTATATCCGGCAGGAGCGGACAGCACAAATTCCGCAGTGGCGGATTCGCCGTCCTGCGTTAACGTAAACGTGAGTTTTCCGTCCGCGAAAACAAAGCTGACGTTACAGCCGTAGTCAACCTTAATGTCCTTTGCCGCAACGGGTTTCAACCCCGCGATATTGGTAACGTCCTCGTTGAGTTTCAATAACAGCTGTTCGGCGCCGGTGTCTATTTCAACCTTTTCAATCGGCGCTATATTAGCGTCGTCGGGCGTGAATGAAGCCGTAATTTTACCCGAAGAGGTAAATACTCCCTCAGTTAAAATTTTCCAGGTTCCGGTAACCGCGGCCGAGCCGGTGGCGCTGCTGGTAACCTTGCCGCCCGTAAGCGAAGCGCCGGAAATCTGCTGCCCCACGTAAATTTTATCAGGGCCGAAATTGGGCTTTTCAACCACGGTACAGTTTGCGCCGTATACCTTTACGGTAAACGCTACAGACTGCACCTCCGTTTCCCTTATGCCCTTAGCCGCCTCTTCCGCCGTAGGCGTTAATTTATAATATAATGTATATGTACCCGAGTCGGCAACAGTGGGATTTAGTATTTTAAGCGAAGGATTTGCCCCTGTGCCAACGGTGTATTTTGTGCCCGAAACAAGGTTTTCTTCGCTTTCACCCTTCCTCCAGTATGACGAAACGGTTAATTTACCCCCGTTTAAAAGAGTATGCGAAACAGCCGCGGACAAAGTAGCGTCCGCAGCGCCGTAATTTACGTTAAGCGTTTTTTCCGCAGGGGTCGGGGCGGCAGAAGCCGCCGTGGGTTTAAAGGTAGCGTACAGGGCCAGCGGTTCGCTTTGGTCCTTCACGGTGGTTATTACGTCGGTTGCGGTGTAACTACCTTTCGCCCACCCCGCAAATTCCATACCTGCGGGCACGTTTGTAGGCGCGGGCAACGTTGTTTCGTCGCCGGGCGCATATTTTGTAGGAGTTGTAGGGGCGGTTCCGTACTGTGTGTTGTACGTTATCGCTTGCTCGAACAGCCCCGCCGCTTTCGCGGCAGATTTAAGATTTAGATGAAGCGCGGGACGAACAGCGAGAGACGCCGTACAATAGGAGTAGTTGAGGCTGCCCGTGGACGTCAGAAAGAGAGCGTAGTAAGCGTCGCCGGGGCCACCAGAACGGAGCCAAGCAGATGACCCGTTGCCCGAACTGACTCCCGTAGCACGCTGTGTAGAGGAAGCGTTCCAAAGTCCCGAACCCGCAGTTCCGTACTCGTTGATAAAGTTGCTGTCCTGCCAGCCTGTTTCGGTCATGGAAGGAAGCCACAGCTTGTCGTTTTTCCAGGCGGAATAAACGTTGTTTTCGCTGAACGAGCCTGTTTCGTTGTCGCCGTAGTTGCAGTTGTCGGTACCCGCCGTACCGTACCAGGCGCCGCCCGGCGTTGTACGCGTAGTATCGTTATCGGTAGTGGTGTATAATGAAACGTTTAAATTGCCCCACGCGTCGTTGGGGAAATTCCAGGGATAATGTTTATTTGTGGCGCTTGCAACCCTTAACGCCAGGGGCGAGCCCTGCGTTTTTTGCCAGTTCATATTTGCGGGGGTTGCTATAAGCGAAGAAAATACGCCGCTTGTAAATGGTGCCCAGTGCGAATTTTGCGCAACCGTCGTAAGCCCTGTGCCTGCGCTGTTGCCAACGGTGCTGCTGCCTACCAGAGTTCCCCTTACCACGCTTGCGCCGTACATTGCCGAAGGATATTTAAGCGACCTTGTCGAGCTTGCCGAATTTGCAAATGCCGACATATAGCTTCCATTAGAACTTGCCTGCCATAAAGTTACGATAACGTCGCCTGCGGTTGTGCCGTTTGCGGTGTTGTCCGCCGTGGAAACGTACATTACGTTCCACACTATTCCGCCCATGGTTACGGTTTTCGCCGTAAACTTATCCGCGGTTTTGGGTGATGTTATTCCGTTTGCCAAATTGTTGTATGTAACGTTTGATGAAGAGCCCGCAACATAATTCATAAGCTGCTGCACGGCGGCTTTGTCCGACGTGTTTATCGCGTCGGTTCCCAAATTTATCGTCGTGCTGCTTACCGAGCTTGAGTTGTCGGCAGAATTTAAAGGCATACGCCTGTTGCCGCCGCCCAGAATTGCGCCCGCCAAAGCCGTTGCGCCTACCGCCGCAGTTAACAGCGGAACAAATACCGCAAACAATACTTTTTTCAAAGTGCGGGTTTTGCTTTTCACTTGTTTGTTTTTCATATCGTCAACCATCCTTATCGGAATAATTTCAATCCGTCGTTTTTTCTTTCGCTCTCGCCGTCGCGTCCGTCATTGCGAGGCGGCTTTTTTTACATGTCATTGCGAGGCTGTGCAACAGCCGTGGCAATCCCCTCGTTTCCTTCCCGCCACGGCAATCCCTTTCACCGTCGGGACCCCCACGTCGCTACCGCTCCTCGGGGTGACACACTGTCATTGCCCTTTTTTTCCGTCATTGCGAGGGGTTAAAAACCCCGTGGCAATCCCCTTGTTAAACCACACCGGCAAGTAAAAATGTTAACTTTTTAAAATTATCATTTTTTGCCTTAAAAATGCCCTTATTTCCGCAACGGTCGGGCAAAAATGTGTAATATCACAACATTTTTGTCAAAATTAAATGTCAAAAATTAACATTTTTAGGTGACTAAAATGTACACCAATTAGTATATTCGGTGTACACTTTTTTAATTCCTCGGGTGTATTTTATCACTGTCTATATAAATAGTCAAGACTTTTAGGCGGTTTTTTATGTTAATTTCTTTCAAATTTACCATTTTTAACCATTTTTCGAAAAAATATGTACATCAATTATACTATTCGGTGTACATTTTCAAAAGTTTCTTACTCCTAAAATCGGGCGCGTTTCTACCGCAATCGAAACGGGGTGTTTTCACCACAAAAACACCCCCGCGGCGCCTTTTTCGGGTAGTAATAGGCTAAATTTTATCCTGTATTGCCCAACCGTTCGTGCAATGAACGGTTTTTTGTCGTATTTTTTTCCCGACCGTTCGGGAAATGCCTTTCTGTATATTATATTAAGTTTAGTCCTTAAAAAGACAAAAAACTACGCGCAAAAACGCGTAGTTTTCTTAATTTGTTCGTCCTTTCCACCGTCATTGCAAGCACTTTTTTACCTGTCATTGCGAGGCGGCGCAGCCGCCGCGGAAATCCCTTCGTTTCCGCAACACCGACGGGACCCCCACGTCGCTACCGCTCCTCGGGGTGACACAACAGTCATTGCCCTTCGTTTCCACTGTCATTGCGAGGGGTTAAAAACCCCGTGGCAATCCCCAACAATCAATCAAAAACCGCTATTTAAACAAAAAAATACTCAACCGCTTAAATAAGCTCGTGGCTTAAAAGTACCGCCTTTATATCGGCCCGTTAAGTCAGGGTTGAGTAGGTTTTACCGTTGCCTTTTAGGCGCGGGCGGGACGGTAGTTCCCTTCATCTCTAATCATATCTGCCCGAACGTACATTATACGGTTCGGATACTGGAATTACCTGCTTGAAAGATTTTCTTTTGCAAGCGAGTGAAGCGCGGGACGAACAGCGAGAGACGCCGTACAATTGTTGTTGTTGTTGCTGCCCGTTGACGTCAGATAGTTTGCGTTGTTAGCGTTGTTGTTGTTACCAGAACGGAGCCAAGCATCAAATGCGAACTATCGCCCCAAAAAGCGCGGCTTTCCGCCGCGGCCTTTATCGTATTAAATTGTTTTTGCCCTTAAGGCGTTGCTTTGTTTCTGCGGGTGCTTTTTACCCAGCCGTTTAGTAGCCTTGTCGTTTCGCTTATCTGCCTTGCTATTATTTCGGTTTGGCGTATGGTTATGGCTTGCTTTTTGCGCGCCGTTTCAGCATAAAAATCCAAAATTTTAAGCCCTACGGCAGCCGATTTCTGAAAGCCTATACGCGTTTCCTCTTCCCTTTCGAAATTTGCGCGGTAAAGGTTTTCAACAATCTCTACCGAGGCGTTCTGCAATCTGCTTACTATACTCCACCTAAGCTTTTTCGGCGATTTTTCCGTTATAACAAATATGTATTCGCTAAGTTTTTTCGCGTGCGTAAACACCGCCATTTCCTTGTCGCGCGGGCTGTCGAACTCCTTTATCCTAAACGGCTTGCGCGACGGGTTGCCGCCTTCCGCCGAAAGATGAGGAGGTTCAAGCCCCACGGCTTCCGGCATACGCAGTTCTTTTAATATTTCTTTTTCTACCTCTTCCAATGTAATTTGTCGGTCGTTATCCTGTTCCATCAGTCCCCCCGGTTTACCTTATTTTCCGTCGGCGTGGCAAATCGCGCCGAGTTTTGCCGCAAGCTCGTTTTCGAGCCCGTAACTGTTTGCGTGCATAAGGTGACCGTGAAACGCCGCAACCGACATCCTTACCCTTTCGGAATCTATCACGCCTTCCAAATACGCCTTTTTAAGCAGCCGCGCCCTGCTTCGCAGCCGCCGTTGCGTTTTAGCCTTTACGGTTTTAACCACTTTACCCGTAGGCGTTACCCTGTATTTGTATCCAAGGTACGTTACTCCGTTTTTCAACGGAAATATTTGCGTTTTGGAATTAAATTTTAAGCCCAGCGACTCTACCGCCGCCGTAAGTTCTTTAAGCGCGCTTTGCAAAAACTGTTTGTCTTCGTGAACTAATAAAAAATCGTCCATATAGCGCGAATAAATTTTTACCCTTAGTTTCTCCTTTACAAGCCTGTCTACTTTGTTTAAATAAAACATTCCGAAAATCTGGCTTGTCTGGTTGCCTATCGGCACCCCCCTTCCGCTTTTGTCAGGGTCGGGCGTAAGGCAATCGTATCCGTAATTTTTTAAAAAACCGCTGTCCGTATGGTAGCTGTCAATTATGTGTTCCACAAGGCGTTTAAGCCGTTCGTCGCGTATTTCGCCGCTGAAAATTTCTTTTAATTTACAGTGCGGTATACTGGGAAAGTATTTTAATATATCGCACTTTAATATGTATCCTTTCGTGCCGTGGGTACGTATATAATTATGCAGCTTTTCTTCAAACCTTTTAAGCGCAAAGTGCGAGCCCTTGCCCAACTGGCACACGGTGTTGTCGAGTATGGCGCGTTGCGTAAAGTACGGCGCCAGCACCTCGTCGCACAACACGTGTTGCACAACCCTGTCCGCATAGTGCAGCGTTTGTATTTCCCTGCGCTTTGGTTCGAAAACCGTAAAATGGTTATAACCGCCCAAGCGGAATTTGCCCGCCTCGATTTTACGGTACAGCTCGTACAGGTTGCCAAGCATTGCCGCTTCAAACTTTACAAGCGGTATTTTATCGCGTTTAGCACGTCTGCCGCGCATATGCGCTTTATATATATTTTCAAACGTGAACACTTCGTCATACGTCAATTCAATCATGCAATTATATATTAAAGAATAGTTTACCGAAATATTTTAGCACACGCGTACAGCACCGTCAATTTATTTTGCTTCGACGGTGTATTATTTTTGCGCTTCTGCTCACTTTAAGGCGGATTTTGCCGAAACATTTTTCTTGCTTACCGTCCGCGCGCCGCGTTTCCCGCGGCGCGCAGGGCTTATTTCCGTGCAAAAATTATTTAAGCAGTTCACCCACCCTGTTCATCATTGCGTTTTTATGCTCGTCAAGCGAATGGGCATAGTGCATCAGCGTTGTCGTAGGGTTTTTGTGACCCAATATTTCAGACAGCGTTTTTACGTCCATTCCGCATTCCATAGCCCGCGTGGTAAACGTGTGCCGCAGCGCGTGAAATCCCCTGTGCGGAATCCCCAGCCTTTTGAGCAACAGCTCGAAACTGCGCTGGTACGACCTTACCGCCAGCACTTTTCCATCCTTCGAGCTTACTAAATATTTCGATTTGCCGTATTTCTGCATAACGCGCACAAGCGGAATTATACGTTTAGGTATAGGAATTACGCGCACTGACGACGGAGTTTTAGGCGTATCGGTGCGGCGCGTAAATATTCCGTTTTCGTCCTTTCCGTCATGACACGACTTGGTTACGCGTATTTTATCGCCGTCGATATCCGTCTTTTCCAGCGCCAAAAGTTCGCCTATGCGTAGCCCGGTATACATACAAAGTATAACTCCGTACATCTTCACGTTTCTTTTGCCATAAATTTCACGCTCTATGCGCGCCTGCTCTTCATGTGAAAAACAACATATTTCCTTTGCGCGAACGGCGGGACGCTGTATTCTGTCGCCAACGTAACTGCCCGTTTCGCCCGCCGCGTACGCCGCTTTCAGAGAGTGCTGTATAACCGTAATAATCGAGTTTACGGTATTAGGGCGCAACCTGCCGCCCTTATTTCCACCGCCGCTTAATATTCCCGCCGTGTAAACCTGCAGGCGCGACGGTAACAGTTCGTCCAGCTCGTAATCTCCAAGTTCGCCGCACACGTGCCGTTCGACAATTTCGCCGTACCTCTCGTAAGTTCTCTGTTTAACCGCGGGCTTAACGTAATTGTCCAGCCATAACCGCAGCCAGCTTGCGTATTTCATAAATTTCCTCCTGTCGTGTGATTTTATTATCCCGCGCGAAAAAAGTATTTATCGTCTCCAGGATTTTATGCGCCGTTTTTCAACGTTCTATCATTTGTTTTTAACCGCCTTCCGCACGTAAAAACGGTTTTTTCAGCCATGCCCGCGGCAAGCCGAACGGAAGATATTGCCTGCCGTATTCGGTTGACATAAGTTGTTAAAAAATATATAATTTCTGTGATATGACACATACGGTTACGAAAAACGGAATACTGTTCGACGCCCGTAAAACCGTAAAGGTAAGTTTATATGTTTCCGCCGCGGTTGCCGCCGTGTGCGCATTGCTTTTAACCTTTACCGTGGGCGATTATTATATTTTTAACCGGTTCGCAGAATACGGCTTTTTCTTCTGCCTTAGCCAGTGGATAAAAAAAGCCGGGCTTCTTTTAATTTTGGCGGCGGTATTTTTTAATTGCCGCAGCTGCGCGGACGTAGTGAAATACCTTCTTCCGCTGTTCGTCATTTTAAGCAGTTGCCTTTTCGGCGAATTTTTCGATATTGTTACGCCTGTGCCCGAGGACAAACCCGCGCAGGAAATTTTTAATTCAGTAAATCTGGGATTCCCCAAATGGCTTAACGTTTCGCTGTTTTTTATTCAAAACGCGGCTTACGCGGTTTGCTGCGCGCTGTTTTTTGTGCGCGACGGAGTTAAAGTAAAAGCAAAATCGTTTATATCCCTGCCGTTTGCCCTGCTGCTTACGATGCCTTTAAACATATTCGAAAACTTTTTCGATATAAACAAGGTGCCCGAAAACAGTTTTTTACGGTTTAAAAATTTTACTCTGTGGCATTTTCTTGCTCTGTGCGTACTTGTAGGCTCGACGGTAGGTCTGTATTATTTTTTAAAAAACAAACCCAAAGAACAGCAGGACAAATATCTTGCGGTTATGGCCGTTTCGCTGCTTATCCAGTATCACAGTAAGGACAGTATGGTTATGGGCGACGGCTATAACGTGTATTTCACGGTATTTGCCTGTCTGCCGCTTTTTATATGCAACATCGGCGTTTACGTAGCCAGCATTTCCGTCATTTTCAAAAAGCGCGTGCTTTACGCCATATCCTTTTTCATACACGCGGTCGGCGCGCTGACGGTATTTATTTATTTCGGTAAAGACAGTATGAGTAATTACGGAATTTTCGTGAGCCACTCGATTTTATATTTCTGTCTTACCCACTGGTTCCTGTTTGCGCTGTGCGTTTTGCCGTCGGCTCTTGGTCATTACAAGTTTGCGATTAAAGACTGTATAATACCGCTGGTTTATTACTGCGTGGTTATTATTCTTGCGGCGGCGGCAAGCGAACTGGTAACAAGATTTATCGTTTCAAGCGGGCTTACGGTAGGCGAAAATATTCCCGAACAGGATATCTTTTATGATATGACGCCGCCTAATTACGCTTTTACGCAAGTTAATCCTCTTCCTTTCGAAATTCCCAATCTAATTCCTATCAGAGGGCTGAAATACATAAACGTGTTTTACGTAATTCTTGTGTACATAGCTTACGTTTGCCTGTTCTTTGCCTTTTACGGCGCTTACACGGCGTATCTTGCGGTACGTAAGGTTGCCCTCGGAAAAATCGCTCAGCGCAAAGCGCAAATATCTACTGTGCCCGAATTTGCCGCAGAAAGAGCTTTGGCTGAAACGGCGGCGGCTAGTGAAGAAAACGCAAGCGAATTAAATGCGGATAAAGAAACGGCCGTTGCCGAAGAAGACGGAAACAGCGCGGTAAAAGACGATGAAATTAAAGATTTAATAGAAAACTGAAATAAGCAAAATTTGCAAAAAGCCGCACTCGGAACATTTTCCGCGTGCGGCTTTTATTTTGATATCCTAAAACTCAAAAACCGCCTGTCGTTTGGCAGGCGGTTAATTAAATTTATAATTAATATTCTTCTGTTGCGGTTTTTTTACCGTGTTCTTCGTCCCTGCGGGGCGCAAGCAACAACCCCCTTCCGGTTACTATGGGCGAAATTATCAGCCATATCGCGGCGAGGGCGACAAGCACGTAAATAATTATAGCCCCAACCGAGCGGGCGCCGCCGAATATCCAACCTACAAGGTTAAAATCGAAGATACCGAAAGTGCCCCAGTTAAACGCGCCGATAAGCACCAGCACGTAGCATATTATGTTTGCAATTATCATACCCAACCTCCTTTAAAGTCTTAAACATAGTTTTTCCAAATGGTATAAAAATATGCAAACGATACGTTGCCCCTCACATATGCTGCGATTAATTAATTTTCAGCGGGTCGACGCATATAAATACGCCTTGGTTTACCGAACCCGCGCACAGTTTGATTTTATCGCTTATTTCCACGCCGCCCACAATTAAAACCTCGCTGCCGTCACACACCAAAGGCAGCGTTCCGCGCATGCTCTGCGGAATTTTTTTATCTGTAAAATAGTCCGATAAACTTTTGCTTCCTCCGCCGAATTTTGTAAATTTATCGCCCTCCCTTCTAAAACGTATAACCGCGCTTTCAGGTATTTTGTCTATATCGAATTTAAGCGATTTTAATATAGCCTTTTCCGCTTTTAAGTAATCTAAGGCTTCCGGTTCGCGTTCGCCGTATACAGCGCAGACAATTCGTCCGGCGAATGATATAAAACGGTTTGAATTAATATTTTCATAAAAGGGAATAGCCGCGCTTACATTATCATGCTCGCGCTCTTCAACTATCGCCACCCCCCCGTTTTCCTTAACGGCGAATAGCCCCAAAAAACCGAATTTTTTACCGTTTTCCGCACTCTGCAGTTCAAACAATCTGTTTAAAATTTCTGCGGTATAATCCTTTCTGCGGTAAAAGCGCGCAATTATTTTCTGCGCCGCCCGCCTGAAAATCACCTTTTCCGAACAAGGCTTAATCAGATAACCGAAGCAAAAACGGTTTACCGTAATTTTATCTGACTGCCTGTCAAAATACTCTTCGTCCTCGGCGGCAAGCTGCGAAAACCTGTAAATATTCCGCGCCGCGCCGTCAACCGCTTCTTCAAGCGCCGGCAGCACGTTATGCCTGATTTTATTGCGCGTGTAATCGTCGGTTAAATTGCTTTCGTCAGTAACGTAAGGAACATTGTTTTCTTCCGTATACGCGTCGATATCCAAACGCGAACAACCTATCATAGGGCGTATCAAACGGCGTTCGGGTTCGTCGCTTATACCGCACATACCGGAAAGCGCAGTCCCCCTGGCAAGGTTAAAGATAACCGTTTCCGCACTGTCGTTTAAATGATGCGCCGTTGCAATTAAATCGGCCTTCCCTGCCGAAAGCACGCTTTCATAACATTGCCAACGCCATAAGCGCGCGTCGTTTTCGTTTTTAAAAGCGCCTTTTTCAGCTTTAAAAGAGTGCAGTTCGATGCCGTTACTCCCGCAATATGCCGCAACGAACGCACTGTCGCGCTCGCTCGCCTCCCCCCGCATTCCGTGCTCGCAGTTCAATGCCGAAACCGAAATGTTAAAATCGCCGCCGTGTACGGTAAGGTAATGCAACAGCGCCATACTGTCCCTGCCGCCCGATACGGCAACGCATATTTTTTTGTTTGAATACGGCGACAGATTTACTTTCATTGCGCAACGCTCCGCTTTTTTATAGCCGCATTATACAACCTTTACAATCCGCAGTCAATTAAAAAGTCCGCGCGCATACAATCAAGTACACGCGCGGACAATTAAAACACTATGCACAAACCGTTCAGTTAAGTCCTTCGAAAATAAGTTTGTCCGCCACAAGCGCAATAAATTCCGAATTTGTCGGTCGCTCGGTTCCTATGTATACTCTTACGCCGAAAATCGAATTTATCGCCTCAATTCTTCCCCTGTTCCAGGCAACTTCGATAGCGTGCCGTATCGCCCTTTCAACCTTGCTTGCGGTGGTATGGTATTTTTCGCCTATTTCGGGATAAAGCCGTTTGGTAACGTTATTTATTATCGTAGGGTCGGATATAGTCATCTTTATCCCTTCGCGCAGATACTGATATCCCATAATGTGCGGAGGGATTCCGATAGATATAAAAATATTGCTTATCTTTTCGTCCAAAGAAGTAACCCTGCGCTTGTCGCGCGCCTGCGACGCAACCATATATTCGTTCGACTGCTCTTCCAACACGTCCTTTATTCTGTCGCATACCGTTGCCGCGGCTACGGGCTTTACAAAATAGTATTTCGCGCCGCGGGCAATCGCTTTGCTTACAAGCTTGTCGTCCGTAAAACCGGACACGACGAATATATTGCACGCCGGCAAAAATTCTTTTATATGTTTCATAACTCCAAACCCGTCTTCGCCCGAAAGCACCGTGTCAAGAAGTACGACGTCGGGCTTGTACTGATTAATTAGCCCCACCCCTACGCTGCCGCTGCCGCTTACTCCGCACACCGTAAAATCCGCCTGTTCTTCAAAGCGTTTGGAAAGCTCGTCCAAAAATTCTTCGTTACTCTCCAAAATTACTATTTTATGCATACTGCTACAATTTTCTCCTTCAAACTTTTTGTATTTTTATTATAATACACATTTTTACAAAGGTCAAGATTTTATTGTAAAATATTTATTGAATATTTAATATTATTTTACAAAAATATGTCGCACCGTGTCGAATGCGGCTGTTTTTTATATTTACACAAAAAATGATACTATCTGAAATTCGCTGATTTTTAAGCGTTTTTGTCGAAAATAAAGCTTTATTAAGGCATAAAAAATGGCGGCGGAATTTTCCGTCGCCATTTTTTGTTCGAATATTAAATTATCACTTTTTTGCAACGCCCGTTCGTCTGGCAGCCAAAGCCACCGTCTCGGCAACGCAGTCGTGCGCCCGCTTATCGTAAGCGTAAGGCAAAATGTACTCCCTTGAAAGGTCTTTATCGGAAACGCAAGCGGCTATACCTTCCGCCGCCGCAATCATCATTTCGCGGTTAACAGTCGTTGCGCGAACGTCTAAAGCTCCGCGGAACAGCCCCGGGAAAACCAAAACGTTGTTAATCTGGTTGGGGTGTTCGGAAGAACCCGTTCCAACTATATACGCGCCCGCTTCCAACGCGTCTTTACGCTGAATTTCGGGTACGGGATTAGCGCAGGTATAAACAACAGATTTTTCCGCCATAGACGAAACCATCTCTTTTGTAACACAGTTGGGCGCCGACACACCGATAAATACGTCCGCCCCTTTCATTGCGTCGGCAAGCTTGCCTTTAAGACGCGCGCGGTTGGTTACCTTTGCAATTTCCTTATGGGCGCTGTTCAAAGTTTCGTCGCCTTCGCATATTATTCCGAAACGGTCAACCATGGTAACGTCTTTAACCCCGTACGATAAAAGCATTTTACCTATAGAAATGCCCGCGGCGCCCGCTCCGTTTATTACAACTTTCAACCCTTCCTTCTTCTTACCGACAAGCTTTAACGAATTAATTAAAGCCGCCAAAACTACTATAGCGGTACCGTGCTGGTCGTCGTGGAATACGGGAATATCAAGCTGCTCTTTAAGCCGCGTTTCTATTTCGAAGCAACGGGGCGCCGAAATATCTTCCAGATTTATTCCGCCGAAGCTGCCAGAAATTATATTTATCGTTTTAATAATTTCTTCAGGGTCTTTGGTCTTTAAACAAACCGGAAAAGCGTCCACGCCGCCGTACGCCTTAAACAGGGCGCACTTCCCTTCCATTACCGGCATTCCCGCTTCGGGACCTATATCCCCAAGCCCCAGAATTGCGGTTCCGTCGGTAATAACCGCCACGGTGTTCCAGCGGCGCGTAAGTTCGAAACTCTTTTCCGTATCCGAATGAATCGCCATACACGGCTCTGCAACGCCCGGGGTGTAAGCAAGCGATAACGCCTCTCTGCTGTCTACGGGAACGCGGCAAACAGTTTCTATTTTACCCTTCCATTCCGCGTGTTTTATAAGCGACTGTTCTCTGTAATTCATAATCTTCTCCGGTACCGAATGTACATATCGGCATATGTAAATTTAACACCGATATAATACCACAATATAAATACAAAGTAAAATATTTAATACGGTGTAAATTTCTTTTAATTACCATTACATTTAATTTTATAGTTTACGTTAATAAAACCGTACGTTGTATCAGGGCTTACCTTTGCATATATTAATCTTCCCGAAAAATCAACACGGCGGACAGGTAAAACCTGTCCGCCGTGTTGGCGCAGAGGAGAGGATTCGAACCTCCGTACGTATTCCTACGTAACACGATTTCGAGTCGTGCGCATTCGACCACTCTGCCACCTCTGCATTTTTTATTATTTTCGTCCGCAGAGCACTTCAAAAGCAACTCCGCCGTAAAACATTCGGTCTTTACATAGTTTATAACAATCGGCGGCAAATTTCAAGCAATTTTATACGGTTAACGCCAAAAATTTTCATCCCGATTTATTTTTTACCGTACAAATAAAAACGATATTGCATATTTATGCGGTTAACGTTGACATTTTATGCCTAAAGCAGTATAATAAATGAATAAAACCGCAAGAAGGTATTTTTTATGCTTACGCTTGATAAAGTTTATCACGCACGTTACGTTTTAAAAGAAGCAATCAGACAAACCGACGTTATCCACGCACCCGTTCTTTCCGCGGAAAGCGGCTGCGAAATTTATTTAAAAACCGAAAATCTGCAAATTACCGGGTCGTTTAAAGTACGCGGCGCTTACTATAAAATTTCGCAACTTACCGAGGAAGAAAAAAAGCGCGGCGTTATAGCCTGTTCCGCGGGCAACCACGCGCAGGGCGTTGCTTTGGCTTCGAAAAAATTCGGAATAAAGTCAATTATCTGTATGCCCGACGGCGCGCCTATCTCTAAGGTTGAAGCAACGAAAAGTTACGGCGCCGAAGTGCTGCTTGTGCCCGGCGTATACGACGACGCGCACAACCGCGCGGAAACGTTAAAGGACGAAAACGGCTACACCTTTATTCATCCGTTCGACGACGACGACGTTATTGCCGGTCAGGGCACGATAGGGCTTGAAATAATCGAGCAGCTTTCAGACGCAGACGTTATAGTAGTGCCAGTGGGCGGCGGCGGACTGGTTTCAGGCGTGGCGTTTGCCGTAAAATCGCTAAACCCCAAAATACGCGTATACGGAGTGCAGTCGTCGGGCGCGCCGAGCATGTTAAATTCGCTGGAACACCGTAAAATTGAAACGCTTGCCTCGGTTTCCACCGTTGCCGACGGTATAGCGGTTAAGGAACCGGGACACAAAACGTTTGAGCTCTGCTCGAAATATGTCGACGGCGTTGTGTCCGTTACCGACGACCAGGTTTCGGCGGCGATTCTTGCACTTATTGAAAAACAGAAAATGATAGCCGAGGGCGCCGGCGCGGTGTCGCTTGCCGCAGTGTTGTTCGGCAAAATACCCGACGTGAAAGGCAAAAAGGTTGTTTGCCTGATTTCCGGCGGCAATATAGACGTTACCATTTTATCACGCGTAATAAGCCGCGGCCTTTTGATGAGCGGCAGACAGTGTTCGCTTACGCTTGAGCTTATGGACAAGCCCGGCCAGCTTGTGGGCGTTTCGGAAATAATAGCCGAATGCGGCGGAAATGTAACGGCGGTTTTGCACGAGCGCACGGGCGACGGAACGGCAATTAACGGTTGCTATTTAAAACTGCAAATCGAAACAAAAGATTTCGGTCACATAAAACTTATACGCGACACTTTAAAATCAAACGGCTTTAAAGTGTGCGACTGAAAATATTAAAACATAAAGGAGCAATAAAATGCAAAACGTTATTACCGACAAAGCGCCTGCGGCAATCGGCCCCTATTCACAGGCAAAAATCGCCGGAGGATTTGTATTTACCAGCGGACAGATTCCCGTTAACCCCGCCAACGGCATAATAGAAGCCGACGACGTTGCGGGACAAACCGAACAAGTTTGCAAAAACGTAAAAAACTTGTTAGAAGCCGCAGGCTCTTCAATAGACAAAGTAATAAAAACCGTATGCTTCCTTGCAGATATAAAACACTTTTCGGCTTTTAACACCGTATATGCAAAATATTTTACCTCTTCCCCCGCAAGAAGCTGCGTTGCGGTTAAAGACATTCCCAAAGGATGCCTTGTGGAAATAGAAGCCGTTGCCGAAATTTAAAGGCAATTTAAACTACCGCAATTCGGTTGACATATCAACATTCGGCTGTTATACTGTATGCAGAGAATACGAGAAGGTTTATCACTTATGAAAATTGCAATAGTAACCGACAGCAACAGCGGCATTACGCAGGCTCAGGCTAAAGAATTGGGCGTAAGCGTAGTGCCTATGCCCGTTTTGATAGACGGCGAACAGTATTTCGAAGACCTGACTTTAACGCAGGAAAAATTTTACGAAAAACTTAAAGCCGACGCGCAGGTTTCCACCTCTCAGCCCAGTGCTTTCGACGTTGGCGAACTTTGGACCAACCTTTTGAAAGAATATGATAAAATTATTCATATTCCAATGTCCAGCGGGCTTTCCGAAACCTGCCATACCTTGTCGCATCTTGCCGAAACTGAATATAAAGACAAGGTTTACGTTATCGATAACCAGCGCATATCCATAACGATGAGGCAAAGCGTTATTGACGCGATTAATATGGTTAAAGACGGCAAAAGCGCGGAAGAAATACGCGACTGGCTTGTCAACACCAAAATGCAGTCGTCGATTTATATAATGGTAGGCACGCTTAAATACCTTAAAAAGGGCGGCAGATTAACCCCCGCCGTTGCGGCTATAGGCACTCTGTTAAAAATAAAGCCGGTACTGCAGATACAGGGATTTAAACTTGACCAGTTTGCAAAAGTAAGAAAACTTGCCGACGCAAAAACGACGATGATGAACGCCATTGACAGCGATTTAAAAAACAGATTTGCCGAGCTTAGAGCGGCAGGAAAAATTAGTTTGGCTATCGCACATACCGAAAACTATGCCGAAGCCGAAATTTTTGCAGAAGAACTAAGGGAAAGATTTCCCGATTTACAGGTTCAGTATATCGACCCTCTTTCCCTCAGCGTTTCGTGCCACATAGGGCCCGGAGCCCTTGCCTGCGCGGCGACAATAAAATACTGATAATTAAGCCGTTCACAGTTTTTGCGGACGGCTTTTATATTAATAGACTTTTGGCGCAAAATATATATAATTAAAAAACTAATTACAAAGGTATATAATTGATGAAGACAGCAATAGTAACCGACAGCAACTGCGGCATAACCGTACGGCAGGCAAACGAGCTGGGAATAGAAATTCAACCTACTCCGGTACTTGTAAACGGCAACCAGTATTTTGAAGAGGAAGGCTTTACGCAGGAACGGTTTTACGAAAAACTTGCAAAAGCCGACACCACTGTTGCAACCTCGCAGCCAAACCCTTTCGACGTTGCCGAGCGTTGGCGCAGACTATTGAAGACGCACGACGAAATTCTTTATATGCCGCTATCCAGCGGACTTTCAGAAACGGCGCTTACAATTAAAAAAATGGCCGAAACTGAACCCGAGTTTATAGGCAGGGTTTACGCACTGGACAATCACCGAGTTTCAATCACGCAAAAACAGACCGTTTTAGACGCTTTAAAGATGTTCGGCGAAGGCAAAACCACAAAGCAGGTATACGACTATCTTATGGAAACGGGTAAGTACTCTTCCATCTACATTGCTTTGGGCACGCTTAAATATTTGAAAAAAAGCGGCAGACTGACACCGGCCGCCGCGCTTATCGGCACAATGCTTAAAATTAAGCCCGTTTTGCAAAATCACGGCGGTGTTTTCGACACTTATGCCAAGGTAAGAAAAACCACCGAGGCAAAAAAAGTTATGACTGACGCGCTGGCGCACGATTTGGAAAACGATTTTAAAGACCTTCGCGCGCAGGGCAAAATGATTATTGCGGTAGCCCATACGCAAAATTACGACGAAGCCGTAAAATTTGCCGAAGAACTGAAAGAACGTTTTCCCGACTGCCAGTTAGAGCACGTCGACCCGCTGTCGTTAAGCGTGGCCTGCCACATAGGGCCCGGCGCGCTGGCTTGCGGTTGCTGCATTAGATATTAAAGATTGAATTAAAACTGTTTCCGTCCGTCTTTGCGGACGGAATTTTTTTGCAATGCGGGCGTTTCGGGCATAACGTTTTTGCGGTTGTAAATTATTCCGATAACCAAACTGTTAACCATCAGATAACACCATAAAAGAAACACAATTACTGCGGCTACGGCGCCGTACAGTTTCTGCGGGTCGGCAAACTGCAGATACACCGAAAACCCTACGGCAAAAACAATCCACAGCGTAACGGTTAAAAATACTCCCTGCACCGTGTTTTCGAAGCCAAGATTATAAGGGCAGGCAAATACGTTTAAAAGATAAGCTATAAAAAACGCCGCCATCAATAAAAAGACAACCGAAATAAGCTGCGCCAACCACTGCGGCATTATTTGTTGCAATACGCTTAATCCCAAAAAGGGCACCGCCGCGGCAAATACCACCAGCAATAGCGAAGCGAATACGGCAAGCAAAGACGAAAAACGCAGGCTAAGCCCACCTTTTTTAAGCCGGTTATCGTATATTATTTCACCGCTGCGGCGTAAATGATAAAAAAAATTGGTAGACGACCATAGCGAAGTTAAAACCAGAATAATGCCAGCGCCGCCCGTCGCTCCCTGCGCCGAAGTTTGAAGATACTCCAGTACGGGCGCTATAGCGGAAAATATTTCGCTTTCCGTAAAAGCGCTTAAATCCACGTCGCCCGCCACCAGCGCCAGCCAGAACAAAAACGGAGTAACCGACATAAGTAAAAAATAAACCAGCGTTCCCGCCAAAGTGGAAAAACGCTTGTCCGAAAAATATTTAATTTGCTCGATCGCTCTCCGCATATATTTATTTTTCGACTTTATTAAACTTGTTATTCAACAAAAACGGGGAACGGCATTTCCGCCGTCCCCCGCCGTCGCGTTTTAATTAAACCATACGTTACAGCCGCAACTGCAATGGCAATGACGGCAACCGCAGCCCGAACGCCACCAATTTCCGTTGCAACCGTTATTGCTACCGCAACCCGAACGTCCGCAACCGTTATTGCAACCGCATCCGCCGCCGTTTGAAGTTAAAGCATACTGCGCTGCATAATACGCGTCGAAGTTGCCACAACCGTTAGAATTACACCCCGCGCACGAACGGTTGTGGTTACAACCGCAGCAACCGCAACCACAGCCGCAACCGCCTAAAGCTTGCAACAATTTGCAAATACACGAACCGTTTCCGCAACGGTTACAGCCGCAGCTGTTGCACCCGCATGACGAACGGTTATTATTGCAGCCGCAACCGCAGCTGTTTGCCACAGATAAAAAACCGCAACCGTTAAAACAGCGGTTGCAGGAATTACAGCAGAAACACATAAATTACATTACCCTTATCATTTGAATTACGGTCGGAGTTTTTCCGCCCCGACCTATATTGTAAATATATGCCGCAATCAATTATTATTGTTACACTGTAAAAATTACGGTTTTAACCGCAAATATATAAACAAAATTGAAATTACCCCCGCAGTATGCCTTGTTTACCGCTATTTTCAGTCTGTTTTTATATTTGAGCAAAAAAGTCCCCAATCAACTTTTCCCGCCGCTTTTCTGCCTTTCTTCAAACTGCTTAAGCAGCGCTTTTATCTGTTCTGGCGTTTCTTTCATACCCCGTTTAACCCATTCTTCGCACCAGCCGAAAAACGCGCCCGCAAACATCGACAAAAAATACGCGCCTAAATTATCTTCAAAATTTCTTTCAATCCGCAATACTTGAAGAAAAATAGGCTCGCTTATCGAAGCTCCGGGTCTGTACAAAAATTGCACGGCGGAAGAGAATATGCTGCGGTTTTCGATTTTATACGGCGCGGACAGAAAACAGATTAAACAACTTTTGGAAAAAGTAGGTTTGTCAAATATGGGCGCAAAGAAAGCGGGCGAATTTTCGCTTGGAATGCGGCAGCGGCTGGGCATTGCAATTTCACTTTTATCCAACCCCGAAATACTGGTTTTGGACGAGCCGATAAACGGACTTGATCCGGCGGGAATAAAGGAAATAAGGGACGTAATTTTAAACTTAAACCGCGAGGGAGTTACTTTTATAATATCAAGTCATCTTTTGGACGAACTTGCAAAAGTGGTAACGGAGTACGGCATTATTGCCGACGGAAAACTTATCGACGAGTTTTCGTCACAGCAGCTGGAAAGACGTTGCCGAAAATCCGTTAAAATTTCAATCGACGACAATAAAAAGGCGCTGGAACTGCTAAAGAGCAAGGCCGAAGACATATCTGCGGAAATAAAGCCCGACGGTTTATACCTTTCAAACTATATTGAAAATACCGCAAGTATAAACAGATATCTTATTTCTAACGGCGTTTCGGTTTCGGAAATAGCTATAAACGAAAGCGTATTTGAAGACTATTTTATAGAGAGGCTGGGAAAATGATAAATTTATTGAAATTCGAATTTCACAAACTTTTAAGGCAAAAAAGTTTTTATATATGTTCCGCGGTAGCTTTGTTATGTCGGCTGTCAGTCTGCTTATAACTCAGGCATTCGTAAAAAGCCCCGATTTCACCGGCGTTCCGCCTTCGGGCAGGTCGGCCATGCTGTCCGCGGTTAGTTCGTCGTCGTTAACGGCGGTATGCGGAATTTTTACAGCCCTGTTCGTCTGCGCAGATTACGAACAGCAAACCATAAAAAACGTTTACGCCCGCGGGTTTTCCAAAAACTCGGTATATTCTGCAAAATTAATAACCGTTTTAGCGGCAACGTCAATAATGTTTGCAAGCACGCTTTTATTCACATACATTGCGGGAAACGCAATATTTAAAGACGGCGCAACGGAAAGCGGAAACTACGCAGGTTTGCTGACGGGTCAACTTATATATTGCCTTGCATACTCTTCATTCGTATCCGCCGTAAGTTTAAACGTTAAAAAAACAGGCATATCCATTGCGCTTGCAATTTTGGGTCCTTCGCTGATTGGTACGGCACTATCCCTTGCCGACGCGTTTTTAAAGCTTGAAAGTTTTAAGATAACCGATTACTGGTTAGACGGATTTTTAGGCAATTTAACCTCCGCTTCAACCGGAAATGCGCGGCTTGCCGTTTGCGCCGCTCTGTCCGCCGTTTACGCCGCAGTTTTCACTGCCGCTGGCTATATAACCAACAGCCGCCGCGACGTTTAAATTACTTAACAGAGCAGGCTAAATCCGCCCGTAAATCAAACCGCTCAACAAAAAAAGGAAGCAAAAATTCGCTTCCTTTTTTATCGCCTAATTTCGTTTTTAAAGCGCCTTTATACTTTTGGCAATATTTATAAAGTGGTCGGCAATACGCTCTACATTGGCGGAAAGCGACAGATATTGCGCGCCCACCTCGGGCGTGCAGTCGTTAGCGCTTAGCCTTTCGATATGGCTTTCGGTCATTCCTGCGGTAAACCCGTCTATCTTCTCTTCTATTTCATACGCCGAGGCAAGCGCTTGTCTGTCGTTGTATGAATACGCCTTTATAACGCAACCGTACAAACTATGCACCAAGCTTTGCAGTTCCAATATTTCTTTTTTCGCAGTTTCAGAAAACTCCTCGCCCGCATCTTTAAGTTTGTCTGCGTATTCTATTATATTTTCGGCATAGTCGCCGATACGTTCGGCGTCCGTAACCGAACGAAACGCTGTGGAAAGATATACCCTGTCCTTTTCGTTTAAATCCGCCTTTAAAAGTTTGGCAATAAACTGTGTGAGTTTACGGTTTACGAAATTAAGCTGGTCCTCGTTTTTGCGGAAATCCGGTTCTTGCGAATAATTTAACGAACAAATTATTTCCACGGAAATATCGAAATTTTTTAAAGCAGTTTGCACCATATTTATTATTTCGCGCTTTGTTTGCTGAACCGCTACGGGCGGATTTTTAAGCATATGCTCTTCGGCAAAATAGAGGTGCGGCACGTCGTTTTGAAGCTGCCCGTTCTTTTTGTCGGGAACCAGCTTTTCCACAAGTTTTACAAGAATATTCGTAAGCGGCAAAACTATTAATACGGTTGACACATTAAATATGGTATGAAACATAGAAAGCTGTATCTGCAGCGCGTTAGGAAACATTTTAGAAAATAACCAGCCGAAATCTATCCCGCCCAACCCCATAAACAAACCTATAAGCATAAATACGACAACGCCGCTTACGTTGAATATAAGGTGAATAAGCGCCGTACGCTTTGCGTTTTTTGTGCTTGTAAGCCCGGCTATCAGCGCCGTAACACACGTGCCTATATTCGCCCCCATCGTCAGATAAATGCCCTGGTTAAGCGAAATTAACCCCGTTACAACCATGGTTATTACCATCGACGTCATAACCGAAGAACTTTGAACAACGGCGGTAATCAACGCCCCGATAAGAACCAGCAACAAGGGATTTTTAAACATTGCAAGAAAATTTTTAATTTCTTCCAGCTCGGAAAAGTATTCCATGGCGCCGCTCATCATCGAAAGACCGACAAACAACATTCCGAAGCCGGCCATAATGCCGCCTATTTTTTGAGCTCGGTCTTTTTTTGCAAACGCCAGAATAAACGCCCCTATACCGGCAAAAGTTGCAAATATTACCGATGCTGAAACAGAATTGCCCCCGAACATTCCCAAAGCGACAAGCTGACCGGTAATAGTAGTTCCTATATTGGCGCCGAAAATTACCGTTGCCGCCTGCGCAATAGTCATAATTCCCGCATTTACGAAACCTATAACCATAACCGAGGTGGCGCTGGAGCTTTGAATTACGGCGGTCGTCGCCGCGCCTACGCCCACTCCCACCAGTTTGCTTTTAGAGGTCTTTGCAAAAAGAGCCTTAAGTTTTGCGCTGCCCAAAGCTTCCAGATTGGCGCTCATCATAGTGCACGCTATTAAAAAAACTCCCACGCCCGCAATTAAAGTCAACACCGATGTTACAATTGTTACCGCGTCCATTTAAGTCTCCCGATTTAATTTCTGATTATTATATAAGTTAGATATCCCGCATACATCAAAACCGCCGCTACACCCTGCCATCTTGCTATCTTTTTTGAAAACAGAGCCGTAAACAACAGTAAAATTGCCGAGCCAAGCATAACCAACATATCCGTCAGCGCGAAAAATTCAAGCGTTAAATTTGAAATAGAGGACGACATACCCAAAATAAAAATTATATTGAATATGTTCGAGCCCACTACGTTGCCTA
>CAMRSY010000026.1 GCA_947053545.1 uncultured Clostridia bacterium
GACGCTGCATGTTCGAACCCATCAGCGCACGGTTGGTATCGTCGTTTTCAAGGAAAGGTATAAGCGCGGTAGCAACCGATACAAGCTGCTTGGGCGAAACGTCCATATAATCCATATGGTCGGGCGTAAGCTGGGTTATCAGGTCCTGATGGCGGCACCCTACGTGCGCGTTTATAAAGTGGCTGTTTTCATCCAGCGGCTCGTTTGCCTGCGCAACAACATATTTATCCTCTTCGTCCGCAGTGAGATAATCCACGCGGTCGGTTACGGTTGCAACGCCGTTTTCATCTTTTACTACCTTTCTGTACGGCGACATAATAAAGCCGTATTCGTTTACCTTCGAGAAGGTTGCAAGCGATGAAATAAGACCTATGTTCTGACCTTCGGGCGTCTCTATGGGGCACAGTCTGCCGTAATGCGAATGGTGAACGTCGCGCACCTCGAAAGTTGCCCTGTCGCGGTTAAGACCGCCGGGACCTAACGCTGAAAGTTTACGCTTATGCGTAAGTTCCGCGGCGGGGTTCGTCTGGTCCATAAACTGCGACAGCTGCGACGAGCCGAAGAATTCTCGGATAACCGCCGAAACGGGGCGCACGTTGACAAGCCCCGAAGGGGTAACCTCCATTGCGTCCTGGGTGGCCATACGCTCTTTGATAAGCTTTTCCAGACGGGAAATACCTATGCGGAGCTGGTTGGTTAACAGCTCGCCCACCGAACGCACGCGGCGGTTGCCGAGGTGGTCGATGTTGTCTATAGTACCTATTCCGTACTGCAAATCGATATTGGAAGATATAGCCGCTACAATGTCGTCTACGGTTATATGTTTGTGGTTAAGTTTTTCTATAATGGGTTTAACCGTCTTCTTCTCTTCCGCGTCGAGAACTTCTTTTCCACTCTCCAGCAGATGATTAAACAGTTTGCATGCTTCCACAAAGCGTACGCGCTGTTCCCTGCGCTTTTCGCGGTTCTTCTTCTCTTCGGGCTTCTCGTCCTCGGTTTCGTCGATCTCAACCGTATAGTAAAGCGCGTTGATTTTGTCTAGATATTTATTTGCAACCTCTTCGCAGGAAGCGGATTTGCATTCCTCGGCAAGCTGCTTCATAAACGCGAAATTGGGATAGTAAACGGTAGGCAACAATCCGAAAATTTTGGGATTCTTGTCCGACAGAGCTTTCCAGTTAACAGTGTTGTTGGCGATAATCTTGTGCTTTATTTCGCCCTGCTCGCGGTCGGAAACCGAAACGAATACCTCGTTGATTCCCAAATCCTGAATTTCAACCGCTTTTTCATCGGAAACGATATCGCCCGCATGCGCGACGATTTCGCCCGTTTCGGGATTGAAAATATCTTCCGCCAGCTTACAGCCGTGCAGCCTGTACGACAGATTTAACTTTTTGTTAAACTTATATCTGCCTACTTTAACCACGTCGTATCTTCTCTGGTCGAAGAAAAGGTTGTTAAGATGCTGTTTAACCGACGCTTCGGTAGGCACTTCGCCGGGGCGTAGGCGCCTGTAAAGCTCGATAAGACCGTCGCTTTCCGATTTCGTAGCGTCCTTGGCAATGGTCGTTTCAATCATTTTGTCGTCGGAGAACAGGTCTAAAATTGCCCTGTCCGACCCGAAGCCCAACGCCCTTAAAAGCACGGTGGAGCATATTTTACGCTTTCTGTCTACGTGCACCCACTGAACGCCCTGCGCGTCCTGCTCGAACTCGAGCCAGGCGCCGCGATTGGGTATTACCGTGGTACCGTACATTTCCTTACCGGTCTTGTCCCTCTCCATTGCGTTGTACGAACCGGGGGAACGCACAAGCTGGGAAACGATAACGCGCTCTGCACCGTTTATAATAAACGAGCCGCTGTCCGTCATTAAGGGGAATTCGCCCATAAATACGTCCTGGTCGATAACCTCGTCCTTGACCTTGTTTACAAGCCTTACCTTAACGTGCAGGGGAAGCGCGTAAGTTGCGTCGCGGTTGCGGCACTCCTTTTCGTCGTACTTGGGTTTTTCGTCGAACCAGTGGTTAAGAAAATAAAGTTCGAAATGGTCGGAATAGTCGGTTATGGGCGAAAAATCTTCGAACACCTCTCCTATTCCGTCTTCGATGAAAGTACGATAGCTCGATTTCTGAATTTCAACAAGGTCGGGAATATCGATAACCTCGTTGATTTTACCGAACTTTCTTCTTTCGGTTTTGCCATACCTGTGAACGGGTAAATTCATTAAAATACTTACTCCTTGATTGTTTATTTCACGTGTTTGGCGATTATGCGTTTATATCTTTTCACCGCAAAAAATCTTACGTTTCGTGTTTGAATTAGGGCGGGTTGCATAAATTTTTGTACCCTCTTGACAAAATTCCGCCGCAAAATATTTTTTCCGCTTGAAAGATTTTGTCTGTATCCCTTTACTTATTTAATAAAATAATGTATAATTTACACTGTTAATCGGCATTTTCCGCCCGATTCCCCCAATTAAAAGCGACCTTAAAAAATTGAAAAAAGGTGCTTGAGGGCATTAAGCGCATTGTAATACAGAATAGTATTATAAAACGTTAAAAAACAGGTGTCAAGCAAAAACAGGCGCACATAACAAATTAAGGAAATATTTAAATGAGAATCGACAAATTTTTAAAAGTTTCGCGAATATTAAAGCGGCGCACGGTTGCCCGCGAAGCCTGCGACGGCGGCAAAGTTGTTATTAACGGAAAAGACGCTAAACCTTCCCACCCCGTTAAAGCCGGGGACGTTGTGGAAATCGATTATGCCAGCGGCGTTTTGAAATTTAAAATTCTCGAAATAAAAGAGGTTGTAAAAAAGGACGAAGCCGCGTCGCTTTACGAAATAATCGATAATTAACGTCGCGTAACGCGAAAGATTTCCCGTGGAATTCACATGTTAAACGTAAAGCGCGCCGTAATTTTAAAATCGCAACTTATTCGGCCGTATTAAGCATTATGTGTTTTTAAGTTACGCCGCAATATTTTTTAATTAAAAATTCCCTTTATAATTAATTCTTAATTTATAAATACCCGTTGCGAAAGACGGTATTTTATGATATAATAAAAAATATTACACACCGCAGGAAAACGCAGTATGTTAAAAATATTATTATCAAAATTGAAAGAAGCGGTAATTTCGGTTTTACCCGTCACCGTTATAGTACTTATAATTTCTTTTACTCCGCTCGCAAGTTTAACGACTACCGAAACGGTTGCGTTTGTGCTGTGCGCCGTTGGGCTGATTATCGGTATAGCCCTTTTCAATTTGGGTGCCGACCTCGCCATGACGCCTATGGGCGGACATATGGGTTCGGGCCTTACGAAAAGCAAAAAAGTTTGGGTGCTTTTATCGGTATGTTTTGTTATGGGGCTTCTTATAACCGTAGCCGAACCCGATCTTTCGGTACTTGCCGAACAGGTTAAAAACATTATGCCAGGCGGGGCAACCGCAGGAAAGTGGCTGCTTATTATAACCGTAGGCGCGGGCGTGGGTATTTTTCTGGTATTAGCCGTTTTGAAAATAATATTCCATAAAGATTTGTCTTCGCTGGTAATGTTTTTTTATCTGATGCTTTTTGCACTGTGCGCCATTCTGGCAGAAAACGGCAAGTTTGCCCTTTTGCCCCTTTCGTTCGATTCGGGAGGGGTTACCACAGGCCCCATTACCGTGCCTTTTATAATGGCCTTGGGCGTGGGTATTTCAGCGACAATCGGCGGACGCGACGCCAACGAAAACAGTTTCGGGCTTATTGCGTTATGCTCGGTAGGCCCCATTATAGCGGTAATGGCGCTTTCGCTTATGACTAAGGGTGAACTTGGCGCTTACGACACGGAAATTTACGAAATAGGCAGATATATCGGGGGCAATTTCGGCCATACCCTTTTAGACACTGTTAAAGAGGTTGCTATCGCGCTGGCATTAATAGTAGCGTTTTTTATTATTTTGCAGTTTGCGGTTTTAAAATTGCCCAAACAAAAACTTATTCAGATAGCCATCGGAATAGGCTACACTTTCTTCGGACTTGTTATTTTCCTGGTTTCGGTTAAGGTCGGATTTATGCCTATAGGATTTAAAATAGGTTCGCAGATTGCCGCGGCAAACCAAACTTTAACCGCAGTAATAGGCTTTATACTCGGAATGGTTGTAGTTCTCGCCGAACCCGCCGTACACGTTTTAAACAAGCAGGTAGAAGAAATAACAAACGGCGGAGTTAAAAAAATAGAAATGCTTGTGGCGCTGTCGGTTGCCGTAGGCATTTCCATAGGGCTTTCGGCAATAAGAATGATATTTAAATTTTCGGTTTTATACTATCTTATTCCGGGCTATCTTATCTCGTTGGGGCTGTCCTTCTTCGTGCCGAAAATTTATACGGCTATTGCGTTCGACTCCGGCGGCGTTGCAAGCGGTCCGTTAACATCGAGCTTTATTCTCCCCCTTATTATAGGCGCGTGCGAATCGGTTAACGGCGGAAACAGCATTTACAGTCTGGCTTTCGGCGTTGTTGCAATGGTTGCAATGACCCCCCTTATTACAATTCAGCTTTTGGGCTTCAAAGCGGTTATGTCCTCGAAGGTGCGCGCAAAGATTACTATGAAACGGATACTCGCCGCGGACGACGAACAAATTATTTATTTCAACTGACATACAGGTAAATTATGGCGGAAAAATCAAAACAAATAAAAGCCAAAATCAAAGGCCGCATTTCAGAAAAAAAGAAGGCCTTAACAAAAGGCAACGGCGCTAACGCGGTTACCAGCAACAGGCTTAAACTTTTAATTACGGTAATAGGCAGAAACAAGGCGGAATTTTATGCCGACCTGATACAGTCGTTCGACGTCAATATGCAGGTAATAGCGCTTGCGCAAGGTACGGCGGACGCCAGAATTATGCGCAACCTCGGACTGACCGACAGCGACAAAAGCGTAATTTTCAGCGTGATACAGGAAAACAAACTGCCCGACGCCCTGCACGCGCTTGACGAAAAATTCAAGACGATGAAAGGCGGCAAGGGAATTGCGTTTACCGTGCCCGTAACAAGCGTTATAGGCACTTTGATATTCGGATTTTTAAGCAACAACAAGACGGTCGTCAAGGAGGAAAACAAATGAACTACGAGGTAGTTTTCTGTATAGTTAACGCGGGATTTTCGGACATAGTTATGGACGCGGCAAAAGAGGTCGGCGCACGCGGCGGAACGGTTATTCATGCCCGCGGAACGGCGAACAAGGAAGCCGAACAGTATTTCCATATAACAATACAGCCCGATAAAGAAATTGTTATGATACTCGTACCCGCCGAAATTAAGGACGACGTGCTTCACGCCCTTTACCGCAACGCAGGATTAAAGACCGACGGACAGGGCATAGCCTTTTCAATGGCGGTTGACAACGTAGTTGGAATTGCAAGCCCCGCGCAAAAAACCGAGAACCCCGCGGCAGAAAAATCTGAGTCTGCGCCAAATACCGCCGGGGACGGTTCAACGCCCGAAAAGGTTGATAAAGCTATAGGAAACAAGGACGGCGTTAAATGACGGTAAGCGTTATTGTATGTGCCGCGGGCAGCGGCACGCGCGCCGCAATGGGTAAAAACAAACTGCTTGTCCCCCTTTACGGCGCTCCCGTAATTTACCATACGGTTAATACGGTATTTAAATTAAAAACCGCTTTAAAGGAAAGCGGCGACGAGCTTAAAGAAATAATAATTGCCGCTTCCCCCCGTGATATACTTGAATTAACGGCGGTTTGCGCCCCTTTCGGAGCAAAAATTACCGAGGGCGGAAAAACGCGGACCGAAAGCGTATATAAAGCGCTTAAATATGTTTCGGGCGAAACCGTACTTATACAGGACGGCGCGCGCCCTTTTACTATGTTACGGCAGTACGCCGAATGTATTGCGTGCGTAAAAGAATACGGCAGCGCCGTTACCGCAATGCCCGCAACAGACACGGTTTACATTGAAAAAGACGGTTGGACGGCACATATCCCCGAACGAAACGCTGTTTTAACCGTTCAAACCCCTCAAGGTTTTATTACGGAAGATATAAAAACCGCCTACGAACAGGCAATTAAAAGCGGCGAAATCTTCACTGACGACGGCTCGGTTTACACGCGCTATATCTCCCCCGCCCGCATTTGCCCGTGCGGCTCGGCGTCAAACAGAAAACTGACGTATAAAGAAGATTTTGACGGCATAAGCGCAATTATTCCCCGAACGGTTGCCGAAAAAGACGCACGCATAGGCTTCGGCGCGGACGTTCACGCATTTGGAAAGGCTCAGGATTACGTTATGCTGTGCGGAGTTAAAATCCCCTGCGACTGCGGTCTTGTCGCCCACAGCGACGGCGACGCGGCGCTTCACGCCGTTATGGACGCCGTTTTATCTGCGGCGGGGTTAAAGGACATAGGGCACTATTTCCCCGATTCCGACGCGGCTTTCAGCGGCGCCGACAGCGGCGGACTGTTAAAACATGTTGTTTGTACCGTTGCCGAAAAGGGATTTAAAATAAGCGGAGTTTCGGTTGCGATACAGGCGGAAAAACCGCGCATTTATCCGCATGTAGACAGTATGAAAAAGCGCCTTGCCGAACTGACTGGCGCCGATGAAACCGCCGTTTCCATTACGGCGGGCACTTGCGAAGGTTTGGGCTTTGTAGGCGAAAAACGCGGCATATGCGCATATTGCTGCGCGTCGCTTAAACCGATAGACGGTTAAGCTTAAAACGTTTATCTTTCTTACATATAACACAGGGTAACAATTATGGCAAAAACTTTAAATACGGTATTTGTTTGCAGCGAATGCGGCGCAACCAGCCCGAGATGGCTGGGCAGATGCCCTTCGTGCGGTCAGTTTAACACTATGGCGGAAGAAGCCGTAAAACCGGAAACAAAAGATACCGCTAAAAAGGGCGTATACTCCCTCCCGCAAGCCAAACCTCTTTCGCAGGTAACGTACGAACGGCACGACCGAACGTTATCGGGCATAACCGAATTTGACAATGTTTTGGGCGGCGGCATTGTAACGGGGTCGCTTGTACTTTTGGGCGGCGACCCGGGCATAGGCAAATCTACTCTTTTAACGCAAATTTCCGCCCACCTTTCGAAAACCCGAAAAGTACTTTATTTTTCGGCGGAAGAAAGTTGTTCGCAGGTAAAAATGCGTTGCGACCGTTTGGGCGTTGGCGGAGAAGATATGCTGCTTTTAAACGGAACCTGCATAGACGATTTGGAAAGCGAGCTTAACGGCGTGGAGTTTTGCGTTATAGACAGTATTCAGGCGGTATACACCGACGATTTATCGTCTTCTTCGGGTTCGGTAGGTCAGGTAAGAGAATGCGCCACCAAGCTTATGCGAATTGCAAAAAGCCGCGGCGTTACATTTTTTATTATAGGTCACGTAACTAAAGAAGGCGCTCTTGCAGGGCCCAAAGTTTTGGAACACATAATGGATACCGTGCTGTATTTCGAGGGCGAAAACCGCGAAAACTTCCGCATATTGCGCGCAGTTAAAAACAGGTTCGGCAACGTTTCCGAGGTGGGCGTTTTTGAAATGACGGGCGAAGGCATAAAAGCGGTAAGCGACTACTCGGGTATATTTTTATCTGAAAGCCGCGGCGAAGAAGCGGGTTGCGCCGTTACCCCCTCACAGACGGGCAACCGCTGTATGAACGTTGAAATTCAGGCGCTTATAACTAAAGTTTCGTTCGGTCAGCCGCGCAGGATGTCTTTAGGCATAGATTATAACAAGCTTGCGCTTTTACTTGCCGTACTGGAAAAGAGGTGCAATTTACACTTTTCTTCGCAGGAGGTATACATAAACGTTATGGGAGGAATAAAACTTAACGAGCCCGCAACCGATTTGGCGGTTTGCGCGGCGCTTGCCTCCTCCTATTTCGACCGCCCCGTAGACAAGTATACGGCGGTATTCGGCGAAGTAGGATTGACGGGCGAGGTGCGTGCGGTTCAGTATGCTGAAAAACGCGTGCAGGAATGTGTTAAAATGGGTTTTAAAAGGGTGCTTTTGCCCGCTAAAAATATGAAATCGGTTGCCAAATACGCCGATAAAATAAGCATAGTTCCTATACTTTATCTTCATACAATGCTTAAAAGTCTGTTTCCGAAAGAGTAACGGAATACTTTCGTCAAGCTGTTGACAAATATTTTTCAATATCTTATAATGCTTTAAAATAACAGGTCGTCGGAGAACGCGCGGTCGCAACCGCGCAGTTGATAAGACGTCGAGTGCGCTCGGGTAGAATTACTGCCCGCGCTTTTTTTATAGGAGGTTAACAATGGTTATTACAGTTTCAAGGCAATTTGCAAGCGGCGGCAGAGAATTAGGCAAAAGGCTTGCCGATGAATTGGGCTATAAATATTATGACAAAGAAATTATAACGGAAATAGCAAACTCCACGTGTTTAAACGAAGGGTACGTTGAAAAAATTTTGGAAAGCGGCGGATTTGCCAACTTTGCTTTTAGTTTTGCGCACAGCATGCCCCTCGCTTCCGCCGCGCCCAACACCGTTACCGACGTTTTGGTGGCGCAACAGAAAGTTATTCGCGCTATCGCAAAAAAAGAAAACTGCGTGATAGTCGGGCGCTGTGCTGACGTAATAGCAAGCGAATACAATCCGTTTCGTATTTTCGTATACGCAGACACCCGCTCGAAAATTAACCGTTGCCGTGCCCGTGCCGACGCAAACGAAAAATTAAGCGACAAACAAATGCTTAAAAGCTTTAAAGAAATTGACAGGGGCAGGGCTAAACTCCACGACCTTCTGTCCTCCACCCCCTGGGGCGATTGCGACGGTTACGATTTGATGATAAACACCTCGAGTATCGAAATAAAAAACATTATTAATCCTTTATCGCAGCTAATTGCCGCGGTAAAAAACGAAAACTGATTTATGGCTAACGTATTATCGCAACATTTTACATTTAAAAAACTTATAAAATTCGTCTACCCCGCCGTTATTATGATGGTTTTCACATCGATATACAGCGTGGTAGACGGTATTTTCGTTTCAAACTTTGCAGGAGAAAAGGCATTTAAGGCAGTCAATCTTATTATGCCTGTATTGATGGGCTTTGCGTCCGTCGGATTTATGATTGGCGCCGGAGGAAGCGCGCTTATATCAAAAACTTTAGGCGAAGGCGATATTAAAAAGGCGCGCGGCATATTTTCTATGCTTATATATGCAACCGTAATTTTAGGCGCCGTTTTAACTTTAACAGGCATTTTTACACTGCGTCCGCTTGCGGTGGCTTTAAAAGCCGAAAAAGAAGGGTTATTGGACGAATGTCTTTTATACGGCTTTATAAACATTTGCGGCATTACCTTATTTATGCTGCAAAACGTTTTTCAAAGCTTTTTTGCTTTGGCGGGGAAACCCAAAACGGGGCTTGCAGTTATAGTGAGCGCGGGCGTAACCAACGCAATTTTAGACGCTGTTTTCGTAGCGGGATTGAAAATGGAACTTACGGGCGCCGCCCTTGCAACGGTTTTGGGGCAGGCCGTAGGCGCGGGCATTCCCGTCGTTTACTTTACCGTGAACCGCAAACTCACCCTGTTTCTGGGCAGGCCGCTTTTAAAATTAAAACCTTTTATCAAAACCTGTTTAAACGGCTCGTCGGAAATGATGACGCAGTTATCCCTTTCCGTAGTTAATATTTTATACAACTACCAGCTTATAAGCATAACGGGCAGTAACGGCGTTGCCGCTTACGGCGTTATTATGTACGTAAGCTTTATTTTCTGCTCTATTTTTATAGGCTACTCTATAGGCGTTACCCCTATAATTGGCTATAATTACGGAGCCGGAAACAAAAAAGAACTGAATTGCGTTTTGAAAAAAAGTCTTGTTATAATTGCCGTTTGTTCGGCGGCGATGCTAACCCTTTCGCTTTCGCTGAATTACCCCCTGCCGTACGTTTTCGTAGGCGGCGACGCAGAAATTTTTGCAATGACTCGGCGCGGATTTTTTATAAGCGCATTTATATTTGCGGTTATGGGTTTCAATATTTTCGGATCGGCTTTCTTTACCGCCCTTAACAACGGGCTTGTTTCGGCAATTATTTCCTTCCTGCGCACCCTTGTCTTTCAGATAATCTGCGTTATGTGCCTGCCGCTTTTGTGGGGGCTTGACGGAGTTTGGGCAGCCAACGTATTTGCCGAACTTGCCGCGCTGGCGGTTACCTTTACGCTGTTTATGTGCATGCGCAGAAAGTACGGCTATTTTATAAAGCTTCCCGAAGAACAGCAGACTGACGGCGGAGAATGCGCCGACAATACGCAATAGCTGAATTTTTATTGGCGGCAAGTGCGGCACACGTAAATATAAAGATATAGGCGGCGAATTTTAAATTCGCCGCCTATACATTTTTACCGACGGAAATTACAGGTCGTCAACGTCCTGAACGGGTATTTCGTACCTGTCGGAGCACGTACCGGTATAACTTCCGTTGGGGTCGTCAAAGCTGAAAAAGCAATTATTTGCAGTTTTTCGTGCTTTTGGAAGAACCGCAGTTCTTGTTCGACTGCTTGTTCTGCTTGTTTTCCGTGTTGTTAGCCTTTTTCATATCTTCTCCTTTCCGTAAGGAACGTTTAAAGCGACAAAACCCTGACTTGACTTACACAAAGGACAAACCGTCCACGCCTGCGTTGAGGTGTGCATATGACCGCACTCCTTGCAAACATACAGTATGGGAGATTCGTTTTTGTAGAGATTGCCGCTTTCCATAGCTTCGTGAAGATATCTGAAAATCTGTTCGTGATGTTTTTCGACGGTAGCTATCAAATTGAAGAGAGCCGCAATATCGGCAAAACCTTCTTCCTTTGCAATGTTTGCAAACACGGGATAAATTCTTTCGTGCTCGTTTTTCTCATCTTCCGACGCAAGCCTTAACATTTCGCACAGGTTACCCGTATGATACGGATATCCCGCGTCGATAACAATGTTGTCCAGCTTCTGTCCGCGCTTTGTAAGCTCTTCGAAAAAGCGCCTTGCATGAACGGTTTCGTTTTTTGCAAGCACTTTAATTTCGTCAGCCAACGCAACGTAACCTTGTGCGGTTGCTTCCCTTGCGATAAGCTGATAGCGCATACCCGCCTGACTTTCACCGGCAAAACTGCGCGCAAGATTTAAATAAGTTTGAGTTTCGTCAAAATTCATAACCTTCCTCCGTGCAATTATCTTGCGCAAGCATCTTTTAGGTTATTCATTTAAACGTTTGGAAGATTTTAGCTTATTTTCGTGCTTTTCACGCTTTCAAGGCGTCAATTATCTATAATCCTCTGCGACTGTATATAGTAACTCCAGCGGGTAGAAGATATCTGTTCTATTTTCGCGTAATCCGAAGCCGTGTGCAATATATAGTTGTCGCCTAAATAAAGCGCAACGTGCCCTATCCTTTCAACGCCGGTATTGTTTTTGCGCGACGCGTTAGTGAAAAACATAAGGTCGCCTCGCTTTAACGCGCTCTTTTTTACCGTAGTGCCCTGACTTACCTGGGTACGCGTGGTAACCTGCAGATTAACGTCGGCGCCCATCTTGAAAATGTATTGCATAAGCGACGAACAGTCGAACGCGGACGTGGTAAATCCCGAAAGCTTTGTTCCCGTGCCGTTATGGTAGCGGGTTGCGCCGTATACGTAGGTTACCCCCATATACTTGTACCCCTCTTCTATAACGTTTTCCAACTGCCCGCTTGCACTCTTGTCCATCTGTACTATCGTGCAATAGTTGGCGTTTATGTATACGGGCTTATTTTTATAATAGGTTTTGTACCAGTCGCCGTAGCGCCCGTATACCGCATACAGCGTATTTTTTTCGGCGGTGCCGATGGCAAAGTATTCGGTGCCCGCCCCCGAACGTAAATTTACGCCCGAAGATTTTACGCTTACATAGCTGGCCTTATTCGATTCCGGTTTAACCGTAGGCGTTTCGGGAACGTCGGGTTTGTTTATATTCTGGTCCGAACCGCTCTCGCCGCCTATTATGCCGCTGTCGGGCAAAAGCGCGCCGTCCTTTTTAGTAGTACATGCGGGCAATACCCAGCCCGACAACGCCATTGCGGAAACTAAAACCGCAATAGATATATTTCTGTTTTTGCGTTTCATAATTATCTCCTTTAGCAAGAAAATTATATAATAAAACGCCGGTTTAATCAATGTAAAAATTTTGCCAAAAAAGGCAACGTCTAACATTGCAATAAAACCGCGCCGCGGAATGCGGCATTTTAATTAGTTATAATAAACGCTTGACAAATTATAATAAATAAATTATAATTAGAATAATTCTAAATTTGGTATTTGATATGACACGGTATGCAAACGAAATTCTCAGAATAATCAACGCGTCGAACAGCCATTTAACGGCCGAGCAGATTTTTTTAGAAATAAAACGCGCCGAACCGCAAATTGTGCTGGCTACCGTTTACAACAATCTTAAAGCGCTTAATAAAAAAGGGTTGATACGCATTTTAAGTGTCGACGGTAAAACTGACAGATACGATAAAATAAAAAAGCACGACCACCTTGTATGTAAAACGTGCGGCAAACTTGCCGATTTTCAGTTTGAAGATCTGGCTGAAAACTTATCAAAGCAGATTAATTTTGACGTTTTCGGTTACGATTTGAAAGTTTTTTACGAATGTACCGAATGCCAAAACATTAAAAATAATTTAAAATAAGGAGACAACAATGGACAACAAGTATAAGGGCACCCAGACCGAGAAAAACCTTCACGCGGCTTTTGCAGGAGAATCGCAGGCACGCAACAAATATACATTCTTTGCCTCGGTAGCCAAAAAAGAAGGTTACGAACAAATTTCTTCACTGTTTTTAAAGACGGCTGACAACGAAAAAGAGCATGCCAAACTTTGGTTTAAGGAACTGCAGGGCATAGGCGACACGGCGCAAAATCTTGCCGCTGCCGCCGAAGGAGAAAATTACGAATGGACGGATATGTACGAAGAATTTGCAAAAACCGCCGAAGCCGAAGGATTTAAAGCGCTTGCCGCAAAATTCCGTATGGTTGCCGCCATTGAAAAACAGCACGAAGAAAGATACCGCGCGCTGTTAAAAAACGTGGAAACCGCGGCAGTTTTCGAAAAGAGCGAGGTAAAGGTTTGGGAATGCCGCAACTGCGGACATATTGTAGTCGGCACAAAAGCACCCGAAACCTGCCCAGTTTGCGCCCACCCCAAGAGCTTTTTCGAAATCCACGCAGAAAATTATTAATTAAAAATAATTCCGTTAGATAAGAATTTTTTAAATCAATTTAAACAGCGGGCGTACCGTTTCAGGTATGCCCGCTGTTTTATTAACAATTTGAAATATGTGCATCCGACCGGTTACCGGTTGCAGTTTTAACAAAACACTCAGTCCTCTATGCCTTCGTTAAGTTTGGCAAGCAACTTCTCCAAATCGTTGCCGTGAACGTAAACCGCCTGCTCGATAGTTTCGCCGTGCGCCATTGCGCAACCTATGCAGTGCATACCCACCGCCTGCAATATCTCGGCGCTGTCAGGGTTTATTTTAAGGCAATCGGCAATTAATGTATCCTTGGTTATTTTAGCCATTGTTACTACTCCTTTTATATTCGATTTTACCCGTAAGGGCGTTAAATTATTCTTTATTGCTCTCTTCTTTGTCAACGGTTTCGCTAAGAACCACAACTTTCAATTCGGTAATTCTTCTGAATTCGGTTTTAGACACGGTTATTTGCAAATTTCCGTACGTCAGCTCGTCGCCCACGTCGGGCACTTTGCCAAGCATATCTATCACCCATCCCCCGACCGTAGCGCTTTCGCTGTCTATCGAGCCGAGGTCGAAATATTCGCACAAATCGTTTACGGTTGTACTTCCAAGCACCTTGTATTCCGTGTCGCTGATTTGCGTTATATCGGAAAGCACTTCGTCGTGCTCATCCCAAATTTCGCCTACCAACTCTTCCAAAATATCTTCCATCGTAATTATACCGACGGTGTCTCCAAACTCGCCCGACACAACTGCCATATGCGATTTGCTTTTCTGCAACTGCTGTAATACCATACTTATTTTAGTTGTAGAAACAACGAAAACCGTAGGTTTGGCAGCTTTTTCAAGCGAAAACTTGCCGTCTAAACGCTGTTTGATAAAATCTTTTTCGTGCAGGATGCCTATTATGTTATCAATCGAATCTTTATAGACGGGCAAACGCGAGTAGCGTGTTTCCAGAAATATTTTATCCACATCTTCCAAAGGCGTATTGCAATCGATTGCCACCATATCCACGCGGGGCACCAGAATATCCTTTGCTTCCAAATCGTTAAATTCGATTGCGCTGCGAATCAAATCGCTTTCCTGCGCGTTTATACCGCCCTCGTGCTCGGCCTCTTCAACCATAATTTTAAGCTCGTCGTCGGTTATCGTGTTGTCCTCTTTATGCTTAAATATCTTTAAAAGCAACTTTTTCCATAATCCGAATAAAAACGTAAAAGGAATAAGTATCCAGGCAAGCACGTTTATTACGGGAGCCGAAAATCTTGCAAAACCTTCGGGAAATTCTTTTGCCAGAACCTTAGGCGTAATCTCGCCCATAATTAGTATAACTACGGTAAGAATAACCGTTGAAAGCGTTGTGGCAAGCCCTTCGTTATTGGGTATTAACGCAATTAGCAGCAACGTAAAGAGAGACGAAGCAAGTATGTTTACCACATTGTTTCCTATAAGAATTGTGGTTAACAACCTGTCGTAATTTTCCGCGAGTTTCAAAACCCTCTTTGCGCCTTTGTCGCCGTCTTCGGCCTTAGCCCTCAGCCTTATTTTATTTACCGCCGTAAAAGCCGTTTCGGTTGCCGAAAAATAGCCCGAAAGCAAAATACAAGCTAATACTATTACTAAAAAAACAATTTCTAAAGTTGACATATATCCTCCTCAATGTTTGAAAATTTAAAACGAATTAAATTTTCAAAGCCGGAGAAGAATATTGTTTAATTCAAAATGCGCCCGAAAAGTATTTGCGGGCGTAGCTGAAAATAACGTAAAGCGACAGCACATATATGTATTTCGTCGCTTAGATGGGTCGTCCATAATCTCCTCTGAAAAAAATTACCGTACGGAAAAGTATTTATTGTGCTAAAATTAACAACAATGTCCCGTATTCCATGTAATTATATCATATACGAACAGTATATGCAATAGAATTTAATAAAAAATATTTTTACGAAATCAAGTAGTAAATTTGTCATAAAAATATATTACTTTTTTATTGACGGCAAATATAATTTCTGATAAAATATACGAGTACTAACTGCAAGGAAACAGCTATGAACAAGCCCAAAGTTTTATTTCCGTACGTCGAAGCGGGTATGGGACATATCGCCCCTATGCGCGCAATAGCCCATAAATTTAAGGAGTTATACGGCGACCGCGTGGAATGTATTGAAAGCAAGTTTTTCGGCGACAGCGGCAACGACACGCTGATTGCGTTTGAAAACAAAATGTGCCAATCGGTAGTAGACACCAACCGCAACCACCGGCTTGGTTTTTTTATGACCTTTACTATGCTGCTTTTCGGCGCAAAAATAGCCACCCCCGCATCATCCTGCTGCCTTCAATTCGGCACCAAAAAACCCGCGGTTGCGCATATGGAAGAAATTGCGCCCGATATGGTTGTTTCAACACACTGGTCTACCAACTATTTTGCAAAAAACAGCCCTTGCGCTCCTCTTACCGTATTGTACTGCCCCGACGCGTATACTTATCCGCTTTTCAATTACCCCTGCGATTTGGCACTTTTACCCACCCGGACCGGGTACGAGCAAGCGATAAAAAAATATAAACGCAGATTTAACGAAGATAATCTTAAACACGTGCCCGCGCTTATCCGCGACGACGCGTTTGCTGTTTCTACTGATAAGAAAGCATTGCGTTTAAAGCTGGGGCTTAACGCAGATAAATTTACCGTGTTGCTTGCCGAAGGCGGTTACGGCATAGGCAAAATGACAAAGATATGCAAAGAGATACTGCAACGCGATTTAAATGTTACGCTTATACCGGTGTGCGGCAAAAACAAAGAGCTGTTTAACGAAATGAGCAAATGGGAAAGCGGAAAAAACTGCGAGTTCCGCCCCCTGGGATTTGCAGACAATCTGCCCGAATATCTGTCCGCTTCCGATCTGTTTTGCGGTAAAAGCGGAGCAAACGTGTTACTTGAGGCATGCTTCTTCGGCGTGCCGCAGATTGTTACCAACAACGCCACGCACATAGAGAAAATGAATTGCAAATACTATGTTAAGGACATAAAAACCGCGCTGAAAATTTTCAGCGCGGATAAAGTAGCCGATAAAATAGAAGAATTTGCAAACTATCCCGAAAGGCTTACGCCGTTTAAAGCCGCCGCACAGGCGCAAAGGGAAAATTACGGAGCGGAAAAGGCGGCGAATCTGACATTCGAACTGCTTTGCACACGCTTCCCCGAACTTAAAAACTAACTTTCGGGCGTTTCAGTTTTTTCGTCGCCTTCCGGCTTTTCACATGATAAATATTTGTCCGTTCTTTTATATTTTATATTCTTTGCAATCACGTCGAAAAAGGTAATGCCTATTCCTATAAATATATAAAGATAAAACACCGAAAGACGCCAGGCGAGCACCGACCAGGCGAGCGTTGAACCGGCAAAAGCCGAAAACGCCAGCGCGCCAAGCCCTTCCACAACCCCGGAATTTCCGGGCGTAGGCACGAACGAAACGCCGAAAGTAGCAAAAGCGTTTAGCGACATTACGGTTAACAGCATTCCGCTAACAGAGCAGTTAAACGCCTTCATAATAAAAAACGGCGCGGCAAACGTTAAACCAACTTCCCCGAAACTTACAATTATAAGCAAAATAAGCTTTAAAGGACTTGTAGCCATAAGCTTAAACGAATTTTTAAAATCGTCCACCACCTTCGTTGCCCGCGCGGTGGTTTTTTCAACGTCTTTTACTATTTTAACCTTATTGCCCAGCTTAACGATACCGTAGGTAAGTTTGTACATAAGTTTGGGAAAAACCAGAAACAAAGTTACAAACAAAGGTATTAAAAGATTTATACCTATGCCCACCCATCCGGTAACCTTTAAAACGGTAGCGCCGCTTGCGCTGTCCAACACGCCTTTCACCGCGCCGAATATCATAAGCGCGGCGCCCATAGTAACCCAGCATACGACGGACGAATAATATCTTATCATTACTATCGCCGTGGAATTGCCGCCGCTTATCCCTTTAGTGTTAAGGTGATAAATCTGCATAGGCTGACCGCCGGTTGAAAACGGCGTAACCGCGTCGTAATATTTACCGATAAAATGAGTTTTTGCAGAGGTTGCAAGCCTTATTTTCCCCGTAACGGTTTTGGAAATTATGCAATATTTCGCAATATCGCACGCCATAGTAAGCAATACGGCAAGTAATGCAACGCAAATAAAAAGCGGACTTGCGCCCTTTAATACCTCGCCGAGCGAAATCCCCGAATCGGGGTCGATTTCCTTTACTATTCCGAAAAGCGACAGTATTCCCGCCGCTACAACAACAATTAAAAATATATTCCAAAAAATACGCGCGCCGCGCTTTTTTTTAGGCGGCGGCGCTATTGTCTCTTTTTCTTCCGACTGCTGCGCAGTTTCGCTTTCCGGCGCAGATTGAACGTCGGTTTCGTTAATTATTTCTTCTTCGGCGGGGAATTCGCAATTCGCAGCCGTTTCGTCTTTCTCCGAACAACGCTCTGCCACGGCAACGTCTTCGGACGGAACTCCGCTGTATTCGGTTGTATTATCTCCGTCCTTTAACATTTACCTCAACTCCGTAAACTTATTTTGATGCGCGGGCAGAAAATTACTCTACCTTCAGCCCCCAGCAACGTGCTTTTTTTGCAAGTTCGGCATCAAAACTTTTCCATAAGTTCTGAATATGGTGGTTTTCTTCCAGTTCCGGCCCCGCTTCTAGCTTTTTGACCCCGAGTTTACAAATACCTTCAAGACAATGGTTAACGATAATTGCGGGTATTCCTTTGTTGTTGTGGTCGCGGGCGATTGCCATAGACAAAAGGTCAACCGTTTTAGGGTGTTTCATAGTGCGCAGATACGGTATAATTCCGCCGGGGAATAAATGTCCTTTACCCTTTTGCAGCACCTCTTTTATAGACGGCATACAAAAACCGTACGCAACGACCTTATCGTCCTTTAAAACTACGGTGGCAAGTTCGGGTATAAGCACCATCATTATGGTTTCCATTTCGCGCTTTTTCTGCTTTTCGTTAATGGGGCTGGTACCGTACAGGTCTTCAAACGCTTCGTCCAAAACGTCAAGCGCCTGCATTATATAATCTTTAAGTTTCTTTTTGTCGTGTTTTAAATAATATGCCACGTCCAAAATTTCGTATCCGTATTTCTTCATTACCGCATCGGAAAGTCTCTTCATTCTTTCAAGTGGCTCGTCGGGCGCATTTATAACGTAACAGTTCCAATCAACTACCTTATACGCCCCGAGTTTTTGCATATGCTCTACGTAATAGGGATAGTTGTAAATTTCGATATAATTGCTGTCTTTATCGAATCCGTCGATTAGCATGCCTTCTTCGTTGAGGTCTGAAAAACTCATAGGTCCTATAATTTCAGTCATCCCCAACTCTTTTGCCCAGTCGAAAAGTTTTGCAAACAAAGCTTTCGTTACCTCGAAATCGTCGATAACGTCGAATCGTGTGAAGCGCAGTTGCTTATAACCGAACTTATCGTTTACGCCGCGGTGCCAGATACCCGCAATACGCCCTGCGATTTTTCCGTCTTTGTACGCCAAAAACATACGGCAGTCGCAAAAGCGGAAAGCGTCGTTGGTAGACGGGTCGAATTCGGCAAATTCGTCGGCGTACAGATTGCAGCACGCGTGCGGATTGCCCTTATACAAATCGATAATAAACTTAAAAAATTTTTTCTTATCTCTCTTAGACGATATTTCTTTAACTTCTATCATATTTTACCCTTATAATCAGGAAATCATTGCCGTGCAACAACGCTTTTACAACGCAAAAACTTTTGCACACAACATAAATAATATAACAATTTATAAAAAGTATGTCAACAAATTACTTGCGGTTTATGACATTTGTCAATAAAATGTATTACATATTTTATTAAATAGAGCGGTTTATATTGTGGATATTTAGCCTACGCGCCGCATTTTGAATGCATCGCGATAAAACGCTTGATAATTTAAATATTTAATGATACAATCGGCTTACAAAAAAACGAGGTATATATAAATGAAAAAGGCGTTAAGTAAAGTATTCAGCGTTATAGGGCAAATAATTGCGGTTGTTCTTGTAGTAGTTTTACTTTTAGATTACATTAACGATTTATATTCTTTCCTTCCTGAAATAGGTAGTAAAATAGTAGATCAAATTGTAAAGTACGGCTCAACCCTGCTTGTAGCAATAATAGCAATGAGTGCGGTTTTAAAAACCAATATGATATTTACAATTATTATGATTTTATTGATTTTGGCGGTAGTGGGCTTTATGTTTGCGCATGATATTATTGTAGGATTATTTCCTCCCGCAAAATCGTCTACCGAATCGGCGGTTATAGCTGCTTTACTTTTATAATTAAATTTAAAAATTAAGTGCGCCCGCCGCGAATTAATTCGCGGCGGGCGCTTGCCTTTAAACCTGTAACGGCTTATAATTTAGTTAACATACAAAAAGAATTACACGGCGTAAAGGCACGCAAAAAGCGCGCCGAAACTTAAAGCTGCACAGCGTTAATTCACCCATATTACCGGGGGAATTGCTCCCGTCCGGTGCTGTTTCGCCATTTTATTTAAATTATAGCGACGTTAACTTTAAACGAGCGGATACTTGTCCTCAATAGTAAAATCCAGCCCGTATTTTGAAACTCTGGGTAAAATCGACTGAATTTTTTCCAACATGGAAACGTGTGCGTAAATTAATCCCGCACAGAATTCGTCGCCTTCCCCGCAGCTTTCGTAAAGCTCGTCCAAAATTCCGATAGTTTCATCCACAACCTGCCTTAAAATTTGTTTGGCCTTCATATTTCTCCCTTTTTAAATAACAATGCCTACGTTATCGGCAAGTATTTCTTCGTAACTTACCAGACCGCGGGCTATGCAACATGAATAAACGCAATTATAAAATTCTTTTTTACGTTTATAGTAAGCGTTTCTTTCCCAAGGCGAATGCATCATTATGTTAACATCGCTTTTATTTGTAATAATTCCGCCAATCATATATTTCAGCCATTTATCGGTTACACGCACATAAATTTCTTCAACTATATTGCAAATTGTAATAATTTCATAAGTTAGCACCGTTGTAAATTTTCTGTTTCCTATGTAGTAAACCGCTAATTTTTCATTCCTTTTTATGTATGGTTGTAAATAGCTATAGCGCTTAATTATTCTGTTAATAGTAACTTTTGTCATAGCATTAAATCTCCCATACTATGACGTAATTATAATGTTACAATTTTCGCATAAATTCCCAACTTTTTGCGGACTTCCCTGTATTTTCCAGCCGTTTTTACAAAATTCGCGCCCTGTCTTTCCGGATTAAAAATCAGAAAAATTTATCTTATTTCAGCCTCTTTGAAATAGTAATACACATAACCGCAGATAAAAATTTTTAGGCACAAAATTTAACGTCCGCAACGCTGATTAATTAAATTTATACGATTTAACGCTCAGTCCGCACAGGCGAAAGAAATTTAATTTAACGTAAAATAAAAACAGCGCCACCCAAAGCAGCGTTAATTGTTTTAAAATATTTTTTGCGATAAAATTTCTTCATAGCTTACGAATCCGCGCGCAATACAGCATTGATATACCAAATTTACAAATTGCTTTTTTCTGTCGTAAAAAGCGTTCTTCTCGTAAGGTAAATCAATAATCTGTTTAACGTCGGTTTTATAAGAAAGCAACCCCTTAATTAAATTTCTGACCCAGTCCTCGTCTACCCTTACGTATATTTCGTCTATTATTTCGCACACGGCTATCACTTTGTCCGTTATCGGTATAACGTGCTTTCTGTTACCCGAATAATAAACGGCATTTTCCGCTTTATCTTTTACATATGGCTTAATATGCCTGTACCTTTTAATTATGTAGCCAACTTCTTTTATTGTCATAGCGCGTAAACCCCTACACTATGACGTATTTTACTTATATTATTTTCACTAAAATTCCCAACTTTTTACGGAATTTCCTTATTTTACCTTATAAAACGACACACGGATAAAAGGAAATATTTATTACCCCGATACAAAATTTGTATTTGCCGTATTTAAATATTAATTAAGTTTACGGCCGATAGAGCATAAGGCGTAGCCGCGCGCACGTCTATTCAAGCACCCGCCGGTTTGTCTATAACACAGTTGAAAATGAAGTGAATTTATGATACAATATTTCCATGGTAATTTTAATTTCGGGAACAACGCATACCGGTAAAACCGCCTTATCCCAAAGGCTTATGGAAAATTATAAAATTCCTTATTTCTCTATTGACCATTTAAAAATGGGGCTAATCAGAAGCGGTAAAACTTCGCTTACAGTAAATGACGATAAAGAACAAACGCCTTATCTTTGGTCGATAGTAAAAGAAATAATAAAAACGGCAATAGAAAATCGGCAAAATATAATTATTGAAGGGTGTTATATTCCATTTGATTGGCAAAAAGATTTTGAAGAAAAATACTTATCTGAAATTAAATTTTATTGCCTCGTTATGACCGCTGACTATATTGAAAACAAATTTTGCGATATTTTACAATTCGAAAATATTATTGAAAATCGCATTACAGCCGACATAGATAAAGCCGAATTGATTTCAGACAATGTGCAAAATTTACAACTTTGCAAAAAGTATGGACTTGAATATATTTTGATTGATAAAAATTATAAAATAGATATTGAACTATGAATATACGGAAATATAAAAATGAAGATTGCGATAAAGTGTCAAAACTGTTTTATGACACGGTTCATTCGGTAAACGCTAAAGACTATACGGACGAACAACTTTCAGTTTGGGCAAATAATTCCGACAGCTTAATGTTACGGCACGACGATTTATCAATACAATACACTTTAATTGCTGAAATTAACGGCGCTATTGTAGGTTTTGGCAGTATTGATAAATCGGGGTATTTAGATTTGCTTTTCGTACACAAGGATTATCAAAATCAGGGTATTGCTACGGCTTTATGCGACGAATTAGAAAAGGGCTTTTTTGTTATAAAAACTTATGCTTCCATTACCGCAAAACCGTTTTTTGAAAGTCGCGGATACGTCGTAGTCAAAGCACATGAAATCGAGCGTTTAGGCGTTATACTGAAAAACTATGAAATGCAAAAAAACGCAACCTAATATTCGAATTAGATTGCGTATGGTGCACCTTCAGGGACTCGAACCCTGGGCCCACTGATTAAGAGTCAGTTGCTCTACCAACTGAGCTAAAGGTGCAATATTTACCGCCGAAAGGCGGATTTTTGGTGGTCCATCCGAGATTCGAACCCGGGACACCTTGATTAAAAGTCAAGTGCTCTGCCAACTGAGCTAATGG
>CAMRSY010000027.1 GCA_947053545.1 uncultured Clostridia bacterium
TATTTTTCATTCTTTAACTCGTAATTGCTTATATTAGAAATTAATTTGTTAAATTTATTTGTTACTTCTCCAAATTTACTAATTTCTAAATCATAAAAATACAAATAAACATCACTATTAAATAATTTAAGATATTCTAGTAATTTAATTTTTGAATATTTAATTACTTTTGCCATAATGATTTATAACCCCCTAAAAAACTTGCCAATATAGTACCGATTGGAATATGTTCAGCCCCCAGCATATGCATATGTAGCATAGTTTTCGCGCCTACATCTAATCTGAAATTTTTACCTATTTTTAATAATGTTCCACCGTTCTCATAGAACTTTACATTATTTGGAGATAAAATCTTTAGATTTTTTGTAAGTTGTATGCCACCATTCCTTCCTGTTGCAACGCCAAGATTAGCTGCTACCTTAAAGCCACCACTAATTATTTGTGCACTTACAGCAAAAATGCCACCCCACATAAAGCCATCGGCAAGCCCGTCGGCAAAACCATTCAATGCGCCTTCCCAACCTCTGGTTATCCCTCCAACAACTGCTCCTATTCCTGCGCTAACAAACATACTTATTCCAACTGCTTTCGCCGACGCTAATAAAGCGCCACCTGCTGCCATAAGTCCTGCCGTCCCCATGCTTGCCGTAAAGAATGTAACGACAGCTCCTGCTACAATCATAGCAGCACCAACAGCTATTTTAACCCAATTTTTCTTGAACCAATTACCAACGCCGCTCCAAAAACTTGACCAACTGTTTCCAGTCGGGTCGACATTCATTACAGGATTATTCAAACAGTAAGCGTAAAGGTTAAGTCCGTTTATGGTTTCGGGGGCGGCGTATTCTAAGCTGTCCTGCGAAATAAACCTGCCTACCTCGGGATCATAATACCTTGTCTGCAAGTAGTACAAACCAGTTTCGGTGTCGTAATAGTATCCGCGGTATCTGAAAGGATTTAGCACGCCTATCCCGCTTGTTATTTCGTTGCCGCTTGCGTCTACTACTTTATGTTTGCCCCACGCGTCGTATTCGTATTTCGCCGCTACCGCGCCGTTATCGTACAGTATCGCTGCTATATTCCCCTGCGCGTCTTTGCGGTAAAAGTATCTTGTTCCATTATACTTTACTACCGCTACTCCGCTTAAATCGTACAAATACTCCAATCCGTTACTCTGCTTTAACAGCCTGCCTTCGCTGTCGTACGTGTACGTTATACTGCCCTTCTTCGTTCTTCTGCCTATGCTGTCGTACGCATACGCCGTGCTGCCGTATTTGGTAAGCCGCTTGCCGTACTGCCATTCGCATTCTTTTCCGCGGTATTTTACGGGATTGCCTATATTATTGTATTCGCTATATTCCTTGTTTCCGCTTATGCTTATCTCTATTAATTTATCCCCGTCATACACGTATCCGTATTGCTTTTTTGCCTGCACTTCGCTTGGCGTTACCACGCTTTCCGTATACTCGTATTCGGTTCTTTCGCTTATGTTTCCCGCGTTGTCGTATCCGTATATTTCAGTTTTGTTTAAACCTTTGTTATCCTCGCGGATTATTCGGTTCAACCCGTCGTACGTGTATCTCGCTTTTAGCTGTCCGTTTTCCGTTATCTCCCTTATATTCCCGCTTGTATCGTACTTATATTTTATATTTCCGATTGCGTTGCCTACCAGCTTGTACTGCACGCCGGACGGCATATTCGTTGCCCGGTCTCCCAACTTGCGGTAGGTTATATGTTCGGATATAAATTTTTTACCGGCGCTTGTTATTTCCCTGCCAGTATTTCTGCCGTTTACGTCCTTTAATGCTTTAAAGTTGTATAATTCGGTTATTACGCTTTCTAACTCGCGCGAAGCCGTTGAACTATATCCGTATCTGTACGTTTGGTTTACGTTGCCGGTATACGTTTTCCCCGTCAAATCGCCACGCTCGTCATAACTGTAATCTTCCTGCAGCAGCGCCTGCGTTGACGTTCCGCCCCTGGTTATTATACGCTCCGGCTTACCGTATGTATCGTATACGTAAAACCTTTGCCTCAGCTGTCTATCTTCAGTGTAATACGTTTCGTTTATTATTAATCCTTTTTCGTCGTACTGCCTGCTTGATAGCTCATCCGCGCCGATTTTTACCGTTTCGCTTACCGTTGCTACTCCGTTTGCGCCGCCTTATTGTTTAATAGGATTATTACATAATTTGCACTTTATGTCAAGACACAAAAAAGGAACGAGTAGTAATACCCGCTCCTTGATTACTCTATCGAGTTGCAATTTCTAATGTTTCTCTCCAAGAAAAACTTTCAAACATCTCATGCTTTACAATGACATTTTTGAATTTCCATTTAAACAATTTACTTTGAAAATTAAATAAATTTGAATTTGTTGGTTTCCCCAATTTTTCCTCAAGAAAATGTTGCGTGTAATCAAAAGACTGCTCGACATTATTACCAAAAAGAGGAAAAGAAATGTTAACAGATTTCAACTCCTTTTTTACAAAATTAAAAGTTATTAAAGCAACTGATTCCGAATTCAAAAACTTTGAGTTTACTGAAATACCACAATAATTAAAATTTGCATCTTCAATATTCTTAAACTTATAATTTTGTAATAATCTTAATACCTCTTCTTGATTTGCTTTCCATGGCACTAGCACTTTTAAATCTTCAAGATAAAAACCTTCATTCAAATTTTTTAAATAATTCATATTTATATTACCCTAACCAATTATTATAAGCCATCCTTTTTTTAATAGCTTTGCAATAGGATACCGCATAATATATTGTATGCCACCACCTTCACTCCCAAATGCAGGAGCAATTGTACTAACATACACCCTAAACTTTCGAGTTGCCTGTAATGTAGTATTTACCATACTATTTGTAGGCGGTAAAGCCAATTTGGAAATAGAAGTACCAACTTCAGTAAGATATTTTCCATATAAACTACCATATCTTTCAAATTGCTGACCTGCTTGTATTGTTGTAAGATGTTTTGTTCCCTTTACAGCACCTTTAACACTAGCAAAATATTTTGTTGCTCCTATGCTTGCACCTGCAAAAGCAAATATACCGCCCCACAATGCACCGTCGGCTGCGCCTTCCAAAAAGCCGTCCCAAAAGTTTCCGCCGCTTATCGCGGTAACCGCCCCTTGCGCAATTCCGCCTATTAACACACTTCCCGCAAAGCCCGCAAGCACTGGCGCTACGGCGCCACCAGTTACTACCGTTAAAACCACAGCACCTATTAACGCTATGCCTCCCAATAGCCATTTGAGCCATCTAGGCATATTACCTGTTTCGTCCGTCATCATTACAGGATTATTCAAACAGTAAGCGTAAAGGTTAAGTCCGTTTATGGTTTCGGGGGCGGCGTATTCTAAGCTGTCCTGCGAAATAAACCTGCCTACCTCGGGATCATAATACCTTGTCTGCAAGTAGTACAAACCAGTTTCGGTGTCGTAATAGTATCCGCGGTATCTGAAAGGATTTAGCACGCCTATCCCGCTTGTTATTTCGTTGCCGCTTGCGTCTACTACTTTATGTTTGCCCCACGCGTCGTATTCGTATTTCGCCGCTACCGCGCCGTTATCGTACAGTATCGCTGCTATATTCCCCTGCGCGTCTTTGCGGTAAAAGTATCTTGTTCCATTATACTTTACTACCGCTACTCCGCTTAAATCGTACAAATACTCCAATCCGTTACTCTGCTTTAACAGCCTGCCTTCGCTGTCGTACGTGTACGTTATACTGCCCTTCTTCGTTCTTCTGCCTATGCTGTCGTACGCATACGCCGTGCTGCCGTATTTGGTAAGCCGCTTGCCGTACTGCCATTCGCATTCTTTTCCGCGGTATTTTACGGGATTGCCTATATTATTGTATTCGCTATATTCCTTGTTTCCGCTTATGCTTATCTCTATTAATTTATCCCCGTCATACACGTATCCGTATTGCTTTTTTGCCTGCACTTCGCTTGGCGTTACCACGCTTTCCGTATACTCGTATTCGGTTCTTTCGCTTATGTTTCCCGCGTTGTCGTATCCGTATATTTCAGTTTTGTTTAAACCTTTGTTATCCTCGCGGATTATTCGGTTCAACCCGTCGTACGTGTATCTCGCTTTTAGCTGTCCGTTTTCCGTTATCTCCCTTATATTCCCGCTTGTATCGTACTTATATTTTATATTTCCGATTGCGTTGCCTACCAGCTTGTACTGCACGCCGGACGGCATATTCGTTGCCCGGTCTCCCAACTTGCGGTAGGTTATATGTTCGGATATAAATTTTTTACCGGCGCTTGTTATTTCCCTGCCAGTATTTCTGCCGTTTACGTCCTTTAATGCTTTAAAGTTGTATAATTCGGTTATTACGCTTTCTAACTCGCGCGAAGCCGTTGAACTATATCCGTATCTGTACGTTTGGTTTACGTTGCCGGTATACGTTTTCCCCGTCAAATCGCCACGCTCGTCATAACTGTAATCTTCCTGCAGCAGCGCCTGCGTTGACGTTCCGCCCCTGGTTATTATACGCTCCGGCTTACCGTATGTATCGTATACGTAAAACCTTTGCCTCAGCTGTCTATCTTCAGTGTAATACGTTTCGTTTATTATTAATCCTTTTTCGTCGTACTGCCTGCTTGATAGCTCATCCGCGCCGATTTTTACCGTTTCGCTTACCGTTGCTACTCCGTTTGCGCCGCCGTTTCCGTTGCGGGTGATTTTTTTGGTTATCTTGCCGCTGCCCGTATCCAACGTTTCGTCTTCCCCGCCGAAATCGTAATAATCGTCATCCGAATTGTAGTCGATTACGTCGTTATACGTGTACGTTGCCTGTACCTTTCCGTTTACCTTTATTTGCGTCTTTCTGCCTTTGCCGTCGTAGGCGTACTCCAAAATCGTATCGCCGCATTGCATCTTTACAGGCGCGCCTTTCGCGTATTCTATTTCGTTTTCGTTGGCTTCGCCCTCTGCCGTGCTGTACGTTACCGACGTTATTTCGCCGTTTCCACGGTTCCTTCCGTATCCTACCCTGCCGCCGTTGGCATACGTTATTCCCGAAACAGTCTTGGTGCCGTCTGCGTACTCATACATTGCCGCATACGCGCCTGTTTCGTCCTTCTCGTATTTTACGCGTCCGTTTTCTTCCCGCTCGCATTCTTCATAAAATTTGCTACTGCTGTCCAAACTGTTCCAGCGGATACATTTTACCATAATTCCGCTGTCATTGTAAACCCTTTGTTCATAATTTATGCCGGTAGTTTTTTCTTCGCCCTCAACGTAGCTTTCGGTAAAAATTAAATTGCCGTTGCCGTCGTAGCTGTATTTCTCCACAAGCTTATCGGAAAATGAATCGACGGTTTCTCCGTCTAGATAATAATCAGTTTCCTGATAACGCAAAGTAGTTTTCGAATTAAGCCTGTTATCCGAATCGTATTCGTACAATATTTTTGTGCTTTCAATAGTGTTATCTGTAATATTGTGCCATTCCGTTTCTTCGCTTCTCGGCATTCCCATTCCGTCGTATACTCTAATTTCGGTAAGCGGTTTCGACGATACGTTGTCGGTTGTTACAACACTTACCCTTTTGCCGCCGTCGATATATCTATAGGTTTTAACCGTTTCTCTTTTTAATTCGTCGCCGATAGCATATTCCGTTATTCTGTTTTCCGAATCAAACTTATATCTTTCAAAAGCGCCCCTATTCGTTGACAGAGTAACACTGTTAACCGCGTATGAAATACTTACCGAAGAAACCTGCAACCCCGATTTTTTTATCGTCAGGTTTGAAAGTTTTATTCCGTTGTAAGTAAACGCGCAATGTTCGCCGTTTGCCGCAATAACCGCCGCTATCGTATCGTTGGCGTTGTATGTAACGTCGCACGTTTTTTTGTCGGGATAGGTAATTTTAGTCAAACGCTTTAATGCGTCGTAACTGTATTTTACCTGTCTGCCGTAAAAGTCGGTTATATCAGCCAGCAAACCGTTTTTATATTCAAATTTTATAAGCCTGTTATTGTTATCGGAAATTTCGGTTAATAAGTTTTCTTCATCATAATGAAAATTTAAATAGTTTCCGTATGCGTCGGCCACTAAAACAAGCGCGCCGGTTCGGTTAAATCCGTTTATTACTCCGTTTTTATCCTTTAAATAATTAACGGATACCTGTTTTAATATTTGGTCTAATTCCGCTTTTTTAACAATATACTTTTTAAATTCTTCTTTCAATGCGGCAAAATTATTTTGCGCGCGCTTTTTTATGTCGGTAATTTGTTCCTGCGCCAGGTTTTTCTGCGCGTCAGATTGAGCATTATTATACTCCTTATACAGCGCACGTAACCGGTAGCCTTCTGCTTTAGTTACCGCAATCGAGCCTGCAATTGTTTCCAAATTATTAATAAATGCTTTATAATCATTTGCCGTCAGCGTTTCGAGTCCGCTTATTTTTGTGCCTGTATTCCCGCTGACTACGGTATATTCCTTCAACTTTGCTTCAAGTCTGTTTACGTTTTCCTGCAGTTCTACCTGCTGTTCGTGGCGCTGCTCTATTCTTTCTACGCCCTTAAAATCATTTAATTCAGGTATAAGGGTATAATCGCCGCATAACTGCTTTACATATACCTTTTTGTTGCCTGTTCTTAAATCGCCGTCGGGAAGAAATTCTACTGCGCTTTTCGAAATATAATTTTTCGTACCGCCTGTATCAATATAATAATACTTCTCTTCAAAGTTTCTTTCTTCGCCCAACTCGTCGGTAAAAACGTATTTCGTGTCGTTAACCGTGTCGTCCTGCGAAACTTTAAGCTTCTTTTCTATATTAAGCCTAAAATTTTTTCCGTATTGGCTTTCGCCGATATCCGCTCTGTAAACATGATAGATATCCAACGGTAAAATATAATTTTCGCCCGCAAAAGCACCGAACCCCACAATTATATTTCCGTCTTTTAATTTCAACTTCCCCGAAACGCCGTCGGCAAGTCCCAAATTTTTAAATTCTACCTTCTCGTTTAAATTTGTTGTTTCCATAACTTTTTCTCCTTAGTATTTAACTTTTATAAACGTACGTTTGTTTTATGTATAATAAAAAAATATGCCTGTTAACAGCATATTTAAAAAATTTATATTACAATTTTAAAATTAAATACGTGAACTTTTTTAATGCGCGAAATTTTATTAGCCGCGGCACATAACAATTAGTAAGATAACTAAATTTCAGTTTTCTTTAATAAACCCAATTTTCTTATTTTAAAACGCTATTACCACCATAATATAATGCAATCAACTAAATTTTAAACAAAAATTCCCCGCGCGGAAAAACCGCGCGGGGAATAATTTTTTAACAGAAATTACGGTTGCTTGCCGATGTATGCAAGAATTCCGCCGTCTACGTAAAGAATATGTCCGTTTACGAAATCCGACGCGTCGGAAGCAAGGAATACCGCGGGTCCGGCCAAATCTTCGGGGGTGCCCCAACGCTCTGCCGGCGTTTTAGCTATAATAAAGCTGTCAAAGGGGTGACGCGAACCGTCAGCCTGTCTTTCGCGCAACGGCGCCGTTTGCGGAGTTGCGATATATCCGGGTCCTATACCGTTGCACTGTATATTATACTTGCCGTATTCGGAACAGATATTTTTAGTTAACATTTTAAGTCCGCCCTTGGCAGCAGCATACGCCGAAACGGTTTCCCTGCCAAGTTCGCTCATCATCGAGCAGATATTTATAATTTTGCCGTGTCCTTTTTTAATCATAGAAGGAATTACAGCCTTGGAAACGATAAACGGCGCGTTGAGGTCGATATCCACAACCTTTCTGAAATCGGCCGCGCTCATTTCGGTCATGGGAATACGGCGGATTATACCCGCGTTGTTTACCAGAATATCGATAACGCCAACCTCGTTTTCGATTTTTGCTACAAGCGCGTTAATAGCCGCTTCGTCGGTAACGTCGCAAACGTAGCCGTGCGCGGCGATACCCTCGGCCTTGTATGCGGCGATACCTTTATCTACAAGTTCCTGATTGATATCGTTAAATACGATTGTTGCCCCTGCCTGTGCATAAGCCTTTGCGATAGCAAAGCCGATACCGTAGCTTGCGCCCGTAACCCAGGCAATTTTACCCTTTAACGAAAATTTCTGTTCAAATGCCATTTTAATTCTCCTGTCAAAAATTTTATCTATTTAATTATACCACATTTTACCAAATTGTAAAGCCCCCGCGCGGAAATTTTTCCGCGCGGGGGCGACCGTGAGCAGACGAATAATTTAACAGTTGATAAATCTTTTATTAGAAACTGTAAAAAACATAATGTACTGCTTCCATTTCTATATGTTTCACCTTACCGGCAAAGCCAGCGGTTAAAATATTTATTTGCCCAGCTTCTTTTTACAAAAACTCACCTTACCGCAACGCGGACACTTAAGCCTGCGCTTAGTAAGAGTGTGCACGCCGGCTACATAGGCCGACATACTGGGTATAAACGTCTCGTTACAAACGGGACATTGAAAATACCCTGTGTCCCTATCCAAAACACAGCATACGCCTATACCGACGGCGGCGACGACCGCCCCTATAATTATCAGCGCAACGCGCAGCCCTACCGGCATTTGCAACAACCCCGCAATCAAGAACATTACGCAACCCGAAAGCACCGTCGAAAAGGCTATCAATATCTGTAATACCATCTTCTTTTTGTTTTCGCGCCGCTCGGCAACGGCTGAAATTAAATTTTCTTCCGCTTTGATTTTATATTCTTCGTCCGATATTTTGCAGCCGCTTAAAAGCTCGTTTACCGTAATTCCCAATTCGGCACACAGCGGAAGCATAAGCGAAATTTCCGGAAAACCGTTACCGCACTCCCATTTGGAAACTGTTTTACAACTGATATTCAACTTTTCGGCCAACTGTTCCTGCGTAAACCCCTTCCCCTTTCGGCACTCCTTTATAAACCGACCCGTTAAAACCTGATTCATCCGCAACCTCCGCATTTTTTATTTAATTTTACGGATTAGCGCGTGAAAAATACACCCACGCTCCGTAGAATTTCCATTTAAAAACGAAAAAAGCCCGCGCAAGTTACGCAGGCCTTTGAAAATTTCGATTTAAATTACTCGCCCTTGAAAGGAAGGAGCGCCGCAACCCTTGCACGCTTGATAGCTTTGGAAAGCTCTCTCTGGTGCTTTGCGCAGTTGCCGCTCATTCTTCTGGGAAGCATTTTGCCCGATTCGGTGACAAATTTCTTTAAACGGTTAACGTCCTTGAAATCTATTTCGTTTATTTTTTCCTGGCAAAAAACGCAGACCTTTCTGCGGGGAGCTTTTTTATAGCTCTTTTTAACAGTAGCCTTTTCTTCCATTTTATTTCTCCTCTAAAAAATTTGCCGCGGAACAGATTACAAACTTTTTAAAACTCTTTCCGCGTAATTCGGCGGGCTAAAAATTTCCGCCCGATTAAAAGGGAATATCGCTGTCGTCGTCAAACGACTGCAAAGCGGGCTTTCTTGCGCCGCGGTTGCCGCCCTGGGCAGGAGCGGGCATAGAATCGCCGCCGTCGTAACCCTCAGAATTTCTGGGAGTTAAAAATTCAACGTCCTGCGCTACGATATCAACCGCCGTACGCTTAACGCCCTGACTGTCCTCGTAATTCCTGAGCTCGATCGTGCCGGAAACGGCAACTTTGTTGCCCTTTTTAGCATAGCGGGAAACCGTTTCACCCAAACCGCGCCAAGCGGTAATGTTGAAAAAGTCGGTTTTCCTTTCGCCGTCGGCACCCGAATAATTTCTGTTTACCGCAATTGCAAAACGGCAAATGGCAACGCCGCCCGACGTTTCGGTAAGCTCGGGGTCGCGAGTTAAATTCCCTATTAAAAACACTTTATTCATTTGTTTTACCTTACTTTTTTGTAATCATCAATCTTAAAACTTCCGCGGTAAGACCTGCAACCCTGTCAAGCTCCTTAACCACTGCGCCTTCGGCTTCGAAAGTCGTTAAAACGTAATAACCGTCTGACTTATAGTTGATGGGATAAGCCAACTTTTTTACGCCCCACTTGTCTGTGGAAACGATTTTGCCGCCGTTAGCCGCAACGATACCTTCGAACTTGGAAACCAAAGCTTCCTTCGCCTCGTCGGAAATCGCCGCGTCCAATACGCAAAGCATTTCGTAAGTTTTCATATTTTACACCTCCCGGACTTAATCGGCATACCACCTGCGGTATGCAAGGCAACGCGTTAAAAAATAACGCTTTTATATAATACAGTAATAAAAATTTTTTGTCAAACGATTTTTTAAACGGGTTTTACATTGCAAAATTTACTCTGAAAGCAGAATAACCGCGTCTATCAGCGTTTCCAGCGTAAACGTACCCAATTCCTTGCCGCCGAATTTTTTGCTTAAATCCACCGTTTTTTCTATTATATCCGCTTCCTGCAACTCGTACAGCGTCGCCTTATATACGTTGTCAGCGCAACTGTTTACCATATTGTTGAAATTGTTTATCGTGTAAGCCTTTTCTGTGTTCTGTCTGTACAGTACAAGGCGCCACATTCCTTTAGCCGCGCCGTAAGAATAATATTTACCCTCTTCGAAATCGGCTTCGGTAAGTTTGCCCGTTGCGTTATCCCTGTCGCTTCCTGTCAGCGAGTCGTCTTTCAAAACAAGTTCGGCAACGCCCTCTGACTGTGTGTAATAAAGCAGTCTTTCGTTAAACACTACTTTCCATTCGCCGTCTTCACCGCGCGTATAATAAATCTCCGCCCCGTCTTTCGAGTAGTTTATTTCGCCAGTAACCTGCACGAAAACGTATTCGTTCGCTTCGCCCGTCTTTTCCAAAGTATAGTAGGTACGCGACGGATCGAAGGCGATAACCTCCATAAGGCCGCCGCCTTCCGGCAGTCCGTAAACCTCTTCGGCATAAATGCTTTGAATAAGAAGTTCGTCGATAGCCGTAGCCAAATCGGAAACCTTCTTTCCGCGCAGCTGCCTTAGCATTGTGCTGGAATTTATTTCATCTTCGGAGAAAATTTCGCCTACGGTAAGCGTATCCACTCTCTCGGCCAGTCCGTCCAAAGCAGTACCGGAAAGCGCCTTTAAAAGATTGTTTTCACTGCCGTCCAGATTAAGCACGTCGCCCAGCGTCAAATCTTTCGTAAATCCGTTCGCGCGGTCGGCGACATCGTTTACTCTGGTTCCGCTTACGTTAATTTTATTGCCGCCCTCCAAGTACCAGACTGAGGTTATAATTTCAACTGCGTTTTCCCCGTCGCCTTTCATAGCGGTGGCTATATAACACTCTTTGTCAGCGCCGCCTATATTTATTTTAGCCGTGTAAGAATATTCCGCGACCGCAGCCGGTTTCATGTTTTTAACGCCGTAACCAAGATAAGCCAATATGGCTTCGTCGGCCCTCACGTCCATAATAGCCGTAACAGGCATACTGTTTGCAAGCGCGGCTACGTCCTTTATCTTTACGCCTTCCATAACGCTTCCGTCCGCGTCTAAAACGTCGGTTATAAATCCGTCGGCTGTTCGTACGGTAACCGTGCGCTCGCCTTCGCCGCCCTTGTCATACACGGCGGAATATAAACCGCCGCCCAAATGATTCAGATCGGAAACTTTAAATGCTATATAGCACATAACACTGTTATCGGGCGATATGTTATTTACAAACGCGCTTACCTCCATATCTTCGACAAGCTTGTTGAAATCCACCTCGCCGCGAAGAAGGGCGCCCAGCGACGTCGTACCGAAAACTTTGTAAGCCAGGTCGCTGTTTTCGCCTACCGCTTCTGTTACGAGAACGGCGTCTAAAGGTCCGAACGCGTCGACTACTATATCGGTAAGCGTAAGCGCGTCGAGCTGAAGCATTTTCCCCTGCGAGTTCCTGAAATAATTTTTGCCGCTCAAGGTTTTAAGTTCGTATCTTTCGGTCGTTGAATTCTTTTCGGTAAAATAATAATTAGAAGCGTACGGCTCGTAGTACGAATAGCCTGTAAATCTGTCGGAAACCGAGTTGCTATCGCCGTTCAGCGCGGCATATACCGCGGTGTAATCTATTATATAGTTGCCTTCGGCGTCGGGCTTAACCGCAATAAAATCGGTATCCGCGCCATACTCTACAATTTGAAATTTATAAGTTTTGTCGCCGTCTGCTACCGTGTGTTCGCCCACGGAATATTCCGCTTCCGCTATACCCGAAGCCGTTACCCTGCAGGGCACGTAAAACAGCATATACCGCTGGTACGAACCGCCGTCGTCCTCTATCATTCCCTGCGGGCAAAGCAAATCTTCGTGCCCGCGAAGGTTTTCGGGAAACGCGCTTACGCCGTTAACGGGGCGAGCGAATCCCTTATAATCTATTCGGTCAAACGAATTTTCCCCGCCCATATAACAGTCGTATATAACAGGAAATTTAAGCCCGTCGCTCTCCCTTCCGTCCGAATAATAAACCGTAGCGTAGTCGGTTTCCGCGCCTGTTACAAGCGATTTGACTATGGGGTTAGCTTCCTCGCCCGTGATATCGGTCATACCCAGTTTTTCAAGCAAAGCCGCCGTTTTGATATTCATTATGCTGTCTGAAAGCACCTGCGCAAGTTCTGTTAACGGCTTACTTTCAAACGCGTCCTTATCCAGCTCGATATAATCGTCGGCTATGCCGTAAAACGTATTTAACAACATTTGCGTAGCGGGTATAAGATTTTTGAAATCGTCGAAACTTTTACCCAGCGCGGTAATTTCCCCGTTTTCGTATACAAGCCCTTTAATACCCGACAGTAATTCCTTAAGGTTGGTTACGCCACCCTTATCGGGGTCGGTGTTTACGTATCTGTCGTCCGTGTTATGAATGCCTATCGCCGCCATTACGGTGTTTATATCCTTGTTCATTACAAACCAGTACACGCCTAAAATAGCGCCGATTTCCACCAGAATTGCAAACAGAAATCCCAGAAAAAAGGATATTATACCGGTTACGAGTTTCGAACCGCCTCTTGACATATCAGTTACCTCCGGGGCGCACATTGCGCCGAAGTTTTTTTAATTTACGGAAATCGGTTAGGTTTAAAGCGCATTCCGTAAAACGATTATACTATATCCGCCCTGTAAAAAGCAAATTATTTATTTACCCGCAATTTACCGGCAGCTGCGCGCAAGCGCGTACGAAATAAGCTTTTGCCGTTCGTTGGCAACGTTTCCTATCGCGCACTCTTCAAGCAGCATTTTTAAAGTTTTCGCGGTTTCGGCAGGGCATATCCCTGCGGCAATCAGTTCGTCGCCGCGCAGGTTAAGCTGTTTTAAAGTTACAGGCACGCCCTCGCTTTGCATTTGTTCATATATTTTTTTCCACCTTTCAACGCAGGGCGCGACCGACAAATCATCCTTGCACGCCGAAAAATCGGCCTGTTTTAAAAGCAACAATTCGTCGAGTATGTCCCTATGCCTGATTATAAACTTGCGCACCTTGTTTTCAGACGTAACGCCCGATAAATCGTACATATGCCACCTTACTAATTCGCAAACGCGTTTTTGCGTTTTTAAAGGCACCCGCAGCCGCCTGCAAACATTTTCGGCAATAAGGGCGCCCTCTTCCTCGTGCCGCGCAAATTTACCGTAATTGTTTTTACAGAACGGTTTGCCTATATCGTGCAAAAGCGCGGCAAGCCTTATTTCGGGCGGCGCATATAATACGCACCTTAAAGTATGTTCAAGCACGTCGTAATTATGAAAATCTTCGCGCTGGCGCATGCCGTCGCCCGCAGCAAGTTCGGGCAAGATATATTTCATAACCCCCGTATCGCGCAACAGCTTAAGCCCTTTATAATGAGCGTCCTTTACGCCGTATTTCAAATCTGCATTTAAAATGGCGCTCAGTTCCGCCCATACCCTTTCCGCCGCTATATCGGAAATAAGGGCGGCATGTTTCCACGCTCCGTTCATACAGTCTTCATCGGGCGCAAACCCCGTTTGGGCGGATATACGGCAAAGGCGCATAAGCCTTAAGCCGTCCTCCCCGAACACCTTATCTGCGGATACCGCCGTAGATATCCGTCCGTTTTTTATATCGTCAATCCCGTTAAGCGGGTCCTCGAATTTTTCCTTTGCTATGTCGTAGTATACGGCGTTACATTTAAAGTCGCGGCGGCGCGCGTCGCTAGCTATATCGTCGGTAAAAAAAACCTCGGCCGGAGAATGAACTCCGCGCACGTATCTGTCGGTACGAAACGACGTAAACTCGTAATGAACGCCTTCATCGCTCATAAGCACAGTCCCGGTATTTTTGTATACAGCGGCGATATTAAAACCAGCATTTTCGGCGGCAACGCACAGTTCTTCAGCCGAAAGCGGACCGCAAATATCCCAGTCGATTTCCGAACTTTTAAGTTCCGCAATAAAATTCCGGCAGGCGCCGCCGACCGCATACAGCGGTTTTGACAGCGAAGACGCTAAATTTTTAAGTTTTAATGGCAGCAAGTTGCGCATATTTTACTATTTTTCCTTAAATTTACTGATACAAACGCGGTTTAAATATTATAGCAAATTTACAAAACTATTGCAATCTGTACATTAATAATGTATAATATTTTGTGAATTATAAACCCGACCTATCCGGCGCGGTCAATTTTTACGGAGAGATAAATGTACCACGTTATTTTAAACGGTAACAACGTTGACGAAAAAACAGAAACCAAAATTTCAACGGTTAAACGCGTTTTCGAAACCGCGGGCAAAGAAATAACGGTACATATAACAGACCATGCGGGGCACGCGAAAGAAATAGCGCAAACGCTTACGGAAAACGGCGAATTCGCCCATATTGTCGCTATGGGTGGCGACGGCACTTTACATGAAGTGTTAAACGGCATAAAGGACACGGAAAACTGCACGTTAGGGCTTATTCCTCTGGGGTCGGGCAACGATTTTGCCGAAGCGGCAAAAATTTCGAAAGACGTTAAAACCGCCGCCGAAACGATAGCTTTCCGCGCGCCCGTTTGTATAGATTATATTGAACTGGACAACGGGCTTAAAAGTATTAACGCCGTAGGTTCGGGGATTGACGTAGACGTTTTACAGCGTGCTTACGCGGGCAAAAAAAAGGGTAAAACAAAATATTTTTCCGCTTTTTTAAAAAGTTTGCGGCACTATAAAGCCACCTCTTACACCGCAAGTTGGGACGGCGGCGAAGAAAAGAAATTTACCGGCATTATCGCCTGTTTGGGCAACGGCAGACAGATTGGCGGCGGCATAAAACTTTTTCCCGACGCGGAAATTGACGACGGTTATATCGATTTGCTTTTGGTAGACTACCTTTCCCGCTTTAAAACGCTTATCGCTTTTATGAAGCTTACGGCGGGGAAAGTAAATAAAGTAAAAGAAGTTACCCACGTTAAGTGCAAAAGCGTGAAAATTACCCCCGAAAACGGTACGGCGCCCATTCAGGCTGAAGGCGAAATATACGAAAACATACCTCTTACGGCTCATATCGTAACTAACAAATTAAAATTTTATCTGCCCAGCAAAATAAACAGCTGACGTTAGCAAATTAACGAAATGATTGAAAAATATTACAGACGTATAATCGACGGAGTGCCATCCGCGGTTGTGGTTGTAGATCAAAATTTAAAAGCAGTTTTTTGCAACGAAAAGCATGCAAACCTTTTCGGTAAAAATTTCCGCCGCACTAATTTGGGCGACGCTTTCGGTTGCGCGAAAGAGGGCGTAACCTGCGGCAAGGGCGACTGTGCGAGAGGTTGTCAGCTTGTTTCCGCCTTCGAAGATTCGTTTTATTCTTCCAAAGAAATTTCACGCCGCGTTTACCTTAAAATGGGCGGCGAAGAAAAGCGCGAAGTAACTTTTTCGATTACGGTTAAGCCTTTAGGCGGCGGACTTTGTATGGGCGTTGTCGACGACGCGTTAGAACTCGAGATAGCGCGCGAGCTGGTGGCGGCGAAGAGTATTCAACAACGGTTGCTGCCCGCCGGTAAATGGGCGGGAGGAAAAAGGTATTCGTACCTTTACATTCCCTGCCGCGATATAGGCGGCGACCTGCCGGAGGTGTTTACCGTACAAAATTCCGCCTGCGGCGTTATTGCCGACGTTTCGGGCAAAGGCATATCGGCCGGAATGTTAACGGCGTTTGTAAAAGCTGCTTACGATAAAAGTGTATATTCGCCCGCAAAGGCGATTTCCGCGCTTGCCGACAAATTTGCCGAACTTAATTTAGACGAAAGAAATTATATTACGGTCGCCGCGGCGCGAATAGATAAAGACAGTATAACCTACTCGATGGCCGGGCACAACGTGCCCATTTTATTAAAATCGGGCGGGGGCATAACGCGCATTGTTTTAAATTCCCCTCCCGTTTCCAACTGGTTTGACAACGCCGCTTATTTCGAAGATACCATACCCTATTCGCAAGGAGATATCCTTGTATTACTTACCGACGGAGTTACCGAAAGCAAAAACCGTTACGGCGAAATGTTCGGCGTTGACGGAGCCATAAAAACCCTTTCTCTTTCACGCACCGGCGAAGAATTTATAAAAAATCTGGAAACTAATTTAAAAAATTTCTGCGGCGAACTGCACGACGACGTAACAGCAATAGCCTTTGATTTATAACTTGCGCAAAAGAAGCTAAACTTTTACGTAAAAATTCTGTTAAATACAGCCCCCGCGGCATTTGCCGCGGGGGCTGTATTTTAACTATTAATTCTTTACTTAAACTATTTCCTTGATTTTTGCAATAGCGGCGGCGCGGTTTTCAACATTCAGCTTTAAATATATTGTACTAATATAATTGCGCGCAGTTCCGTCGGAAAGTTTTAACGCCGAAGCAATTTGTCTGTTTGTAAACCCTTCCAAAATCATCATCGCAATACCCGCCTCCCTGTCGGAAAGACCGTAAGCCCGTTTAAGCTTGATTTCCCTGTCGGAGGAAACCATTAAAGCCGCTTCGGTTATTTTTTTAGCTATTTTAGAAGGTAAGATAGTGTCGCCCGCATACGCGTTTCTAATTGCGTCGATAAGTGCGGTTGAGCCGATATCTTTTAAAAGATACCCGCACGCGCCCACGTTGATAGCGGACAGAATATAATCGCCGTCGTCAAACGTTGTTAAAATTATAATTTTGCAATCGGGCAGAATTTCCTTTATCTTTTTAGTGGCGGCAACCCCGTTCATATTAGGCATGCGTATGTCCATCAAAATTACGTCGGGGCGCTCTTTTTCAGCCATATCTATGGCAACGGCTCCGTCTCCGGCAACGCCCACCACCTGAATATCGCCGCCCGTTTCCAATACGCTTTTAATTCCTTCCGCCAAAATTATCTGGTCGTCCACAAGCATTACTTTAATCACGGTTAGTCCCCCATTTTAATTGTAATTTTTATTTCGCAGCCGTCGTCCGCCTCGCTTTCGTAAACAATGCCGCCGCCGAATTGCGCCGCTTTTTCCCTAATACCGCGCAATCCGTACCCCTCTTTAAAATCAGACGGCAATCCGCTGCCGTTATCCGACACGGTTAAAACCGCATTTTCTCCGCACTCTTCCAGCCCTACAAAAAACGCGTTTGCCCCGCCGTGCCGCATTCCGTTTGACAGGCATTCTTTTAAACTGTTTACAATAAATCTGCGCCTGTCGCCCGAAAGAGCTATATCCGATAGGTCGTACCGTATTTTAACGTCGGTTCCGTCCATAGTCTGCGCTATCACCTCTTCCGCCTCTTCCTTAAGCGAAACGGTTTCGTTGCGCCCCGCCAGAAGATGAATACTTTCCCTCATCTGCTCAAGCGCGTTTTTTGCCTGAATATTTGCCGCTATTATCTTGCTTTTCGCCTCTTCCGGATTGCTTTCCATCAAAAGCTTTGCCGCCTCGGTCTGCATAATTACCGACGTCATGGAATGCCCAGCGTTATCGTGTATATCGCGCGCTATTCTGTTGCGCTCTTTAAACACAACCGTTTCCGAAAGCTGTTCGTACGCTTCTTCCAGTTCCTTTTTATTTTCATCCGCCTCTTTAAGCGCTTTTTTAAGTTTTAAGTTATTGCGGTAAAACGCAAGAAGAAAATTAATAACGGCATAGTGAACGGCAATTATTATTATGCCCACAACCGTTGCCGACACCATATCGAAAAATTCGCCGTAATTAGGTATGCCCTTATAATTTATAAACCAACCCGCAACGCTGGTTGCCGCAAACGCCACGCAACTTGTAACAAACACTACCGTCTTTGTGCGGAAATCTTCCACGTTCAAATACAGTTGCGACAAAATTACGCAATAAAGCGCCGACAGATACGAACTGCCGGTTATCGCGCAAATAAACAGCAAAAAAATAAAATCGAAACAATATACCGCAATGCGAGCCTTTAAAGTTTTTATAAAACAAAGTTCCACTATGCACAGCGCGTCAAGCGCAAACACGCAACCTATAAGCGAAATGTTTTTCCACGCCGCGGGCTTAAGCCTTGCAAACTGCACGCAAATTATAGTTTCGATTATCAGTAATATAACGCCCACAATAATGCCCAGAACGCGCATAAACCGCGCGGGATTATTTAAAAGTTTTCCTTTATATTCCATCGCCGCACTGCACCCCCGCCGCGCCGAACACCGTTCGGTCCGCCATTTTGTAGCTATAAAAATAATCGCCGTCGCCAACCAGACAGTAATCGTAAAAATTTATTCCGCACAACCGCGCAACCCCGTCTATTTTTTCCGCCAGTAAATCGTCGGCAGAATCGGGCGGACAAATACCGTTAATCCTCCTGCGGGCGGCAAACAATCCGTACGGCTTAATAAGCGAAAGCACAGTTAAAAGTTCCGCCTCGTCAACGTCCGCGCGGAACCCGGCGACTGCCTTATAAACGCAAATTCTTATAACTCTGCCGTCCTTATCAAGGCAATACAGCTCCACCCGTTCGTTTTCCGGAATTCCGCGCGAAATAATAAACCGCTTAAATTCCTGCAGATTAATAACCTTTGCAAAACAAATTTCGTTGCTCAATAAATTAAGCGATTTGCCCAGCACGGAAAGATACGCGGCTATATTTTCGCCAACGCCCTCCACTTCCACAAGGTCGGAACAGTCGGCGTTTAAAACGTTTTCAAGCGAACCGAAACGCGAAATAAGCAAATGCGCCGTAGCATTCAAATCTTTTCTGGGGCACGAATTAAACAGCAATATTTCCAAAAGTTCGTGCTCGTAGATTTTAGCGTTGCATTTCAACTTGTTTACCAGCCTGTTTCTGTGCCCTTCGTGCATAACCTGCGCTCCCGAAATAAGCGGCTTTTCCCGCATATACGCCGTAAAAATAAATTTTGTAAAAAGCCCTGTTTTTATTTTACCATAATTTTAAAAAAGAGTATAATAAAAAAGCCGATATTTAAGTAAATTTTACACATAACGGCGCTTAAGCCGATTTATTACGGAGGTTTTATGCAGAATTACTTTAACGACATAATAAAAAATTTATCGCAACTTATAAAGTTTGATTCGTCGCAGGCGGACGCAACGGAGGGCAAACCTTTCGGAGAAGAGAACGCGCGCTGTCTCGACTTTTTTTTAACGCTTGCTTCCTTTCTGGGTTTCGAGGTGAAAAATTACGACAACTACGTGGGCGAAGTGCGCTTTGGCAGCGGAGCCGATTTTGCCGTTCTCGCCCATTTGGACGTAGTACCCGCAGGCAGCGGCTGGACGCACGAACCGTTTGGCGGCGAGGTAGACCGCGAAGCGGGCAGAGTATGGGGCAGAGGAGCCATGGACGACAAAGGTCCTGCCCTTATTTCACTGTATGCGATGAAGGCGTTAAAAGACGAAGGATTTAAACCCGGAAAGACGATTAAACTTATCGTGGGCTGCAACGAAGAAACGGGCTGGGCTTGCATGGAACATTACAACAAAGTTGCAAAAATGCCCGAAACAGGCATTTCGCCCGACGCCGATTTCCCCGTTATTTACGCCGAAAAAGGCATAGTGCATTTAAAGTTTGCGTTCCCTGCCGGCAACGCCCAGTTTACAGACCTTAAAGGCGGCGGAGCAGCCAACATGGTTTGCGATTACTGCACGGTAAAAGCCGAAGAAAAAAGTGCGCTGTTAGAGCAATTAGGGCTGGAATATGCCGCTGATACCGTAATTTCTCGCGGGAAAAGCGCCCACGGCTCCACCCCCGACAAGGGCGTAAACGCAATAGAAAAAGTGCTTGATTATCTTGGTCTGTCCGAAATGAAAAGGCTGCTGTTCGTTGAAAAATTCGGGCTGATGAATTTCGAGGACGAAACCGGAAAACTTACGTTTTCACCCAACGTTATAGAACAGACCGACGGCAAAATTCTAGTTACCTGCGATATTCGCTATCCCGCCACTTTCAAGCTTGAAACCGTTTTGGAAACGGTTGACAAATACGGTGTGGATTACGAAGTTTTACACGAGCAGGCGCCGCTGTACAACGATAAAAACGGCAAACTTATAACAACGCTTTTAAACGTTTATAACGAGGTTACGGGCACTGACGCTAAGCCTGTGGCGATAGGCGGCGGCACGTACGCACGCGCTTTAAAATGCGGCGCGGCGTTCGGTCCGGAAGAGGACGGCGAAGAATGCACGGTTCATCAGCCCGACGAATATATAACGTTCGAAAAGATAGAAAAGTGTTTTAAAATTTATAAACTTGCGCTTGAAAGATTAACAAAATAAGGCGCCCCTTCCCCCGCGCAAAATTAATACCTTCTCAGAATATTTTCATAAACTAATAACTACGTGTTTTACGCATAGTTTGTGGTATATAAGGGCATAATGCCGGCAGCGCTAATCGAACGGTGA
>CAMRSY010000028.1 GCA_947053545.1 uncultured Clostridia bacterium
TTCCTTGAAAACGACGATACCAACCGTGCGCTGATGGGTTCGAACATGCAGCGTCAGGCGGTTCCTCTTATGAAGACGGAAAGCGCGATTGTCGCAACGGGTATAGAAGCGGCCATAGCGCGCGACAGCGGCGTTATCGTACGCGCAAAGGAAGCGGGCACGGTTGTAGGCTGCGCTTCCGATATGATAAAAATCCGCGAGGACAGCGGACTTGTAAGCGAATACAAACTGAAAAAGTTCGAACGTTCCAACCAGAATACCTGCCTTAACCAGCGTCCCATAGTCAATACGGGCGACCGCGTTGAAAAGGACGAAATTATAGCCGACGGTCCCGCTACAAACAACGGCGAACTCGCTCTCGGCAAAAACATATTAATAGGTTATATGGAATGGGAAGGCTACAATTACGAGGACGCCATTCTTATAAGTGAAAAGCTTGTTCAGGACGACGTTTTCACCTCTATCCATATAGAAGAGCACGAAACCGAGGCGAGGGATACAAAGCTGGGCGAAGAAGAAATAACCCGCGATATTCCCAACGTCGGCGAGGACGCTTTGAAAGACCTTGACGAAAACGGTATAGTGCGTATCGGCGCCGAGGTTCAGCCGGGCGATATTCTGGTAGGTAAGGTAACGCCCAAGGGCGAAACCGAACTTACGCCAGAAGAGAGACTTTTACGCGCAATCTTCGGCGAGAAGGCAAGAGAGGTAAGGGATACGTCGTTGAAAGTGCCGCACGGAGAAGGCGGTATCGTAGTAGACGTTAAGGTGTTCACCAGGGAAAACAAGGACGAGCTTTCGCCCGGCGTTTCCAAATTAGTGCGCGTATATATCGCGCAGAAGCGTAAAGTTCAGGTGGGCGACAAAATGGCGGGACGCCACGGAAACAAGGGCGTTATTTCGCGCGTGCTTCCCCAGGCGGATATGCCCTTCCTTGCGGACGGCACCCCCCTGCAAATCGTGCTTAACCCCCTCGGCGTTCCTTCGCGTATGAATATCGGACAGGTATTGGAAGTGCATCTCGGCTTGGTGTGCAAACAGCTGGGCTGGAAAATAGCAACGCCCGTATTCGACGGCGCAACCGAGCAGGATATTAAAGAACTGTTCAGGGAAAACAATATTTTAAATCCCGAAGGCAAAGTAGACGGTAAAATTCAGGTTTACGACGGCAGAACGGGCGAACCTTTCGAAAACAGGGTTACGGTAGGCGTTCAGTATATGATTAAGCTTATCCACCTTGTAGACGACAAGATTCACGCGCGTTCGATAGGTCCTTACAGCCTTGTTACGCAGCAGCCCCTCGGCGGTAAAGCGCAGTTCGGCGGACAGCGTTTCGGCGAAATGGAGGTTTGGGCGCTCGAAGCTTACGGCGCGGCGCACGTGCTGCAGGAAATTCTTACCGTCAAGTCGGACGATATCGTAGGTCGTGTAAAAACTTATGAAAGTATAGTTAAGGGCAACAACATTTCCGAACCCGGTATTCCCGAAGCGTTTAAAGTTCTGTTGAAGGAATTGCAGTCGCTTGCGCTTGACGTTAAGGTGCTAACCGAAAACAACGAAGAACTTATTATACACGAACTTGACGAGGACGACGAGGCTATCCCCAACGCCAAAGCGCGCGAAGCCGAGGACAGGGAAAACGAACTGCCCGAAGAGGAGCTGGATATCACTGCGGAAGACGTTGAAGAGGACGAAGAACTCGAAGACATTTCGCTGTTCGAAGGCGACGACGATGAGGACGGTTTTGTTTCCAAGGAACTGTTCACCGACGAGGATATGGACGATTTCGGCGACGATGATGATCTGGGCGACAAATTTACGCTTTTCGACGACGGCGACGAAGAGGATAACGAGGACTAAGCGGGAGGTAAAGTTATGTTCGAATTAAACGATTTTTGCTCAATTAAAATCAGTGTGGCTTCCCCCGAAAAAATAAGGGAACTTTCCAAGGGCGAGGTAACCAAGCCCGAAACAATAAATTACAGAACCCAGAAACCCGAACGCGACGGACTTTTCTGCGAAAGAATTTTCGGACCGATGAAGGACTGGGAATGTCACTGCGGCAAGTACAAGCGTATACGTTATAAAGGTATCGTATGCGAAAAGTGCGGCGTAGAGGTAACGCGCGCCAAAGTAAGGCGCGAAAGAATGGGACATATCGAGCTTGCAGCCCCTGTTTCCCACATCTGGTATTTTCGCGGCGTGCCTTCCAGAATAGGTCTTATACTCGATATGAGCCCCAAGGCGCTGGAACAGGTTATTTACTTTGCTTCGTACGTTGTTTTAGATCCTGGTAACGTGCCTACGTTGGAATACAAGCAGGTTATAAACGATAAGGAACTGCGCGAGGTAGAAGAAAAATACGGCGACAGCTCTGTTTCGGGGTTAAAAATCGGAATGGGCGCCGAGGCTATACGCGAACTGTTGATGGCTGTTGACCTTGAAAAGGAATGCAAGGAAACGCGCGACATAATTGAAAACAGTTCGGCAAGCCAGAAAAAGCTTAAAGCAGTAAAGAGGATAGAAATTCTCGAATCCTTCAAAAAGAGCGGCAACAAGCCCGAGTGGATGATTTTAACCGTTCTTCCCGTTCTTCCCCCCGAACTGCGCCCTATGGTGCAGCTTGACGGCGGCAGATTTGCTTCTTCCGATTTGAACGATTTGTACAGAAGGGTTATCAACCGCAACAACAGGTTGAAGAGAATGATGGAGCTGGGCGCTCCCGATATGATTGTCAAAAACGAAAAGCGTATGCTTCAGGAAGCTGTCGACGCGCTTATCGACAACGGCAGGCGCGGCAGGGCTCTTTCCGGTCCTTCCAACCGCGAGCTTAAATCCCTTTCGGGTATGCTCCGCGGCAAGCAGGGTCGTTTCCGTCAGAACCTCCTCGGCAAACGTGTTGACTATTCGGGACGTTCGGTTATCGTAGTTGGACCCGAACTCAAACTTTATCAGTGCGGTCTGCCCAAGGAAATGGCAATCGAGCTTTTTAAACCGTTTGTTATGAAAAAGCTTGTTGAAAGCGGGCAATGCCAGAATATAAAGAGCGCAAAGCGTACAGTAGAAAAGGCAAAACCTCTTGTATGGGACGTTTTGGAAGACGTAATTAAAGAGCATCCGGTACTTTTGAACCGTGCGCCTACGCTTCACAGGCTTTCCATTCAGGCGTTCGAGCCCGTGCTTATCGAAGGCAGAGCCATCAAAATTCACCCGCTTGTATGTACGGCGTTCAACGCCGATTTCGACGGCGACCAGATGGCGGTACACGTACCTCTTTCTATCGAGGCGCAGACGGAAGCGAGATTTTTAATGCTTTCGTCCAACAATATACTAAAGCTTTCCGACGGTAAGCCCGTTATGCAGCCTTCGCAGGATATGGTTATGGGCGCATACTACCTTACGATTATCCGCAGGGAAGAGGGCAAATTCTACCGCTGGTCGGGCGACAGGTATTACGAGTGCGCCGAAGGCGAAGAGGGAGCTGAAAAATACGTTGCCAACGCCTACATTTCGGAAGACGAGGTGATGATGGCGTATCAGACGAAATATATTCATATGCAGGACGAGGTTTTCGTTCGCCGCACCGTGAAAATAAACGACGAAGCGTCGCCTTATAACGGACAGACGGTTACCGGAGTAGTTAAAACCACCGTTGGCAGAATTATTTTCAACAACCAGATGCCTCAGGATTTGGGCTTTGTAAAGCGTGAAAAACCCGAAGATTATCTTAAGTACGAAATTTCGTACGAATTCTTAGGCGACAATGTTGCCGTAGGTAAAAAACAGCTGGGCAAAATTGTGGAACGCTGCTTCAAGACTGGCGGCGCACCCCGCGCGGCGGACGTTTTGGACAAAATTAAGACGCTGGGTTACAAGTATTCGACGGTCGGGGCGATTACAACGTCCGTATTCGATATGCATATTCCCGCGGCAAAGCACGATATAGTTGCAGAAACCGAACAGAAAGTTTTGCAGATAGAGCGCAAGTATCAGCGCGGTTTATTGCGCGAGGAAGAACGTTACAACGCGGTTATCGACGCGTGGGATTCGGCTACCGACGCGGTTACCGCCGAACTTAAAAAATCGCTTGATAAATTCAATCCTATCTGGATGATGGCAAACTCGGGCGCCCGCGGGTCAATCGACCAGATGAAACAGCTTTCGGGTATGCGCGGACTTATGGTTAACCCTCAGGGTAAAAAGATAGAGGTTCCCGTTAAATCGTGCTTCAGGCAGGGTTTGTCCGTTCTGGAATATTTCATTTCCTCACACGGCGGACGTAAAGGTCTTGCCGATACGGCGCTTAAAACTGCCGACTCGGGTTATCTTACCCGTAGGCTTGTAGACGTTTCGCAGGACGTTATAGTAAGAGAAGACGACTGTATGGCAGGTTCGAAGAAGCCCCGCGGTATGGTTGTAAGGGCGATTATAGGTCCCAACGGCGAGGTTATCGAAGGGCTTGAAGACAGAATTCAGGGACGCTTCGTATCCGAAGACGTGGTGGACAAAAACGGCAACGTAATAGTTGCGCAAAACCAGTTTGTCACCGACGATTTGGCTAAAAAGATTATTGCGGCGGGAATAGAAGCCGTTTCGATACGTTCTGTATTCACCTGCAATTCGCGTTACGGCGTGTGTGCAAAGTGTTACGGCAAAAATATGGCTACAAATACGCCGGTTATGCCCGGCGAAGCCGTAGGCGTAATCGCGGCACAGTCGATAGGCGAACCCGGTACACAGCTTACAATGCGTACCTTCCATACGGGCGGTATCGCGGCGACGGGCGATATCACGCAGGGTCTTCCCCGCGTTGAAGAGCTTTTCGAAGCGCGTAAACCCAAGGGCTGTGCAACCCTCTGCGAAGTTTCGGGCAAGGTAAAGATAGACGATTCCGACAATCTGAAGCACGTAATCGTAGTAGACCCCGTGACAAATGAGGTGAAAAAAGATTATGCGTTGCCTTTCAATGCCGAACTTAAAGTTAAGGCCGGCGATACCGTAACCCCCGGAACCGTATTAAATACTGGTTCGGTTTATCCTCAGGATATTTTAAGGGTGCAGGGCGTAAAGGGCGTGCAGGACTATATATTAGAGCAGATTCAGTCGGTATACCGTTCGCAGGGCGTTGATATCAACGACAAACACGTTGAAATAATCGTTCGCCAGATGCTTAAAAAGGTAAGAATTGAAAATTCCGGCTCTACCGACCTGCTTCCCGGCGAAACGGTTGATATGTTTACGGTTGAAGAGGAAAATACCAAAGCAATCGAAAACGGCGGCGCGCCCGCACTGCAAAAGCGCGTGCTTCTGGGCATAACCAAGGCGGCGCTGTCTACCGAAAGCTTCCTCTCTGCGGCTTCCTTCCAGGAAACGGCAAGGGTGCTTACCGATGCGGCAATCAAAAACAAGGTCGACCCTCTTATGGGCTTGAAGGAAAACGTTATTATAGGTAAACTTATTCCCGCGGGTACGGGCGTTAAGGAGTACAAGAGTATGTCTCCCATAATCAACCCCAACTACGGCAAGGAAGAAGCTGACGAAAACGTATAAAAAAACGCGCGGCGGGAAAGGTTCCCGCCGCGTTTTTAAAAGGGTTTAATATGATTGATTTCGAAGATTTGGCGCTGTGCGATTTGCTTAGCAAGGTTGAAAGGCGGGTGGAAGAAATTGCGCAAACGCGCAATGCCTCGCAGTTTAAACAGTTGGGCTCGGATATACAGAAAGTGTACGACTTTTTCATTACAGCTAAAAAAGATTACGCCGGGCAGCAGCCCGTATTTAAAAATCTGTTTTCTTCGTTTAACTACGCGGCTGTAATTATAAATGACGCGGTAAAAAGTAAAAAACCCGAAAAGGACGCGGGCGAACTTTTAAACGAATGTCTGGAAATTATTGCGGCGTGCTGTAAAAAAATTAAACTGTCGCTTGGCGCAGGCGTTTAAAGGACGCGAATAAGTTTCACCGCATTAATATTTCAATGTGTGCGGATAAAGTGTATCTGATAGAGAATTGCGGGAAGAATGTAAAACGAATACAGAGTGTTTGGAATGAAATTTAATATGCCCCGTATAACAAGTTGTTATACGGGGCATATGTTGTTTTAAGTCTGTGAAGTAAAATTTTAACAAGTTAAATTGTACGGAAAATTTAGGTTGAATTGCCTTTTAGATTTCCACGCGGCGTTAAAGCTCCGCTCGGAATGACGCTGTAGGTCGTTGTTTCGTCTGTCGCTGTATAGCGGAAACGCCGCCGCGCCAATACCTGTGTTACGCATATGTCAAAGCATATTTTTAGGGCGGCAAAGTCTTGTGCTACGCATATGCACAGGCGTCTTTTCATGGCGGCAAAGTCTTACTTTTCGTATGTGCGCGGTCATTGCGGCGCCTCAAAATAAGCGTTTACTAATTGCTATCGTTATCTGTAGCGGTTAAGTCGTTTTCGTCTTGTATACTTTTCTCGGCATCGCAAAAATTACCGTTCGGTAATAAAGCTTTTTCGTATTCTTTGTTTTTAGTATACTTTAAAGCTACGCGCGCAAGCAAAAACGTTGCTATCGTGCCCGCAACGAAAAGTATTACTCCAAGTGCAATCTGCAAAGGCGCAAGATAAGTTGTAAGGTTGTGACCGTAGTCGCGGAAGAAGGTTATTATTATTGCAGGTATCGAACCTATTACAAATCCTGTTATGCACCAGTATGTTGCTCTGCGGAACTTTTTTAATAAAAACTGCATAAGTTTCGCAATGGTAAAAAATCCGATTACAAGCCCTACCGCAAAAGTGACAAGCACTAAAAGCGAGTGTCCGAACGAAGTTTTTAAGCCGGATATACAGGCAAGCAGAGGCTCGTAGTAGCCAAATATCAGCATCAGCATCGAGCCGCTTACCCCGGGCACAACCAGCGCGCAGCTGGCAAGCATACCCATAAACAGCAGTAAAAAATATTGCCACACCTGCATATTCGCCGAAAGGTCTACGTCGCTTATCGACGGTATGAAACAAATGCCGATAACCAGCGCGCACGAAAGTACTATGCCCGCCGCGTCTGATTTTTTAAATCCGTTTTCGTTAGATTTCTTTATCAAATCGGGTATACTGCCCAGCATCAATCCGGCAAAAAGCAGCATTGTGGGAAACGGAGCATATTTAAGAGCGTATTTAAGCGGAAAGTATAGTGCGGCAAACGCCAGTACCGCGCCCAAAGCTATAGGCAACAGAAATAAAAAACTTTCTTTAAACCTTTTAAAAAGGTTGCCTACGCTTTCTATAATTTTATCGTATACGCCCAAAAGTACGGCAAGTGTTCCTCCCGATACCCCCGGTATAATCATAGCCAGACCGATAGCTCCGCCCTTTGCCATATTTATAAAAAAGCGTTTTACCTTCAAAGCAGAAATTCCTTACAAAACTTTTTCACTAATATAATAGTAAATTATATTACTTATTATACATTGCCGCCCGCGGCATAGTCAACAAATTGAAATGATATTACATTTATTAGTGTATTTTGTAACACTTTGCCGCTTGACAAAATTAAAAATTTAAAATACAATGTTGTATGGATTATTCTGAACGGAGGTTAACTGTGGATAACGAAAACGCCCGTAAACGCGTGCTTATTGTCGACGACGTGGAACTTAACAGGTTTATACTAAAAGGTATACTCTGCGCCGATTTCGACGTTGTTGAAGCGGAAAGCGGAAAAGAGGCGCTTGATATTTTGAAAAAGGACAACAGCAACATAGCAATAGTCCTTCTGGACATAATTATGCCCGAAATGGACGGTTTCGCCGTGCTTGCCGCCATGCAGAAACAGGGATATTTAAACTATATTCCCGTAATTATAATTTCAACCGAATCCACCGCTCAGTATGTGGACAAGGCTTACGAAATGGGCGCTACCGACTTTATAAATAAGCCGTATAACCCCAACGTAGTTTTGCACCGCGTGTTAAATACCATAAAGCTGTTTAACAGGCAGCATACGCTTATGGAAATCGTTACCGAACAGGTTTACGAAAAGCACCGTTATGCCGATATGATGATTAATATTTTGTCTACTGTAATGGAGATGAAAAACGGCGAAAGCGGCTTGCATATTTTACATATCAATACCATAACGCGCATTTTAACCGAAAATTTACTGCATTTAACCGATAAATATACATTCTCGAAAAGCGATATACAGCTTATTTGCGTGGCTTCTTCGCTGCACGATATAGGCAAAATAGCCATACCTGACGAAATTATAAATAAGCCCGGAAAGCTTACCGCGGAAGAGTTTGAAATTATGAAAACCCACTCTGCACAGGGCGCCAAAATGATTCAGAGCCTTACCGAATACAAGGACGAAAGGCTTGTTAAATTTGCTTACGACATATGTTTATACCACCATGAAAGGTACGACGGCAAGGGTTATCCCGTGGGTTTGAAAGGGGATGAAATTCCCATTTGGGCGCAAATAGTATCGGTTGCCGACGTTTTCGACGCGCTTATTTCCGAGCGCGTATACAAGGCCGCATACACGCCAGAAAAAGCGCTTGAAATGATTATAAACGGCGAATGCGGACTGTTCAATCCGCTTATAGTGCAGTGCCTTATTAACAGCAACAAACAAATTTTGGCTGCACTTTCGCATGTGTCGGCAGCGGAAAAGTGGGAAGAAAAGGCAAAATACGTAGAAAACGACGTGGAAAAATACCACATCAACACTTTTTCGAGCAGAGCTTTGGAATTTTCCAGCAGTAATATAGCAAAACTTAAATTTTTAACCTCCTGCAGCGACGGACTGGTGTTCGATTATTCGTTTACCGACGGGGAAATGGTTATAAGCGCCAATCCCGAACTTGGCGTAAACGAGGACATAGTTTTCGACCCGCTTGACAGGGAGCAGGCAAACAAGCATTTTTATATGCCCGCATACGATAAAGCCATCGAATTATTGCACACGGCGTCGCCGCAGAAACCTGAAATTTATTTCGAGTATCCGCGCGCGGAAGACGACCTTTTAAAGGTGTACAAGGTGCATATGCAGTGCATATACAGCGAAGACAGACAAAGTATGATAAACGTTATCGGCAAAATAAATAAATCGGTAAGGGGGATTTCTCAGTAATGACCGTAAAAGAGTTTTATGATTTGTCGGGCGGCGGCTACGAGGAAATGATAGCCAAATTTGCGTCCGACGCTATGATTACCAAATTTTTGACAATATTCAAACGTGACAAAAGTTACGAATCGCTTGTGGAAAAGCTTGACAGCGGCGATACCGAAGGGGCTTTTCAGTCGGCGCACACGTTAAAGGGCGTTGTGCTTAATTTAAATCTTTTGGGGCTTAAAGATTGCGTTTTCAATATTGTGGAGGCGTTACGCGCGGGAAATTTGTCCGAGGCGCGTTTGCTGTTTCCGTCCGTAAAGGAAGCGTACGGCAGGGCGATTGAAGCGCTTAACCAGCTTTTGCCGTAATAATATAAATCAAATATTTTCAGGAGTAGTTTAGGATGAAAAAGAAGAATACGGAAGTTTCGTCAAACGACCAGCTTATTGAAATATTGACAAACTGTATAGACGACGTGTTTTTGGTGCTTTCGGGCGATAAGTATAACGTTGAATACGTAAGCCCCAACGTAGACAGAGTTTTGGGCGTTTCCGTTAGGGACGTTATGAAAAACCTTTCGTGTCTCGGCAAAGCGAAATATATGGACGACCGTGAAATTACGTACAAAACGCTTGACGGAATAGAAATTGGTTCTTCCATAACCCATATAGTAGGGCGCGAGCACAAGCGCAATAAAGAGTTGCACTATTTCAGCGAGACGGTTTACCATATCGAGTCGGAAAAAACTCATAAATACATTGTGCTGATTTCCGACAGAACAACCGAGCTGCTTGCAAAACAGTCGCTGGAAGAGGCGCTTGCCATTGCAAATATTGCAAACCGTTCGAAGAGTACGTTCCTTGCAAATATGTCGCACGATATCCGCACGCCTATGAACACGATAGTAGGCTTGTGTACCCTTCTTCAAAGGGACGTTGACGACAAGGGCAAGTTTAACGACCACGTTAAGCAGATTATGCTTACAAGCCGTCACCTGCTTACGCTTATTAACGATATACTTGATATGTCTAAAATAGAATCGGGCGAAACCACGCTTAATATTTCGGAAATAAGCATTCTCGATTTGGTTAAGGAAATCGACGGAAAAATGGCGCCCCAGGCGAAAGCAAAAAGGCAGTCGTTTAAAACCACGGTTGCAATTAAAACAGAAAAATTCCTCGGCGACAAAATGCGCATAAAGCGCGTTATGCTGAACATTTTGACAAACGCGGTAAAATACACTCCCGAAGGAGGACAGATAGAGTTTACCGTACAACAGATGTCGCGCCCTTCGCGCAAGCATATTTATCTGCAGTTTATAATTAAAGACAACGGCGTAGGTATGTCCGAACAGTATGTTAAAAAGATTTTCGAACCGTACTCGCGTGAAATAAGCGGCGTTTCCGATTCGCAGGGCACGGGACTTGGAATGGCGGTTGCCAAAAACCTTATCGATTTGATGGGCGGAACTATTTCCATAGAAAGTAAAGAAGGCGAAGGCAGCACTTTCGCGGTTGGCTTTAAATTCCCCATCAGCAAAGTAAGCGATTCTAATTTCTGGATAGACCAGGGCGTTGCCAGAATACTTGTTATAGGCGATAATAATATAGATAACAACAGTATTACCTGGGCAATGCGTAAAACTGACGTTACCATAAATTTTGCCAAAACCGTTAAAGCGGCAGTTGCAAATATGGATAAGGCATGGGGCAACGGCAAGGGCTATAATATAGTTATTTACGACTGGAGCGACGAAACCGAGGCGTGCCTGGAAGAAATTAAGGAGCTTAGGGATAATATACCCGAATATGTACCTTTGGTTGTTTTGGGCGATCGCGAGTGGAGCGATATCGAAGAGGTTGCAACCGAAGCGGGCGTAGACGCGTTTCTTGTAAAACCTTTCTCGGTGGCGCAGTTCAAAGAATGCGTAACCGACCTTAAAATGAGTATAAGGGAAGGGTTGGTGCCCAAGACTGAGAAGAGCGCTCTCGACGGTATGAAGTTCCTTGCGGCGGAAGATAACGAGCTTAACGCAATGGTGCTGTGCGAGCTTTTGAATATGGTTGGCGCAAGCTGCGTTGTAAAGCCCGACGGTAAGGAAACCGTTGAGGAATTTGAGCACAGCCTTCCCGGTCAGTACGACTGCATTTTGATGGACGTACAGATGCCCGTGATGGACGGGTACGACGCCACCCGCGCAATAAGGGCAAGCGAGCGTTCGGAAGGTAAATCGATACCTATAATAGCTATGACGGCAAACGCATTTGCGGAAGACGTTAAAAGTTCGTTAGACGCCGGTATGAACGCATATCTTCTTAAACCTATCGATATGAATAAATTAGAAGAAACGGTAATTAGTTTTAAGAAAAACAATAATTAATTAAATATAAAAAGTTGAATTAATTTAAAGTCCCGCCTTACGGCGGGACTTTTTTGGCAAAAAATGCAATTTTTTTTAAGTAAATACTTGTGCGCCTAGTAATTATATGGTAAAATAAACAAAAATCAAATTTCATTTGCACGTGTGCGCAGTCGTGTACTTTGTTTTAAACGCACGAAATAATTACGGCTAATGAAATAAAAAGGAGAATTATATGAGAAAGAAATTAATTACCAGGGCAGTTGTAATCGCTTTATGCGCTGGTTGCGTGTTGGGAGCTGCCGCCTGCAATAAAGGCGACGGCAGCGGAAATGCTGTTCCCGACGTAGGCGCGTCAAAACAAGTTGACGAAACCGGATGGAAAGCTGCGTTTGCTAAAACTCTGGCGGCAAAAAATTTTACTTTTCAGTTTAAAGAAACTTACTCTGCCACAGGTGAATCAAGCACAGAATACATAACAGTTTATCGGTGGAATAACCAGCAATTCGTCGACGATAAAGGCGATTACATGCAGAACGGAGTTGTTGAAAAAGGCGTTTATAAAGCTTATGAAATTTATGAGGACGGTATTTATTATAATGCAAACACTGAAGAAGGTTATTGGAGCTGCTGGGCAGAAGACGACATCGACGAAAGCTTTATTTCTTCTTTTGATTTGAAAAGTTTCAGGACGTTTTACGAAAAAGGGTTTGCTTACGATATGGAAAGTATAAAAGCGGCGGAAGCCATAGAAGATTATGATTCAAGGAATGAAGCGCTGGACAATTGCTTTTTCCCGCTAAGCGAATTATATTCGCAATTTAATTTTTCCGACGGTATATATGCGGCGACTTTAATTGAAAATATTAAGGAACAAATTAATAATGAAAGCAAATATATTGAGCCGCCTTTTGTTAACGTAAAAATTAACGAGGAAGGTTACTTGAGTTATTTGAGTGTGGATTATGCAATAAAGCAAAACGGAGAGAAAGACAAAATAGAGTTTACGCTTTTTAATTATGGTACAACTACTTATAATGTGCCCGCAGAAGCTATAAAAGCTGTTTCGGATTATAAGGCTCAGAATAAAAGTTAACAAAACTAATTATTGAAATACAGTTAACCCGCCCGCGAGCATTTTAAAATGCTCGCGGGCGGGTTTAATTATTTTGCTTGTTTTTTATTAATTAATTTTATTGAGTTAAGTTCTGATACGCGTTGCGTGAAAGTAAGCTTGTCGGTTCGTTTTTTCAGGTTTTCGTTTAAGCGTTGGGTTACTGCAATAAAAATACAGTAAATAGGTACGGCGCCAAGGTTTGTTTCCAAAAGCGAATTTACAACAATCGTGTTTAGTTTTTGTTCCCAGCCGAAGCCGTCGCTGCGTATACCGCCTGTAAGCAACGAAAATTCCCAGCAAAACTGTACGGCAATACCTATAAGCAACAGTCGTAAAATAGGAAAGCGTTTATCTTTGTCTTTTTGCAACAAATTATAAATAATCGCGCCTGTATAGCCCGCAAACAGAATAAGCGCCATATAACCGTGATAGCCCTTGGTTTCGCGCCAGATTGTAACCTCCGGCAGGCCGTTTCCAAAACTTTGCGCAAGCATAGGGGCTGCAATCCACCATACAAGAATAAAAACGGTGAATTCGACGGTTCGTTTATCTTTTGCAATCCACGTCCATATAAGTACGAAATTTGTTATGCCGTAACTTAACGACATCCACAACAGCACCGCGAAAAGGTTACCTCCTTCGATATGGCGCGAGTGCATTGCAAGGTGAAATATTCCGTAGTCTACAATCATATATAAAATTCCGCCAAACACGCCGAATAGCACGGTTAAATAGCGCTTCTTCCATATTAATATTCCCAGCAGCGCTACCAAAAACACGATATCCAAATATATGTACAAATGTGAAAATACACGTTTTGCCACTACCTCTGTTGCAAGTAAATTCATAATCTCTCTTAAAAATTGTTTTTCTTACATTTTATAGTACATATGCAAATTTGTCAATTTAATCATATTATTTTTAAAAGTCTTTTGCGTTGACTTTTTTAACGCAATAATTTAAAATAGATTACGGTAATCCGTACTCCCCGTCGGGAATACGGCAACGTGCTGTTGTGGCGGAATTGGCAGACGCGCAGGACTTAGAATCCTGTGGTTCACCGTGCAGGTTCAAGTCCTGTCAACAGCACCAGATATCTAAAGAGGGTTAACCCTCTGCGTGTAAAATGTTAGGAGGAAACTATGGACAACAGGATTATACTTAACTATCTTTCCGAACTTTCCGCAAACAACAATCGTGAATGGTATCACGAGCATAAAAAGGAAAATAAAGAGGCAACAGCGCAGTTTGAACAGCTTGTGCAGGAACTTATTTACGGCATCGGCTCGTTCGATGAAAGCGTACTGCACAATAATCCTAAAGAACTCACTTTCAAACTTGTGCGCGATACGCGGTTCAGCCACGATAAATCTCCCTATAATCCGTCGTTCAGAGCGCACATTTCATCGATGGGCAAACTGCCTGTTCCCGTTGGTTACTTTATAATGATTAAGCCTAACGGCGGTACGTTTTTAGGCGGCGGATTGTTTGCCGATATGTTTTCAAACGCTACTGCTATGGTGCGCGATTATATTGCCGCGCATTCCGAAGAATGGAATAAAATAATATCAGACACCGAATTTAAAAAATATTTTACGGTTAAGGGAACGGCATTGAAAAACGTGCCTGCAGCGTATGACAAAGAGCATCCGCAAGCCGAATATTTGAAATATAAATCGTGGTATTTAGAATATTTTATGTCGGATGAAGAGGTTTGCGACAGCGCTAAATTTTTGGAAAAAGCGGTAAAAATTTTTAAAGCAATGAAGCCTTTCAACGATTTTTTGAACATGGCGCTTAAAGAATTTAAGATGCCTGCCAGATAATTAACTATAAATTTATTTAAATTGCATAAAAATATCTTTACGCAAAGAAGATATAAAAATATAATTAATCCGTTATTACAGCATAACAAGCCGAAAGTATTTAAAAACTTTCGGCTTGTTTTTAAGTTATATATTCAGAAATTTTAATAGTTGTATATTATAACTTTAAACTTTATTCAATTATAACCGCGTCGCTTTGAGTGTAGCCTTCCAAAGAATTTTCTTTTACCTGTATACAGATATATTTCAGACCCTTGTTTTCGGAAGTAAAAAACTGCCTGTTTGCAGAAGGGGAAATACGCAGCCAGTCACCTGCAGACAGAGATACGGTTTCACCGTTGATAACAGTTTTGCCGCAGCCTTCTAAAATTGCGTAAATTTCCTCGTTTTGCTTATGCGAATGTACGAATGGCACGCTTGCGCCTGCAGGCAAAAAGTTTATGCTTATTTCCGCACCGGTAAGTTGTAATTCGTCGTGGAGTTCGATTCGCGCGCTTTGATTGACGTTTAGTTTTTTGTAATTGTTCATTTTACACCTCGTAAAGTTTATTTTTCAACAGTAATTGTTGTAATGCCAATTTACCAAATAAAAAAATTAAAAGCAATAATGTTACCTTTTTATTTCCCGATAATAGATTTGTAACTAAGTTTCAATTATGAACTATTGACAATATGCTGCGGATAATGTAAAATTTTAAGAGAGGTAAAAAAATGTTGACGAAAGATGAACTACCCGATTGTCCGGTTGCCACAACCGTTAGACTGATAGGAAACAAATGGAAGCTTTTAATTTTGCGTAATCTTATAAACGGAACTCAAAGGTTTACCGATATTATTAAAACCGTTCCGGGAATAAGTAAAAAAGTGCTTACCGATAATTTGCGCGCGCGGGAGGCGGACGGAATAATTAACCGCGAAATATTTGCCGAGGTTCCGCCGCGCGTGGAATACTCGCTTTCAGTTGTAGGTAAATCGTTGAAGCCTGTTTTCGATGCCATGAGCGAGTGGGGCAGCGGGTATAAAAGCGAACTTTAAGGCGGTCGGAATATTTTATTTATTATAAGGAGTAAAAATAATGATACATTCTATGAGCGGCGGCGTTATAAGCGAAAACGGTAGCTATATATATGTATTTGTGCAGATCGAGGACGGGTTGTATAAAGGCGAAAAACGGTGGTACGTCTCCCCGTTTAAAAATATTAAAGCTGGAGACACGGCTGAAATACCCGTAGGTAGCAGAACGGCGGCGGGCAGAATACTGCGCGTGGAATATGTAACCGCTCAAACCGCGCCTTTCCCGCTTAACCGTACGCGCGAAATCGAGCGAATTTTATAAATTATAAATTAACGCCCGCATATTTTAGACGGGCGTACTTTTTTGACAAATTAATAAATGGCTATTGACTACGGAAAGGTAAAGTAATATAATTAAAGGGCAATTTAATGCAAGTTTGTTAATTTTTGGGAGGGAATAATGGCGTATAAAACAAAAGAGTGGCGCAATTCAATGCGCGTAACAGTTGATTACAACAATATGATGAGCAAGTTTTTGGGGGATAAGGGAATAAAGGATTCCCAAATCCGCGAGCTTAGGGACAAGGCGGAAAAGGCGTTTTTATACGTTGCCGAAAACCGCGGTAAGGACGAGCTGTATATGGGCTGGACCGAACTTCCCTATAATCAGGAAGATATCGTTGCCGACATACTTGCAACCGCCAAAGAGGTAAGAAAAAAGTTTAAATATTTTGTGGTTTTGGGAATAGGCGGAAGCGCTCTAGGACCTTCGATGGTTTACAACGCTTTGTGTCATCTCCATTATAACGAATTGCCCAACAGTAAGCGCAAGGGTCCTAAATTTTATGTTGAGGACAACGTTGACCCCGTGCGTATGGCGGCGCTGTTAGACGTTATCGAACCCGATAAAACCTGTTTTAACGTTATTTCAAAATCGGGCGCGACAAGCGAAACGATGACGCAGTATCTTATTATTTCCGATATATTGCAAAAGGCGGGCGTAGACCTTGCCGAAAATATGATATTTACTACCGACGCGTGCCGCGGCAATTTAATTAAAATCGACAAGGCGCTGGGCGGCAAGGTTAAAAAGTATATTCTTCCCGACGGCGTAGGCGGCAGGTTTTCGGAACTGTGTCCGGTAGGACTTTTACCCGCGGCGGTGCTGGGAATAGATATAAAAGGTTTGCTTGCGGGGGCGGCGTATATGGACGGACTGTGTTCTAAACCCAACGTTTCGCACAACCCTGCGCTTGCACAGGCTGTTTTGCAGTACATTACAATGAAACAGGGTAAAAACATTCACGTTTTAATGCCCTATTCGGATAACCTTAAACTTATTGCCGACTGGTATTGCCAGCTTTGGGCGGAAAGTTTGGGTAAAGCGGTGGATTACGACGGAAACAAAGTAAACGCCGGCACAACGCCTGTTAAAAGTCTGGGCGTAACCGACCAGCACTCGCAGGTTCAGCTTTATATAGAAGGTCCTTACGATAAGGTTATTACATTCATTTCCGTTGGTAAATACGGTTGCGAAATGCCCATACCTCACGGCTGCGAGGATATTCCCGACGTAGGCTTTTTGGGCGGACATACAATGGAAGAGCTTATTCAGGCGGAAAACAAGGCTACGGCGTACGCGCTGATGATGGCAGGCAGAATGAACTATACCATTAATCTGCCCGAGGTAAACGCGTTTACGATGGGGCAGCTTATGTTTATGCTCGAGCTGCAAACGGCTTATGCCGGCGCTCTATTAAATATAAATACGTTTAATCAGCCGGGTGTTGAAAACGGCAAAAAGGCAACGTTTGCACTGCTGGGTAAAAAGGGTTACGAGGTGCAGAAACGCGAAATGGATTCCGCACCCGAAATAGACGGCAAGTACATTGTGTGACTGTTAACGGCGGTATGCTACGTATATTCGCATATTGCGTTACCGCGTAATTAACATAGACAAAGTAAACTGGCAAAAGGAGAGCGGGGCGGCGTTTTACGCCGCCCCGCAAATATTTTTATGGAATGGTATTTTACTTTAATAATAGCAGTTGCCGTAACGGCTTTATTCGCACTTATTTTTACGGTTGGTCCAGCGGTTATTATTTATAAATCCGCTTTCGGGCGCAGACAGGATAAAAATCCTTTTTTTAAGTATTACACCGAAAATGATTTCGGATTGACGGCGGAGCATATGTCCGTGTATTATTGCGGAATGCATCTGGCGGGTACGATATATTCGGTTAAGCCTGTCGAAGAGTGCGAAAAAGTTGTAATTTTTCAACACGGTTTCGGGGCCGGCTCGTCGTCGTATATTACCGAAATTGCGCATTTTGCCGGTCAGGGCAATGCCGTTATAGCCGTTGACGCATACGGTTGCAATAATTCCCAAGGTAAAAACATTAAGGGGTTTTACGCGGGCGCGGAGGCGGTAATTGCGGCATATATTGGGGTTAATTGCGAAAAAAGGCTGGCAGGCAAGCCTGTTGTGCTGGTTGGACACAGCTGGGGAGCTTATTCCGTGCTTGCCGCAAGCGCCACAGTAAAGGTTGACGGTGTTGTGGCGATATCTGCGTTCGATTCGCCTGCAAAGTGCGTGTGCGATATTCTTAAAAAGACGGGTGGTTTGGGCAGGTTGTACGCGCCGCTTGTTTACGGCTGGGTGCGGCTTATTAACCTAATCAAATTCGGTTTTAAAGGCAATTTAAAAGCTTCGACGGCAATTAAAAAAAGCGGCGTTAAGGCGCTGTTGATTCACGGCGAAATGGATAACGTTGTTAATTTGAAAAACAGCGCTGCGGTAAAATGTGCGGACAAAAACGCAATAAAACTTATTTTGCCGGACAAGCGGCACAACCCTTACAACACGGTTTCTGCCGAAGACAAGCTTGCCGAACTGGGCGGCAATAAGTTTGAAAGCGAAGAGCAGGCTAAAGATTTCTTCGAAAATTTCGATTGGAAGGCGGCAACCGAAGAGGACGAAGAGGTTATGAAAAAAATAGACGGATTTATTGAAAGCTTATAAAATTTTGAATTAAAAAAGTTGCGGCCGTGTTTTTCGACCGCAGTTTTTAATTATAGTCAACAGATTTCAAATGCTCAAATTGCTAAAACTGTATGGTCTGACAAATTAAATGCTTTTGTCTAAATTTGTTTGTTGGGAATTAGCAATAGCCGTATTATTTCGTTTAAATAAAACGGCTGGCAAGCAGGGCTTATTTGTCGTTAATAATATAATAAGATAAAACAAATACGCACACGTTAAAGTGTGCGTATACATTTGTTGTGGTGGAGCAGCGGGGACTTGCACCCCGGTCTTACGGCGTTTCAACGCGCTTTCTACATACTTAGTTTAACCTATTAATCTTTCCGCAAATACGCCGGTAAACGGGCTATATTTGCGGGCAAACCGCAAAAATTCTTTTGCGCGGCGCGGTTAAACCGCCGCTAAAGTTCCGCCGAAATTAACGCCGCAGGCACTTAGGCGAAAAAAAGTGCGGGCGACGGACAACTTAGTTAAGCTGCGCAAGCAAGGCTTGCCCTCTGGGGGAAAGCGATTACTTTTTCAGATTTTTTATCTGCATTTAAATTTAGTTTTCCGTTTTTACAAAGCCGAGCCTTTGGTATGCTTACGTCGTCTCCCCGCCGCAATCGAAACTGAAACTGCCCCGAAAACCTGCGCAGAAACTCTGTATATATATTATATCCTACTAACCCGTAAAAAATCAAGTAAATTGGCGGGTAAAGGGAAAGTTGCCCGATTATTCACCCCGTCTAAGCCGAATTTCATACAATAAACAGTATGATAATTAAAGAATATAACAGACGCGCGGCTGTAGAGTATGCGCGCAAGTGGGCGTTTAAGCGCAATCCGAACTACTACAATTTCGATAAATTGGGCGGAGATTGCACAAACTTTGCTTCGCAGTGTGTTTATGCGGGGTCGGGCATAATGAATTATACGCCCACTTTCGGCTGGTATTATATTAGTACAGACAACCGCACGGCAAGCTGGACCGGCGTGGAATATTTTTATAATTTCTTAACCGGTAATGCGGAAGGAATAGGCGACGGTGCTGGTCCTTTCGCAAATGAGGTTACGGCCGATAAAATAGAAATAGGCGATATTATTCAGCTTGGCAGGGCTAACGGCGATTTTTATCATTCGCCCGTTGTGGTCGGTTTTGCCGGCAGGCAACCTTTGATTGCAGCGCATACAAACGACGCTTACGGCAGACCGATAAGTTCGTACAGATACGAAAGAATACGCTATATTCATATTCTCGGCGTGCGTACGGACGGGTGAGGTTGGTGTAAAATTTAAGTGAACAAGCCAATACGGCTTTTCACCAATGAAACTCAGAAGATGAGTGTGTGTTGGCTTGTTCA
>CAMRSY010000029.1 GCA_947053545.1 uncultured Clostridia bacterium
CGCCAGCGTTCATCCTGAGCCAGAATCAAACTCTTAAGTTTAATTTGTATAAAACACAAACCTTTTCAAGTTCGTGGCTCTATCTCGACTATTTTAGTCATTTATCTTTGCTGACTTTGCTTTGTGGTACTAAATGTACTTCAAAGTTATTGACAGAAACTTTCTTATCAATTCGATAATAAAAATCGTTTCCTTCTATTCAATTTTTAAACTGCGTTACCGAACCTATCCGTTCGGTGCTCATTGCGAGAGCTTTTCTATATTAACATAAGCGTTAATACCGTGTCAAGCATTTTAAAAAACTTTTTTAAGAAAATTTTAAATTATTTTCCGCCGAGCCTTTATTTTTTCGCAACAGCTTAAATAAAATATCATATCATATTTAAACTTGTCAAGCGTTTTAAAATAAATTTTTTGCCCGATTATAAGTTTTTTTGCGTGGCTCTCGGTCACAGCTTGCTTATGATAGCAATATTCCCGAGTAATGTCAATTTTATTTCGTAATTACCCAAAAAAAATTGCAAACGATAAAACGTAAAACTTTTTGTGATTTATTCACATATATGCATATATACATTCACAGTCATTGTATATACCTTATAATATAAATAATAATAAAAAGTATAAGAAATAAACAGAGTAAGCAAGCCTGCACCGCGCGCATTGATTTTGCTTGCAAATTGAATATAAAAAGTATATTATATATAATATGTATAAGATTTTGCGTATTATCTGCTGCGTAATCTGCGCGCTGCTTGTTGCAGCCTGCGTATTTGTGTTTGTATATCTGGGAGTAGTATGGGGCATAAGCACTATAGTTGCCGCCGTAACGTTTTTCGCGCTCACTCTGCTATTTAAAAACCTGCAGGAAGACCGCGATAAAAAGAAAGACTTGCAACAACCGTCTTCGGAAAAAAAGAACGACAGCGAAAATACAGATTAACAGACAAGCGCCGCGCGACTTATCGGTCGCGCGGCGCTTAATTTGTATTTAAATTAAAGTATATTATCAATAAAATCTTCCGGATCAAAAAATTCTAAATCGTCAATTTTTTCGCCGACACCGGCAAACACAACCGGAATTTGCAATTCGCCGCACAGCGAAATAACAAACCCTCCCTTTGCCGAACCGTCAAGTTTGGTTAATACTATTCCGTCAAGCTCTACGGCACTGTCGAAAACCTGCGCCTGATTGTACGCATTGTTGCCGGTTGTGGCGTCAAGCACCAACAGCTTGTAAAAATTTGCTTGCGGATATTCTCTGCCCACCACGCGCGACATTTTTTTAAGCTCTTCCATTAGGTTTGCTTTAACGTGCAGCCTGCCCGCCGTATCCACTATTACCACATCGGTTTTTCGCGCTTTCGCGGAAGAAACCGCGTCGAACACAACGGCGGAAGGGTCGCTGCCCTCTTCGTGTTTTACTATGCGCACCTTAGCCCTTTCCGCCCATACCGAAAGCTGGTCGCTTGCCGCCGCACGGAACGTATCCGCCGCCGCCACAGTAACGGTTTTACCCTGCCTTAAAAAATACGATGCAAGTTTACCTACCGTGGTAGTTTTGCCCACGCCGTTTACCCCGACAAGCATTATAACCGCAGGATACTCAATTTCGGGCAAAGGAGCCTCCTCAAGCTTTTCCTGCAGAATATCTTTAAGACAGGCAATTACAAACTCCTTGTCTTTTATTTTTTCCGCCTTAACCTCGGTCCGCAACTCTTCAACCACGTCCGCGGCGGTGTTAACAGAAATGTCGGAACTAATTAAAATTTCTTCCAGCCCGTCGTAAAATTCGTCTCCTATTTTATGTTTAGAAAAAAGCGACCCTATCGCGTCGGACAGCGCCTTTTTGGTTTTTTTAAGCGCGTTTGCAAGTTTTGAAAATATACCCAATTTTATACCTCTACTGTTATAAATAAATTAAATTAAGCGGACGAAGCCGCGCTTACGGGCCGCAAAATGAATTATGCATATTGCAGTTTACCAGTTAACGCAACGAAAATTATTTACCTATAATATCACTCGCGCAAGTTTAAAAAATAACGGCTTTGCTCTTAAATTTTAACCTTTCCCCGCATTTGCTTTGCGTAAAACTGCCGGTTAAGAAACGGTATCGCCGCCCAGTCTGCTTTCAACCTCGGAAAGTTTAACCGAAACAATTTTTGAAACTCCCTTTTCCTCCATGGTAACGCCAAACAAAACGTCAGCCTTTTCCATAGTGGGTTTACGGTGGGTGATAACGATAAACTGAGTTTGCGCCGCAAACTTTTTAAGATACGCGGCATATCTTCCAACGTTGGCGTCGTCAAGCGCCGCCTCTATCTCGTCCAGCACGCAGAAAGGCATAGGGCGCATTTGAATAATTGCAAACAATATAGCTATTGCCGTAAGCGCCTGTTCGCCGCCGGACAGCAACGAAATTTTGGCAAGATTTTTGCCGGGAGGGCAAGCGACTATTTCAACGCCCGCTTCAAGCGGATCTTCGCACGCAGTATAATCAAGCTGCAGTTCCGCCCTGCCGCCGCCGAACAATTCTTTGAAAGTGCGCTTGAAATTTTCGTTTATGGTGTTGAAGCCCGCGTCGAAAATTTTAAGCATTTCGCTTCTTATATCGGCAAGCGCCGTTTCCAAATCTTCGATTGCTTTCTGCAAATCTTCTTTTTCCTCGGTCATCTTCGCATACCTTTCGCTAACCGCCTCATAGTCCTCGATAGCTGTAAGGTTTACTGGTCCGAGCATAGTTATCTGACGTTTACAGTTAATTATAACCGAAGACGCGGCGCCGACGTCGAAATCTTCCACTTTGTATTTCAAACAGCCCTCGTAATCCTCGTGATATTCCTCTTCAATCCTCTGCTGTAAAAACTCGAGGTCGGAATCGATTTTCTGCATAGCCATTTCCTGATTGTGCAGCTTGCCGTTCAAATCCTCCAGAAGTTCCGCCGTCTCGAAACGAGATTTATCGATATCCGCCACCCTTGAATTTAACTGCTTCTTCCCGTCCTCAACCTCGGCAATGCGCGCGTTTAAATCGTCAAGCTTAACCTGCTCTTCCTTTGTAAGCGCCGCGCGCGCGGCTTTTTCGCTCCATTCGTCAAACTGCTGCTGTAATTGCGGCAACAGCGTGCGCAGGTTTGTAACCCTTTCAATCAATTCGGCTTTTTCCGCTCTGGTACGTTCAGCGCTGTCGATATTCGATTTCATTGCGCTTTCAAGCGAGGCTATTTCCACCTGCAAACTGTTCAGTTTGCTCGCCTTTTCGTTACGCTCTTTTACCGTCTTGTCGTTTTCCGCGCTCATCGAATCTATTTCGGTAGATGCCCTGTCCGACTGCTCGGAAAGCGAGCTGGCGCCCTTGCTTGTCGATGAAAATTCGCTGTCCAGTTCGGAAAGCTTTTCTTCTATTTGCGACTTAGACTGGCGGTATACGGAATACTCGCTTTCCTTGTCCGCGATATTGAAGGTAAGCGACGAAAGTTTTTCTTTGGCGGCGGCAAGCTCCAGTCGCGCTTTCTGCAGCTTTTCTTCCAGCTCGCCGCGGAACGCGCGCGCTCTTTCAAGCTCCGCTTCCGCCTCGCCGCGTTTGGTTTCGGACGTAGCCAAAGTATTTTTCTTCAGTGCGATTTCGTCCTCTATTTCCTTTATTTTCCGCTCGTTGGCTAAAAGATTGGCCGAATTTTCCCTGCGGCTGCCGCCCGTCATCGAACCGCTTGTCGCAATTATGTCGCCGTCAAGCGTAACAATTTTAAACGCGCGCGGGTACCGCCTTGCAATAACAGTTGCGCTGCCTATATCTTCGCATACAAGCGTGTTACCCAAAAGATTATGTATAACATTTTCGTATTTTTTATCATAGCTTACAAGGTCGATAGCCAGCCCTACTACGCCGCGCTCGCTGCTCGCCGACTTAATTTGCGGCGTTTCGAAGCGGGGACGAAGCGCGTCGCAGGGTAAAAACGTTACCTGTCCGCCGCGGGTTGCCTTTAAGTGCTCTATTAAAAACTGAGCGTCTTCCCGCGTTTCGGTTATAATGTTTTGCATTGCGCCGCCGAACGCCGTTTCTATCGCTATTTCGTGCCCCTTGCCGCACGACACGACGTCGGCTATAAGCCCCATAATTTTAGAGGACAGTCTGGGATTTTCCTTCGCCTCGGACATAAGCCGCTTTACCGAATACACGTAACCTTCGAATCTGTCGCGCAAAGCCGTATACGTGCGCAGACTTTGGTTTAACGAGTTAATCTGAGCTTCACTGTCGTAAATGCGCCTTACAAACATTTGCAATTTGTCGTTGGCAGCCGTTACCGCCGCGGCGGCGTTTTCCATCAACACGTTCTCTTCTCCGAGATAAGCGTTTAATTCCTCTTGCCCTTTCAAAGTTTTTTCGTAATCGGATTTAAGCTTTTCGTGCTCTGCGCGCACCGTAGTCATAGCATCGTCCATTTCGGCAAGTCTTTCGCGCAAAAGCTCCTTTTTAGCGGAAAGCGAACCTATACTTTCCTTCATTTCGGAAAGGTCGCGGAAGGTTTCCATTACCTTTTTTCTGTGTTCGTTCGTTGACATTTCGTAGCTTGCAATACTTTCGGTAAGCCGCGAAATATCAGCCTGCAGTTCGGCGCAGGTAAGGCGCAGTTTTTCTATTCTTTCTCCGTTTTTCGCGGCGTATTCCTCGCAGCGGCGTATGCCCTTGTCAACGTCGCCCATCCTCTTTGTGGCAAACACAATGTCGTCCTGAGCCTGCTGCAGCTTATATTTAACGGCATTGGCGCGCTCCTTGAAAACTTTGCTTTCACCGGTGCTGCGTTCAAGCCCGACGGTATATTCAAGGCGCTCTTCGTTTAAAAGTTTTAAACGTTCGTCCGCGCCCGCCAGAAGAGTACGGCATTTTTCATACTCGGATAAAAGCGAGGCGGAAAGCTCGGTGTTCGTCTTAATCTGCGCGCTAAGTTTTTCTATGCGCGCGCTTATTTTTTCCCTTTCGCCCGCCGCGCCGTCGTGGCGAAATATGTAAGTATTAATTTCGTTTAAACGTAGGGTTTCGTACAGCGAGTTGTATTTTTTAGCGTTTTCCGCCGCCTTTGCAAGCGGCGCAAGCTGACGTTCAACCTCCGACATTCTCTGCGCAAACACAAAAAGATTATCGCGCGAATAATTAAGTTTTCTTTCCGCCTCCGCCTTCCTGTCCTTGAACATTACAATGCCTGTAGCTTCCTCGAATATCGAACGGCGCTCTTCAGGCCGGGAATTCATTATCTGCGCGATACGCCCCTGACCTATTATCGAATATCCCTCTTTCGCCGCGCCTGCGCCGTGCAACAGTCCCGTTAAAATTTTCATACGCGAAGGCTGCTGGTTTAAAAGATACTCACTGGTGCCGTCGCGGTACAGCCTTCTTGTCATCTCCAGTTCGTCGGCGTCGTAATCGAAAATACGGTTACTGTTGTCGAAAGTTAACGTCACCTCGCAAAACGACGTTTTTTTGCGCTTTTCAGTGCCGTTGAAAATAACGTCAAGCATCTGAGTGCCGCGCATAACTTTTGCCGACTGTTCGCCCAAAACCCAACGGATTGCGTCCGCAACGTTTGACTTGCCGCAACCGTTGGGACCTACAATACAAGTTACTCCGTCGGTTAAAGGAATTTCGGTTTTATCCGCAAACGATTTAAATCCGATTAGCTTTATTTTTTTAAACTGTACCATTTTTACACCCTTGTGAGTTTGAATTAATGATTGTTTTTTACGTATTCGTATGCCGACTGCGCGGCTATTTTTTTTGCCGCCGCAAAATTTGCGCCTTCGCCCTCGAACACCTTTCCGCGCACGGTAATTTTAGCGGTGTGTGTTGGCTTCTGCGGGGTCCCGCCCGAAATTTTAACGTATTTAGGCGGCATTTCGCCCAACGATTGCAAAAGTTCCTGCAACTCCACTATATAATTTACGGCGTTTGGCAGAGCCTTAAGGGTTGACAGAGCGAAATTGCGCGCCGCTTCCAACCCGCCGTCAAGATAAATTGCCGCAGTAACGGCTTCGTACGCGCTTGGAACCGCTTTTTTATTGCAGTTGTCCCCCTTGTCGCGCAAAAGCGCTTTATCCAGCCCCAGCCTTTGAGAAACGGGGCGAAGCGCCTCGTCGGACAAAAGTTCGCGCTTCTTCTGCGTAATGCCGCCCTCGTCGTAATTTTCGCCGTAAAATTTTTCGGCAACAATAAACGTAAGCAAAGCGTCGCCAAGGCATTCTAAACTTTCGTTGTTGTCCGCATTGTCGTATGACGAAAGCGTAAGCGCCTTTATTAAAAGCGACCTGTCTTTAAACTTATAGCCGCACGCCGTTTCCAAATTGCTTAGTCCGTTCATTGTTCCTCGGGGATAAGGTTGTCCAAATCAACCTTAGTAAGCAGCTGCTCCACCTTGGGGATAAGCCCGTTGCGGTAGATTGACAGCGCGTTTTTAATTGAATTTGTTATTGCCGAAGGCTTGGATGAGCCGTGGGTTTTTACAACCACCTTTTTAAGCCCCAGCAGAAGCGCGCCGCCGTACTTGTCGAAATCCAGCCCCTTTTTCATACGCTTGATGGCGCCGGAAAAAAATGCGGCGCCGATAAGCGACGCGGGCGACGACTTAAACTGTTTTTTCATCGTCGCCAGAATCATCTTTGCGCAACCCTCTATCGATTTCAACGCAACGTTGCCGGAAAATCCGTCGGCAACCACGATATCCGCTTCACCGAAATTTATATCGCGGCCTTCCACGTTGCCTATGAAATTTATTCCGTCCATCCGCGAAAGATATTTATAAGTTTCCTGCCTGAGGGTGTCGCCCTTGTGTTCTTCTGTGCCGTTGTTCAAAAGACCTACTTTAGGATTTACTTTACCGAAGCCCGCCTGGGCGTAAGCGGAAGCCATAACGGCAAACTGACACAGCATTACAGGTTTGCATTCGGCGTTGGCGCCGCAGTCGCACAAAAGCGTTACTCCGTTATTGATATTAGGTAATGCGGGGCACAGCGCCGCGCGCTTTATTCCCCTTATTCTGCCTAAAATAATCTGCCCGCCTGCAATGGTTGCGCCAGTAGAACCTGCCGTTACCAAGCCGCAGATATCGTCCTGCTTTTTCAGCTGCCAGAAAGCCGCGGTTAAAGAAGCGTTTTTGTTTTTAACTGCCTCGGTAGGTATATCGTTCATACCTATCACGTCCGGACAGTCCAAAATTTCCAATCGCGAACAGTCGTATTTAAATTTGGTCAGCTCGGCCTTTATTTCACTTTCCCTGCCAGCTATAATCAAATAAAGCTGTTTTTCTTCTTTAAGCGCCCTTACGGCCCCTTCCACAACGGCTGCGGGGGCGTTATCGCCACCCATTCCGTCCAAAATAATTTTATCCACGCGCAATCCCTCTGAAAATAATCTCTTATGATTATATCATAAGATATAACAAAACACAAATATATAAAGGTATTTACGGCAATAATTTATTTTCACTCCCAGCATCCGCCGCTATCTGAACGATATCTGCCACCGCGCGGTATTTATCCTTGCGTATCAGCGTTTTTTTCTGTCCGTTTGCGCCTGTCGCAACAAGATATCCTTCGCTTTCGGTGCCGTCTCTGCCGTAACTTATAACTTTGTCCTCTTCGCCCTCCACAATCACAGCCTGCGGGCGGGGTACCGTATTTACAACCTTGGACGAAAACGAATATACGTACCCGTCGCTTTCGCCGTAAACAGTGCACGTTATATAGTTTAAATTGCAATTAACCCGCACATATACCGGGGTTAATCGATTATTTTTAAATTTTAAATCGAAATAACTGCCGCTTACCATTGCATCGCGCGAGGGCGCCACATACCCCACCTGCAGGCTGTGCGGATGGTATTCTGTAATTTCCAACCCCGACAAAAGCGCCGCGTTATAAAGAGTTGTGGAAACCTGACACACCCCGCCGCCGTATCCCAAAACAAATTTTCCGTCCTCAATTATTTTGGCAGGCTTAAAGCCGTTGGCTTCGGTGCGCGCGCCGACCGTTGCGTTAAACGAAAATTCGCCGCCGCTTTCTATAACCGTTCCGTTTATTTTCTGCGCCGCAAGGCTTATATTTCCCGAACGGTCTGTGTTATCCGCGTCGAAATAGGTGGTAAACGAGCATAATTTCTGCGTTATACGCTTTACGTCGGCCACTTTGTTTTTGCGTTTGACAACGCGGGCGCATATGTTCACCTGCTCAAATCCGCCCGCAAGCGATTTATCCAAATCCTCAGAAAGTTTTTCGACGTCGCACTCTTTACCGTCGGCTCCAGCGAAATAAGTAAACGGCTCGCCGACCTTGTTAAATACCGCATAAGGCTCTACCGGCGCGCGGTACAAATCGGAACAGATTCCCTTCAACACCTCTTCCCTGCCGTTAAGCCTATAAGTCACGGGCGAATAATATTCGCCGCTTTTGCTTATTTTTGAAAGCAGACAGTCAAACTCGTCGGCGTAGTCGATTTCGGGAAAGCCAAACGAATATAACCGTTCACCGGCGCATATGCGCAGCCGTTTTGCCTTTAAGCCCTTTTCAACGCCCTGCCTCAGCGCCGCTTTCGCTTCCGTTCCGGTAAGTCCGCCCACATCATGACCGTTTATTAAAACGCCCCGCGGAAGGCGAGGAGAAAACCCGCAACAAAAAAATACCGCGCTTGCAGCAAGCACAAGCGCAGTTACATAGGTTGTAAATTTAAGTGTAAATTTTTTCAATTTATTTTCAGCGCGGACAACAGCTTTTCTTCGGGGTAAAACGGCGGGTCGCCTATGCGCCTGTTACCCTCGGCAAAGTGCGTATCGGAACCGCCGGTAACCAGTAAGCCCAACTTGTCCGCAAGCTCCTTATAGTACTGCGTTTCCTTAAAAGTATGCCCCGAATAAACCGCTTCTATGCCCGCAAGTCCGCAGTCGGCAAGCCGCTTTACCAGCGCAGCAACGCCGTCGCCGTCAAGCGAAATTCTGCCGGGATGAGCCAGCGAACACAGACCTCCGCACTCGCAAATTGTTCTTAACGTTGTTTCAGGCGAAGGTCGGCGCACGCACGAAAAACCTGCCGAACCGTAACTTAAATAGCGCGAATAAAAATTGAACGGCGAGTTTGCATAACCCTTGCGCGCGCCCGCTACGGCGATGTGCATTGCGTGCAACGGCGATTTTTTGCATTTTCGTTCCCTTAAAATTTCGCCGTAATTTAAATTTACGTTAACGCTTGCAAGCTTGCGCAAAATATCGAAAGTTCTTTCCTCCGCACCTTCGGAAAGTTCCCTGTCAAAAGCGGCGTAAGCAGGGTGCGAATAATTTATTCCGTAGCCTAAAATATGAACTTTGGTAAATCCGTCATAGGCAGAAATTTCCACTCCGTCCACAAATTTTATACCCGCCTTCACACAAAGCTCGCCAACTTCGCGTCGGGCGTTAAAGTTGTCGTGGTCGGTAACCGAAACAAGATTAACCCCCGCGCGGCGCGCGCCTTCAACCACGTCCGCGGGCGACTGTCCGCCGTCGGAATAATATGTGTGTATGTGCATATCGGCGCGTATCATCTTTTTACCGCGCCTCCTTCTATCATAATTTTATTAACCTCTTTACCGTACAAAACTCGTTCGGCGTGGGTGCAGGTAATAATAGTCTGCAAGCCGTCGGTCCGTCCTACAAGTTTTTTGCGGCGGGGAAGGTCCAGCTCGCTCATAACGTCGTCCAGTATAAGAACCGGATATTCGCCGCATGCGTCCTTGAAAACGTTGACCTCGGCAAGCTTTATTGAAAGCGCCGCGGTACGCGTTTGACCCTGAGAGGCAAAGTTTTTGGCGTCGGTACCGTTGATTGAAATATCCAAATCGTCGCGGTGCGGACCGCTTGCGGTGTAACCTAAACGCATATCGCGGTCGTAGTTATTCGACAGTTCGTCGAACAGCCGTTTTTCAAGTTCTTCTTCGGTTCCCTTGTATTTTTTTTCGGGCGAAATTTTAAGCTGTTCCGCGCCGTCCGTTAAATAGGCGTGCGCCTCGGCGGCAAGCGGCGAAAGCTTGGAAACGTAGTCTGCCCTGCCGCGCGCCACAACCGCGGCATATTTGCAAAGCTGCGCGTCCCATACGGGCAGCGTTTCGAAAACCGTATCGATATCGCGGCTTTTTAAAAGATTGTTGCGCTGCTCCAATATTTTATTGTATCGGGAAAGCGCCACGAAATAACGGCGGGACAGCTGTGAAATTGAAACGTTTAAAAATCTGCGGCGCTCGTCCGGCCCGTCCTGAATGAGCCTTAACTCCTGCGGTGAAAAGAACACCGCGAAAATATTACCCAGCAAATCGGCGTTTCGCGTAATTTTATTTCCGTTTACCTTTATTTCGCGTCCGCTTTCCAAAATGCGGGCGGAAATGCTAACCTCGCCGTACCTGCCTTCGCAAACGCAGGAAATTTCGGCAAACTCTTCGCCGCTTTTAATAAGCTGCTTTTCCCTGCGGGTACGCGGCGACGTTCCCGTGCACAGATAAAAAACCGCCTCGGCGCAGTTGGTTTTGCCCTGTGCGTTTTTGCCGAACAATACGTTAAGCCGCGGAGAAAATTCTATTTGTTCGCCGCCGTAATTTCTGAAATTTTTCAAAACCAGATTTTTTATATACATTTTATTTAAAAAAACACTTTATTTCGCCGCAGTTTTGGTATATAATAAGTTTAACAATTTCGTAAAATCATCTTGTTATTTTATATTATTGTACCATAAAGCGGTAAAAATTCAAAGCAAAAAAGGCAGATTATGGCGGATACTTCCAACCTTGATTTTATATATCAACCCATAAAGGAAAAGATGCGGGAAACCATTACCCACATAACTTTTCTTACGTACATAGACAAGCTTGTTCCCGTTGAAATAGACGGGCGCTATATCGTGCTTGAAACTCTTACCGAAAATTTTGCACAGTACATTACCGGAAATTTAGCCGACAAAATGCGCGACGCCATAATTAAGGCGAACGTTGGCATATCAGATTTCCGCCTTGTTGTTAAGGGCAGTAAAACTTATGCCTACGAATCCTTTCACGAAGAGCCTGCATATACCCCGCCCAACAACTTGAACAAACGCTTTACGTTTGACAGCTTTGTGGCAGGCAACAACCTTTTCGCTTTCGAGGCTGCCAAAAACGTTGCCGACGACCCTGCGGGAGTTTATAATCCGCTGTTTATTTACGGCGGTACTGGCTTGGGTAAAACCCACTTGATTCAGGCTATCGCCAACCGTATTTTAACGGAAAAGCCCCATCTTAAAGTTGTTTACGCCACCTGCGAACAGTTTGTAAACGAAATTATAGACACAATGTTCGCCTCAAAGGGCCCCGACGCACGCGAACGCAGCAACAAATTGCGGCAGCACTACCGCAGTGCCGACGTGCTTATTATCGACGACATACAGTTTATCGCAAATAAAAAAGCCGTTCAGGAAGAATTTTTCCATACTTTTAACGAGCTGATTTCACGCGGAAAACAAATTGTAATAACTTCCGACCAGCCGCCCAAAGAGCTGACGGCGCTGGAAGAACGTTTGCGAACCCGCTTTTCGGGCGGGCTTGTATTCGACGTAATGCCGCCGAATTTAGAAACCAAAATTGCCATTTTAAAGAAAAAAGCGTTTGAAAAAAAGTGCATAGTACCCGACGACGTACTTACTTTTCTTGCACAAGATTCGGGCGACGACGTGCGTACGCTGGAAGGCAGGCTGACAAAAGTGATTTTTGCCAGCAAGCTGCACGAAAGCCCCATTACCGTATCGCTTGCAAAAAGCGCGTTAAACGAAGCCGTTTCGGAAGGAGGCGCGGAAGAAATTACACCCGCCAACATAATTAACGCTGTTACGGGCTTTTACAACGTTACAAAAAGCGAACTTATAGGCAAGTGCAAGAAAAAAGAACTTGTACTGCCCCGTCAGGTTTGTTGCTATCTTATGTGCGAGCTCCTTTCCCTACCCTTGATGTCCATAGGTAAAGAGCTGGGCGACAGAAACCACACCACCATTCTTTATTCGCGCGATAAAGTTGAAGGAATGATTGCCGTAAGCGACAAAACCGCAAAGGACATAGACGATATTAAAAATATCATATTGAAAAAATAAGCGGCGCAATGCCGTAAGCGAAGGCAATTAACAGCCTGAAAATAGAAACAACGACGCCCGCCGAAACGGGCGTAAATTTTTAAAAGATTATGAAAGAATTTTGTTTAGGTACGTTCGACGCCGCCGTAATAGGCGCGGGGCACGCGGGTTGCGAAGCCGCCCTTGCCCTTGCGCGCACGGGGCTTAAAACGGCTATACTAACCCTAAATTTAGACAGCATTGCGTTTATGGCGTGCAACCCTTCTATCGGTGGCACGGCAAAAGGGCATCTGGTTAGAGAAATAGACGCGCTTGGCGGCGAAATGGGCGTTAACGCCGACGCAACCGCATTACAGATAAAAATGCTTAACGTGGGCAAGGGCGCGGCAGTTCAGTCTTTAAGATGTCAGTCAGACAAAAACGCCTATCATGCGCGGATGAAAAACGTACTGGAAAACACCCGCAACCTGCGTATTATTCAAAGCGAGGCGGCGGAAATAACAGTTGTAAACGGCGAGGTTACCGGCATTAAAACCACCGACGGCGGTGTTATAAACTGCCGCGCCGCAATACTTTGCACCGGCGTATATTTAAACGCGCAGACGATAACGGGCGACGTAATTAAAAAAAGCGGACCCAACGGCTTTTCCGCAGCGGACGCGCTAACCGAAAATCTTATAAATCTGGGCTTTACGGTGCGCAGATTCAAGACCGGAACGCCTGCGCGCGTAGATTTCCGCACGATTGATTTAAGCAAATTGACCCCGCAATATGGCGAAGATAACGTTGGTCCGTTTTCGTTTTTAAACGAAAATCCGCCCGCAAACAAACAACCTTGCTACCTTGGCTACACCAATCTTGCAACGCATAAAATAATACTGGACAATTTAAGCCGTTCGCCTTTATACAACGGTACGATAGAAAGCACGGGCCCGCGATACTGCCCCTCAATCGAAACCAAAGTGGTACGCTTTTCAGACAAGGAAAGGCATCAGATTTTTATCGAGCCAGAGGGCGAAAACACTTTGGAGGCATACGTTCAGGGAATGTCGACGTCCCTCCCGCACGACGTACAAATAGAAATGTACCGCACTGTAGAAGGGCTGGAAAATGCAGACATTATGCGTTTTGCCTACGCCATAGAATACGACTGCATAGACACGCTTGACGTGTATCCCACTCTCGAATTTAAAAAGGTGCGCGGGCTGTACACAGCGGGGCAGATAAACGGCACGTCGGGATATGAGGAGGCGGCGGCGCAGGGACTGATGGCGGGCTTGAACGCAAGTTTGAAATTGCGCGGATTGCCGCCGCTGGTTTTGGGCCGCGACGAGGCGTATATAGGGGTGCTGATAGACGATTTGGTAACCAAGGGCACCGAAGAGCCGTACCGCATGATGACCTCGCGAGCGGAGTACCGCATAGAACTTAGGCAGGACAACGCCGATTTCCGTTTAACGCAGAAAGGATACGAATGCGGGCTTGTTACGAAAGAGAGATACGCAAAATTTACAGCCAGAAAAACCGCTTACGACAATGCGTTAAAGTTTATGCAAAGCTATACCTTCCCCCCCGCTTTAACCGAGCGGCTGTTAAACGCCCACGGTTTTGAACGGGCGGCAGGCGCCTTATCGTACGCCGATTTAATTAAGCGCGGAATTCCCGCAGAAAAAATTTACGCGGAACTGGGAACGCCCGGTTTCCCGCACGGCGTACTAGAATCCGCCGAAATTTTTATCAGGTACGAAGGCTACCTTAAAAAGAACGCCGAACAGATTGCCCGCGCAAAAAATTACGAAAACAAGCTGCTGCCCGAAAATTTAAACTACCTTAAAATAGAAGGTCTTCGGCTGGAAGCGCGCGAAAAACTTAACAAAGTACAACCGCGTTCGCTTGGTCAGGCGGCGCGCATATCGGGCGTAAACCCCGCGGACATAGCTGTATTAACGGTATGGCTGTCACTTAACGGCGCACACGTCAAAAACTGAAAATTTGTTTTAATTTGCCCGTCAAGGTAATCCTTGCCGGGCTTTTTGTATAAAGAAAACCACGCGATAGTCGCGTGGTTCAAAAAGGTTAACCGAT
>CAMRSY010000030.1 GCA_947053545.1 uncultured Clostridia bacterium
AAACGAATATAAGGCGGCGCTTTTATACGACTTTATAGACAGTTCGCAGCTTTATAAAAACAACGTTACGCCAAAGTACCGCTCGATAATGAACGTGCCTTTTGTTACGGGCAGCGATGAGCTGGACGCAAAGTTTGTCGCCGAAGCCAAAAAGGCGGGTTTGGTATCGCTTAAAGGGCACCGGATAGTGGGCGGTATGCGTGCTTCGATATACAATGCAATGCCCGTAGAAGGCGTTGAAGCGCTGATAAAGTTTATGAAAAAGTTCGAACAGGAAAACAAATAATAAATAACGGAATAAGTTTGAAATTTACGGAAATATTTAATCTTTTACCTTGTTTTACAAATATTTTTAATTAAAAAAGGAGCAATAATGACCGACATACTTAAATTAAACGCCATATCTCCCCTAGCGGACGAAATTTTTAAAAACTGCAATTACGGCGACAAAGTGGAAAACCCCGACGGCATAATGGTTCGTTCGGCGGCAATGGCGGAATATAAAACGGGCGACAAACTTTTGGCCGTTGCCCGCGCGGGCGCGGGTACAAATAATATACCCGTAGCCTCTTACACCGAAAAAGGCATTGTGGTATTCAACACGCCCGGCGCCAACGCAAACGCCGTAAAAGAACTTGTAATTTGCGAACTTTTCCTCGGCGGAAGAAAAATAATCGACGCCGTCGACTGGGTTAAAACGCTGAAAGGCGAGGGCGAAAACGTAGCAAAACTGGTGGAAAAAGGCAAATCGACTTTTGTCGGGGGAGAAATTTACGGAAAAACGTTAGGCGTTATAGGTTTGGGCGCCATAGGAATTGCCGTTGCAAACGCCGCAAGCGCGCTGGGAATGAACGTATTAGGCTGCGACCCTTACCTTTCCACCGCTAACGCGCTGTTGCTTAACCCCGCTGTAAAAGTAGTTTCTTCGCGTGAGGAAATATACAGGCGCTGCGAATACATAACGGTGCACGTGCCTCTTACGCCCGATACCAAGCATATGTTTAACGCCGCCACAATATCCGCAATGAAAGACGGCGCGGTGCTTATAAACAACTCGCGCGGGGAATTATCCGACGAAACCGCGGTGATCGCCGCGCTGGAAAGCGGAAAACTTGCAAGGTATATAACCGATTTCCCCACAGCAAATCTTATAGGCGTAAAAAACGCAGTATGCGTACCCCACCTGGGCGCAAGCACCCCCGAGGCGGAAGACAACTGCGCGCTTATGGCGGCTAAACAGCTAATCGATTATATTGAAAACGGAAATATTACAAACAGCGTAAACTATCCCGCACTTAGCGCACAGCGCGAGGGCGCGGCACGCATATGTATTCACCACAAAAACGTGGCCAATATGATAGCGCAGTTTACCGCAGCCGTATCCTCCGCCGGACTGAATATAGAAAATATGGCAGACAAATCGAAGGGAGACTACGCCTACAGCATTATCGACGTAAACAAAAAACCCGCGCCTGCGCTTGCAAAAGTTATAGCTGAAATAAACGGCGTTTTAAAAGTGAGAATTATTTAAACTTTTTAATTAAAACAACCCCGCGCTTTTACAATGCGCGGGGCTGTTTGTCAGTTTCCCTGTTTGTCGTCTCTTTTCGGTTTTTCCCATTCGGGCGGCACATACATACTGCCGTCCGCCGAATACAGCGCGGCATTATTTTTCAACGTGGCAATATACTCGTTATATTGTTCGTCTGTTAGTTTGCGTATTTTCTTTTTGCTTTTAGACATAACTTCCTCCGCACAAAAATTTATCTTTAACATTATGTACTAAGTTAAAGTTTTATATGCCGGACAAAAATTGCAGATAGTTGTGCCCGCGTTAAATAATTTGTCGAAAAAAATAAAAATTTTTTAATTGTTTTTGACAATTGTGACAAAAAATTATATAATTTAATTAAATAATAAAGGGCTGCGCTTGATAAGGCGCCTACCTTGGGGAGAAAAAATATGAAAAAGAAACTAATTGCCGTTATTGCAGCCGGCACCATAGCCGCCTGCACCCTTTGTGCAACAGGATGCAACAAAAATTCCGAACCTGCACCCAGCGAAACTTTCGAAGGCGCTGTTTCGGTTCAGTCGTACGCCAGCGTTAACGAAGCGGCTGAAAATTGCATAATAAAGGAACTGAGCGGCGAAGAATATAAAGTAACCTTTAAAAGTTACGAAAAAAGCAGCGACCTTACGGAAACCGAAATAGAAAAACTTAACATAAAACTAACTGCCGGCGAAACGGTTGAATCGGTTGAAAAGGGCAAAGCTTACTTTTCCGAAGGCGCGGCGGCAAGCGCATACTCTGCCGCAAACGACGGCAACGAAGTTTATATAACACTGTACGTTATAAAATATACTGCCGCGGGCTCTTCCGCAGCGCAATATAAATATTTTATACCTCTTCCCGAAACCGGCGAATCGCTTTCTGCCAGCTATATGAATTCGGTTATGGACGGAGAGAAATACAAAAACTGTACCGCAACCTGCACGTCCAACGTAACGGTTTCGTTAATGGGCATGACTGTTCCTACTACGGTAAAGTACGATATGGCTTTAACCGAAACACAAGTTTCAATGACCTATACAATAAATATAATGGGTCAGTCGGACAGTATGTCTATTTACCTGACGCAATCGGGAAATACAGTTAAATGCGCAACCGAAATGCGCGGACAGTATATTCAATTCGATTTGCAAGACATAGGTTTGGATATCGACAATATCTCCGAACTTTACTCATCCCAGCTTACCGACGGGCAATGTTCGATGTTTATAAAAACCGATTACGGCTATAAAATGAAAAACGAGGTGATAGGCGCTTTTGCTCACGAAATTTTAGACTCTGCATTTGCCGGCTCGGGCGTAAGCAGCGGAAATATCACCCTCGGAGATTCTTCATGCGAGTTCCGCGTTGTCGAAGGCAGACTGTATAAAGCAACGGCAAGTTTCAGCGGAAGCTCAAACGTAATTATAGACGGTAAATCTTCAGTTATGTCCGTTACGGCAAAAACTGACGTTATATATTCGAATTTCGGTACGACAAAAGTTACCATTCCCGACGCAGCCAAAAATCTGCTTGGAATTAACGGCTAATCTTAAATAATTAAAGCCGAGCGGCGTTATTTAACGCCGCTCGGCTTTTTTATAAATATTTCATTTACAATCAAAGCAATATGCAGATAACTCCACCCTTCCCCTCGTTTACGATTCGCGTAATTGTACGGCGCATTTTGCCGCGGGTATCTTCCTGCATCGCGTTTACCTTGCCGTCAAGCCCTTCTTTAACCATACACCTTAACGACTTTCCGAAAAGCGCAGTATTCCACGTGCCGTCGGGGTCGGTTTCAAAACCGCTCATAATACCGTTTACCATATCTTCGCTTTGGGAAGCAAGCCCCATAATAGGGCTAACCTCACCGCTTACGTCCACCTTTACAACGTGATAACTGGGTGCGCTTGCCCTTAATTTAATGCCCATATTAGCGCCCTGTTTTACAACGCGGGGCTTTTCAAGGGTCAGGTCGTCGTCACCGGGGCAAACTATTCCGTAACCCGTCAGTTTAGCACGCTCGAACGCATCTTTAACCTTGTCGTAACTGCGCTTTGCCTCGCTTGCCGCAGCCACGTAACTCATAAGCGCGCCCTCGTCGGAAATACCCTCGCCCGAAATTTCGGAAAGCATATCGAAAAGCACTCCGTCCTGCAAGCCAACCTCGACGGTTGCTTTACCCGTTGCCAAAGACAAATTTACGCTAACCTCGCCTTTCCAGTATCTGCTTTCCGCAAAAGCTTCGTCAAACAGCGAACACTCGCGCATCACCTCAACCTTTCCGCAGGTTTGGCGCACCCTTGAAAGCAGTTCGGAAATTGCAGAACTGTCCGCAGGCATAACGCGTATCCAGTCCGGAATTTTCACGTCTACGCTGGTTACGGGGAACTCGAACAACACAGCGCGCAGAAGAGCCGACAGCTCGTCGAGCGATGCGGTTTCACAGTTAATTGCTACAACTGGGCTATCGTATTTTTGCTGCAGCTGTTCCTTTAATTCCTGCGCTCTGCCGCCTTTGGGGTCGGCGCAGTTTAAAACTATTACGAAAGGTTTACCTATGCGCTTAAGCTCTTCAACAGTCCTTTCTTCGGCGGATATGTATCCATCGCGGGGGATACCCGTCACTGAGCCGTCGCAGGTAACGCAAAGCCCTATAGTCGAATGGTCGCGGATAACCTTCTGCGTTCCTATCGCCGCAGCCTCGGTAAAAGGCAGAGGCTTTTCGCTCCACATTGTTTTCACAAGGCGGGGTTCTCCGTTTTCTTCAAAACCTCCCGCGCCCTCAACGGCAAAGCCCACGCAGTCTATAAGGCGAACGCTTGCCTCCGCATTATCGATTTTTACGTTTACGGCCTTGGCGGGAATAAATTTGGGTTCGGTTGTCATAACCGTTTTGCCTGCCGCCGATTGCGGAAGCTCGTCAACCATTTCCTGCATGCGGCCGCTGTCCGCATTAGGCAAAACCAACTCGGTCATAAACCTTTTAATAAGCGTAGATTTGCCCGTACGCACGGGACCGACCACGCCGATATAAATTTCGCCGCCGCTTCTTGCCGCTATATCCTTATAAATATCGCTGTCAAACATAACTTTGCCTCCGCTTGTTAATTTAATCGTTTCCGTTACGTTTAATATCTTATGAGCCCTAATCTTCTTTTATGACAGCGCAATTTCCACTTTTTCAAAAATAAAAAGAAAAAACGCCCGATTTACTCGGGCGCAGATTGATTTCCCAAATCAACCTTTAAATTACCTTTTACAAGGTTGCTAGCAATAATATTATATGCCTTGTAATTAAAAAATATTCATCATTTCTTTATAACATTCTATGTAACCGTCGGCAGAAATTTTTATTGCAATGCCGAACAGCGAAAGCTTTTGCGTAATTTTTGTTCTTGCACCTCCGCCGGCATTAATTTTGCTTTTATCTATATTCTTTGGTAAAGTATTATCTATAATAGACCCCGTAGTTAATATTTTTCCGTCCTCGCAGATTATTGTCGCGCCGTCAATGCCCAACAGTTCCTGCCTGGATTTCCTGTCTATTTCGTAAAATGATTTTTTGCTTATTATTATATTTTCCAGAAAATTGCGTTTAGAACTTTTATTCCCTCTCGTCCCGTGCAAGTCCTCTTTACGGATATACTTTTTTATTTTGGAAATACAAGCGTCAGTACAAACAGCCAAACAACCGCCCGTTCTGGCAAACGCGACATCTAAACAGGCAAGATAAATGCACTTAATCGATTCAGTCTTAGTTGCCGTTTCGTTTTTTCCCTTCTTAAATGACAGCGCAGGCATATCGTCAAACAAAGTATCGGCAAAAGAATCATAATTATAGTTATACCAGTCGCCGTTTCGTTTCGCATAAAAAAGCTTTTGATTTTTTATAAAAAGAAAATCGCCTTGAACCGTTAAAATTATCCCAACGTATTTCCCGACGCATAGATTGCCGAAACTTGAAAATCTGTAAGGCACTAAAGGCACTTTATCTGCCGACCGCTTTTCAATATCGTAAAAGGGCGCGATGCAATATTTTATACCGTTGTCCAGTTTCAGATACGATGTTATTCCGTCAGTTAACAGGGCGCTGGCATCATCGTCAAGAAACGAGGTAATATTTGATATGTCGCTTTCGTTAACGGTTTCTCTATTTATCAGAAATGAAAAAGGAACTTTTCTTCCTTCATACGTTCTGTTTGACCATTTGCCCAACGCCGACAAAATCTTGCTAATGCAATTAACTTTCGCATCGTTATAATCACTGCTTAAAAGTTGTGAAATAATCGAATCCTCGATAGCTTTATCCACTATGTATGACAAGGCATTTTTATTGAAGCCTCCGTATTGAAACGAAGCGGCAAACACAACCAAAGCCTTAACGCTTGCCCGCCAAATTCGATTAAGTTGCCTTAAGCTTATGCTTTTGCGGGTAAGAACTATATTCCACATGTACCTGCGGGTTTGAAACTCGTATCTTATCTTCGCGGAAAACTGCAGCTGTATTTCATTGCTGTCAGAAAATATTACCTTAATACGCCCAGGCGAAGTTTCAGCACTGCTTTGTACGTATTCGACTATAACGTCCTTCTCCGAAGAATCGGTTTTATAATTAAATACTTTCAATACCTGTTTAACGGTTTCCGTAAAAAACTTGACCATACGCTGCCCCCCGCAAAATAAAAAGGTGGCTCGCTAGCCACCCTTTAACATACCGTGACATTAAATATCACTACATCTAAAGAACAATCCTATTGCTCCTCACGTCTCTATTATAGCTTGTCCTTTTTTAATTGTCAATACTTAGCTAACATATTAATAGGTTATTCCCTTTCTTGCGTCATCTCTTTATAAAAATCGTCGAGTTCGGCTTTGGTTTTAAAATTGGCTATGTACATAGTGTCGCCCATGGCGCCCGAAAGCGCGCGCGGCACTCTGCCGATAATTTTCAGATTATTATAAAATTTATCTTTAATATCCTGCTCGCGGTAAACATAGTGCTTGCCGTCGCGCCTGCCCGCAAAAGCACAGTAAAATTTTTCGCCCTGCCGCAAGTCGGATTTGTCGAAAGCTATCATATCCGCCCAAATTTTATAAACGTCGGTAGAGTTGGCGTAATTCATCATATCGGGCGAAATTCCACCAGAAGGGCGCATATTTACCTCCAGCGCCACAACCTCGCCCTTTTTACCTATAGGCTGGTCGCAGGTCAAACGGAAAAATTCGAAATGCACGAAGCGGCTGCGCACTTTAAATGCCTTTAATACTTTGCGCCCGGCGTCGCGCACGTCTTCGAAAGGATTATTCAATATGTAAAACAGCGAATCGCCGTTTTCGGTAACCACGTCCATTAAAGATAAAGGAGTTACGTTTCCCGTTTCGAATATGGGCTCGCCCTTGCTGTCGACAATGGCGTCGTATGAATTAACTTCGGCCTTGATATATTCTTCCATGATATACGAAACAGGCAGTTTGTTTTTGAAAAAGTTTTGCAAATCGCCGTCGTTTTCCAGCCTGTGCGTATCGTTAGCCCCAACGCCGTTATCGGGCTTAACTATTACGGGATAGCCAACGTCGCCTATAAATTTTTTGCAGGTTTTAACGTCGTCGGCTATACAGTATCGGGCTACTTTAACCCCGGCTTTTTTATAGAACGGCTTCATTTCCGACTTAAATTTTACTTTGGCTATATCCTCGGTTTTAAACCCCGAATCAATATTGAAATCGGTGCGCAGACGGGCGTCCTGTTCAAGCCAGTACTCGTTATTGCTTTCCAGCCAGTCTATTTTCCCGTAGCGGAACGAAAAGAACGCTACCGCGCGGTAAACCTCGTCGTAATTTTCAAGCGAAGAAACTTTATAATACTCTGTTAAACTTGCGCGCAGTTCGCTTGAAAGCTGAAAATATTCGCTGTCGCCTATACCTAAAACGTTAAACCCGTTGTTTTTCAGTTCGCGGCAAAAACGCCAGTAGTTATCGGGGAAATTCGGTGAAATAAATACGAAATTATTCATTATGTTTTACCTTTGCGGCATAAAGCCTGCCGCGGAAACGTTTGTCTTATTTATCGGTAAATTTTACCGAAATATTTAAATTGAACGGCATATATGCCGCAATTAACCTGATTTTAAAGTTTTAAACAGGCGTAAAAAATTCAGTTAATCCCTGCTTTATGACATACTTTTGTTGAAAATTGTTTTAATAAAAAAGGGAATTTCTTTTTCCCAGCTTGCTTCGCTGTGCGTACCGCCGGGCACCACGCGCGCCGTTACGGCAACGCCCTTTTCGCATAGAATTTTAAACACCTCGCCGAAAAGCTCCCTCTGCGGCGAATGGTTTTTAAATTCTTTGGTGCCGTAATCGGTAAACAGTACGCAGTCGCTTTTAAATTTAGCGTTTAATATAAAGTCGGGCACTTCGCCGTTTTTCACCCAAAGACTGGGTGAAAGCGCCGCGCCGCGAGAAAAATATTTGCCGTACTTTGCCAAAGCAAATAAAGTCATCAGCCCACCCATCGAGCTGCCTGCAATCATAGTGTCGGCTCTTTCGGGCAGCGTTTTATATTCGCCGTCAACCTGCGGTTTAAACTCGCGCACAAGCCAGTCCATATATTTTTTGCCCCGCCCTGTTATTCTCCGTCCGCGGAAAGAAAAACTTACGGGCGAATATTCCGACAAGCGTCCGTCGCCCTCGTGATTGCATTCCACGGCGGCAACTATCAGCGGCACCTCGTTTTCATCAAGATATTTTTCAAGCCCCCAGCATTTACCGAAGGTCGCCTCCTCGTCGGTAAAAAGATTGTGCCCGTCAAACATATATAAAACGGGGTAACGAACGCTGTCGCCCTCGCTGTAACCGACCGGTAAATATACGTATGACAACCGCTCTTTTTCTCCCGTCAAGGCGGGCAATTTAATTTTCCTGCGTATAACCATTTATATTTTGAATTATAAAATTAAATAAATCTTCAAACAGCTGAGGCGCACATATATCGTTTAATATTTCGTGCCTGCAGCCGCGGTACAAAATCATTGAAGCGTTTTTTCCGTTATTTAAAAGTTTATCGGTAAACTTTTCAACCCCTTTACCGTAATTGCCTACAGGGTCGTCCGCGCCGGACACGACAAATAAAGGCAGTTTATCGGGAATAGCTTTAATAGTTTTTAGTTGACATGCCTGCGCTATTATGCCGAACAACCCGTAAAACGCATTACACGTAAAAGGAACTCCGCACAGCGGGTCGGCAATGTAAGCGTCAACGTTATCGGGGTTTGCGCTAAGCCAGTCGAAAGCGGTTCGTCTTTCGAATTTTTTATTGTAAGACCCGAAAGCAGTATTATCGATGAATTTACTGCGGTACCGCCAGCCCTTAAACGCCGCCACAAGTTTTGTTATAAACCTGGCGCCGCCCGTTGTTGCCGCTCCCTTAAACCCGGTACCCATAATTATAGCGCCGTTAAGCTCGTCGCCGTACATAGATATATATTTACGGCAGAAAAACGAGCCCATAGAATGCCCCATGACGAAATAAGGTAAATTAGGATATTTCGATTTGATAATCCCCGTTAAGCCGCGGACGTCGGCAAGCACGGTCTGCCAACCGTTTTTGGCGGCAAAATATCCCAAATCGCATTCCTCGCATACCGATTTACCGTGTCCCAAATGGTCTTCGGCGCAAACTACTATTCCCTGTTTTGTCAGATACTCTGCAAATTCAGAATACCTTTCGGCATATTCAGCCATACCGTGAATAATCTGCAAAACGGCTTTCGGCTCACCCTCGCTCTGCCATATGCAGGCGTGGATATTTGTTTTTCCGTCATTGGACGGATAATATATTTCCTGCATTAAATCACCTCATCACAATATTTATTGACAATAATTATACCACCGCATTTTAACCAAATCAATATTTTTGCTTAAATTTCATTCTTTTTTGGACAACAGCATTTTCATGCCTCTGAAAAAATGACCGTCGCATGCCAGTAAAAACCCCTGCGCCTGCCTCGCGTTTAAATTCATAAACTGTAAAAGCGCCCTTACGTGCAACCAGTCAAGCGCCACCGATTTAATTTTATCTTTCGACTTTTTACTTGCTAATGCAATCTTTCCGAAAAGTTTAGCAACCAGCCCCTTACAGTAAACCAAGTCCGCCACCGCCATTTCCAAATTGGCCGGCATACCCATATACGGTTTGTATTCCCCCTCGTCGGAGGACAGCCTTTCGCTAAAATATTCTTCGAATCCCAGTTTCTCTTCCTCAGGGATTTCTGCCGGCGGAACATAATTGCAACCCTCCGGAACGTTATCCTCCGTTATCCGAACTTGCCCGCCGAATATTTTATGCGCGCTGTCGGTATTAAGCGAAATACCGTAAATACCGCCCGCAACGAAATGCTTACTTTTAATATCCCAAACGCGGAACGAATATTCGTCGAAAGGAATATATATTTCCTTACTTTCACCCGCGTTAAGATACACTTTCTCAAAGCCCTTCAATTCGTACGGACTAACTTTAAATTCGGGACGAGGCGCGCTGATATACAGCTGAACAACAGTTGCGCCGCCTGCCGCCCCCATGTTTTTGACGGTGCATTTAACGCCGTTTCCGCAAATACGGCAGTCCGAATATGCGAACGACGTGTACGAAAGTCCGAAACCGAACGCATACTTTACAGGCGCGTTAAAAGAATTATAATATTTATAACCGACGTAAATTCCTTCCGCATAATCGCTTTTTAACGGACTTGATGAATAAACCTGCGCGCAAGGTTCACCGCCTTGTTTTAGAAGATAAGTTTCGGCAAGCCTGCCCGAAGGATTTATTTCGCCCGTTAACGCGGCGACAACCGCGCGCGCACCGCTCTGCCCGCACAAATGCGCTAAAAGCAGCGAATTGCATTTTTCATCCCAGTCGGTTAAAACCGCGCTGCCGCAAGAAAGCACTACAACTATTTTTTTACCCAACGTATGCAGGGCGGACAGCAGTTCGATTTGATTTTCGTTTATGCTTAAATCCTTTCTGTCGCACCCTTCCGACTCCTTATCTTCGTCAAGCCCCAAACAAAGCACTACGGTATCTGCTTTTTTCGCAACCCTGAGCGCGCGTTTCATTAACCTTCCACTTTTACCGCCAAACCGCTTAAACCCCCTGGCAAACCCTACGCAATTTACACTGGATTTTTTAATTACCCCCGATATATTGTCCAACGAAACGGGAATTATCTGCGACGAACCTGCCCCCTGAAAGCGCGGGTTAAAAGCAAAATCGCCTATAAGCGCAACCTTTTCTTCTGGTTTTAACGGCAGCGTGCCGTCGTTTTTCAACAGCACCAAACTTTCATTTGCAACCTCTGCGGCAAAGTCGGCGTGCGCCTTTTCGTCAAACTTATTACGCGCAATATTGCCAGAACGGTGCGCGAACGACGCCAATCTTTCTATGCAACAGTCAACCGCGCTTTCGTCCAGTTCGCCGCGCTCGACCGCTGAAACTACTTCGGCTGCAGACATATTGCACATGGGCATTTCTAGGTCGGCGCCGGCTTTTATGGCATTTACCCTTCCGCGGCTGCCGCCCCAGTCGGATACAACCAGCCCTTCGAATTTCCACTCGCCGCGCAAAACGGTTTTTAAAAGGTATTCGCTACTATTGCAGTACTCACCGTTAACACGGTTGTATGCCGTCATCACGGCGCCGGCACCGCCCTCTTTTACGGCAATTTCAAACCCCGTAAGATAAGTTTCGCGCAACGTCTGTTCGTCCACCCTGCTGTCGCAATACATACGCGCATATTCGCGGCTGTTTACTGCAAAATGTTTTAAACACGAGGTTACGCCCGTGCTTTGAATTCCGCGCGCATATGCCGCGGCAATTTTACCCGACAGGTAAGAATCTTCTGAAAAATATTCAAAATTTCTTCCGCACAAGGGGCTTCGCTTTAAATTTAAGCCGGGTCCGAGCACCATCGATACGCCTAAATAAGCCGCCTCCTTTCCTATATGCTCGCCAAGCTTTTCGCACAGCTTTAAATTAAACGAACATGCGGCTGCCGAAGCCGTAGGATAGCAGGTTGCAGGCAACGAATTACCCAAACCCAAATGATTAGGCCTTTTTCCCTGTACGCGCATACCGTGCGGACCGTCGGCCAACTTAACCGACGGCATTCCTATTTCAGCGCACGCGCGAGTGCGCCAAAAGCCGTCGCCCGTCAACAGTTTAGCTTTTGCTTTTATATCCAAATTTTTAATTGCCGCTTTAATTTCCCTGTTCACCCTATTAAATATTCTATCACCGCCCGTTTGCAAAAGCAAGCTTTATTTCCAAGTTTTAATAACTATGATGAATAATTATACACTTAATCGCAAAATATTGCATAATATATTAAAATAATTCATAATTTTCGTTGACATATTAATTTTTATATATTATACTTTAACAAAAGATAAACCGTTGAAGCGGAGAGTGCGGCATAATATGCGCTTACAGCGAGTCGGGAGGGTGAAAGCCGACGGAAATGCAGTTTGCCGTTTGGGCCGCCGAGGGCGCGCGGGAACGTGCCGTAAAGGCATTACTATCGCGCGACGAGAAGATTAGCGTAAGTAATCGGGGGAATGCAGTGTTCCCAGCAGAGTGCGGAAAATTCCGAAACAAGGTGGCAACGCGGAGCAAATTCGTCCTTGACAGCGATTTACGGCTGTCGGGGCTTTTTATTTATAGGAGGATAAATTTATGAAAGACGTACCCTACAAAGTGTATTTAACCGAAGAAGAACTGCCTGAAAAGTGGCTGAATATAAAGGCGTTTATGAAGGATAAACCCGACCCTCTTTTAAACCCCGTTACCCGCAAACCGTGCACGGAGGACGACCTGCGCAAGGTATTCTGCGACGAACTGTCCGCGCAGGAGTTAAACGACAGGGACGAGTTTATAGATATACCCAAACCAATAACCGATTTTTATAAATTGTACCGTCCCAGCCCGCTTGTAAGGGCGTACGGACTGGAAAAATTTCTTGATACGCCGGCTGAAATTTATTATAAATTCGAAGGGAACAATACTTCGGGTTCGCACAAGTTAAACTCTGCCGCCGCACAGATTTACTACGCCAAAGCTCAGGGATTGAAAGCCGTAACCACCGAAACCGGCGCAGGACAGTGGGGAACGGCGCTTGCCATGGCAGGGTCTTATTTCGGGATGCCGGTACAGGTTTACATGGTAAAAGTATCGTTTGAACAAAAACCTTTCAGGCGCAACGTAATGAACGTGTACGGCGCAACCGTTGTTGCCTCCCCTTCCGATACCACCGAAGCGGGCAGACGCATTTTGAAAGAGCACCCCGATACTTTAGGCTCGCTTGGCTGCGCGATTTCCGAAGCGGTTGAAACAGCCGTTTCGGACCCGGAACATAAAACACGGTACGTGCTCGGTTCGGTACTCGACCATGTACTATTGCACCAGTCGGTAATAGGTTTGGAAACGCAGACGGCTCTTAAAAAAATAGGCAGAACTCCCGACGTAATTATAGGTTGCGCGGGCGGTGGATCGAATCTCGGCGGCCTTATTTCGCCGTTTATGGCGGAAAAGCTGCAGGGCAAGAGCAACCCGCGCATTATTGCGGTAGAACCTGCAAGCTGCCCTTCTTTAACCCGCGGCGAATACCGATACGATTTCTGCGATACGGGAAGAATAACTCCGCTTGCAAAGATGTATACGCTTGGATGCGACTTTATGCCAAGCGCCAACCATGCGGGCGGACTTAGATATCACGGAATGAGCCCCGTACTTTCAAAGCTGTACGCCGACGGATATATGGAGGCAAAATCGTATCTGCAGACAGAAGTATTTGAAGCGGCTGTAACTTTTGCGCGCATTGAAGGAACTCTTCCCGCGCCCGAATCTTCCCACGCTATAAAGGGCGCGATTGACGCCGCGCTGGAGTGCAAAGCCACGGGCGAAAAGAAAGTTATCGTTTTCGGACTAACCGGCACAGGCTATTTCGATATGAAAGCCTACGACGAATTTCTGTCGGGCAAAATGACCGACCGCATACCTACTGACAACGAACTTAAATAATATTTATAAATTGCCCCTCACATATGGCGTAACTAACGGTAATTAACTGCAATCATAACTACGCTCAAAGCGCATAGTTTGTGGTATATAAGGGCATAATGCCGGCAGCGCTAATCGAACGGTGA
>CAMRSY010000031.1 GCA_947053545.1 uncultured Clostridia bacterium
ATGTGGTTTTTCAAAGAGAAAAAGCACCCGAAACGGGAACGGAACATTATCAAGGTTATTTCGAGTTTACTCAACCGAAATGGTTTACTACCATTAAAAAGTACCTATCAAAAGAAACTATCGGCGTGGACGCGCATATAGAACAACGCAGAGGAAAACGCTCACAAGCCCGTTTATACTGTATGGACGAGGAAACGCGCATAAGCCCGCAATACTACGAATACGGCGAATATGCGGAAATCGGGGAACGCTCTGACTTAACCGACATAATGAAAGATATTGAAAGCGGTATGTGCTTTTACGACTTATCTAAAAAACACGGCAACCGTTTTATAAAGGTCATAAATTGGGCGCGGGAATTTAGACAGTCGCATTTGGAAAACAAATACAAAAGAGTATTCCGCGATATGAAAGTTTACTATATTTACGGCTCTGCTGGGTGCGGCAAGACAAGTTACGTTTTCAATAAGCACGGCTATGACGACGTTTACAGAACGACAAATTATGAGTTCGGCTGGATAGACGATTACAACGGCGAAAAGGTCTTATTTTTGGACGAGTTCCGCAGTTCGTTCAAAATATCGGAAATATTGGACTACTTGGACGGGCAACCGATACGAATACGAGGGCGAAATTATAACCGCGTTGCTTGCTATGATACGGTGTATATTGTTTCTAATCTTTCACTGAAAGAGCAATACGCAAATATACAACAGTCTGAACCTGCAACGTGGGCGGCATTCCTGCGGCGTATAACGGCGGTATATAATTTTGACATAAGCAAGGAAATGCCCGTAAACAAGCATACGGGCGAATTGAAAAAGCCGACGAAGCTCATAGCTATTGATGATGACGGCGATATACCTTTTTAACCATTCCGTTGGGTGGGCTTGGGTGGGAGATAGAAAAAAGGCAACGAGTGAAAACTCATTGCCTTTTTTCTTTTACAATTTAACGAACTTGCCGTTTGCCCCGTGAACGTTATAATTGTTCGCGTAACATCTCGGCGCGTATCGTCTTTTAGCAACTACGCCCGCAATTCCATTCAGAAAGATATAATTTAATCTGTTTTCCTCTTGGTTCAAACGCGGTTGCTCTTGGCGCGCCAAGCTAAAACGCGCCGACGGCTTTTGCCGTCGGCGCGTTTATCTGATTGAATAATTAAATAATCTGCTTAAAAAACTAATTTTTTTCGTAATTTTCTATACACTTCGCAATTATTTTTTCGGCGGCGGTGCGGGACAACACCTCGTGTACTGTCGTCTTTTTATATTCCAGCGCTTTATACACCTCAAAAAAATGCATCATTTCCTGATAAATGTGCGTGGGCAAATCTTTTACGTCGTTATAACTGCAGTACGTCGGGTCGTTTAAAGGTACGGCAATAATTTTTTCATCGCTCATACCGCCGTCAATCATAGTAATAACGCCTATAGGCCGGCAAGAAACCAAAGTCATGGGGTAAATTGCGTCGCCGCACAAAACAAGCACGTCCAGCGGGTCGTTATCGTCTGCCAAAGTACGCGGTATAAAGCCGTAGTTGGCGGGGTAAACGGTGGAGGTATACAAAAGTCGGTCCAGCCGCAAAAGTCCCGTGGTTTTATCTATTTCGTACTTTGCTTTGCAGCCTTTTGGTATTTCTATAAGCGCGTCGAATCTTTCGGGAGTTATGTTTTCTTTTTTCAGTCCGCAGTCCGTTTTCATTTGTTTCACCTCAAATAAATTTTATCCGCAAATGCGGTAAATGTCAATACCGAACGTTTAACTTTTTAATTTAATTCCTATTGACACAGTAGGAATTAAATGATATCATAAACGAAAGATAAATTTTATTTTTCGGGCTATAAATACTGTATGGTAAAAAACTACGATATAACGGGTATGACCTGTTCTGCGTGTTCGTCGGGAATCGAGCGCGCGGTAAATAAATTGGACGGGGTTTCTTCGGCTGAAGTAAGCCTTATGGGCAAGAGTATGCGCCTCGATTTTAACGAGGCGGCTTTTGACGAGCAGGCGGTTTTCGAATGCGTAACGGCATTGGGCTACGGAATTTACGAAGAAGGCGAAGCGCCTTCGGAAGTGGCGAAGAACGACGATAAAAAACTTTTTATCCGTTTTATTATTTCAGTGAGCATTCTGGCGCCCTTACTGTATGTTTCTATGGGGCATATGGTGAGTTTTCCCATACCGTTTTTTATAGACCCTTCAAAAGGTTATGCACAGTGGTTTGCTTTGTATCAATGTGTGCTTACCGCGGCTGTGACAGTCGTAAATTTCAAGTTTTTTACAAAGGGCTTTACGGCGCTTATAAAACGCGTGCCTAATATGGATACACTCGTAGCGCTTGGGTCGGGCGTATCGTTTATCTATTCGCTGGTTCTTACGGTGCTTATTTTCATAGGCGCTTACAACGGCAATAAGTTGTGGTACGGAATGCATATGGATTTGCATTTCGAAAGCGCCGCGACAATTCTTGCGCTTGTAACCGTAGGAAAGTGGTTAGAGGAAAAATCGAAGCGCAAAACGGGCGACGAAATAGAAAAACTTTTAAAACTCGCGCCGGATACTGTGACGGTGGAGGTTGACGGTGAAAGAAAAACAGTGCCGGTGCGTAGCGTTAAAGCAGGCGACGTATGCGTAGTTATGCAGGGCGATTACGTGCCTGTCGACGGAATTGTTATCGAAGGGCACGGATTTATCGATAAGTCGGCGATAACCGGCGAAAGTATGCCCGTAGAGGTTACGGCGGGCGACTCCGTTACAACCGCTTCTGTAAATACGGGCGGGGTTATAAAGGTGCGCGCCGAAAGAGTGGGCGGGCAAACCACGCTTGCAAAAATTATAAAAATGGTAAGGCAGGCGGGCGCGTCCAAGGCGCCTATACAAAAGTTCGCCGACAAAGTGGCGGGAATTTTCGTGCCCGTCGTTACTGCGGTTTCTCTGTTAACTTTCGTAGTTTGGCTGCTTATCGACGGCGCGTTTGTTCCGTCGCACTGCGTAACATACGCTATTTCAGTGCTGGTCGTGTCCTGTCCGTGCGCTCTGGGGCTGGCAACGCCGGTAGCTATTATGACGGCTACAGGCAAAGCAGCCTCTTTGGGTGTACTGTATAAAGACGCCGACGCGTTGCAGAAAACGCGCGAGCTTAACTGCATATTGCTTGATAAAACTGCAACTATAACCGAGGGAAAGCCGCAAGTATCCGATTTTGTGGTTTTCGGTTGCAGCGATGAAACTGCCCGCGCGATAGCCGGCGGTATTGAAAGCAATTCAAACCACCCGCTTGCAAAATGTATAACCGACTTTTGCGGCCGCGGAGTAACAGTAAGCGGTTTCGAATATATAATCGGTAAGGGCGCTAAGGCGGTGTATAGCGGCAAAGAGTACCGTTTGGGCAATAAGGCTTTGATTAACGGAATAAATATAAATAAACGGGTTTCGGAAAAAGCCGAACAAATGGCTTCGCAGGGTAAAACCGTAATGTATCTTGCCGACGAAAAAGCAGTGCTGGCGGTAATTGCCGTTTCCGATTCGGTTAAACCTACAAGCGGTGAAGCGGTACGGCTACTAAAAAAACGCGGTATAAAGCTTGCAATGCTTACTGGCGACGGCAAAATAGCCGCGCAGGCAGTGGCAAACAGCGTGGGGCTGGATGATTATCTCGCGGAGGTTATGCCCGAAGACAAACTGAAAGCGGTTGAAAATATGCAAAACGCGGGTGCGGTTGTCGCCATGGTGGGCGACGGAATAAACGACAGCCCCGCGCTTAAAAAAGCGGACGTGGGCATTGCAATCGGCGACGGTACCGACATAGCCATAGACAGCGCGGGCGTCGTGCTTGTGGGCGGAGATTTGCGAGCTTTGGATACCGCGGTAGATTTATCCTGCGCTACGGTGCGCAACATAAAGCAAAACCTTTTCTGGGCGTTTTTTTATAACGCGGTAATGATTCCCGTCGCGGCGGGCGCGCTGTCCCCCGTGGGCTTTTATTTCAATCCTATGATTGCCGCGCTTTGCATGAGTTTAAGTTCGCTGTTCGTGGTTGGCAACGCATTGAGGCTGCTACTTTATAAAAATAAAAATTTAAAACGTGGCGGCCGCGTGGAAATCGGGGACGGCGCAATCAGTAAAAACGAAAATATTTTAAAAGAGGAAGGAATTATGAAAAAACTTATTACGGTGGAAGGAATGTGTTGCGAACATTGTGCAAACAGGGTTGAAAAAGCCTTATCGGCGGTTAGCGGCGTAGTTTCGGCAGACGTAAAACTCAAAAAAAATCTTGCGGTTGTGCGCAGTCGCGAGGGCGTTTCCGACGATGAAATAACAAAGGTAATAGAGGAAGCGGGATATAAAGTTTCGGGCATAGAAACAAAGTGACAAAGCTTTCGCGTTTGTGACAATATAAGCCAAAATGTCATATTGACATGTTAACATATCACCCCTTATAATTGCATTGTAAGGAGGCTTGATATGCAGGATATGATGTTGCTTGACAGACGTACTAAAGATTTGGTTAAAGAGTATGTTCCGGAGGGTGACGTTTTAGACAGCATCACCTGTTTCTTTGCGGTGTTTGCCGACCCTACAAGGGTGCGCATACTTTCGGCTTTGGCTATATCTGAAATGTGCGTAACCGATTTGTCGCGGGTTTTGGATATAAACCAGACTACGGTTTCGCACCAGTTGCGTCTTTTAAAAAATCTGGGTATTGTAAAGTGCGAGCGCGACGGAAAAATTATAATGTACTCGCTAGTAAACGAAACGGTAAACGACGTAATGTTAAAAGGCGTCGAGTTTTTGGGCTGTTAACTTTATTTTTGTTGCCATTATCGCTTAATTAATGTAAAATGAAATAAATAAGATTTATTGTAAGTTTTCAACTTTACAATTTGGTTATTTAGGAGAATTTTACAAATGAATAAGCCGTTCAATATGCGCCTGCCGGTGCTGTTTGCGGCGTCATTATGTGCGGGTATCGTTTACTCTACGGTATTGGCTTATTTCCGAATAGAAGGAATTTTTATATTCATACCGGCACTGACAGCTTTTGCGGCTTGCGTACCCGTCGCCATATTCAAGGGCGGCGCGTCCAAGCCGCTTATCATTATATTTGCCGCGCTGTTTTTTCTTGCGGGCGCAATATATATGTATGCAAAATATCTTTCGTTTGTAAGCGCCGATGTGGTTGAAGGTATTTTTGTAAACGTCAATGCAGTGGTAGAAGAGGTTGGCGAAACCGCCAGCGGCAGTAAATATCTTATTCTTTCACGGGTAAGCGTAAACGGCGAAAAAATAAACGGCAAAATTGCGGCTTATTTAACGGAAACTACGGTTGGATATTGCCGCCGCGGATACACGGTGGACATATACGTTCAGCTGACAAAGCAAAATTTTATCGAGTACGGTTCGGTTGGCTATAACGCCGTGCGTAACGTCAGATACGTTTGTACCGCAGGCGGAAATTTAAACGCGGCGTACCGCTTTAATCTGTTCGGCGAAATTAATTACGCGCTGGAAAACTCGCTTTATTCAAATCTCGATAAAGAAACGGCCGCCGTATGTTTGGCAATGCTAACCGGCAATACCGACGGTATATCCGCGGGCACGCTGTCTTCGTTCCGCAACGGCGGAATAGCCCATATATTCGCAGTTTCAGGGCTGCATATCGGAGTTATTTACGGCGTGTTTACTTTTGTCTTCAACAAAGCGGGAGTAAACCGTTTTGTTTCAACTGCCGTTCGCATAGCGGTAATATCGCTGTATTCGGGCGTATGTCTTTTTTCGCCTTCGTCGGTCCGCGCACTTATTATGTGTTCGGTGTCGGCAGCGGCGGGATGTTTTCACCGCAAGCACGACGGTTTAAACGCGCTTGCCGTTGCGGCGGTAGTTATTTTGTTAATAAATCCGCTTTATATTTACGGGGTCGGTTTCGTATTATCGTTTGCCGCAGTTTCGGGTATACTGTTTTTAGGTAACAATTTTAAAAGAATTTTCAGCTTTCTGCCTAAAAAACTTGCCTCCGCGATTTCGGTGGGCTGTTCGGTGCAAATTGCAACGTTTCCCGTACAGTTAACCTCTTTCAGCTATGTTTCGGCGGCAGGACTGGCGCTGAATCTGTTGTTTATTCCGCTTGTGTCGGCGCTTTACGTAATGCTGTTTTTCTGTGCGGTAATTTCCGCGGCGATACCTGCGGTTGGGTCGGTGGCTTTAAATTTCTCGGCATTGCCTATTAGTTTCGTCATCAATGTCGTTACGTATTTCGGGTTCGAAAACGCTGTAATTTCAGGCAGTGCCGGACATTTGATTTACTTGCCGTTCGCAGTTTTTATAGTAGGATTTTCCGATAAATTCAATATCCGCGCGCTATACCGTACGGCGGCTGCGTTTTCGGTGATATTACTGTTTATTTGTTTAGTTTTCGCAACCTCGGTGAAAAGCGGATGCGCGATTGCCGAATTCGGCTCGGGCTATAGCGGCGGCTCGGTAAAAATAGCAACCGACAAGGGGACGGTACTGGTTATAACCGAAAATTTCCGCAGAAGGTCCAACGAAGATTACGGAGCCGACGCGGTGGTGGTGCTGGGCGGCGACGACAGCCTGTCAGCGGTTATAGGCTTGGGGGAAAGATATAAATACGTTTATGTGCGCGGCGGAGTTTTTTATTATCCTGAACTGGGCGGCTCGACAGTTATCGCTTGCGACAGTTTTACCGCTTGCGGCGTAGATTTTGTGTTTTGCGAAACTGCGCTTAAAGCAAACGTTTACGGGACAGAAATTTCGCTTGTATACGAAAACGGATTTTACAATGCAGGACAGTCGGGTTCGGAATTGGAACTTTACTGCTACGGACAAAACGGCGGAGTGCTTTACGACGGTAAGTGCGATTATCTGCCGGATATATGCGGGGCAATGCGTTACGCAATAACTTATACGGGGTACCGGTTGCAAAACGTTGTTCCGCGCGAATAGGAGAAAATAATGAAATTTACTCAGCTGAAAGACGATATCAAAGAGGGCGCCCGTCCGATATATTTAATCGACGGCGACGACGCCTATTTCCGCGGGAAGGCGGAAGAGCAGATTAAAACGGCTTTTCTTACGATGCCCGAACTCAATTTCACAAGTTTTGACGGCGCGCAGTATAAGGGCGCAAATTTAACCGAAATAACCTCGGCGCTTTCGGCATATCCGTTTATGTCCGAAAAGCGTATTGTAAAAATTAGCGAGTTTTATCCTGCGGAAAGCGACTATGAAAAATATCTTAAAGCCGCGTTTGAAAATATGCCCGAAACATCGTTGCTTATCATAGTCAATTCGCAGGGCAAAAAAGGCGTTGATTTAAAGCGTAAAAAATGTATATCCTATATCGACTGCAACAGGGTGGACAGGGAAACAGTGGCGAAATGGGCTTATATAACAATGAAGCGTTCGGGCGTTTCGTCCACCGTGGAAGCATGCGAGGCAATAGCCGATTACTGCCTTTGCGATATGGCGAGGGTAAGCAAAGAGGTTGAAAAAATTGTCGAATACGCTAAGGGCGGACAGGTTACGAAACATACGGTCGACGAACTTGTATATAAAGACGCCGATTTCCGTATTTACCAGATGACCGGCGCCGTTGCGCGGCGCGACTTTGCGCAGTTTGCCGAAATTTGTTACGACCTTCTTTCAAAAGGATACGACGAAAATGCCATAATTGCGTCTCTCATAAATTATTTTAAAAATCTTTTAACCGTTTCCGAGGCGGATATATCCGACAAAGAAATAGCCGCGTCGCTTAAAATGAGCGATTACGTTTACGGCAAAACAAAGCAGCAGGCGCGCGCAATAGGCAAACAAAGGCTTACCGGCTATATCAATTCGCTATATTCGCTTGTTTCGGCGTTTAAAAGCGGATGTATAACGGCAAACGGCGCGCTGGAAAGCGCGGTTGCGCAAATTTTTTTCGGATAACGGAATAAAATTTTTTAAGGCTGCGGATAATCTGCCGCCAAAACGCTTTATTTTTTTTGCGTAAACTAATATAATAGTGTATGCATAGTAATTTTTACTGCGGAGTTAAAACTTATGGGTGACAATTTCGGAAGCCCTTTCTGGCTGGGTTATTGGGAAAGAATAAAGGATATGGCTACAGGGTTCGACTGGAGCTATATCGTCGAGCTGTTGGTATTTACTTTAGCTTTTTACGTTGCGTTTAAAATTTTAAAGGAAAACAAGGGCGGTAAATTAATCGCGCTGTTTTTTGTTGCGGTTATAATTTGCGGTCTGGCGTTTTCACTGTCTGATTCTGTTCAGTCGCAAACGCTTGTAATCGTAATATTTTTGCTTGTCATTCTGGTGCCCACAATGTTCCACACGGAAATAAAGCGTTCGCTTTTGGGTTCGGGTACTAAAAAGCACTCGAAAGGCGAGGGAATGACGGTGCGGGATATCGAATTTATAATCGACGAAATTACCCATGCCGTACAGCATATGTCTAAAAACGACATAGGCGCTTTAATCGTGCTTTCTAACGGCAACCTGCCCGAGGGAATTATTTCCAGCGGCACTGTAATAAACGCCGATATAAACGCGCCTATGATAGAGGCGGTATTTTATCCCAAAGCGCCCCTTCACGACGGCGCGATGATTATCGAAGGCGAAAAAATTCATGCCGCAGGTTGTTTCCTTCCGCTTATTCAAAACGACAATCTCCCGCAGGAGGTGGGTTCGCGCCACCGCGCGGCGCTTGGCGTAACCAACGTGGCGGAGGTAACGGCAATAGTCGTATCAGAAGAAACGGGCGTCATTTCCATTGTGCGCAACGGTGAAATAAAGAAAAAGTACGCAAGCGACGCCGATTTAAAAAATGTTTTAAGCGACTATTTCTGGACGGATTTGACAGGTAAGGAGGCAAAAGCCTGATGAAAAAATTCGGTAAATTTCTTAAAAACGTATTTACAAAAAACATTGGCATAAAACTTCTTGCACTCGTCCTTGCTGCTATAGCGGTTGTGCTCATCAATATTTAAGGTGAAATATGAACGCTATTAAAGTTCCCGAAATTCTTCTGCCCGACGGCGCGGATATGCAAAAATGGGCGGTAAACGCCTGCGACCAGTACACGTCGGATTACGCCTACTGGCAGCAGTTGGATAAAATAGTGGGTGAAAATCCTTCCGCGCTGCGGCTTGTTTTCCCCGAAATATATTTGAAAGATAACCCCGACAAGCGGATTGCGGATATAAATGCGCATATGAATACTTACATTAAAGGGGGCGTTTTTAAAAGCGTAAAAAGCGGCTTTGTTTTGGTTGAGCGCACCACGCAGTCGGGAACGCGTACAGGCATTGTGCTTGCAGTCGATTTGGAGCAATACGATTTTTCAAAGGACAGCAAAGCGCTTATACGTTCTACCGAGGCGACTATTATAGAAAGGATTCCGCCCCGTGTAAAAATCAGGGAAAACGCGCCTGTCGAGCTTCCGCACGTAATGCTTTTATACGACGACAGGGAAAATAGCGTTTTAAATTCTGTTGAGCGCGGAATTACATTATACGATTTCGATTTGAATATGGGCGGCGGACACGTAAAGGGCACGTTTATAAAAAACCCGCAGGCCGTTTCCGAAGCATTTTATAAAACTGCTGAAGGCAAATATAAAAACGGCGAAAAACTGCTGTTTGCTGTGGGCGACGGCAATCATTCACTGGCAACCGCAAAAACCTGCTGGGATAACCTAAAGAAAGATTTACCGGAGGAAGAAAGGGCAACGCATCCCGCAAGATTTGCCCTTGCTGAAGCGGTTAACATATACGACCCCGCTCTTGCGTTCGAGCCTATTCACAGGCTTGTTAAAACGGACAAGCCCAAAAAATTCGTTAAGGGATTGAAAACCGAAGGCGGCAAAAAAGCATATGTTGTAGTAAACGGCGTTTGCACGCAGATAGCTTTTTCAGACGACGTGCCTCGGGGTATAAGGGAGCTGGACGATTATATATCACGTTTTATACAAACAAACGGCGGCGAGGTGGATTATATTCACGGCGAAGACGAACTTAAAAGCTTTTCTGCGCAAGGCGCCGGCATAATTCTTCCCGCAATAGAAAAAAACGACTTTTTCCGTCTGATAGCGGAGGGCGGCAACCTTCCCCGCAAAACTTTTTCAATGGGCGAAGGTAACGAAAAACGCTATTATATCGAAGCTAAATTAATTAAAAATTTACAAGCGGAAATATAGCAAGGATAAATAATGACTTTAAAGGTATGTAAATTCGGCGGTACGTCAATGGCTGACGGCATCGCAATGCAGACAGTAAAAAAAATAATAGAAAGCGACGAAAAGCGCAAATACGTGGTTGTATCCGCGCCGGGCAAAAGGTTTAACGGCGATATAAAGGTTACCGACCTGCTTTATGCTTGCTACGACGAGCTTGCCGAAAAGGGCAATTGCAAAAATTCGTTTTTAAGCGTTCGCCAACGGTTTGAAAGCATAGTTAAAGAACTTAATCTGGATATGGATATAAAGTCGGTTCTCGACGAAACCGAAAATAGGCTTGTCGCGGAAAAAAGCAGCGACTTTACCGCTTCGCGCGGGGAATATCTTTCCGCGCGCATAATGGCTAAGCTGTTGGGCGCTGAGTTTATCGACAGTGAAGACGTGGTGTTTTTCAAGGAAAACGGACAGCTTGACGGCGAAAAGACGTACAGGGCTATAAGCGCGGCGCTTTCTGGCGTGGAAAAAGCGGTATTTCCCGGGTTTTACGGTAAAGGCGCTGACGGCAGGGTTAAAACGTTTTCGCGCGGCGGGTCGGATATTTCAGGCGCAATAGTCGCCAGGGCGGTAAACGCTTCCGTTTACGAAAACTGGACCGACGTATCCGGCTTTCTGGCGTGCGACCCGCGTATTGTAGACAATCCTAAACGCATAAAAAATCTTTCTTACAAAGAGCTGCGTGAGCTTTCATATATGGGCGCCAACGTGCTTCATTCCGAAAGTATTTTCCCAGTGCGCAAAGCCAACATTCCCATCGTAATAAAAAATACTTTCCGTCCCGAGGACGAGGGTACCGCAATACTGCCCATATCGCAGTATAAGCCGGACGGCAACGTTGTAACTGGCATTGCGGGGAAGAAAAATTTTACTGTAATTTTAATTGAAAAAAACCATATGAACACCGAAATAGGTTTTGTCCGCAAGGTGTTAACCGTGCTTGAAAGAGAAGGTATTTCAATAGAACATATTCCTTCGGGAATCGACACTATGTCGGTGGTGGTTGACAGCGAAGAGATAAAGGGATATAAGCTCGAACAGGTGATAGAGGGAATAAAAAACGACGCCGACCCCGACGTTATAAGGGTAATGGAAAACGTTGCGCTTATAGCTACGGTGGGCCACGGTATGTCGTCGTCGATAGGTACGTCGGCTAGGCTGTTTAAGGCAATGGCTCAGGCAAATATCAACGCCAAAATGATTGACCAGGGTTCAAGCGAGCTTAACATAATCGTAGGCGTAAGCAACGAAGACAGCGAAAAATGTATCGCCGCGATTTATCACGAATTTTTCGGCTGATTTAGTGTCGAATAAAAGGACTGCGAAATTTTTTAAAATTATCGTTATCGAAATGTCTTAGCCTTAAGCGGCAATATTACCGCCCCGCGCAACTTTAGTTGCGCGGGGCGGTTTTTTCTTTAATTTTGATGCGCTTAAAGCATAATACGGCAAAAAAGAATCTGTAAGCGTTTTATTTCATTATCACACTAAGCCTTTAAAAAACATACTATATAATACCGCCTATGACTTTATCGGTATGTATTATAGTGAAGGACGAAGAGCAAACGCTGGCCCGTTGCATAAACTGCGCAAAACCTTTTGCCGACGAAATTATAATCGTCGATACGGGTTCGTCCGACGGTTCGGTTCAAGTTGCAAGGTCGCTTACCGACAAGGTTTTTTTCTTTGAGTGGTGCGACGACTTCTCCGCCGCCCGCAATTTCTCCTTTTCCAAAGCGGAATGCGACCTTGTAATGTGGCTGGACGCCGACGACGTGATAACCGCGGAAAATGCGCAAATAATAGCTCAGCTTAAACAGCGTGGCGATTTCGATTTGGCGTATTTAAAATATGCGGCTGCTTTCGACGGTGATAAACCTTCTTTTGTATATTACCGCGAGCGTATTTTTCTGCGTTCGTTCGGTTTTAAGTGGGAGGGCGCCGTACACGAGGCGGTTGCGCCGGCAGGCAGGTGCGTTTACTCGTCTGCGTGTATATTTCATAAAAAATTAAAATCCGGCGACCCCTTTCGCAATCTTAATATATTTCGGCAGCGTATATACCGCGGCGAATTGCTTTCCCCGCGTGAAAAATTTTATTACGGGCGCGAACTTTTTTTTAACAAAATGTATACGGAAAGCGTTGCGGTGTTATCCGACTTTTTAAACGGCGGCGGCTGGGTTGAAAACGAGGTGGAGGCATGCCGCACACTGTTTAAGGCTTATCGTTGTCTAGGGCAGGAAAATAAGGCGCGGGCGTCGCTTGTGCGGGCATTCACCCTGTCATATCCACGTGCGGAAGACTGCTGTGCGCTTGCAAGTTTGTTTGAAGAAAAAAACGACGTTCGTTCGGCAATATACTGGTACGAATGCGCTTTAAACACTTGCGAAAAGCTGGAAGACGGCGGTTTTGTAAGCATTGATTTTTCAGTTTTCATACCGGCGATACGTTTGTGTGTTTTGTACGACGGTTTGGGTGACTTTACAACTGCGGCAAAGTATAACGAGCTGGCTGGTAAGGCTAAGCCGGACGATGTAAGTTATCTGCACAACAAACAGTATTTTAAGACTAAATTAACCGAGAGGTAAAAATAAACTTTATGTTTAAAAAATTATTGACAATTTTATTTGCTTGCGATTGCTGCGGCGGTTGCGGAAACGGCGGCGGATGCAACGGGCGCAATTTCGAAATTATCCGTTACGAATCGGTAGGTCCTACTGGTCCTGCGGGTCCCACAGGCGCAACGGGTCCGACCGGTTCCACGGGCGCAACAGGTGCAACTGGTACTAAGGGTACTAAAGGTGCAACTGGCGCGACAGGTCCCAGTGGCCCCACAGGTCCGAGCGGTCCGACAGGTCCGAGCGGTCCGACAGGTCCCAGCGGCCCCACAGGTCCAACCGGTCCTACAGGCCCTAAGGGTCCTACCGGACCTAAAGGTGACGACGCTGTGTTAACGGCGGCGGCACCCGTTGAGGATGCAACCGACGCAACCGATCTTGTAACAAAATTTAATAATCTTCTATCCAATTTAAGGGCTGCGGGATTGCTTCAGTCTGAACACGAAACTGAAATAGAGGACGAGTAAGCGTTTTAAATTAAACGGTTAAATAAAATAAGCCGCGGGCGTTTGTCCGCGGCTTTATAAAATCGGCATTATTTTTTAGCCGATTACCGCGGCAATTTATTTGACTGATATGTCAAATGATACTATAATATCAAAAGAAACAGAAACGCTGGTTACAGTTCTGCTGTATTTTATCGAGGCGTAGCGCAGTTGGTAGCGCGTATGGTTCGGGACCATAAGGTCGTGGGTTCAAATCCCGTCGCCTCGACCATAAAAAAACGGAGGGAACTTTCCCTCCGTTTTTTTTGTATAAAGAAAACCACGCGATAGTCGCGTGGTTCAAAAAGGTTAACCGAT
>CAMRSY010000032.1 GCA_947053545.1 uncultured Clostridia bacterium
TTAGGGCTATGCCCGAAAATGAAATACCACCCGCTAGGCGGGTGGATTATTATTTATTAATAATTATTTTGCGTATTCTACCGCTCTCGATTCGCGAATTACGTTTACTTTAATCTGTCCGGGATACTCGAGTTCAGCCTCTATTTTCTTCGCAATGTCCTTTGCAAGGAACATTGCCTGCGCGTCGTCAACCTGTTCGGGTTTAACCATTACGCGCACCTCGCGTCCCGCCTGTATTGCATAGCACTTGTCCACGCCGTTAAAGCTTGCCGCAATTCCTTCAAGCTTTTCAAGCCTCTTGACGTAATTGGTACCCGTTTCCCTTCTTGCACCGGGGCGCGCACCCGATATAGCGTCGGCAGCGGCCACAAGCACTGCTTCCATAGTCTTAGGTTCGCAATCGCCGTGGTGAGCCGCTATAGCATTTATAACGTTTGCCTTTTCACCGAATTTCTTTGCCAAATCAGCGCCGAGCTGAACGTGCGTTCCTTCCTGCTCTTTATCTACCGCTTTGCCTATATCGTGCAACAGCCCCGCACGTTTTGCAAGCGTTACGTCAAGCCCCAATTCTGAAGCCATCAAACCCGCTAGCTGCGAAACCTCGATGCTGTGTTTATATACGTTTTGCCCGTAACTGGTTCTGTATTTCAAGCGTCCGATAAGCTTTATAAGTTCGGGGTGGATACCGTAAATACCAACGTCGAACATTGCGCTTTCACCTGCAGCCTTTATTTCCTGATCGAGTTCCTTCCTGACTTTTGCAACCGTTTCTTCTATTCTTGCCGGATGGATTCTGCCGTCGGCGATAAGTTTTTCCAACGTAAGTCGGGCAACCTCGCGGCGAACAGGGTCAAACCCCGATAAAATTACGACCTCGGGCGTGTCGTCCACAATCAGCTCGATTCCGGTGGCGTTTTCCAACGCGCGGATATTTCTACCCTCTCTGCCGATAATTCTCGCCTTCATATCGTCGCTGGGAATGGGCACTACCGACACGGTAATTTCCGACGCGTGGTCTGCCGAACAACGCTGAACGGCAAGCGAAATTATTTTCTTCGCTTCGTTAGTGGCCTCGTCTTTAGCAGTCTGCTCTATATTTCTAACCTGCAAAGCCACGTCGTGGCGCGCTTCGTCTAAAATTTCTTCGGATAAAAGTTTTTTAGCTTCTTCTTTAGTAAGCTGTGCTACTTTTTCAAGTTCCTGCACCATCAATTCGTGCTGATGGTTTACTTTTTCCTGTGTTTTCTTAACCTCTTGCTCTTTTAAAGAAAGGTCTTTCTTCTGTTTGTCAAGTTCTTCGTTCTTTCTGTCGAGAGCCGACTCCTTTTTGTCGAGGTTATCTTCCTTTTGCATAAGGCGCTGCTCAAGTTTATTTAACTCGCTTTTCTTGTCCCTAGTCTCTCTTTCAAATTCGTTTTTTAATTTAAGCTCCTGTTCCTTAACCTCTAAAATCGCTTCTTTTTTTAGTGCTTTACATTCAGCAGTCGCGTCTTCAATCATTTTTTCCGAACGCGCCTTAACGTCACCCAGCTGTCTTTCAACCTTCGATTTGTAAATCTTTTGGCCGAAAACCAAACATAAAACTGCCGCCGTTATTGCAATTATTGCAACGACAAGCGCAACGACAAATCCGACCAGCCATCCGTCGGCAAGGAACAGGGAGCTGATTTGTGTGTTTAACATACTGCCTCCCTGATTAAATTTTATATATACCTAAAGCAATTTTATTGCCTTTTAATATACCATAAAATATTTTACACCAACTGAACCGCAATGTCAATTTATTTGGTGAAATAACCTATTACTTTATTAAAAAGCCGCGGACGATTTAACGTCCGCGGCGCGGGAAATTTTATTTTAAAAAATCCGTCCAGACAGCGCTTACCGCGTCTGAAGGCATTCTCCAATCCCCGCGCGGTGAAAGCGATACGCTGCCCACCTTAACGCCGTCGGGCATACACGAACGCTTAAACTGCTGACCGAAGAAACGCCGTATAAAAATTTTAAGCCATTTATTTACCGTTTCACAATCGTATATTCCATCGAAAGTTTTGCAGGCTAAATATAGCAGCTTGTCGGGCGGAAAACCACAACGCATAAAATAATACAGAAAAAAGTCGTGCAACTCGTAAGGTCCAACCAAATCTTCCGTTTTTTGCGCAATGTTTCCGTCATTGTCCGGCGGAAGAAGTTCGGGGCTGATTTCAGTATTTAAAATACTAAAAAGAATTTTTTCAATTTCACCGCCCGATTTTTCCGCTTCGTAAGCAACTAAATGTTTAACAAGCGTTTTCGGAACGCCGGCGTTTACGGAGTACATAGACATATGGTCGCCGTTGTACGTCGCCCAGCCGAGCGCAAGTTCGCTTAAATCGCCCGTACCTACTACCAAACCGCCGTTGTCGTTTGCAACGTCCATTAATATAAGAGTGCGCATACGCGCCTGAGCGTTTTCATAGGTGACGTTTTTATCGTCGGGGTCGTGTCCGATATCTTTAAAATGGCTGTTAACCGTGTTGCCCACGGGTATGGTTTTAAATGTAACCCCCATTGCCCCGCACAGCTTTTGCGAATTGCTTTTAGTTTTATTAGTAGTGCCGAAACCCGGCATACTTACGGCTATAATATTTTTTAAATTCTTACCCAGCGCTTTAAACGCGCGCACGGCAACAATTAAGGCAAGCGCCGAATCAAGCCCGCCCGAAACGCCAATAACAACCGATTCCGAACCCGTATGCGCAAGCCTTTTTTCAAGCCCTTTAGACTGGATTTTCAAAATAAGTTCGCTTCTTTCCGTCAACCCTTTTTCGGGCACGAAAGGTAAGCGCGGATATATACGGCCGATATCCCCGTCGTTTTCGTCCGAACGGAACGAAACGGTTATCCCGGCTTCTTCATTTCTGTCGCCGTAATATCCCGAAGCCGTTTTGCGCCTTTCGGCGGCGAGATAAGAAACGTCGATTTCGCCGTACAAAAGACCGTTTTCAAACAACTTGCTTTCCGCAAGTACCGCGCCGTTTTCACATATTAAATTATGCCCCGCGAAGACCAGATCGGTAGTACTTTCACCGTCCCCCGCATCACTGTAAACGTAGCCGACAACAAGTTTTGCCGACTGCATTTTAACGAGGTTCCGGCGGTATTCGGCTTTACCCACCGTTTCGTTGCTGGCAGACAGATTGACGATAATATTCGCGCCTGCCGCCGCGCGCCTTACTGACGGCGAACCGGGCGCCCATAAATCTTCGCAAATTTCCGCCGCCACGGTAAAATATGGATTATCCTTAGAAGCAAAAGTAATTGCCGTTGAAAAAGTTACGGTTCCCCCGCCGATTTCGATATATCCCGAATCATTTTTCGCATTACTTTCCGACAGAACAGAAAAATACCTTTTTTCGTTATACTCGCCGTAATCGGGAATATAGGTTTTAGGCACGGCGCCTATTATTGCTCCGCCGTGTATGGCAACCGCGCAATTATACAGCTTACCCAGCCTTTCCAGCGGCGCGCCGACAAACACCAAAGTTTTTAACCCTCTGGTTGCTGCGGCAATTTTAGAAAGCGCGTTTGCGCAGGCTGAAATAAGCGCGGACTGATTAAACAGGTCACCGCAGGTATAGCCGCAAATGCAAAGCTCGGGGAACACGGTTAACTGACTGCCGTTTTCCGCGCTCTCTTTAATGGCATTTATAATATTGTCCGTATTAAATTTAACGTCGGCAACCCTTATTTCGGGGGTTGCCGAGCAAACTTTTACATAACCGAATTTCATCAATCCGCCTTCTTTAACGACGCCTTGTGCGCCTCTCTTATCTTTGCCTCCAACTCATCTTTAAGCGCGGGATTATTCTTTAAATGCTCGCGCATTTTTTCCCTGCCGTTGGCAATTTTTTCGTCGTTGTAATTAAACCATGCGCCGCTCTTTGACAAAATGCCGTATTCAAGCCCTAGGTCAATCAAACAGCCCTCCGCCGAAATACCTTCGCCGTAGATAATATCGAATTCGGCAACCTTAAAAGGAGGCGCAACTTTATTTTTGACAACCTTTCCCTTAGCCCTGTTGCCAACTATATCCCCGTCGCTCTTCAACGAATCAGCCTTCCTTATGTCTAAGCGTACTGAAGCAAAATATTTAAGCGCCTTTCCGCCCGGGGTGGTTTCGGGGTTGCCGAACATTACGCCAACCTTTTCGCGCAGCTGGTTAATAAAAATAACGCACGTTTTCGACCTGTTCGTTATAGCGGTAAGTTTTCTTAAAGCCTGCGACATAAGCCTTGCCAGCAAGCCGACGTGGGTATCGCCCATATCTCCTTCGATTTCGGCCTTGGGCGTAAGCGCCGCAACTGAATCGACGACTATTACGTCAACTGCGCTTGAACGGACAAGCGATTCGCAGATATCGAGCGCCTGCTCGCCCGTGTCGGGCTGCGAAATATACAACTCGTCGGTTTTAACCCCCAGCGCGTGCGCATATACGGCGTCGAGCGCGTGTTCTGCGTCGATAAACGCCGCAACGCCGCCCATCTTTTGCGCCTGCGCTATAATATGCAATGCAACCGTAGTTTTACCCGACGATTCAGGTCCGTAAATCTCCATTATTCTGCCCCTGGGCACGCCGCCTACGCCGAGAGCGAGGTCGAGCGAAAGACAACCCGTGGAAATAACCTCCAGTTCGGCATTTACGTTTTCGTCGCCGAGCTTCATTATAGCGCCCTTGCCGTACTGCTTTTCAATCATTGCTATTGTCGAATTTAGTGCTTTGAGTTTTTCTTCGTTCATTTATATTTACCTCGTAATTATTTTAACTTTTTGTATGCCAGAAACAGCGCGTGATTAATTGCCTTTTCCGTTATTGCCTGCCTGTCACCAGAAAAATTGTATTTAAAAACCGAAACGTCGTCACTGACTCCTACGCCTATATAGGCAAGCCCTACGGGTTTAGACGTGTTGTCGGATTTGGGGCCCGCTATACCCGTAGTCGATAACGCCACGTCGCATTGTCCTGTTTTAAGCAACCCTTCAGCCATCTGATACGCCGTTTCCGCAGATACGGCGCCGCGCTGGTTTAAAGTAAGCTCGCTTACACCCAATCGCTCCTGTTTGGCATTATTGGAATAAGTATTCAACCCTTCGTGATAAACTTCGGAAATTCCCGAAATCTCCACAAGGCGTTTGCCAATTCCTCCGCCGGTAAAACTTTCCGCAACCGAAATTTTCATTCTTCTGAGTTTCAGCAAACGGAAAAGCTGTTCGGGCAAAGAAATGTCTTCAAGCGCGTATACATAACCGCCCAGCGCCATGACAATTTCGCGCACGGTTTCGTCAAGTTTGATTTTAGGCGCAAACGACGTATATACTATCTCGATTCTGCAATCGTCGTAACTTTCTGTTACGTTAAAAAAAACTCCCCCGTCCGAAAACGCCCGTTTAGCGTTTGAAAGCGCTTTATTAATTAAGTTTGCTGGAGCGCCCATACATCTTATTACCGAGCTTTCATAGCATACGCCGTACTTTTTATCCAAAACCGATTTTATATCGGAAATTTTAAGTCGGTTTTCGCCGTCGGAACACAGAACGAATATGCTGTCGTTTTTGCTGTTAAGTATTCCCAAGCCGTCAAAAGAACAGTTGTATTTGGAGGTAAAAAACTGACGGACGGTATTGTCCATCTGCTGCGGACAAACAATTACGGCATTTTCATAATTATCGATTCCGTCTTCAAGCGCGCGTACTATTTCGTCCGACTGATTAAACGATACCCTGACTATCTTGTCTGCATAGTATCCGCACGCGGCCAAACCCTCAGCAACCTCTGAAACCTTATTAAAATTTATTATTCGTTTATGTTCGAGAGAGATAAGACAAATTTTGCCTTTCCTTAAATCCTCACGCGGAACCGCGTTCATACCTTTAAAACCCCGATATTTTTAACTATATAGTTTATACCCGAAATTATAGTAAGCAACACGGAAAGCGCAAAGCATACCAACCCGATATAATTTATAACTTTACCGCACATTACAAACGCAGAACTGTTTACAACAGTATTTAACTCGGCAAAACCAGCGCCTACCAGCAAAACTATAACGGCGATATCCTGCATAACGGTCTTGTATTTGCCTACCATGTCTGCGGCGATAACCACCTTTGCGTCGGCGGCTACCATTCTGAATCCGCTTACTATAATTTCACGCGCAAGTATTACAGCAACTCCGCAACCGGCCGCTATAAATGCCCAGTCTCCCAAATTTGCGGTAAACAGCCACGGCGCCGTAAGAAATACAACCAAAGCCGATAATACCAAAACTTTGTCGGCAATAGGGTCTAAAAACTTACCCAAATTGGTTACAAGATTATATTTTCGGGCGATTTTACCGTCGAATAAGTCGGTTAAACTTGCAATTAGAAATATTGCCAGCGCAACGAAATAGTGCGCGGTAAAATTAAGATAGAAAAACAGTATGAATACGGGTATCATAACCATGCGGCTTATTGTAAGTTTGTTAGGTAAGTTCATTACCCCTTTGCCTTTGGCAAACCTGTAAAATTTACTTTCGCCGTAGCCGTTGTTTTCATCACTCACAGTCGTAGTCCTCCGTTTGCCCGTATAAATCGTAACTGTCGCAGGAGCTGATTATTACATTGTAATATTCACCCTGCACGGCGTTCGCCGAATTGAAATAAACTTTACCGTCGATATCGGGAGCGCTGAAATACGCCCTTCCGACAAAACAGTTTTTACCGTAGTCGATTCCGTCGCACAAAACTTTAATACTTTTACCAAGATAAGAAGAAAGATATCCGCGCGAAACGTTTCTTTGAATATCGTAAAGCTTTTTTACGCGTCTTTTTTTAACAGCGTAAGCAACCTGCCCATTCATTCTGTAAGCGGGCGTATCCGGCTCGCGCGAGTACGCAAAAAATCCGCAGTTTACAAGTTTAGCCTGTTTTAAGAAATCGCACATTCCTTCAAATTCTTCTTCGGTTTCGGAAGGAAAGCCGCTGATAAACGTAGAACGTATGGCAATTTCAGGTATTTCGCGCTTTAATTTATTTATAAGCGCAAGATATTCTTCACGAGTCCCGCGCCTGTTCATCAATTTTAAAACGCGCGTTTCGCTGTGCTGTAACGGAATATCAAGATATTTGATAACTTTAGGATTATCTCGTATCTCTGCAATCAAACCGTCGTCAATCATATCGGGATAACAGTAAAGCAATCTTACACTTTTAATGTTGTCAAGCGTTGTCAGCTTTTGTAAAAAATTTTTTAAATAATTTTTTTCTCTCAAGTCCGAGCCGTAGCGTGAAACGTCCTGAGCGACTAAAATCAGCTCAGAAATTTCACCCAAGCCCTCCGCTTCACGCAGTAATTGCTCCATAGGATAACTGCGGTATCTGCCGCGTATTTTCGGAATAAGACAATAGGTACAGAAATTGTTGCAACCGTCGGCGATTTTAAGATACGCATAATGACAAGGCGTAGTTACAACTCTTTGCCCGCAGTATTCATTATTGCCCGAACCTACAAAATTAACTCTCTGTCCGCTGTACGATTTTTCAAGTGCCTCGAAAATTTTACCGTAATCGTCAATCCCCAAAAAAACGTCGGCTTCGGATAATTCTTCAAAGAGTTCGCCTATATATTTTTGCGGAAGGCAGCCAGTAACCACAAGTTTTTCCAACTTTCCGCCTTTATACGAGGCGCAATCCAAAACCGTTTCTATAGCTTCTTTGCGAGCTTCGTTTAAAAACGCGCAGGTATTGACAATTAAAATTTCCGCCTGGCAAGCATCGTCCGTTAAAACTCCGCCGCGCGCCCTGATACGCGCCAACAACTTTTCGGTGTCCACCCTGTTTTTATCGCAGCCCAGCGATATTACTCCGAATTTTTTATTTGTAAAATCAATCATCAACGTCACCGTAACGCTGAATAAACTCTTCGCGCGATAACAGCACTTTTCTGGGCTTAGAACCTTCGGACTGAGTTATGTAGTTCATATTCTCCATCCAGTCAATTATTTTGCACGCCTTCATATATCCTATAGGGAAACGGCGCTGAATCATCGAAACGGACGCCTGATTACTGGTTACGCAGAATTTCAAAGCCTTAATGAAAGTGTCATCCACTTTAGATGCTTCGCCCATACCGACGTCACCGGCTTCGGAACCGTTATCCGCCGCCTCTTCTTCAACTGTATTTATAAAGTCGCTTACGCTTTGGTCGAAATACGTTTCGTTATGCTGTTTTACAAAATCGGTGACCTTCTGCACCTCGTGCGTGTCTATAAAGCAGCCCTGTATTCTGGCAAGTTCGGGGCTTTCGGCAGAACGGAAATACAAGTCACCCTTGCCCAAAAGCTTTTCCGCGCCGCCGATATCGAAAATACATCTTGCATCGTCGAACGAATTTACTTTAAATCCTATACGCGTAGGCAAATTCGATTTTATCAAACCCGTAATGCAGTCGACCGAAGGACGCTGAGTAGCAAGTATAAGGTGAATACCGCAAGCGCGGGATTTTTGTACAAGCCTTATTATTCTGCTTTCTATGTCTTTTTTCGCCTGTAGCATCAAATCGCCGAACTCGTCTAAAATAACTACAATCTTAGGCAGTTTTTCTTCGCCGTCGGGTAAATGCGCATTATATTCGGTAAGATTTTTGGTCGCCACGCCTTTTTCGGTCATTTCTTTAAACAACTGATAGCGCCTTTCCATCTCTTTTATTGCCCAGTTAAGCGCCTTAATCGCTTTATCAACGTCGTAGATAATTTCGTTTATCATAAGATGGGGCAATTTGTCGTACGAAATAAATTCAACCTGTTTGGGGTCGACCAGAATGAAACGCAATTCTTCGGGACCGTATTTGTACAGTAAACTGATTATCAGCGTGCTTAAACAGATACTTTTACCGCTGCCCGTAGTGCCCGCAACCAAAAGATGCGGCATTTTAGTGATATCGGGGCAAACGACCTGCCCTTCCACATTTTTACCCAAAGTAAAAGTTAAACTGTTGGGTTTGGAATTTAAAAACGTGCTGCTGGCAAGCATCCCTTTCAATCCTACAACGCAGCGCGACGAATTCGGAACCTCAATAGAAATCGCACCTTTCGAATAGTTAAGATAAGCGTTAACGTTTTCCTTCATCAACGCCATAGCTATTGCTTCACGGTATTTAAGTGCATTTTTGATGTTGGTTCTGTCCTCGATAATAACGTCGTACCGTGTTATAGCGGGGCCTACCACAACATTAGATATCCTGCTTTCTATGCGGTAGTCTGCCAACGTGTCGCAAATAATCTGCTTGCTTTCCTCTATTTCCGCCGTGTTTACGTTATTGTTTTCGGGATAGTCGTCCAAAAGATCCAAAGAAGGACGCACGTATTTTTTCCATACGTGTTTGGGTTTTTCCTCCGCAACAGGCTGAGGTTGCGGCAGAACAGTTTCTTTTGCCGGCGGCACATCCGATTTTCCGGTACTCTGTAAGGCTCCGCGAACGTTTGAAACGGCATTCCCGTCGGTTTCCGCCGCTTTGCGGTTACGCTCGACAAGCGGCCTACTGTCGCCAAAAAGATTGCTTTCACCGTCGGAATCGTCAAATAAATTTTCTCTGCTAATTTCTCTTCCCGGCGCTTTCAAAGCGGATACGTCGGGTTCTACGCGCCTTTCTCCGTTTAAACGTGGATTGGACGAGCTGAATAATTCGAACAGACTGCTACCCCTCTCCCTCGGCTTTTCTTCAGGCACCGGCGTTTCGGCGCGCGGAGAAATCGGTTGCACGGGTTGAGTTTCTTCCGGTCCTTTAAAAATTTCGCCGGGCTCCGGTTCGGCGCGCCTTTCCTCTGCGGAGGGCGTATCGTCGAAAGTCTGCAAACCGTAAGGGTCGAATTGTTTATTTGCATCGTCCTGTTGCACAATGTCTTCATCCGAGTCTTCTTTCGCTTCCTCGAAAACGTTGGCGGCGCCATGACCTACGGTATAAGAACTGTATTCGTCGTCCGTATGCGCGCTTTCATCGTAAAGCGGCCTGTCGCCAAGATTTTGCACAGGTTCGTCGCCGTAAAGATAAGAAGGAGTTTCATCGCCGAAATTGCCCTCGTTATCTAACTGCGACGAGAAATCCGCCGTATATGTGGATTGCGAAGGCGGCATAGAATTTTGCGTATTAACCGGCGCCGAGGGATTGCTAGAAAAGCTTCTGAGATAATCGCCGTCGTTCTGCACGGGATGGTTGAAATACGAATCTTCATTGTAAATCATATTTCTTCTGTAACTTTCCGCGGCGAATTCACCGGGTTGAAAAAGAATTTTTCTTCCCAGATTTTCGGGGGAAAATTTATCGTCGTCAGCTTTTCCTTCCTGCATAGCGACATTGCCTTTTTTTGTTGAATGAACGCGCGTAGGTTCGCTTGCCTTTACTTTTGTAACTATCTCGTGATTTTCGTTAAGCGAATAAAGGTTATCGGGCGTTTGCACGCGCTCCTCTTCCTGTCTGCGTACCTGCTCGGGCTCTTCTTTTGACTTGCCCTTTGCCGAAGACTGCGCGCGCAGAACAAGTTTGCCCAGCACCAGGCTGCGTACGGACAGAAACGCAAAAACACCCAAAGCGACGGTAAGCAACGAAAATATTACGTACGCGCCTATAAAAGTTGTGCCTTTCGCTATAGGGTAAACGACAAGTCCGCTTATCACCCCTCCGAAAGAATAACCGCCGTAGCCGTTTGCCGCATTTTTATAACATTGCGCAAGATATCCGCCGTAACCGCTCATCGAATACTTTGCGGTCGTTACTGAATGAATCAGTAAAAAGAATACGGTTACCGTTGCGGCAAAAAGCAGAAAGCACCGGAGGTTTACACGCATTTTCTTTTCGAACACCAGCCATTCGCCCAAGTACGCCAAAAGCGCGACAATAAAGTATGAAGCGTAACCGAACGTACCGTACATAAACGTACAGATAGCGCCGCCGAAATCCATAAATATTGCCCTGTTGGTTAACAGCATAACCGTAAGAATGAAACAGAACAGCAAAATTGTCATACCGAGAGTTTCTCTGGTAAGTATATACGAGCGTTTTTCGTTATTGTTTTTCTTATTCACCGACAAATCTCCGATTAAGCATTATCATTCATTTTGTATTATATCATTTACAACCGGAAAAGACAACAAAATGCAAGTTAAAAAATTAAAAACGCGCCTGCAAATTGCAAGCGCGTAATTTTTTTAATTTATAATTAAAGTTTCGATTTTCCCTCTTCGGCAGCCTCGATATTGTCATTATTCCACGAGTACATTCCGCGGATTTCTTTACCCACTTTTTCAAGTTCCTGCGAGGCTTCCAAAGCCCTTTTTGCATTGAAATGCGCCCTGCCGTTATTATTTTCGGCTATCCATTTGGAAGCGAAAGTACCGTCCTGTATCTCTTCCAAAACTTTTTTCATTTCCTTTTTGGTTTCTTCGGTTATAAGCCGTTTGCCCGTTTCGTAGTCGCCGTATTCCGCCGTATCGGATACAGAATACCTCATTAGTGAGAAGCCGCCCTTATAAATGAGGTCGACTATAAGCTTCATTTCGTGTATACATTCGAAATAAGCGTTTTTGGGGTCGTACCCCGCCTCGACAAGCGTTTCAAACCCCGCCTTCATAAGCGCCGTAACTCCGCCGCAAAGAACCGCCTGTTCGCCGAAAAGGTCAGTTTCGGTTTCGCATTTAAACGTCGTTTCCAAAACTCCGGCACGCGCCCCGCCTATACCCGCCGCATATGCAAGGGCGACGTTTAACGCTTTGCCCGAATAATCCTGCTCGATAGCGACAAGGCAGGGAACGCCTTTACCGTCCTGATATTCGCTGCGAACGGTATGCCCGGGACCTTTGGGCGCTATCATAAACACGTCTACGTTTGCCGGAGGAACAATCTGTTTGAAATGTATATTAAATCCGTGGGCAAACGCTAGCGCCGCGCCTTCCTTTAAATTTTTTTCAATACTCTCTTTATAAACTTTAGCCTGCCTTTCGTCGTTAATTAAAATCATAACCACGTCGGCGCGCTTGGTTGCTTCGGCTACGTTATATACTTCGAATCCGGCCGACACAGATTTCGGCCACGATTTTCCGCCCTCGAGCAAGCCGATAATAACAAGATCTCTTCTATCACCCACATTGA
>CAMRSY010000033.1 GCA_947053545.1 uncultured Clostridia bacterium
CTTTCACTTCAACGGTTTTCAAGACCGCCGCATTCGACCGCTCTGCCATCCTTCCGTATGGAATTATTAAGTTTTTGTCTGCAAAATCAAGTAAAAAGGATTTTGTAGAAAAGCTTGTAGAGGTTTATAAATTAGTACTTCCGTTGTAGAAATTGTCAACCGCTAAAAAAGTTTTTATTCATCAACAAAATGAGCTGTTTATAGCAACATAATAACTTTAAACCGTCGGTTTGCCGACGGTGTTTATTTTATCAAAGGGAGTGTGCGTTGTCAATTATTTACGCCTTGTTGTTTACTATTTTAAAAGCTAAATTTGTAAACCGGGTGAAGGCAGGTAAGACAGCGGCGTGCAAAAAATTACAAAAATTGACAATTTTTGCGTGAAAATGTTGACAAAATGCGTTTTGTGGCGTATTATGTAAACGTAATTAAATAAAAAAAGGGCTAGCCCTTTTCGTGTACTTTGTACACGAAAAGATCATTTATAAAGCAAAAATAAAAATTAAATATAAAGGAGAGTATTTATGGCAAGTAAAAAAAAGTTTAACATTGTAAGTATAGTAGTGCTTGCAGTGTTGGGTGTGGCGCTCATTATGGGCATAGTGGGGCTTTGCATCGATTGGCTTAGCGTTAGTTTTGAGGGCGAAAGCGAATTGGCAAAACTTAAGGATTTGATTGACGCAAACAAAGAAGCCAAAGATTTGACGGGTATTTTGGGTATGGAGGCAAAAGTTCCTTATCCCGGAATTGAAGCTGCGCAGGCATTTGGTATAATAGCAGTTATATCTGCCGCTCTTACCGCAGTTTCCTTTGCTGTAAGTAAGTTTGTCAACGTTAAAGCGCTTAAGTTTGTTACTGTCGGCTTGGCGGCGTTGCTTATCGTATCTGCGCTTCTTACTCTTATTCTTACATTCACCTGCACAACATCCGATTTATGCAAAGCAATGAAAGAAGAAGGGGTTAAATTTATTCCCGCGGCAGGTTGCTGGCTTCTTTCCGTCTTCGGTATCGCAGGCGGCGCGGCCGGTATTTTAGGCGGTATAAAGGGCTAAGTTTTAAAAAATTACATATTAAAGAGGATACGGCGACGTATCCTCTTTTTTTGTACCGAAATTTCTAAATTGTAGGGCAAAGCTTTATATAGCAACAGAAGGATAAACCGAAGGCGCTGAATGCGGGGGGGGGATATAGATGTTCACGCAATCAGAAGAAAGTTTTTTTGAAAATAATCAAAATCTCTTGACAAAGATAAAACATTATATTATCATATGAATAACAATTCATAAATAGTAAGCCGTAAACGTATAATAATTATGGCGGAGGATAGTATGGAAGACACGTTGAATGAAAAATACGAACACGAACAGCGCGTTAAAATTGCGGTTGAGGGAATGCCGGGCGAAGAGGATATAGACGAGTTGGCCGCGCGTTTTAAGGCTATAAGCGAACCTTCGCGCCTTAAAATTTTGCTTGCGCTTTCTTTCGGGGAGCTGTGCGTAGAGCATCTTACGCAGGCCGTCGGGGGGCAGCAGAGCGCCGTTTCGCATCAACTGAAAACACTGCGGGACCACCGCATAATTAAATGCCGGCGCGCAGGAAAGCAGGTTATATATTCGATAGCCGACGGGCATGTGCTTACTATGATTTCGGTGGCAAAGGAGCATTTGAACTGCAATGATTAAAACGTATAAAATTTCAGGTCTTGACTGTGCGAATTGCGCCCGCGAGCTGGAAGAAGAACTTAACAAAATTGAAGGGGTAACCTCGGCTACGGTTGATTTTATGGGAGGGAAAGTTATAATCGATTGCGAAGAAAGCGCAATTGCCCCCGCACTATATTGCTGCAATCATTTTGAAGACGCGAAAATAGTGGAAGAAGAACTTTCTGAAAAAGTTGCAGCCGACTGCAAAAAAATTAAAATTACAAATTTGTGCTGCGCAAACTGCGCGCGCGAGCTGGAGGAAGAACTCAATAAGATAAACGGCGTTTCGGCAACGGTAGATTTTATGAACATGTCGGTTTTATTGAGGGCGAACACGCGCGAGGCTTACGATAAATCAATTTATTGCATCACTCATTTCGAGGACGTTAAAATCATTGAAGATGGGGGTAATAAAAGCAAAGGAATCGTAAAAGATAATTTGGCGGATATAATAGCGGTTGTACTGTCCGCGCTGTTTTTTGTTCCAGCTATTGTCCTTGACTTTCTTAATTTCGGCGGCGCGGTTATGTACGTCGTTTATGCGTTGTACGGCGTGGCTTTCATTGCGGCGGGATATACCGTGTTATGGAATACCGCGCGCAATATAGTGCGGGGAAGAGTTTTCGATGAGAACTTTTTAATGACAATTGCTTCGGTTGGCGCAGTTGTTTTGGGCGTAACCACGGGCGACGGACTTTTCGAGGGCGTTGCCGTTATGCTGTTATATCGCATAGGCGAGCTGTTACAGGCGGTTGCCGTGGGATCGTCGCGTAAGTCTATCACAAAACTTATGGACTTAAAGAGTGAAACGGCAACGCTTATTAAAGGGGGCGATAGCATAGTGGTTTCGCCTGAAAGCCTTGCGGAAGGCGACAGAATTCTTATTAAAGCAGGGGAAAAAATTCCCGTTGACTGCCGCATATTGTCGGGTGAAACGGCTTTGGATATGAAAAGCCTTAACGGCGAAGCTATTCCGCGCGAGGTTAAAGAGGGCGACGAGATTTTATCGGGTGCAATAAATATATCTGGTGTAATAGAAGCGGAAGTTACGCGCGAATATAAAAATTCGGCGGTTGCAAAAATTTTGGAGCTGGTTGAAAATTCCACGGCTAAAAAGGCGAAACCCGAAAAATTTATAACAAAATTCGCAAAATATTATACGCCCGCAGTTGTTGTTGCCGCATTGCTTGTGGCGGGGCTTGTGCCAACGATTATCTGTGCCGTAAACGGTTTGTTTGTGTGGGCAACCTACGGCGAGTGGATTTACAAGGCGCTGTCTTTCCTTGTTATTTCCTGCCCGTGCGCGCTTGTCATTTCGGTGCCGCTTGCATATTTCGGAGGCATAGGGCGCAGCGCGAAATTCGGTATTCTGGTTAAGGGATCAACCTGCATCGACGAAATAGCCAAAGCTACGGTTGCCGCTTTCGATAAAACGGGAACGCTTACCGAAGGCGTGTTCGCTATAAAATCGTATTCTTCGGAAAAGGCGCTTAAGCTTGCCGCGTGCGCTGAAAAATTTTCCTCGCACCCGATTGCCGCGGCATTTGCGGACATTGAAGGCGGGTTGGATGTTGAAGACGTAAAAGAAATAGCGGGACGTGGAATATCCTGCACGGCGGACGGCGAAATATTGTTGTGCGGAAACGCTTTGCTTTTGCGTGAAAACGGTGTGGAATTTACCGCAACCGAAAGCGTTTCCACAGTTGTTTACGTGGCGTTGGGCGGCGCATATGTAGGCGTTATTGAAATAGACGACCGCATAAAAGAAGGCGCTGCCGCGGCGATTGAAGAGCTTAAAAAGCAGTGGGTTACAGGCGCATATATGCTTACCGGCGATAATAACGAGCGCGCCGAAAGCGTTGCCGAAGAGCTTGGACTGGACGGGGTTTTTGCAGGGCTTTTACCTGACGAGAAACTGAAGAAGGCGGAGGAACTTAAAGCGCTCGGCGGCTTGATATATGCAGGCGACGGTATTAACGACGCGCCTGTTATGACTGTTTCCGATTGCGCCGTATCGATGGGAGGAGTAGGTTCGGACGCGGCTATCGAAGCCAGCGATATCGTTTTGGTTTCGGATAATCTGTCGTTACTGCCCAAAGCTCGTAAAATCGCCAGGGGGACGCGCAAAATAGTAATTGAAAATATTATAGGATCGCTGGCGGTAAAGTTTGCGATTATGGCGCTTAGCATTGCAATTCCTTCGTTTCCTCTGATAATTTCTATTTTCGCAGACGTAGGTGTAATGTTGCTGGCGGTGTGCAATTCGTTGCGGACGGCGCTTATAAAATAAAAGACTTACAGCCCCGCGCTTTATCGGCGCGGGGCTGTTAATTTTTTATTCATTTTTTTGATAAAAATTGAGCGTTATGCCATTTTAAATAGTGGCGTCTTTCGTTATCAATGTAATTTCTGGAAATATGCTTTCCGTTCAGCATTTTAAAATCTTGCGAATTTTGTACGGCTGGCGATAGTATAATTTCACCGTTTTTTGCATCGATTGTCATATATTCTGCGCCTTCAAATAATTTGTCATGATTGGGGCACATAAGTAAGCCGTTAAAATGATTTATAGCATCGTAAGTATCATCGCATTTCGAATAGGGTTTTATATGGCTTGCAATTAAAAAATTTTCAAAGCTAAACCCGCAAATCGGACATTTGTGTTCGTTATGGTCCAATAAGCCTTTCCTAAATTGACGTTGAATCGACTGGTTTCTGGTTTTAACAGTATTAACAATGTATTGTTCTTTTTCAAAGTCGTTCATTATAACGCCATTGGCTTTATCGTCCAGCATTGTTAGTTTTAAATCTGCAAGGCTCTCGGCAATACTGCTAACCGTAAAAATTTCGGTTATTCTTTTGATGGTGGTTTTATTGATCAGATAATTCTGTAAATGCATTTTCACATAATCTAAATTGAAATTATGAAGATAATCGTTTTTCTTTGGTAAATAAACGGGAGTGCGCGTGCCTGCCACGTTTAAAGATATGTCGTTTATGGTCAACCGTGTAGATTTAATCGAAAGTTCCCTTGTAATTTCGTTTTGACCGTTTATGAAACCAAGAACAATTAATGCATATTTTACCAGTTGTTTTGACCATTGAGTACCTGATGTTTGAATACTTACTGATTTTTCACAAAATGCCAAATATATAGTAGAAACTAGTCTTTCTTTTTCTTTAATTAAAGATGTATTGCAAAATTTTTCAAACAGCGATAACAACGAATCGTTTTTAAAAGTAAGATAAGTAACAAGATAATTGAAAATGTAGGCGTTTTCAGGTTTATTAGTAATATATTCCAAAATTTCTCTGTCGCAGATTTTATAAATATTTCTTGATGATTTTTCTATTATATTTGAGAATTCAAGAAAATTAATTGTTTCGATAAAATAATTTATTGCTCCTGCGGTTCCCGGGGTTAACTGAAAGATATCTTCGGTATATTTGATTGCCTTATCACGTAATTCTTGTTTGTCGAATAGGTTATTATTACTGTTATGTAAAATAAATTTGGAAAGGAAAAATACGGTATCGAAAGCGTAAGATTTGTCTGCTAAAAACCTACCGTTTTGTTTCGCTAACGAAACATTATGGCTGATGTTGATAATTTTATTAATCATTTAGTTTTACTCCTATATAATATACGGAATTTTTATCTATATTTAATGTGAATTTGGCTTTATTTTTTATAATGGAATAGTATTCCCGAAATTCTAAAGAAGAATAATAATTCAAATCTATATCCAAGTTCTCGTCATTGTTTTTTGGAATTAGAACTGCGATAGAACCGTTGGGTAAACAATTTTCAGGGAGTATGGTAGCGCGGGTATTGTATGTAAAATTCGGCATAATAATTACCCGACCGTTCAGGTATTTCGAAATTGCGAAATTTAAAAGTTGTTCGCTTTCGATATATTTGTCGTATCCGCGAACGGAAATTATATTTCCATTGTCCAAAATATTTTTCGAACGCAATATTCTTATATCACCGCAGTCTTTTAAAAATTTATTTGAAATTTGTCTGTCCCTGAAAAAAGTAAAAACGTCTAATTTAAGTTTACTAATGTATTCGTCAAACCATTTATTTCTGTAAATTAACCAGCATTTATTGTGGTAAATATACCCGTATGGATGAGCTAATATTTCACCTGAGGATTTGTTTACGACCGATAGTTTGCCGGTGTATTCTTTTTTGAAATGTACAGATAATATTTCGACAAACACTTCTTTAAAATATTTTACGCCGAAATCGACAATTCTGACTGTTCCGTATTGTTGAATTTCCATTCTCACTTCGTCGTATTCCGTAGCCATTAAGAAATTTTTTGGTAAAATAGTTATTATTTCGTTTGATAAAGCTATAAAACGTTTTAGAAAAAAAGCAAAAATATTTTTCGGTTTAGAAATATTTAATGTTTTTCGGTATGTAGCTAATTCTTTGCCGGTTACTAAAAAAAACGGAGGATTTGATACGATTAAATCGTACTTAATTTTCAAACCTTTACATAAAATAAAATCGTCGCAAATAAAATTTATGTTAAATTTTTCATCGTCATATTTTAAAGTGGATAGAAATAATTTTAATCTGCATAGCGTTTCATTATCAATATCGCACAGATCAAGGTCAACCTTATCGCAATCTTGCAATAAAGTAAAAAGCTGTGGTAAAAACGCGCCCAGCCCTACTGAAGGTTCCAGAAGCGATAATGTTTTGCCTTCAATATAGCTGTAAGAGGACAGTGCTTCGAAAACTACGGTTTGCGGGGTATAATAAGCGCCTGTCGTTTTTGCATTTGACAATTCTTTTTCAGCAATAAATGTGTTTATATAAAAATTTTCGTAAGATAAATTTATTTGTAAGTTTTTGTTTTTATAATAACAATCAACAAAATCCTGGAAATCCAAAATAGTCTTTGCCTTCAAGGCAATTTTATGCATTATATGTGTAGGTACAGCTTCGCCTATGCAGCGCCTTATATTTAACTCGTTTTTCTTTAAAAATAATTTCTTTTCCGCTTGTGTTTTTAAAGTGCTTGTATCAAGCGAAGTCCATTTAAATTCGTCGGGTATTGACATAAGACGCATAAGTTCGCGAATACTCAAAACACGGTTGTCGCGGGGATGAATTGTGCTTTGGCTAGCAAGCTGGTCATTGCGTGTGGCAATGCATGCGCAAGGTTTATCCCACAAAAGACGTCTGAATTTGTTGCCCATAAAGGCGCCTTTTAAAATGTGTTTTTCACCATTTATAATTTTATAAGGTAAAAAATTTTTATCGTTACCGAAAGCCGACTGACCTTCTAAAATATGACTGATCCAGTTTTCCATATATCGGGGATATTCCCTGAACATATGAAAAATATCGTTACTATTAATTTCTCCGAATGATAGAGGAGGAAACTCTCCGATAGCGTCTCTTACGGTTATTTCACGTTCTTTATCAGGGAATATGTTAAGAGGACTGATGTTAACGCAGTCTTTTCTTGTTCCAATAACTATTGTTCGCGGTCTGCTTGAAGGTACGCCGTAATCTTTGAAATTTATAACTTTCGAAAAAATATAATATTCGTTTGATAAATTTCCCGAAAGGCATTCTCCTATGGTTCTTATTGCGCCGTCGATATCAGTACACTCGGTTTTTAAAAAAGATTTAACGTTTTCTAATACAAAAATGCGTGGTTTTACTTTTTTAATTAATGTTATCGCTTCAACTACCAGTGAATTACGTTTTGTTTCATCGCCTTTTTTATAGTTCGCCGTGCTCATACCTTGGCATGGAGGAGTAGCAACAATAACGTCTACATTAATAATTTTGTGCATTTTTTTCCAAAAGGAAATTTCGTCACAAAGCTTATCTTTGATTTCAGGTAAAGATATATCTCCTGTTATATACCCACTGTCATAACGGCATTTATTATTGGCGCGTTGAATTTCCATTCTTTGAGAAAGTAGTTCACAAGTGGCAATACACTCAAATCCGGCTTGTTTAAATCCGTAACAGCCTACGCCCGCGCTACTGAACAACGAAATATAGGTTAATGTTCTCATCAGTATACCTCCGCGGGAACAACGTCTACAATTTCAGAAATGTTACATTTTAAAACCGCACATATTTTTATTAATACATCCATGCTGACGTGTTTATTTTTCCCTAGTTTAGCCAAAGTGGCAGTGCCGATGTCCGCTTTTACGCGCAGATCGGTCTTTGACATATTTTTATCAATTAAAAGTTTCCACAATTTGTTATAGCTTACTGACATTTTAACCTCGTGTTATTTATGTTGGTATTGTAACATTTTTATATCATTTAAGCAAGTATAATAATTCATATTACGAAACATAATATTTCGTTTTGTAAATATAGCGGGGCTGTTTTTACATATTGACAGTAAAACTGCGCTGTGCTAAAATATTTTTATGAAATATATACTGTCGCTCGACCAGGGTACAACCAGTACGCGCGCAATAATTTTTAATAAAAACGGTGAAATTATAGGTAGCGCTCAGCAGGAGTTTAAGCAGATTTATCCGCAGTCGGGCTGGGTAGAACACGACCCTACCGATATTGTGGGGTCGGCGGTGGGCGTTATTGCGGAAGCGCTTATCCGTGCAAACACCGTAATCGGCGAAATTGCCGCAATAGGCATAACCAACCAGCGTGAAACCACGGTTGTATGGGACAAGAATACGGGAACGCCCGTATACAACGCTATTGTCTGGCAGTGCCGCCGCACGGCTGATACGGCGGCCAAGCTTAAATCGGAGGGATTGTCCTCGTTTATTTATGAAAGGACGGGACTGGTGCCCGACGCATATTTTTCCGCAACCAAAATAAAATGGATTTTGGATAACGTTGAAGGGGCCAGGGAAAAAGCGGAACGCGGCGGGTTGCTTTTCGGCACGGTAGACACTTACCTTATGTGGAGGATGTCGCGAGGGAAAATTTATGCGACCGACTACACTAACGCGTCGCGGACAATGCTGTTTAATATTCATACGTTGCAGTGGGACGGCGATTTGTTAAAACTGTTCGGAATACCCGAAAGTATGATGCCGGAGGTAAAGGCTTCGAGCTCGTTTTTCGGTTTTACCGATAAAGACGTTTTGGGCGCAGAAGTGCCTGTTTGCGGGGTTGCGGGCGACCAGCAGGCGGCGCTTTTCGGACAGCTGTGCGTAAACGAAGGCGACGTGAAAAACACTTACGGAACAGGCTGTTTTCTTTTGATGAATACCGGTTGCAAAGCTGTTAAAAGCTATAACGGACTGGTTACTACTTTGGGCGCGGCGTACGGCGGCAAACCGCCTTACGTTTCGGAAGGTTCGGTATTTATCGGCGGCGCCGTAATACAGTGGCTGCGCGACGAACTGGGGCTTATTTCCTCAGCCGCGGAAAGCGAGCAATGGGCGCTTAAAGTAAACGACACCGGCGGAGTGTACGTAGTGCCCGCGTTTACGGGGCTTGGCGCGCCGTACTGGGACAGCGGTGCGCGCGGCGTGCTTTGCGGTATAACGCGCGGAACCAACAGGGCGCATATAGTAAGGGCGGCGTTGGAATCTATAGCGTATCAGTCAGCCGATCTGGTTTGCGCAATGGAACGCGACGCGGGCGTAAAAATAAGCTGTTTGAAAGTTGACGGCGGCGCATCGGCAAACAATTTTTTAATGCAGTTTCAGTCTGACGTTCTCGGCATTAAAATCGCGCGTCCCAGGGTTGTGGAAACTACGGCGCTTGGCGCGGCTTACCTTGCTGGGCTGGGTTGCGGATATTGGAGCGGTATCGGCGAGCTTGAAGCGCATCGCGGTTGCGGCAAAGAATTTTATCCGTCTTTAGACGGTAAAAGAAGACGGGAACTATTGGAAGGCTGGCGTATTTCAGTTAAAAAAGCTAGGTTAAATTGATTAAAGCAAGGCAATAACACGCGCATATATGCGGGGTAATTGCAAAAAATATAGGTAAATTATGGTTGATTGTGTAGTTATAGGAACAGGCGCGGCGGGCGTTTCGGCGGCCCTTACTCTTAATGCGTTAAAAGTAAATTTTCTTTGGATAGGCAATAAAGATTTGTCTATAAAAATACGCAGCGCAGAAAAAATAAAAAATTTCCCCGGTTTGCATAACGTGTCAGGTGAAGATATGAAAGACGTGTTTTTGCGGCAGGCGCAAAGCGAGGGAATCGAAATTACCGACGGCAAAGTAAACGGAGTTTATCCTACGGACGGCGGTTACTCAATTTTGTGCGGTAAAGACGTATATGAAACTAAAACGTTAATTTTGGCTACGGGTGTCGAGGCGGTTAAACCTGTAAGCGGCGAAACCGAATTTCTGGGGCGGGGCGTAAGTTACTGTGCCGTATGCGACGGATTTTTGTACAAAAATAAAAAAATTGCCGTGGCAATAGAAAGCGAGGAAGAGCTGGAAGAGGTGAAACTGCTTGCGCAATATGCCGATACCGTGCATTTGATTTGCATTAAAAAACGTGTTGAATGCAACTTGGATAACGTTATTGTCGAAGACGGCAGACTTACGCAAATCAAAGGCGATATGCGGGTTAAATCGGTAGTTTGCGGTGACAGGGAAATTAATGTTGACGGAGTGTTTATACTTAAGCAGGCTATTGCCGCCGACAGCCTTGTGCACGGTTTGAAAGCGTCGGGCGGTCGGATAGAGGTGGACCGTAGTGGAGCGACGAATCTTTCCGGGATATTTGCGGCGGGCGACTGTACCGGAAGGCCGTATCAGTATGCCAAGGCGGTGGGCGAAGGCAACGTGTGCGCGTATTCCGTAAATGCGTATTTGAACAGTTTAAAATAAGTAGATTTAATATGTTGCCGGACGCAGTTTACCGTGTTCGGCGTTTGCTTTAATTTTATCGGCTATATTAACGACGTTTAAGCGAAAAATTATTTAATATTGACAAATGCGTTAAAGTACATAAGATTTTTTGTTGATATGCCTTAAAATTAAATTACTTGTTTTTCATATGTTTGCAAAGCAATATAACGTCAAGATAATATGCTTTCAGATATCTTAAATTTGGCTTATAAAACCGTAAAACGGCGTAATTTAAACGCATATAACGCATTATAACAGATTAAAAATTTATTTTTTGAATTAAAAATGAGTTGACATAAAAAATAGCATTTGCTATAATCTTTTAGCATTGAGTTGTGCGTGCTGTTAAATTTTGGATATAACCTTAAATGCAGATAACGCGGGTGTAGTTCAATGGTAGAACACTAGCCTTCCAAGCTGGTTGCGTGGGTCCGATTCCCATCACCCGCTCCAAAAGCTTTTAAGGCTTTAAGCGCGACTTTAATACGCATTGCGCGCCCGTAGCTCAGCAGGATAGAGCAACGGCCTTCTAAGCCGTGTGTCGGGGGTTCGAGTCTCTCCGGGCGCACCAAATAGTGCGACGAGAGACGAGAATCGGGTTCGCCCCGTTGCTTGCAACGGCACGGAGCGGTAGCGCAGTAGTCTCTCCGGGCGCACCAAAATACATGGCGGGCGTAGCTCAATCGGTAGAGCGCCAGATTGTGGCTCTGGAGGTAGCAA
>CAMRSY010000034.1 GCA_947053545.1 uncultured Clostridia bacterium
AGCGGTGGACTGAAAATCCATATGTCGGCGGTTCGATTCCACCCCAAGGCACCACTTAAATATTTTAAGCGGTTTTGCTGGTGTAGCTCAACTGGCAGAGCAGCTGATTTGTAATCAGCAGGTTGCGGGTTCGATTCCAGTCACCAGCTCCACTACCACCTACAACGCCGCTATTAAAAGCGGCTAAAAATTTAATAATTCGGGCGGTTTGCAGAGTGGCCAAATGCATCAGACTGTAAATCTGACGTCTCCGACTTCGGTGGTTCGAATCCACCACCTCCCACCACGAAAAAGCACTGACTTTTTGTCAGTGCTTTTTCGTACTTGGTCGGCGGCGGTAAACAGAAACGCCGCGAGATAATCCACCGTCTCCCGCTATTATTCAAGCAACGACACGGTGCCATAAGTCAATTTTTACGCTGTCATATAGTTGAAAAATACTTTCATTTATGCTAAAATTTATTTGCACATATAGAGTGAAAAACAGTAATTTAACGGAGTAACGTTATGAAACTTGATGGAATTGGATTATTTGTAAAAGATATGGCGACAATGGTACGCTTTTATCGGGACGTTTTAGGTTTTGAAATTAAAGAAAGAGAAGACGCCGTCAATGTTTATTTGATAAAAGACGGAACTTTGTTTATGCTTTACGGCAGAAAGAATTTTGAAAATATGACGAGCAAAAAGTATGATTATATTAAAGGTCTTAACGGACATTTTGAAATAGCGTTGTACGTAGATACTTTTGAAGATGTTGACGAATGTTTTGCAGAAGTCGTAAATAAAGGCGCAACTCCAGTACTTGAACCTACAACCAAACCGTGGGGGCAAAGAACGTGTTACATTGCAGACCCCGAAGGTAACTTAATTGAAATCGGCTCTTTCAATAAACCCTTTCAAAGATAAATTTCAATTTAGCATATAATATTCGTTTTAGGTTACTACTTCTCCACCAGCAAAAAGGACAGGTTTTGTACCTGCCTTTTTTGCTGTGTGCAACAGTATTTAATATTTGAACCGCTGTTCGCCTAATTGCGTAACGCAACGTCTCTCCGTAGTTGAGAACATACAACTCCCACCAGCTTCATAATATACAAGCCGCTTAAGGTCGACCTCTTTTTAGCGCAAATACCCGCCGCCAGTACCAATGCACTATTTTTCATAATATGCTTGAAAAAGCGTTTGTTTATGGTATAATGGCTGTACGGTAAACAGCATTTTGAGGAATCGATATATGAGTAAAAAATTATCCGAAATGACACTTGAAGAATTATGGATGCTTTTCCCGATTATATTGACCGAACATAATGACTGCTGGACGGAATATTACGCCGAGGAAGCTGCCGAGCTAAAAAGAATACTGCCGGAAGAAACTGTTATAAATCATATCGGAAGCACGGCAGTCAAAGGAATTTGGGCAAAGCCGATAGTAGATATTCTTGTAGAAGCAAAGGGAAATTTACAAGATATTGCCACAACGCTTCAAAATAGCGGCTGGATTAAAATGTTTGAAAGCGAAACCCGACTTTCGTTTAATAAAGGATATACGGAAAACGGATTTGCCGAAAAAGTTTTTCATCTACACTTGCGTTATACAGGCGACAATGATGAAATATGCTTTAGGGATTACTTGATAACCCACCCCGACGTTGCCAAAGAATACGAAAAACTTAAACTTAAACTATGGAAAAGGTTTGAACATAACAGAGACGGCTATACCGAAGCTAAAAGTGAGTTTATTAAGAAATATACGATGTTGGCAAAATAGATTTTATTTTACAATTTCAACAGCTGAATTTTCATATATCAAGGAGCAATTATGAAAAAATATATTAAATATGCTGTAATTTTTTTGTCGTTAGGCATTATTTTCGGAGTTTTCTACCGCGAGTTTTCAAAAGCTTACGGAGTAGTAAACGTTTACACTGCTTTAGGTCTTGCCCATACCCACTTCCTTGTTTTGGGCGTGGCGTTTATCCTTATTATCGGGCTGGTAACCGAAAAACTGCAAAAGCACGAAAATAAACTTTTTAAATGGTCTTTCCGAATTTACTCGTCTGGCGTTTTAGGCGCAGGACTTTTGATGGTAACGCGAGGCGTGCTTGACGTTCTTGAAAAATCCGGCAAATCCGATTATACGGTTTCAAGTGGATTAAACGGAGCAATTTCGGGAATTTCAGGAATTTTTCATGCCGTTTTAGGTATTGGTTTGACGCTTATTTTTGTATCGTGGCTTTTAAAAGAAAAGGGTTCCGCCGAAACGGCACATGAGCAAGAAAGCGAAAACGTTAAAGATAAATAAACGTTTCATATCGTTTACAGGGTGTTTAATGAAGACGGAAAAAATAACTTATAACGGAATAAAAATAGCGCATATTTTATCGGAAAACGTTATTATAACCGACACGCAGTCGGCACTTGATTTGATGATGACGGTAAAATATGAAACGGACACGCGCAATATTGCTATTTCAAAAACTTGCGTAACAGAAAAATTTTTTATATTAAGCAACGGTTTAGCGGGCGAGATACTGCAGAAATTTATAAATTACGGTTTCCGCATAGCTATTTACGGCGACTACTCGGTTTACACAAGCAAACCTTTAAAAGATTTTATATATGAAAGCAATAACGGGCACGACGTTTTCTTTACCGAAAGTTTGGAAAAGGCAATAAATAATCTGTCCGTTTTTTAAAAGCTATTTTTTAGCCAACAAGTAACTTTTATCTATAAAGGCAAAAATTTCGTCGTTTGATATTGCGCCGTCGAGGCAGAAAGTAAGCCAGTGCTTTTTATTCATGTGATAGCCGCGGAAAAATTTTTTACCGTCCGCAATTTTGTCAAGCTCGGCGGGTTCTATGCGCACGTCGATTATTTCCACGCTCCCTTCACCTTCAAGCCCCAGTTTTTTTCGCGGTACAGTCATTAATACGGCATACCATTTTTTCGAATCTTTTCTTCTCCATATCGCGGTTTTCGGCAAATCGTCCCATAAAAATTCGGGCTCGTCCCCGTACTTTTCACGCGCGTAATTTAAAATTTTGTCCGATTGCCCGTTTTCAAAAGCTTTAGATTCGTAGCATTTTACCGCAATATCTTCAAGCACTGAAAAATATTCGGCGCGTACTCTTCCCACAAACTCGCCAACGGCGCCTTCAACCGCAAAAAGAGTATACGGTTCTTCGGTTTCGGCGTCAAAAACCGACGCTTCGACTTTTTCGTTTTCAAAAATTTTAACGGTTAAAAGCATTTGGCCTTCGCAAATTTCGGTGCGGTACAGGTACTCTTCGCCGCACACAATAAAACCGTATGCCGTCAGTTTTTCTTTTATAAGTTTTTTGCCGCCGAAAACACTTTCTTCCAACTTGTTCATAGCATTATTATATCTTAAATATTTGATTTTGCAATGCGATAATGGTAAAATATAGGTGATATGACAGAGTTTGAAAAGATGGTTGCGGGGAAAATTTATGACGCAAGCGGCGACGGATTACCTGAATTGCGAGCAAAAGCCCATAAATTATGCGCCGAATTTAATGCCTTGCCGGAAACGGAAGAAACGAAGCGCGCAAAAATTATTAGTTTGCTGTTAACTGATGCCGCGGAAGGCGTTTATATTCAGGGTCCGTTTTTCTGCGATTACGGAAGCAACATAAAAACGGGCAAAAATTTTTATGCAAATTTTAACTTTACGGTACTGGATTGCTGCCCCGTTGAAATCGGCGACAACGTTTTTGTCGGACCCAACGTGTCTTTGCTTACCCCCGTTCATCCTTTTTTATGGCAACAGCGTAACGCCCGCATTAAAGCCGACGGCACGCTTTTCGATTACGAATATGCGAAACCTATAAAAATAGAAAACAACTGCTGGATTGCCGGTAACGTTACGGTTATAGGAGGAGTGTCTATCGGCGAAGGATGCGTTATCGGCGCAGGAAGCGTAGTTACGCGTGATATTCCCGCAAACTCGCTTGCCGCAGGTAATCCTTGCCGCGTTATCAGGCAAATTACAGACAAAGATAAATTAGACGGTATTAAAGATTGACAAATATCTAATTTTATTTTATAATTTTGGTGTTCAATTATTTTCGGGGTTATAGCGCAGTTGGTAGCGCGTTTGAATGGCATTCAAAAGGTCAGGGGTTCGACTCCCCTTAGCTCCACCATAACAGTGGTATACGCACACTTTTGTAAGATGTGCGTATTTCTTTTTTCTTGTTATACCAATAAAACCTAAAACAAAAAACAAAACAGTGTTCAGGACAGGTCTTTATATATGGATACATTTGAAGAAGTTTACGAACGTTTTGCCGAAGCCGTAAGCAAAGGCGCAACGCCTGTACTTGAACCTGAAACCGAAAAATGGGGTCAAAGAACTTGTTATATTGCAGATCCCGAAGGTAATTTAATTGAAATAGGCTAATTCAATAAACCCTTTCAAAGAAAATTCCGATCTTCATAGTTAACTTTCTTGTATACAAGTTTTAGCGGTTCGATTCAGGTCAATGACTGTCCGCCGGTGTAGTAAAGTACGAACTTTAAGTTCGTGCTTTTTTATATACAAAAAGGCGCCGAATTCCGGCGCCTTTAAATTTGAAATATTCAATTAAAACACTACCAGCAAAAAGCCGGCAAGCACGCCGACAAAAAGCGAAAATGCCGGCAATTTACTTTTCCACATTAAAATAGCTTCGGGCAGCAGCTCGCCGAATACCACATAGAGCATAGCGCCGCTTGCAAAACCCAGCGACAAAACCAGCATTAAATCGCTTATGCCGCCCAACGCATAGCCCAAAACTGCGCCGAAAACGGTAGGCAATCCACTTAACGCCGTAAGCAAAACCGCCTTTACCCTGCCCATCCCGCCTGAAATAAGCGGCACCGAAACAGCCATACCTTCGGGAATATTGTGCAGCCCTATAACTATTGCCATTATAAAGCCCGACGACGTGAAAAGCGTTTTTACCAAATTTTCTTCCGATGCGTACGAAGCGCCTATCACCATACCTTCAGGCAAATTATGAAGGGCGATTGCCGACATCATAACCAACCCCGCCACGAAAAGTTTTGTATTAGTCTGCTCGTGTTTTTTGTAATGGTCGGCATGAATAAGTTCGTCCAAATCGTCGGCGGTTGCGGGATGGTTTGCATCGATATGCTCTACCTCGCGGTTAGTGCGTTTATCGATAAAATAGTTAAGCAAAAACACAACGCCGTAACCGAAAGCAACCGAAGCAGCGACTATAAGCGGCGTATACCACGGCAACTTCCCCTCGCTTACCATCTGCAGGGGTTCGCTCATCAAGTCGAAACATACCACCGCAAGCATTATACCTGCCGCAAACGATAAAAGCAAACTGACAATTTTTTTAGAATCGCGCTTGAAAACGGCCCCGATAACGCCGCCCAAACCCGTTCCTACAACGCCGGAAATAAACGTGATTATAATTATAGCAAGATAATCCAAATTCAAACTCCGAAAGTAAAACTTTTTACCTATATATTTTCACTCATATAAGGCAAAATGTCAACTTGTTTTCCGCAAAGCGCATTTATTAATCTTACGTTTTACTTTGTAAAATACCGGCTGAAATATAAAACTTTTCCGTTTTAATTGATTAGCAGCATTTAAAATGTTATTATTATAAAAAGGAGATTAATTATGAGCGTAGAAACAATAATCGCAATAGTCACCGCTGGCATTGCCCTAGTCACCTCCGCCGTCAGCTTTTCATACAATCTTATACAAAACAGAAAGTCACGCATACAGAAAGTAATTTTAGATAACCGCATAAAATATTTATACGGAATACGCGAAGGTTTTACCGATTTTATAGGTTTGGCAAACGCGGGCGCAATTACCGCCGCAACGCACAGCGAAGACATAAAAAAAGTTTTCGTTACAAATCTTTTCAGCGGATACGGCAAAATTAAAACTTATATTAAACCGTTTTATGAAATAGATGAAGCTCTTTTAAAAGTTTTAAACGAAACTTATTTTTGCATTCTTGACATTTTAAACGGAAAAAGTGAACGCGCAGCCGAAATTGACGGCTTGCGTGAAAGTTTGGAAGACAAATACCTTAAGTACGACTGGGCGTACTGGAAATACATACAGCGCCAGAAAGAGGGCAACTTTATGAACAGCGACGACGCGTTTGACGAGGTATACTATCAATTTGTAAAAAGCTTAAACAAAAAATGATATTAGCCATTAAACGCTTGCCTAACCGCAAATATCGTGTTATTCTTTTACTATAAACATTTACAGGTGCAAAATGGAGATACTTTCCCGCTGAATTAAATATTAGTAATCCGTGTTTTTAGCGCGGCTTACTGTTTTGCAGGAAAGTTTAAATTTTTATTACCGTAAATCATACGTCAACCGTAAGAATTGCTTTCTTACGGTATTTTTTTATTTAAAGGAGGCGCAAATGTCATTAATAAACGTACAGAATTTAACTTTTTCATACGATGGAGGATACAAAAACGTTTTCGAAAACGTGAGTTTTCAGATTGACACCGACTGGAAATTAGGCTTTGTAGGCAGAAACGGCAGAGGAAAAACCACTTTTTTAAATATTTTAACCGGTAAATACGATTTTAAGGGAACCGTAAGCGCAAATGTGAAATTTACATATTTCCCCTTTGAGGTACAAGACAAAAGCAGAACGGTATCAGATATTTTGCACGACATATGTCCCGCCGCTGAAGACTGGGAATTTTTACGCGAATTTTCGTACTTGCAAATTGCTCCCGACACGCTTTATTCGGCGTTTGACACCCTTTCCTGCGGGGAACAGACAAAGGCGCTTCTTGCCGCGTTATTTTTAAACGACGGCAACTTTTTGCTTATTGACGAGCCGACTAATCATTTAGACGCAGAGGGGCGCAAAACGGTTTCGCAATATCTTAACGGTAAAAAAAGCTTTATTGCGGTTTCGCACGACCGTGAATTTTTAGACGGCTGCGTTGACCACATAATTTCGATAAACAGAAAAAATATTGAAATTACAAGCGGCAATTTTTCCTGTTTTCTTGAAAACTTTAATAGGCGGCAAGCATTTGAAAGCGCCCAGAACGATAGATTGCAAAAAGAAATTTTAAGGCTTTCTTCCTCCTCCGAACGCACGGCACAATGGGCTATGAAGGCTGAAAAATCGAAATACGGAAAGGCAAGTTCGGGATTGAAACAGGACAAAGGCTACGTGGGACACAAGGCTGCAAAAGTTATGAAAAGCGCCAAAGTTACCGAAGCCAGACAGCTATCCGCCGCCGAATGCAAACAAAAGCTTATGCAAAACGTAGAAAAAGACGGACAGTTAAAACTTACCCCTCTTACTTTCCGTCTGCAAAAGCTTGCCTGTTTTTCCGACGTGCAAATTACGTATGACGGACAACGGATTAATTTACCGGTTAACTTCGAAATAGAAGCGGGCGACAGAATTGCGCTTGACGGTAAAAACGGCTGCGGCAAAAGCAGCGTGCTAAAGCTTATCGCCGGCGAAGACGTTTTATATGACGGAACGGTAACTTTACAGTCGGGGCTGATTATTTCCTATTTGCCGCAGACAAACGAAAGCGTTTTCGGAACCGTTGAAAGCTATGCCGAATCACACGGTTTAAACCTGCCGCTGTTCCGCGCGGTACTTGACAAAACCGGTTTCGAAAAAGACGACCTGGACGGAGAAATTTCCCGCCTTTCGGAAGGGCAGAAAAAGAAAATTATGATTGCCAAATGTCTTTGCACAAACGCACACCTGTACGTGTGGGACGAACCACTTAATTACTTGGATATTTTTACGCGCATACAGCTGGAAAAACTTATTTGCGAGTACTGCCCCACCATGATATTCGTAGAGCATGACGGCGCATTCAGGCGGGCGGTTGCAACAAAAACCGTAAATATAAGACGGCTGAACGGCGAAATTTGACACGAAAGGTAAAAATGTATACAATTATAATTGCAGAAAAAATTTCGGCAAGGAATAAATTATATGGGTTGGTTTAACTATTACGGGCTTGCGGTAATTTTACTTATTATGGTTCCGAATATTTTATGCGCGGCTTTTGACAAAGAGGCTTTTAACGGAATATGCAAAGACAAACAACTCAATCTGACCGAACAAATCGGCAGGTACGGATGTTTTGTTTTGATGATTTTCAATATTCCTTACACTTATTTAGGATTTTGGTTTACCGGCGCGCTTACCGTTTACTTGACCGTATGCGGCGCATTGATTGCCATTTACTGTATAGGCTGGGCCGTGTTCTGGAAAAAACGAAGCCTGTTGCGCGCCGTTTGGCTGTCGGTTACCCCGTCGGTTATTTTCCTGTTTTGCGGTATTATCATTGTTAATATTCCGTTAATCGTATTTTCAGTAATTTTTTCGGTTGCGCATATAACGCTTAGCTGTAGAAACTGCAACAACAATAAATAAACTATTAGACGGGCGGCATTTTATGCCGCCCGCCCATTAAACTTCGCCCTTGTATTCAACCGAAGCCGCGGTTATAAGATACACTTTTTTAGCGCCGCGTTTTTTCAGTTCGCCGCAAACCGCGTCTGCGGTGGCGCCCGTCGTTAAAACGTCGTCGACAAGTATAAGAATTTTGCCGCCGACAACGCTTTTATCTGCTTTAAAACACGACTTTAAATTTTCCGTCCTTTCCTTTCTTGTAAGGCTTTTCTGAGAAGGTGATTTTTTAACTTTTGCAACCGCATTCTTTATCAGCGGAATATTCAGCTGTTTCGAAAGCTCTTTTGCTAGCAGATACGCCTGGTTATACCCGCGGTTACGTTCGGTGGAACGCGTCATCGGAACATAACAAATAGCTTCCGCGTCGGCGAACACAGCGCATTTTGCCTTCATTAGCCGCCCGAAATATTCCTTCAGATACGGCTGGCCTTTTTTAAACTTAAGAATAAGCTTTTGTACGCCTTCCGAATAAACCAGCGGAGAGGCTGCCATATCGAACAACGGCGGATTGGCTTTACACTCCAAACACTGCTGAGGCGTAAGAGTTTTTCTGCCGCAAACGGGACACGTGAATTTGTTGTTTAACGTAACAGTGCCCCTGCACCCGTCACATAAATTGTCGCCGCTGAAAATTTCTTTACCGCAAATATCACACGTAAAATTCGGCGGAAAGAATATATCGAGTAAGCCTTTGAAAATGTTCATAATTTTTCTTTCGTTGGTATTATGTTATATATTATTGGTATTATGTTATATATTATAAGATATCGTAAAAACAATTTCAATACCCGCCGTAAAATTTAAAGTGATTAAAAAATTTTTTACAATTTGCTTGCAATGCTATTTTGTATATGATATAATCACCTAGTAATAAGTTATGGCCTTGTGGTCAAGCGGTTAAGACGGAGCCCTCTCAAGGCTCAATCCCGGGTTCGATTCCCGGCAGGGTCACCACTTGAAACCTAAATCGAACCACTATTAAATTAGTGGAAAGGGATTTAGGTTTTTTGTTTGCAAATTTTTTTTATTATGCTATAATAAAGACGCCACAACCGAAGCCGCTACCACCTTCTAATATCCATAGTTTATTCTCCTTAATTTTACAAGGAGGTGCATTATGAAATCTTATGAAGAATTAGCGCAAGAATATCAAGAATTTGTTGTGAAGATTTCAAAAGCTGGTAAAGATTTTTGCGATGCTTTCAATAGTTTATCGCCCGAAAATCTGAAAGTATTTAAGCGTGAAATGCGCAAAATATTACCTGCTGGCTTTACGAATTTAATTAAAGCATTGCAAGACTAATTTTTTATATGGGGAAATCCAAGCCTTATAGGTTTGGATTTTTCTTTTTAAATCAAGCGCAACGGCGGTTTATGCCGCAAAAGGCTATTGACTGAAATTGCGGTGTGTTAGGCTCGTTTATTCAAGCACCCGCCACAGTGCCACAAGTCCGTTTTTACGTTGTCAAACAGTTGAAAATACTTTCCGTTTATGCTATAATTTATTTGCTCATATAGAGCGATAAACAGTAATTTAGCGGAGAACTTTTGAAATGCTAATAGAGAAACCACTTGTTTCTTCAAGAATAACTGTACGAAATTATCAAAAGTCAGACCTGCCATATCTTACCGCAATGTGGTTTGATAAGGAAA
>CAMRSY010000035.1 GCA_947053545.1 uncultured Clostridia bacterium
TTGTATAAAGAAAACCACGCGATAGTCGCGTGGTTCAAAAAGGTTAACCGATGAGTTTGAAATAAAAACTCCGTTTGATTTAAAATAGAACTGCGACCTGCCAGTTGCAGAAGAAAAATCAAACGGAGGATAATTATAATGCCAGAGCAAAATAACATCACAAATAGTTTAGCACATACGAAATGGAATTGCAAGTATCACATAGTGTTCGCACCGAAGTACAGACGAAAAGTGTTCTTTGAAGAGAAAAGATTAGAAATAAGAGAAATCTTGCGAACGCTATGCCAATGGAAAGGCGTAGAAGTAATAGAGGGTGAAATATGCCCAGACCATATACATATGTTGGTAAGCATACCGCCCAAAATGAGCGTTGCGGGGTTTATGGGATATCTGAAAGGTAAAAGCAGTTTAATGATATACCAAAAGTGGGGTAATATGAAATTTGCATACCGCAACCGCGAATTTTGGTGTAAAGGATACTATGTAGATACAGTGGGAAAGAATACCGCAGCAATAAAGGAGTACATAGCAAACCAGTTAAAGCAAGATAAAGATGCAGACCAGTTAAGCGTATTTGACCCTAACGACCCTTTTAAGGGTAGCAAGTAACAGTTGCATGACTGGCAGGTCAATTCTTTGGCGCACTTGTGCGCTGCCAGTAACGATTAGGGCTATGCCCGAAAATGAAATACCACCCGCTAGGCGGGTGGATTATTATTTTAAAAAAGCTTACCGCAAAGTGGAACTGAACGGTTAAATAACGTTAAATATAAAAGGGGCTTTGAAAAGCGCCTCTTTTATGTTTAACGGAAATATGAATAAATTGTATACATTGCAAGGCTGAAAGTAATTTAAATGTGTTGTAGCCGTTTAAGACATAAATAGTTCGGTTGCATTATAAAATCGGAAATTTATCCGGTCGTATCGTAAAAATAACCCGCCGCAAATTTCCGCGGCGGGTATTATAGTTTTTGTTAAAAAAGTTTTAAGTAAAAAATTTATTTTTTTAGGTTATAAAATTTACATAAATTTTTCAACGTGCAGTTGCCGCATTCGGGGCGCTGCGAATGACATACCCTGCGCCCGTGGTAAATAAGCCAGTGGTGGGCTTTCGACCAGTCGCATTGCGGTATCGCGGCTTTAAGCTGTTCTTCAACTTTTAAAGGCGTGTTTGCCTTGGCAAGCCCCAACCGGTTGGAAACGCGGAAAACGTGGGTGTCTACTGCAATGGCGTCGCCGCCGAAGGCAACCGACCAAACTACGTTTGCGGTTTTCTGCCCTACCCCCGCAAGGCTTTTTAATTTGTCGAAATCGTCAGGAATTTCCCCTCCGAACTTTTCTACGATATCACGTGAAGCGGACAGGATATGCGCCGCTTTATTGCGGTAAAACCCGCACGAAAAGATATATTTTTCCAGTTCGGGCTGCGATAGTTGCAGCATAGTTTGGGGCGTGTTGTAGTTTTTAAACAGTTCCGCCGTAACTTTATTAACCCTTTCGTCGGTGCATTGCGCGGATAGAATAACCGCGACAAGCAGTTCGTAAGGCGAATAAAACTGAAGGGCGGGGCGCGCGTCGGGGTACAGACGCGCAAGCTCGTTTAAAATTTCATCGTTCGTTTGCATAACCGTATTTTATCACGGAAACGCAAAAAGTGGCAAGTGTTAAAATCCTTTAAAGTAAATTTTTCCGCCCTTAAAGTCAATTCGCATATAACCGTAAAATGAAGAATAGTTCATTTTCGCTATTATACTTTTAACCCGGGGCGCCGCGGCAGCGGAAAATTTAAGCGAAAGTCCGCAACCAACGCCCGCTTCCTTGGGCGTGTTTATAAGTTGAGCGGGAATATTAAAAGCCCTCATTTTAGTCATACAGTCAATCGCCTGAGAGCGCGAGCGAAAAACCGCCAGCATTTCGGTCATTATTTTGTCCTTCGTTAAACATTATTTTGTCGGGTCACTAATATAATATGAAAGACGCGCAAAAAAGTACAAAGCGCGTCTGTGACGGGGGCGGTTTATGATTTATTTCGATAATGCGGCAACGGGCGGATTTAAACCCGACGGCGTACTTTCCGCGGCGGCTGCCGCTTTGAAAATGTGTGCAAACCCGGGGCGCAGCGGACACAAGCTTTCGCTTGCGTGCGCGGAGAGGGTATATTCCGTACGAAATATTCTTGCCGAATTTTTCGGCGCTCCGTCCGCTGACAGGGTAGTGTTTACGAAAAATTGTACCGAAGCGCTGAATACGGCAATTTTCGGCATAATCGGGACGGGCGACAAGGTTGTTTCAACTGTTGCCGAGCACAATTCTGTGTTGCGCCCTTTACACTTTCTTGAAAGCAGGGGGGTAAAGGTTGAGCTTGCTCCGCTTACCGTGCATGGCGAAATAGACGTCGACGCGCTTGTAAATTTGGCGCAGGGGGCGAGGGCGGTAATTGTAACCCTTGCTTCAAACGTTACCGGTACCGCGCCGGATATAGCGCGGATACGCGCGGGTATTTCGCCCGAAACATATCTTATTTGCGACGGAGCCCAGGCTTGCGGACACCAGAAAATAGATATTTCGGCACTGGGTATCGACGCGCTCGCCGTAGCGGGGCACAAGGGAATGCTTGGTATACAAGGCAGCGGCGCGCTGGTGTTTTCCGAAAGGTTTAATCCGCGTCCGTTTATGTACGGCGGCACCGGCAGCGAAAGCATAAATCTCAATATGCCCGATTTCTATCCCGACCGGCTTGAAAGCGGCACGCTTTCCTATCCCGCCATAGTTTCTTTGGGTGAAGGCGCGCTGTATTTAAAAAGCCATATGTACGAAAACCGCGACAGAACGCTGTATTTAACCGACCTTACGCTTAACGGACTGCATAAAATAGACGGAATAAAAATTTATTCGCGTTCAAATCATTTCGGCATCGTTGCGATTGCGTTCGAAAAAATTCAGTCCGAAATGGCGGCGTACCGTCTTTCGGAAGAATTTTCCGTATGCGTTCGCGGCGGACTGCATTGCGCGCCGCTTATGCACGAGGCGCTGTCATCCGAAGGATTGGTGCGTGTTTCGCTGTCGGCATTCAATAACGAAAGGGAGGTGGATTATTTCCTGCGCGCGGCGGAAAAACTCGCACAGGGTAATTAATATCCTTTTTCAAAGTCCTGCAAAAAGTTGCGGGGCTTTTATTTATATCGATTTCAGTTTTTGTATAATGCCTTTAAGTTTTTGCCTTTTAAACCCGTCTAAAAGGGGCGCCAAAGTGTTATAAAAATTGTCCAGGTCGGCGTTCGTAAGCGTTCCGTCGCGCTTGCCCTGTTCGGCTTGCGCAATAATAGTCTGCAAAACCTGCCCCTCGCTTTTGCCGTTAAAAGCCTTTGCCAGCATAGACGCCATATTAACGGTTTGGTTTAAGTTGGCGTCGGAAGATTTTGATTGGGCAGAGTTGCCGTTAGCTTGCGCGTTACCTGCGCCGTTGCCTTTTGTCGAATTGCTTTGCGCGTTTTGCCTGTCAGCGTTTTGTGGATTTTGCGCGTACGATTTAAAATCTTTCATATCTTTCCCCGCATATAATGGAATAAGCCGAAAAAGGCTCTATACAGTGTATGTCGGAGGAAAATTTTATGCAACTACTCGTGCTTGCCCTCATGCTTTTGATGTCGGGCAAAAATGCAAATATCAAAGAACTTAAACCTATTATCGAAGAGCTGGGCGGCAACGGCGCGGCGGAAGCATTTAAACAGGCGGAGGAGCTTTCGGGCGTAATTTCGGCAATGCAGACGTTTGCAGGGCTGTCGTCAGCGGTAAATGCGGGGGGTAATTCGGGTGAAAGCGCTGTGCAAAACAATGCGCCTGACGGCGGAGAGGTTACTGACGGCGGGGGCTTTCCGCTTGCGCCCATAGCTAATATCGCCGACGAAAAAATTACGTATTGCCTTTCAAGATACATAGCTTTGGGGGAATAATAACTATTATAAAAATAAATTATATACGGCGGTAAAAATTATTGTTTCCGCCGTATTTTTGGTGTATAATATAAATAATTAATAATTATAAAAAATTTTTTATAAATATTTGCGTAAAAACGCTGAAATTCACCGCCAAATAAGTAGAAAAATTTCTAACGGAGGGTGTTTTTATGCAAATGAAAACGAAAACAAAAATTGTAACCGGTATAATTTCTATTATACTATCCTGTGTCCTGTTTTTTACCGTAGCGGCAATAAATCCTAACACAAATCAAGTAGCGGGTGCGTCAACGCGAACGGTAAGGCTTGCGCAGACGGCGGTAGACGCCCAAAGCTTGCTGAATGAGTTTGACGATGCTAAGCTGACACAAAGTGGAACAACCACATATTTTGAGGGTTATAAGGCTCTTGAGGCTGAAAAGTTATCTGAAATAGATTATATAAGTGAAGATAATTTTGAAGAGATTGAAAATTGTAAAGTTAGATATAATTTTTCATATGATACCGAATCAAACGTGGTCACTGTAGCGGCAAGTACGACTTTGGCGGACGGAAGTATTGAAATAGACGAAATTCACGGCGTAGGTTTTATCAATGATAACGGCGAAATTGACGCGGTTATGAATGTGGACGGAGAGGGCGTTTTACTTAGTGAAATGCGTTCTGCCGGTTTGATTGAAAACTGCGGATGGTTTTCTAGACTCATTAAAAAAGTTGTTAAAGCGGTTGTGGTCGTTGCGGCTGTGGCTGCGGTTGTAGTAGCGTCAGCTGCTGTAATGGTGGCAACTGCCGGGGTGGCTGCTCCCGCGCTTGTAGCAGTAGGTGTTGGAACTACTGCGGCATATGGAGTAGGGGCTGCAGTAGGAATTGTTGCGGGAGCTATTTTTTATTCAAGTATGATTAATGCGGCTATACAAGCTGGTACGGCTGTAGGTGAATTTATAGGTAATGGTTTAGAAGTTATTATAGATAAAGCAAGTGAAGCTATAATGGCTTTCTGTTTTGATAATATAGAATATTTAATGCAAAAAGCAACTTTACAGAATATTGCCGAATATCAAGAAAGTGGTAAAATATATTTGTCTGCGATAGGGAATAACTCTAATACATATATATCTAGTATTTCTGTTTCAAAAACCGTAGCTGTTTGGTTTATGCGAGTTACTAAATATACTAATTATGTTAGTTACATTGGTACTGGCATATATACTTGGGATGAGGATGACGCTTATAGTATTGCTATGGATGCCAGTGAACCAGGTAAGTCTCCTAAGTATGATGCTCCGCATGGAAAGAGCACTTCGACAAAATTATATTTTGAACATTGGCACGATTCAGATCATCGTGGACACGCATTTTATGGACAGCCAGTATAATTCGATTGAAACTATTAGAAAAAATTTAATATTAAAATCCGGGGTAGAGCTAGTACGCGAGGATAAATTTGATTATTATAACAGTTTGTTGGAAAATTATTTTTTAGCGAATTGCGGAGAGTGGTTAGAAAACAGGAATAATCGCTTTGGCGGCAAAACTAGACAATGTCTGTTTTGGGAAACTTTTTCGTTTAATAAACTTGTTGCTGAAAAGAACAAAGATGCGATAAGGGCATTTAATAAGAATAATATAGAGCAATGTGTGGTTCTGCAAATTCCCGAATTTGCAGAACCTATTGGTGCTAAAAACTGCTTTATTCTTACTGGTGCTTACGACATAACAAACTTATCGAATTATGAAGAATTTAAGTATATAAAAGACTTAATTAGACAAAAGGTTGCAATTCCGTTCTGGGCGATTGATTATTTGTCTCAACAAATTGGTAAAGAGCTATATGTTTTTGACGATAGTTTTAAATGGATAATGAATATATCGCATGAAAACGAAATTTATTTTCATTATGTTTATTAATTATAAATAAAAAGTTATTTTTGAAAAGTATAAATATTATCTAAACAATAAGTCGGGTAAAGATTTATTTTCTCTTGTATTGGATAATAGTTTTAACGATGTTATATGCTCTTATTTGCACGGCAGCCAGATAAATAACGGATTTATAAAAGGGTGGATAGTTACAAAGTGAAACGTGTAAAGAGGGAAATAATCGCATTAATTTGTCTATTAGCTGTAAGTATTGTGTCGTTTTCGGCGTGCACTATAACTCCGTTACATGATGTTGGAAAACTCTCTTATATAGAATGGCGTGACGAAAACGGGATTTTCAAATTCCGTGCCGCTAAAATAGGTTCGAGCGGTTGCGGAACTATTGTGTTGAACGGCAAAGAGATTTCTGCAAGTTTTCGCGCAGGTGCAAACAAACCGAGTTTTGTCGTATTTATAAGCATCGAGGCAGCCGAAAAATTAGGATATGATTTGTCATATAATTATAACGGCGTTGCCTTTGACAGCTTTGTGCCGAATTATTCCAAAAAGGAGAAGGTGATTACATCAAGAGAAAGCAACGTTGAACTTTTCGGAGTTAAGATTGGTAAAGTAAGGTTAAAGGCTTACCCTGTAGACAAGTCCGAATTTGCAATTTGGGAAATACGTTCAACCTGGAGCGACGGCGATAATAAACTAAGAATCGACAATGTAGAGAGCAACTATTTCCTTTATAAGTGTTTGCGTGCGGAGGCTACACCGGCAAACGGAAAAACCAAGTATTTGACGTTCCGCTGGTTGGACGACTCGACTGGATTTCGTATTTACGATAAAATCGAAGAGGAAGACTATAAAAATATAGCCGGCGAAACGCCTTATCTTGCCGAGGGTACTTTCGAACTTGACGGAAATAACATAATATTACAATTCACCAAAGACGAGGTTTTAGGCTTGCAAGGTAAATCGCTTTATTTAACGAAATGGGCTTAATATAAAATTAAATGATTAATAAATTACAAATGAAAAATATAATATCGTTTTTTTTGTTAACGTTGCTTTCTGTTGTTTGTTTTGCGTTAACCGGTTGCAGCATAAAACAACTTACCGCAACCGAAATTTACAATGAATGCATATACAACGTTGTCGAGGTGAAGGCGGTAAGCGAAAATGTTGGCGAAAGTTTCGGTACGGCGGAATTAATTTCCGGTGACGGTAAATTTATCACTAACGCACATGTAGTTACGTATACGCGGTTAAACGTTGTAAATCCTTTCGAAAGTTATTATATACGTTTTTCATTCGAGGACGATTACCGTGAGGTAACTCTCGAAAAGTTCGATTCGGAAAAAGATTTGGCTTTGTTAAAACTTAAAGGCGTTTCGGATTTAAGTTTAAAGCCCGTAAAGGTTGGTAATTCCGATAATCTGCAAGCGGGCGAGTTGGTGGGTATAACCACTTTCCGCACAAAAGACAATTCGGGCAACGTTATATACGGTATAGTTTACTGTATCCCCGTTAATACGGTTGTCGCCTTTTTAAACGGCTGATTAATAAGCCCGCGGCGCTTTCGGCGCCGCGGGCTTGCTTTCGACAACATATTATGATACAATAAAAATATGAAAATAGGCATATCTACCGCTTCGCTTTATCCTGAAAAACATACCGAAGACGCGGCGTGTATAATTAAAGAACTGGGCGTTGAAACCGCGGAAATTTTCTTTTCCACTTTTTATGAATACCGCCCCGAATTTTCAAAGGAGCTTGCTACGAAAATCGCGGGATTGCACGTCAATTCCGTGCACGCGTTATCGCTTAATTTCGAGTGTAATTTTTTTAATCCCACGCGCAGGGTGCGCGGCGACGGATTTTATTGGCTGGACCAGGTAGCGCGGTCGGCCAAACTTTTAGGGGCGGAAAATTATACGTTTCACGGATTCGTCCGTTCGGGTAATGCCGGCGACGATTTCGATTTTATTGGTGAAAGGCTTGCCGAAGCGTACGCTTTTGCGCGGGGATACGGGCTTAACCTGTGCCTCGAAAATACGGCGCATTTCGCTTTTAACCGTCCCGAATTTTTTAAAAAAGTCAAAGCGTACTGCCCCGATTTATACGGAGTTTTCGACCTGAAGCAGGCGCGGCGCAGCGGGTATCCGTATCAGATGTTTATTTCGGAAATGCAGGGGGCTATAGCCTATGTTCATATATCCGATATCGACGGAAACGGTAAAATGTGCCTGCCCGGTAAAGGAAATTATAATTTTACCGAAATTTTCAAGCGGCTTAAAGGCGCGGGTTTCGATGGAAACGTTTTAATAGAAAATTACCGCGGCGATTACGGCGATTTCAACGAATTGAAAAACAGCGTGGAATTTTTAAAGGAAATTGCGTATAAACTGTAACTGCAAATTTAAATTATTGTTACGGCGGGTCACTTGTTGTCAAGTATCCTGCCGTAAACTTTTGTGTGACATTTACATATAATGAAAAGCGTTAACGTACGGCAAAAAAGTTTAAAATTATAAAAAAAATTTAAATTTTTGCTTGACATATTATTTGGCGTTTGTTATCATATAAAAGCTGTCGACTGTGACAGCACGGTTTTTCTTTAAAGAAAATCGTCAAAAAATCCTGCTTTAGCAAGGAAGAGAAGATTGACAACTGCATAGAGAAGAGA
>CAMRSY010000036.1 GCA_947053545.1 uncultured Clostridia bacterium
GCGTATGGTTCGGGACCATAAGGTCGTGGGTTCAAATCCCGTCGCCTCAACCAAACCCCCGATTTTGGGCATTTTTTGCCCAAAATCGGGCTTTTTTATGCTCTGGAAACGGGCGAGCCGCCGACAAAGCATAAAAATTCAGTACTTTTTAAATTTTTTTGGGTAGTTTTTTGGGTAGTAAATCGGGGGTTTTTAATAGTCAAGCTTTACTATCTCGTTGAGCTGGAATTCGTCGGAAAAATGCGTATATACGCTTGCGGTCATATCGCGGTTATCTTTATGTCCCGTCCAAACGTCAACGAGCGTTTTATTTATCCCGCTTTCCTGCGCTCTCGTCGTGAACGTATGGCGCAAGTCGTAAAGGTGATGAGCGGGGCAAAGCTTTTTAAAGTTGCCCGTTAATACGTCGTTTTTCGTTTCGAGTTCCGCTGCGCTTATCGGCAAATACTGTCGCAGGTTCGGCGCAAGCGGTATTTTGCGGTATTGCTGTTTTTGCCCTGTCCTGCACTTACCACAAGCGACCGTAATAAAATTCTCGTCGAATTTCGCCCCGTGAAGCTCGTTGCGGCGTATTCCCGTATATAGATAGAGCATAAAAAGCCGTTGATACGGTGACGATTTGCAAGCCTCTATAAATTCGGCTATTTCCTGCATTGATAACGCTTGACCGTTCTGCCGTTGGTGTTTGGGTATCTTTACGAACTGCATAGGGTTATCTGCGATAAGCTTTTCACCTACGGCCGCGCGCAAAACCTCGTTTAAAATGTTCTTTACGTCCTCCGCCGTTCTGCCCTTTCCGTCGGCGAGTATCGCATTTAATACCGTTTGACATTTCAACGGCGTTATACTTTTTAACGGCGTATTTCCGAGCGTTGGAATAATATAAGCCATAAGCCGCCGACGCAGTAAATCGAACGTAAGAGGCGATACGTTAAACCGCTTGACTTCCTCAAAATACCGTAATGAAAATTCAGCTAAATTCTGCGTTTTTTTGGGTAGTCGCGCGGTTTTTTCCTCGTTTAGGCTCCTTACCCACTCTCTAAATTTTTCTTTTACTACCTCTAAATGTTTTGAAGTAAATTGTATGTCGTACCCGTCCTTACGGTATCTTATTTGATAATATCCGTCCGGTGTTATTCGGGTTCGCCCGTCTTTAAGTTTTGGCATTCCTTCTATTTCCTCCTGCGAATAAAAGGACGTTTCAACTTCGGTTACTGATTTGCTTTTACTTTGGTTCGCTGCGCTCTGCCCTTCGATATATCCTTTAAGCATAGCAAAGCTTATACAAGCGTTGTTAAGGTCTAAGGCGGTGCGCTGCACTAAATTATTGATTGTGTCTGTCATTGGTAAAGCTCCTTTAAATAAAAGGAATTTTACCATTCAGCCGGCCGCGAATTTCACTGATAATTGACCCGTCAAAATATAACGGTGCGCCCCATCCACTCGGCGCACCGTTTTTTTATTGCAACAGCTGCGCTATTGTTCTGGGTCAAACACCGGGGCGAGGCGGCGCCGTCAATCTTCGAGGTCAAACAACGTGGTTAGCGTTCTGCGTCGTAAAGCTGCGTTAAGGTCAGCCTTTTAAAGCGGCTTGCACGTTTACGCCCGCTTGCTCCAACAGCGCGACAACGTAGCCGAAAACCTGCGCTTTTTGTATTTCGGTCATTACCTTGCAAAGCTTCATAATATCAAGCGTTTGCTTGTCTGTAATCTCGTAGGGCGGTCGCTCTATGAGATTTTTATTTTCTCTGCCGAGCAAATAGTCAACCGTTACCCCGAAGAAGTCCGCAAGCTTTATAAGCGTTTCGGGTGTTGGCGAACGTTGCCCTAATTCGTAATTACCATAAGCCGAAACAGTTATATTTAAATAATTTGCAACTTCTAATTGTGTAATATTTTTCTGTTTTCTTACTGTTTTTAGGTTTTTCATATTGCCTCCTAACAAAATTATAGACGATAAGTATAATTTTTTCAACAAAACGTCTAAATTAATATTGACAGTAGACATATCGTGTGATATACTTTCATAAAATTAGACAATACGGCTAATTATGGAGGTAATAAAGCTATGCAGGACAACAAAGGCGAGAAAATGCCCCTTTATGTGGGCAAGGACGGCAAATTGTACTTTAACTTTGCGCAGGGGCTTAAAGTGCAGATGCACGGCAGCGACTACGACAAAAGCGAAAATTACGTTTATGAAATTGTCGGCTGTCACTACATAGGCACAACGGAATATTACGACGTTGAAACAGACGGAATAAGACTTCCGCAGCCGAACTCGGCGAACCGCGTAAAATACCTTGTCAGCCGATACGGTGTAAAAACGCTTGCAAGCGGCAAGCGGCTTGAATTGCCGCTAACCGTGGCAGAGGTCAAAGCATACTTCGCCTACATAGAGCATAAGCGCGAGCAAGCTATAAGCGAGGCGGGCAAGCTTACTGAGTACGTAGCGTTAAAAATTGCGGCTAATCAGTTAGTTAGCCAAATCGGATACGCGCAAGCGTTCGGAAAAACTACCGAGGCGGACGCTCTGGAAGAACAGCGCGCGGAGCTTGAACGCCGCGCCGCCGCCGAACTGCACGCGCACGGTATCGACCCTGACGAAATCGCTGAGCCTAAGCGGTGCAGCAAATGCGCCGGGCGCGGGTTCGTCTACAATCATATTTGCGCTTGCGCCGTTCCTCTTACTCAAACTATCAAAGACTTTAACGCAAAACAGCGTTTACACTTCGCAAATGTTTTGAGAGGGTAAAGCAATGGCAAAGAAACAACAGAAAGCCGAAGAACGGGACGAACTCGGGTTCACGCAGTCGGATTATAGCGATATGCAGAAGCTCGCAGACCGTGAAGGCAAACTTGGCGACATTCTTCAAGACGGTTGGGACGTAACGCCCGAACAAATCACGCTTATAAATAGCCCTCTCCACCCTCTGCACCGTCTTGCCGTTATAACCTTTTACGACGTTAATTATATACGGCTGCATAAAATGGCATATTGCTTTTTACAGCACGCCGAATATTTAATAGGACTTATAGAAATTGATGACTTACTGCAACAAGCATTTTGCGACTTGCTGGGCGGTTGGTTAAAACTTCCACATAATACCGAGCAAATAGCAAATGCCATTTATAGGTGTTTCAGATATACCGCCGTAGGCGGTTTGGAAGGTGTCGAAGATGTCAAAGCAAAGCGAACTCTATGCCCTTCGGCATAGTTTTTCAGGTGATAGCCCCGTAACTGCTCACAATCGGAGCGGCGACAGTGAAGGCGACGGCGCGGAGCGTTGGAACTTTATAGCAAGTGTTCAGAGCGCAGAAGCCGACATAATTGACGAAGAAGAACGAGCAGAACAGCAAGAAGCAAAGCGAAAATTTGCAAAGCTTTTAGGGCTGTACTTTAAAAAGATTTTAACGCCTATCGAATACGAATTTTTAAAAGAATGCTTAAAAGGCGAACTCACACCGCATAAAGTAGGCTTAAAATTAGGTATTAACTATATTCAATTTATAATTAATATAAAAGCTAAAAATATAGCTAACAAGCAAAAATTTTTGCTACTTATACAATATAGCGGATATGATTTTCGGCACGGCTTAGAATTTTTACCAAAGTTAGAGCAAAAATACAAAGATTATGTACGCACTCAAAATTGGTATTATTCAAACCGCGAAAGAGCATTAATTAATTCTGCCGAATGGAAAAGGCTACACCCTGATAGAGTTAAAATACATAAGCATAATGCTTATTTAGTAAGAAAGTCAAAAGGGAAAATAAAAAAATGGCCTTACACTGAGGCTAAGCGATTATATCAAAAGCGATATCGGTTGGAAAATAAAGAGAAAATACGCGAACAAAGAAAAGCTTACAGGGCAAGATCTGAAATAAAGCAAAAAGATAAAGAACGTTTGCGCAAATGGCAACAAGAACATAAAGAACGAGCTTGTTTATATTCAAAAAGATATAGACAAAAGCACCCCGAAAAACAGATTGAACAAAATATTCGTCGGCGTATAAAAAGAGCCGAAAAAAAGCAACAAAATTAAGTAAACGGCGATAAAGAATAACGGCAAACAGGTGGTAAAGCTTGCTTGCCTATTCCGAGGGGTAGCACACGGAGTGCGTACGACTTTTAATCTTACGGCGCGGGTTCAACTCCCGCCCCCTCGCCCATTCATAATAACTACTCACGTAGTGTTATTCTTGCTCTTTCATATTTTCTCCTAAACTCGGAGTAGGCACGCGGGGCAACCGCTCCGCGCGCTGAAACGAGAAAAAAAGGCAAAAATAAGTAAAAAACGGTGTCAGGCAGAGCCTGAAAAGAGCGAAACAGCCCGACGGGCGGCGATACACTTTATTAGCTAAAAACGCTAAGAAAGCGTATCTGCGCGCAGTGCTAATACCAACGGCGAATTGTTGGTACGCCTGCGCGACAATTTCGCCGTTGGTTTATGCCTGCGCGCGGGGTCGGTTTCTATAATTCGGGGGTGCCGGGGGTATCCCCCGCCTAAATTACCGACGCGATAGCGTCGGTCGAATGGTCGCAACAGCAACGACCATTCAAATAAAATAGGTTTGCACGGGTCAAAATTCGAGGTCAAACAACGTAGTTAAACTTCTGAGCCGTATTGCTGCGCTATTAAGCGCGGTTAAATATCGAAGTCAATCAAGGGGGCAATATGATTAGTAAAATTATATTTGAGAACGGGCGCGAATACGCTTGCGACGACTGCAAAAACAGCGTCGAATTATTCAAGAGCCGCAAAGCCGCAATTAAGGCGGGTTGGGCGGTTTCTCGCGATTATCAAAGATGTTATTGCCCAGACTGCGCACCATTTAGGCGCAATGTAGGGCATACAGGCGAACGCCGCAAGATAATTCAGCAATACATAGACAAAAGGACGGGTAAAGCATAAAGCTTTACCCGTCCTTTTAATCAAAAACACAACATATTGTTGTTTAATGGTCGTTACACATACTATATATTGTGGTTAGTAATTTACAAGCGCACAAAATATAGTAAATTTTTAGAAAATTTCATAATAAACGACCGCGCGACAAGTCGTTAAACTGTCGGGTGCAGGCAGTCCGCCATTGCGAGTTAAGTCAAAAGGACGCCCCTAAGCCATTGCGGGCAAGCTATGGCAGGACGCGGGATACGCGCGGTTATATCGGTATGGGCGGACAAAACGTCGATTTGTGGTTCCGTTGGGGACGTAGTGCGGCGTATTGCTGGATAGCAAAACGAAGTAATCACAAATTAGGGTAACAAAAAGTTATTCTCACTTTCTGCGGGGGATAACTGCGCCCTGAAGGGCGCAGATAAGGCAAACATATACAGAAGCATTCGAGCGCAGCTCGTTCTTTCGCTTGCGTTCTTAACTTCCTACACTTCTAACCGCAGTTTAAGGCAAATTACGCTCGCTTGCTCTTACGGCGCGACGATAGCATTTTAAGCGGAATAATCGTTTATAAAAGCCGCTTTCGCGACTTAGGCTGATAAGGTCGGCTGTATCGGCTGTCTGGGCGTTCGCTCTCTTCCTGCAGTTAAACTTTTTTACATAGAAAAACCCACAAAACCAAGCGTATTTTTTTGCTCAATTTTGCGGGTAGTAAATTGGGTAGCAAATCAGTAATTCCCGTTAAAACGCCCGTTTTGTGCCTTATTTTGCGTGTTTTAATATCTCGGTTTCGGGTTCGGGACCATAAGGTCGTGGGTTCAAATCCCGTCGCCTCAACCATAAAAAAGGAAGTACACAAATGTACTTCCTTTTTAATTTATCGGATGGGGACTACGGTATTTGAGGGGAGGCAAGCAAACGAAGTTTGCGCAGTTCGACGGGTTCTACCGTCGAATAAACAGTCCGGTGGACTGTTTACCGTGCGCGCCGCCAAAGGTTCAAATCCCGTCTCCTCAACCATCTTTGTAGGATAAAAATGCTGTCCTACTAAATAGCACCCAAAACCTTATGGTTTTGGGTGCTATTATACTATATATTGTGGTTTTGCTTCATTAATGTGATTTTTAGTTTTTACTGCTGTCTTTTGCGTATTCTTAAATGAAAATAGGATTTGAACTAACGATAATGGATAATCTATAAGCCGTTACATAGTGTAGCGGCTCTTTTTATTTCCTGCGTTAATATCTCTTGATATTATTGATAAAAAGTGCTATAATAACAATGCGACATCATATAAAATAACCTTTGGACTCGATCTCACCAAAGGTATATTTTGTTATGTTATGTACAAAGCTATGAAATAGGTAGCAATAAGGTAAATATATATAATGATAGTGCTATTAATGCCCCTGGTGAAATTTATGTATATATTAATGGTCAACTCCATGAAATAATAGATTTTGAAGCAAAAGTAAACGACTCAATAACTAAAGATATAGTTTTAAAAGATATCAATTATCAGGATAATATTTATTTTATCGTAAAGTCAGATATTGGAGATAGAACTACTTTTGATAATACTGCTTCGTTCTTTTCTTGGCAAGACGAACGTTCACAACAAGAATTAGAAAATAAATATAAAGAAATCTTAGATAATAATAAATTTTTGCTTGGAGTATTATGATGGCGAAAAGTCAAAGACTGCACGCATTCAGCTGGTTAGGTGTAATTTTATCTATTATAGCGCTTTCTGTATTCGGGTTTATTGGTGCTAAATCTACTTTAGATTATAATTATTGTAAAGAACTTCAAACAGCAATAGATAAAGGTATAATAGTTGAAGCTGAAATTGTTGCTTTAGTGCATACTTCTGGCGGAAAGAACAGCGGTTCTATCTATAATATTATGTACCGATATACAGATCAAGACGGTATAGTATATGAAAGTTATTGCGGGCGCGGCAATTATGAGACAGAAGCAGAAGATCGTAAACGCATAGGTGAAAAGGTTAATGTTTACATTGGCGGGTTGAGCGCGACTGGGCGACCTTTAAGCAGAGCAGTGTGCTATGGTACGGAAGTTGATGTTAGCCTATACATTATCGTGATGAGTGTTTTTTACTCAGCTATTGTACTTTACATTTTTGCCGTTATTTTATATTGCTTGTTCTTTTATAATAAGTTGCCTTTTCAAAAAAAGAAATCTGATAATACGGAAAATTTTAGTTAGAAGATTCGTAATAAATATGACTTTAGTTGTACAAAAAAATAAGTGGAACAAATTTCTATGACTCAAAAGAAAAAAATATTAATTATATCAATTTCGGTCAGTTTGGCCGTTGCCTTAGCTGTTATTTTTATTACTCTTGCGTTCACG
>CAMRSY010000037.1 GCA_947053545.1 uncultured Clostridia bacterium
TTTTGTTCTCCGTTAAATTACTGTTTATCGTACAATCATTATATCACGAAAAATGGAAGAACGCAACTGATTGAATTTTGCGGGAAATATAAAACATATCTATATCTCACTAGGCTACGAGTAGCCTAATTCGTCCACGAAAAAAAGTACAGAAAAGGCACAGCTTAACGCTATGCCTAAATCTTTTTATTTGCATTTATTAAATTCCTTATGGGAATTACCCTAAAAGCAAAGGGCGTTTTTGTTTGCCTCTTTTGTCGCGTTATGGTATAATCAGGCTATGAAAACCGTAGTAGTTGGTATGAGCGGAGGAGTTGACTCTTCCGTTGCCGCTCTGCTTTTGAAACAGCAGGGCTACAACGTAATAGGACTGTATATGCTTAATTGGGAAGAGGAAAACGCGCAGGGCAGCTGCACTGCCGAAACCGACTTTGCCGACGTTCAACGCGTATGCGCAACTCTTGATATTCCTTATTACAGCGTAAACTTTTCCAAACAATATTACGACAGAGTTTTCGAATACTTTCTTTCCGAATACAAGGCGGGCAGAACGCCCAACCCCGACGTGCTTTGCAACCGCGAAATTAAGTTCGGCCCGTTCCGCGAATACGCCCTTTCTATGGGCGCGGACTGCATTGCAACGGGGCACTATTGCGGAATCGAACACGGCGAACGTCACCGCCTTTTAAAAGCAAAGGACGCAGGCAAAGACCAGACTTACTTTTTAAATCAAGTGCGCGAATCTCAGCTTAATAACGTGCTGTTCCCCCTTTCAGACCTCACTAAAAACGAAGTGCGCGACATTGCCGAAAAGCACGGGCTTACCACCGCCGAAAAGAAAGACAGCACGGGAATATGCTTTATCGGCGAGCGTAATTTCAGAAAATTTCTGCAAAACTTCCTGCCTGCGCAGAAGGGAAAAATACTCTCTCTCGACGGTGAAAACGTCGGCGAACATATCGGGCTTATGTACTACACCATAGGTCAGCGCAGGGGGCTTGATTTGGGCGGAAAACGCGGCGAGGACGGCAGATGGTTCGTCGTTAGAAAAGACCTTGAAAACAATATTCTCTATGTTTCTCACGGCGATGAAGCGGCGCTCTATTCAAAAGCCTGCCGCGTTTCGAAGTTGAACTGGATAGGATATAACCCTGAGCCGAAGTTTGAATGCACCGCAAAATTCAGATACCGTCAGGGCGAACAAAAAGTTCGCGTCACGTTGGGCGGCAGCTCGGCTACGGTTGAATTTTCTCAACCTCAACGCGCAGTAACCGAAGGACAGTACGCAGTGTTTTACGACGATACTGCCTGTCTCGGCGGCGGCGTAATTGACGGCGTTATATATTAAAAGCGCGAACTTTTAAAAGTTCGCGCTTATCCTTTTTAAAATTTCCTTGTCAGCAGGACAAAAATCAAATTGCGGTATTTGTTCCGCCGTAATCCAGCGCATATCGTTATGCTCTAAAAGTTGCGGTTCGCCGTCGGATATGCCACAGTTAAACAAGGTTAAATGCACCGTTACATCGGGATATTCGTGTTCAACCGTCATAAAAACTTCGTGCGGCTCAACAGTTATAGCAAGTTCTTCCCGACATTCTCTGATTAACGCCTGCCGCTCGGTTTCGCCCTTTTCAACCTTACCGCCGACAAACTCCCACAAAAGCCCTCTTGCTTTATTTTCAGGTCGCTGACAAATTAAAAACTTATCTTTATTCCATATCAACGCCGCAACTACATTAATAATCATAAACGACCGCCCTATTCCGTGTATCCTTTCGGGTTTTCGCTGTGCCATTTCCACGCGGAAGAAATGATATCCTCCATCGTCTTTTCGGGTTTCCAGCCGAGTATTTCCCTCGCCTTTTTATTCGAAGCCGTTAAGACCGCGGGGTCGCCTGCTCTGCGTTCGCCGTAAACTACTTTTATGTCCCTGCCCGTAATCTTCTCCGCCGCGTCAATAACTTCCTTTACCGTCGTGCCCGTTTCCGTGCCCAGATTGAATATATCGCTCTTGCCGCCGTCTAAAAGATATTTAACCGCAGCGACGTGCGCGTTCGCCAAATCGTAAACGTGGATATAGTCCCTGACGCAAGTGCCGTCGCGCGTGGGATAGTTCGTACCGTAAACGCTTATACTCTCCCTCACTCCTGCCGCCGCCTGAAGTATTATGGGAATCAAATGCGTTTCGGGGTTGTGCGCTTCGCCTATTAAACCGCTTTCGTGTGCGCCGCAGGCATTGAAATAGCGCAATGAAACAAACCGCAAACCGTGCGCGCTCGCCGTCCACTTGAACATCTTTTCCATTGAAAGTTTGGTTTCGCCGTAGGTGTTGGTGGGACACGTTTCGTCCGTTTCAAGTATAGGAATACTCTTCGGTTCGCCGTAGGTTGCCGCCGTGGACGAGAACACGATTTTATTTACGCCCTCTTCAACCATTGCTTCCAACAATTGCTTTGTACCGTACAGGTTGTTTTCGTAATATTTTAACGGCTTTGTCATACTCTCGCCGACAAGCGAGTATGCGGCAAAGTGGATTATCGCCTCCACCTTTTCGTCCTTTAAAACCTTTTTTACGTTCTCTTTATCTCTTATATCAACCTTATATAACGGCAGTTTCCTGCCCGTTATTTTTCTTAATCTTACTACGCTTTCCTCGCAGGAAGTGGAAAGGTTATCCAAAATTGCGACATCGTACCCGTCTGCGCAGAGCTGCGCAACCGTATGGCTGCCTATGTATCCGGCTCCGCCCGTTACCAATATTTTCATACTCGCTCCTTTTAATTTGTCGTTTATATTGTACAGCGTAATTCGCGCAATGTCAATACCTGAAACAAAATACAGCCGCGACAATTGTCGCGGCTGCAACACTCTTGAACAAGCAAACACGGTAACGCGTTCGTTACCGTGTTTATCATTCTATTCTATTTCAAGCAAATCAGAAAAACTATTCAGGGAATAATCGGTTTTATCATATCTGCTTGCAGGTCCGATACCGGCAGTTTTAAATCTACCGGCTAATCCGGCATCTATTCCGGATAAGGCATCTTCTACGACAAGGCAATCTTTCGCATTCAAGCCAAGGAATTCCGCCGCCTACTCCGAAGAAGTCGGCATAAATACAAGTTATACAAACAGACACCCTGTATTCCCCGATAACGGGATAAAAGAATTCAGCTTTAATTTTCCCGATTCAAACGGCAGTTATTTAATCGTTCACCATATAATGAACAGAGAAAACGGCTCGGCATTCGATAATTTTATAAATATGGGGGCTATAGAACCGTTATCACCGGAAGAAACCAAGTATTTAATAAATCAAACCGAACCTGAAATTGAAAAAGAAAAATTGCCCTCTCCTTTAACACTCAATATACCTTACAGCCTTTTGAAATACGGCTTATAGAAATTTCATTTTTAATTTAGATTATTAAATAGACAAGGGCGGTTAAACACGCCCTTTTGTAGCCTATATCCGTTTTACAATTATGACGAAATAATTTGCCGCGTGCGTTGACAGCGAAAAGTTAAAAGAGTATACTGTTGATAATACTAATGAACAGACAAACATTAAAACTTAAAGCTTTAAAAGCCGCGGAGATAATGCGCACGGTTTTATCTTCCAAATATTTTCCGTTTTTAACGGCGGCGTTTACGCTTGCAGGCTACTACCTCGGCTGGGACATAGTCCTTTTTTACTACATTGCGCTGACGGGTATACTTATGCTGTTCCTGCTTGACGATATAACGCCCGTTCTGCACCTGTTCCTTTTTATGAGCGTTTCGATTTCGCTTGTAAACACGCCATCCACCACGATGGGAAATTCCGACTACTACCACCGACCCGAAATATATATACAGATTTTTACGATAGTCGGGCTGTTTATATCAGCGGCGATATGCAGACTGGTTAAAACGGTGGTTGAGGGCAAATTCAAAGTCACGCCCTCGTTTTACGGTGTTTGCGGATTCGCGTTTATACTTATTATCAACGGAATATTTACGGCGGATTACAAGCCCAAAAATTTGCTTTTCGGTTTCATTTTAGCCGCGTGCATACTCGGCATTTACTGCGTATTCAAGGACAACGTAAAATTGGATGCAGGCGGCTTCGAAACGATAGCCTACGCTTTCGTTGCATTCAGTATTCTGTTATTAATAGAGCTTATCGTTGCGTACGCCACTACAGAAGAACTTTTTATAGACGGAACGATAAACAGAAATAATCTTATTTTCGGCTGGGGCATTTACAATACTTACGGCGCTATGCTTTTAATGTGCGTGCCGGCGCCGATTTACCTTGCCGTGCGCAAGCGTTGTGGCTTCGTCTATACCGTCTATTCCTTTATTCTGTTCGTCGCCCTGTTCTTTTCGTGCAGCAGACAGGCAATGGTCGGCGGCATAGTAATTTATCCATTCTGCATAGGTATGCTGCTTACCAAAAACAGAAACCGCTTTGCGAATATCTGCGTCCTTCTCGGCGCGGCGACCGTGGGTTTGATTCTCGCAGGCTTTTACCACGAGCAGGTGTTCAAATTCTTTAAAGTTATAATGGAAAACCTTATTGTAGACGGAGAGCCTAACGGCAGCGGAAGGACGAAAATCTGGCGCGAGGCGATAGAATACTTCAAAAAGTCGCCGATATTCGGGGCGGGCTTCTTCGTCAAGTTCAGCTACAACGACAATACCGGACTGAGCTTTATGCCGCTCAAATGTCACAATACGATTTTGCAGCTATTAAGCTCATGCGGAATAGTGGGACTGATTGCATACCTTATCCACCGCACCCAGACGGTAATAAGCTTTTTCAGAAAAATAACGCGGCAAAGAAGCTTTATCGCGCTTACCATACTGTCGATACTGGTAGTCTGCCTGTTCGACAATCATATATTTAATATTTTCCCTACCATTATCTACGGCGCCTTGACGGCGATATTATTAAAATCGGAAAAAAGCGACGCTTAAAGGCTGTAAATTTTGAAACCGACAAAAAATCGTGTCCGGAAAAGACACGATTTTTTTTTGTTTAATATCATTAACTCACTGCACGGGAAAAAACCGTGCGGCGAGCCATAATGAAGAACAAAAATGGGTGAGCCTAAACAATGCGTATGCGGCGCTCGCTTTCCACGACGCTAACCTTAGCCGCGTCGGGCACTATGCGCACCGTACCGCTTAAATCCGCGTCGGTTTTTACGTACAGCGTCTGACCGCACGCGTTAACCCGCGCAAACTTTTCTTCGCCGTAGTCGAGCATTTCTTCGACTTCGGCTGAAATTCCGTTTTCGCCGACCGAAAGCCCGTACGCGTCCCATTCGTAGCGGAACGCCGTATTGAACGCCTTTCTGCCGGCCGTCGCGGCAAATATTTTGGTATATACCTCTTCGGGCGCGGCAAATTTCACGCCGTCTATAAGCAGGCTGTAAACCGTTGCACCGCCCCTTTTTTCAGTAACCAGCGTACCGTCGAGCCCGTTAATGCGCGGCATGGGAAGCGCCTCGCTTCCGCCGGCGCGCAGCGTTATCGACTTGTAATCTATGCCGATGCTTACCTCGCCCCTGCGCTCCGTATCGGAAAGGGCGTAAAGTCTGCCGCCGTTTATTTCGAGAGTGAGCAATATTTTGCCGTTGACGGTTTCGCTGTCCGTGACCTTGGCCTTTATGCCGCCGCCGAACTTAACCGCCGAAACGGGGATAAGCAGCTCGCCCTTGCCGTCCGCGCACGCGATTGCGGAGGGAAGCGTCTCGGTGATACCGAGAAAGGTAAGCTTGCCGCCCTTGACCGAGCAGTCGAGATAGTTGAATTCGGGCATACGCGGCATAATGCTCTCTTCCGTCTCTGCGTCGAACAGATGTATCTGCTCCGTGTCCAGTGATGCGGTGCATACCGCGTCGGGCTCGAACTGCCTGAAACCGCCGGCCTTTATGATTATGCGTGTATCGGCGCCGCCCCCTGTGTTTAAATCGCCGTAAACGAGGGTTTCCGTTCCCAGCTCTTCGGAGTGGGAAATTTTCACCTTTATTTTTGCGTCGCCAGCGCCGTCGAGCGAGACCGCCTCGGCACGGAAGCCGAGTATTACGTTTTTACTGCCGTCGAGATAATGCGGCGTGGTTTTCATAAGCGCGGTATACGGCACGGTAATTTCCGCGTCCGCGTCGGTAAATTTTATCTTTACCTTGTCGCCCGACTTCTTTAATGTGCACGCGAAAAAATTCATTTGGGGCGTGCCTATGAAGCCGGCAACGAATTTGTTTGCAGGGTACTTATACAGGTTTTTCGGCGTGTCTATCTGTTTGACGAAGCCGTCCTTCA
>CAMRSY010000038.1 GCA_947053545.1 uncultured Clostridia bacterium
GCGTGGACGACGGCAGACCCAGAACTCTTGAAGAGGTAGGAAAGGAATTTAACGTAACGCGTGAAAGAATAAGGCAGATTGAAGCAAAGGCGCTTAGGAAACTGCGGCATCCTTCGCGTTCCAAACATCTTAAAGATTTTCTTGATACCTGATGGGCAGAATAAACGAAATTTCCGCGCTTATAGACAACTGTGAAAGTTTTGCCGACGTAGGCTGCGACCACGGCTATATTGCATTAAGCGTTTTGCAAAGCGGAAAATGTAAAAGTGTTACCGTAACCGATATCAGTGCAAAGTGCCTTGCAAAGGCTGAAAAACTTTTGGCGGATTATATTTGCGACGGCCGGTGCCGGGCGGTGTGTTGCGACGGGCTTAAAGGCGTATCTTCCGATACCGAACAGGTGCTCGTTGCCGGCATGGGCGGCGAGGAAATAATAAAAATTCTGTCCGAAGGATTTATTCCGAAAAAGTTTATTTTGCAGCCAATGAAAAACGCGGACAAAGTGCGGAAATTTTTACTAAGCCGCAGTTGTAAAATTGTTTACGACGGTATTTTCAAGGACGGGAAATATTACTTTGTAATCAAGGGTGAAAGGGACGGAGGCGGCGAAATCTATTCGGACGTGCAGCTTGCGTTCGGCAGGGACAGTATAGGCGGTTCAATATTAAAAGAGTTTGCCGATAACGAAATAAAAAAATGCAAAACTTATTTTGCGGCCTGTGCCGACGCCGTAAGGTGTGCGGAACTTTCAACGCAAATTAAGCTTTTGGCGGAGGTTTTAAAATGACGGCGGAAGAAATTTTGGATATACTTGAAAAACAGGTTGCCCCCGTTAAACTTTCCGACGATTTTTGCGCCAGCTACAAAATGTACGACAACAGCGGAATTATAATTAATTGCGGCAAAAAAATAAGCGGAGCGCTGTTTTCGCTCGATTTATCCGAAGCCGCGGTTAACCGAGCGGAAGAGCTTGGGTATAACATAATTGTAACGCATCATCCCGCAATATACGGCGGCATATCGCGGTTTGATTTAACCTCGTCCCCGCAGGCGCGCGCCCTTGCCAAGTGCCTTAAAAACGGTATTTCGGTAATTTCGATGCACCTCAATTTCGATGCCGCTCCGCAGGGAATAGATTATTATCTTATGTGCGGGCTGGGCGGCAAAAACGCAAAAATTTCCGCGGCGGTGGAAGGTGGCGGCTACGGCAGGCTTTTTGAAGTTTGCCCCGTTTCTATGCCTCAGATAATTGAAAATATTAAAAATAATTTCAGTACCGAACGAATCGTTGTATACGGCGACGCTTCGGGCGAAATAACAAAGGTAGCTTCGTTTTGCGGAGCGGGCTGCGACGACAGCAATATTGCGTTTGCCAGACAAAACGGCGCGCAGGTTTTTGTTTCAAGCGACCTTAAACACCACCAGATAGCCGAGCTTGTGGAAAGCGGAATAGCCGTAATTCAGCTTACGCACTACTGCGCCGAAAATTACGGCTTTTCTAAAATATACGATAAAGTAAAAACCAACCTGCAAATCGGTTCGTCGTTTTTCTTCGACGGACGCTTTGCGTAAAATTTTGCGGATTTATAAGGAGAGTATAAATGTCACAGATTTCTCAGCTTTTAAAGTATCAGGAAAAGGATTCCGAACTGTTGAAAATAGAGCAGGAAATAGCCGGCTCGGACGAGCGTAAAAAGTACGCCCAGACAAAGAGTTTTTTAAACAAGGCGTCGGAAAAGTTAGATAAACTGGAGGCGCAGTCGCAGGGTATTTTAACCCGTCTCGAAACGCTTAATAAACGTTACGGCGAAATATGCGAAACGTTAAAAGATTTCGAACATCTGGACGATATGGTGGAAGGCGGCGCAGACCTGTCTTTCTATCAGCGCAATATCTCGCAGCTTATCGATAAGCTTAAAACGCTGAAAGGCGAAATCGCGGCGCTTACGTCAAGTGCGAAAGAAACGACAGACGAGTATCAGGCAATGAAAAAGAAGGTGCTTGTAGCGCAGAAGCAGTATCCCGAACAGCACGCCGCTTTGCAGGAATTTAAAAAATCCAAGCAGGAGCAGACAGACAAAATTTCCAAGGAACTGCAGTCCATTGCAAAGGAAATCGACGGCGAGGTTATGCGCAAATATCAGGTAAAGCGTTCGGAACGTATTTTTCCGATAATCTGCGAAATTAAAGCCGACAGATGTTCGAAATGCGGTATCGAGCTTTCTATAGCGGATAAAGAAAAAGTATCGGCGGGAAAAGTTGTGGAGTGCGAAAACTGCCACAGAATTTTATACAAGGCTTAAATTATGGATTTCAACGGCAAAAGCGTTGCAATATTCGGCGACAGTATAGCTTTCGGCTCGGGCAACAACGGTTTCGGGGTAGGAGAATATTTAAATAAACATTTGGGTTTAAAGATTCTTAAATATGCTGTTGGCGGCGCGCGCGTGGGTTTCTGCGGCGGTAAAAGCTGGGTTGTCGAACAGGTGCAATACGCAGTAAAAGAAGGCGTTGTTCCCGACTGTATCGTATTCGACGGCTTTACCAACGACTGCAATATTTCCGAAGGCGCAACTTTGCCCGACGTGCCTCTGGGCGAAATAAGCGAAGGGTATTCGGGTTTCGATATTTTTAAAGTTAATAAAACCATGTCTTTCAGCCGCTGTTTCGAAGAAATATTGCACGCGCTTTTAAAATATTTCCCCAAAGCGAAAATTTTGTTTTTCCGCCCTCACAACATGGGCAGAAGGGATGATAAACTGCAGCGTGAATACGGCGAACGCGCGTTGTTGCTATGCAGAAAATGGGGAGTGGCTTACGCGGATTTGTATTCTGAAAGCGGGTTAAACACTTTTATGCCCGAACACCGCGATATGTTTACCGCCGACAGCTACGGTTGGGGCAGGGGCGATTGCACCCATCCCAACGCACTGTGTTACGAGCTTAAATATATGCCGCTTATCGAATCGAAACTGAAAGCTTTATAAAGCGGAAATTTATTTGATAAACGCGGTAAAATAAGCCGCGCGATTGCGCGTTGCGCTGACGCGCGGATTTTACGCGAAAGGATTTTTTATGAAAGTTTTAATGTTAAACGGCAGCACGCACGAAAACGGCACGACGGCCGCCGCGCTTAAAATAATAGCCGACGAATTGAAAAAACAGGGTGCCGACAGCGAAATTTTTTGTCTTGGCACTGCCGCCGTACATTCTTGCACGGGGTGCGCAAGCTGCCAGAAAACCGGAAAGTGCGTGTTCGGCGACGACCCGTTAAACGGGTTGGGCGAAAAGGTAAAACAAGCCGACGCTTACATATTTGCGGCGCCCGTTCACTATGCTTCGCCTTCAGGCGCGGTTATCGCGCTTATGGACCGGCTGTTTTACGCATACGGAAAGTATATGAAATTCAAGCCTGCGGCAAGCGTGGTGGCGGCAAGGCGCGCGGGCACTACGGCTTCATACGACGTTTTAAACAAATACATACAAATAAACAGTATGATACAGGTTCCGTCCACTTACTGGAACAACGTTTTCGGAGCGAACGCAAGCGATACCGAGCAGGATAAAGAGGGTATAACCGTAATGCGCGCTATTGCGTCAAACACGGTTTGGCTAATAAAAATTTTAGAAAAAGTTAAGGGTACCGAACTTGAAAAACCCTTGATAATCGATAAGGTTAAGACCAATTTTATAAGATAAAAGCAACAAAAAAACAAATCCGCATATGCCGTGTGTGAAAAAGTATTAACCCGCTTCTCGCAGGTGGGTGCGGCGAAGCTGAAACTGTTCGGACTTTCCGTTTAAAGATATGCCGGCACAGCCGCATATACAGACCTTGCCTATTTCAGCGAACGCTCCGCTCCCTCTAAATTAATGTGGATTACGAATTTCCCACATCACGTACAAAGCAGACTTGTCTATTAAATTATAGCACGGGCAAAATCAGTTGGCAAGCGTATGCAGACAAAGTAAATATGTATTTTATGGCAGCCGCAGTTGTTTAAATTTTCGTTGCGGCTTAGGATAAATATAATTGAAGAGGTGTAAATATGGAAGAAATGACCGGTGCGGTAAACGACTCGGTTACCGCTTACGCAGATTTTAAAAATCACGTGGGCGAAGTGGTTACAATAAAAGGCGCGGTGCACAATATAAGGGATATGTCCGATTTCGCATTTATCATCGTGCGCACGGCAAGGGAACTTATACAGTGCGTGTATTCTCCCGAATTTTCAGATTATCGTCTTGACGGCAAGCTTGTCGAGCAGTGCTCGGTAAAGCTTTGGGGAAAGGTTGTAAAAAGCGAAACTCGCGACGGCAGCGAAAGGTACGAACTGCAGATTCACGGAGTGGACATTTTGTCCACTCCCGCCGCAATTCCTCCGGTTGTAATTTCCAAAAAGCAGATAAACGCCGATTTAAGCGTAAATCTCGACTACCGTCCCGTAACTCTCCGCAACCCCAAGGAGAGGGCTATATTCAAAATACAGGAAGGTATACAGCGCGGTTTCCGCGAGTATCTTACAAGTCAGGGCTTTACCGAGGTGCACACTCCCAAAATAAATTTTGCGGGTGCCGAAGGTGGGACAAACGTCTTCAAGCTCGACTATTTCGGCAAACAGGTGTATCTTGCCCAAAGTCCCCAGCTGTATAAACAGGCGCTTGTGCCGGTTTACGAAAGGGTATTCGAAATCGCGCCCGTATTCCGCGCGGAGCACCACGATACGTCTCGCCATTTAAACGAGTATATTTCAATGGACTTCGAGATGGGCTTTATCGACAGCTTCACCGATATAATGAATATGGAAACGGGCGTTTTAAAATACATCATGGAACTGTTGAAAAACGAATATGCGCCCGAAATCGAGCTGCTTAAAGTGGATATACCCCAAATTACGTCTATTCCCTGCATTAAGTTTAAAGACGCAAAGGAAATGTGCGTAAAAAAGCTCAAAAATATTACGGATATGAAGGATTTCGAGCCTGAGGAGGAAGCTTTCCTCGGAAAATGGGCAAAACAGCAGTTTAATTCCGATTTTCTGTTCGTAACTCATTATCTTTCCAGAAAGCGTCCTTTCTATACTATGGACGACCCCGAAGACCCCGAGGTTACGCTTTCTTTCGACTTGCTTTTCAGGGGTATAGAAATAACCAGCGGCGGTCAGCGTGTGCACGACTATAACTCGCAGGTTGAAAAAATGAAAAAGTTGGGTATGAATCCCGACGAATTTGATACTTACCTTATGCTTCATAAGTACGGCGCGCCCCCTCACGGCGGTTTGGGGCTGGGGCTTGAAAGGCTTACAATGCATCTTCTGGGCTTTAAAAACGTGCGTAACGCCGCAATGTTCCCCCGCGATATTAACCGCGTTTCACCTTAAATACGCTTTTAAAAACATAAAATAAGTTTGTTTAAAAAAATATATAAGGCTTTTTATCTGTGTTTACAATTCGTTGACTACGCGGGTAAAAAGCCCTTTTAATTAAGTAAAAATCACTGTTTAAAGCGGTTTTAGGCTTTAATAAAATAATGTAAATATAAAAAAAATGTATTTGGAAAATTTTTAGTGTGTAATTAAAATA
>CAMRSY010000039.1 GCA_947053545.1 uncultured Clostridia bacterium
ACAAGGGCTATGCCCGAAAATGTAAAGCCACCCGCTGTGCGGGTGGATATTTACTCAGTTATGAAAAGTTACTTACCTAACTGCGAAGGGTGCAAAAACCATGCGTGCCGACCGCTATTCAATATGTCGCTGATAATAGAAAATCAATCTTGAAAACGCTGTTCAATGCAATTTTTTAATAATCGAGCAAGCGTCCGTAATCGTTCCATTCGCCGTAAATTTTACCCTGCTTTGTATTTTCGATAAATTTTTCCAGACGGCTTTTGAAAAGCTCGGGCTGCTTTTTTTTGATTTGTATTGTGTCTATCCTGACCCGCCGGTAAAGCGGAGGGAGTGCGGAAAAATTTTCCCATACGGTTTTGTCGGACTGCAATGCGTTTAATATATCGCCGTCTATTTTGAAACCGTCGGGCGACATGTCCGGCAGAACCGCCCGTCCCGCGTCGGTCATGCGTCCCGTTTTTTCCATCCTGCGGCAGCGCTCTTTATTCAATTCCGACCATAACGAATTTTTTTTGCGCGGCGCAAGTCTTTGGACGGTAACGCTGTTTTCAAGCCGCTTAACCGTACTGTCTATCCACCCGAAGCACATAGCTTCTTCTACCGCGTCGACGTACGGAAAAGTACCGTCGTTATTTGGTTTTCCGCGCTTGACGGCAACCCAGCATTCTTTTTCTTTATTGTGGTTTTCCGTAAGCCATAAACGCAATTCGTCTCGGTTTTTTACGTTTAAAAAATTAACAGGTAACATATGCACAGCCTCGTTATATTGTTTTTGGTTTGTATTATAGCATAAGTAGAAAAGTTTTTCAAGAATAAAGCACGATTTGGCGCGGCGGGCAAACGCAAATAAATTTTTTTATAATTTCCAATTATAAAAAATTTATTGAAAAGTACTGTGTAGAGTGATATAATTTATATAATAATATTTGAACTTGCCTGTTTAGGGCATTTAAATCGAATATCGTTAAAGGAGCAATTTATGGAAAAATCCGTCGATGTAAACGAAACTTTAAAAAAAGCCGAGGCTTTATATAATGAAAGAAAGTTTACCGAATCCGTTGAATTATGGAAAAGTTTAGAGACCGCCGACTGTGCGGAAGCATTGTACAGACTTGGTATTTGTTATAATTATAACCTCGGCGTGGACGAGCAGGACGAGGAAAAACGCGGTCTAATCGCAAGCGGATACTTTATCAAAGCAGGTGAATTGGGACATGCGGACGCACAATGCTTTGTCGGTCTTTGCTACCGTTGCGGGCTTGGCGTTGACCGGGATTTAAAAAAAGCAGTCGAGTGGTTTGAAAAGTCCGCCGCGCAAAATTGTACGCAGGCTATGAATAATCTCGGTCAAATATACGAGCGTGAAGAAACAGAAGTGGAACTTAACGAATCGGACGATAAATACGAAGAATACGTCGGGGATTTTAACGACGAAGACGGCGAAGACGGCGGGGACAGTGAAACGAAACGTAAAAAATACGCTAAATCGATGCGTCTTTCGTTTGAATGGTATAAAAAATCCGCGGAATTGAAAGATGCGACTGGTCAGCTTGGCGTAGGCAGAGCGTACTATGACGGTCGCGGCGTTCCCTGCGATTATAAGACGGCCATAAAATACTATTCGCTTGCCGCGGACCAGGGCTCGGCGGACGCACTCTTCCGTTTGGGCGAGTGTTATGACGACGGCGAGGGCGTCGGGCAAAACTCTATTACGGCGTTTCAATATTACAAAGAAGCGGCTAAAAGAAATCACGCAAAAGCCCAGTGCTACGTCGGTTATTGTTACGAGTACGGCGAGGGCGTTAAACGCGACCTTGACGAGGCGTTAAGGTGGTACAATATTTCGGCGGGCAATAATTACGGTCAGGCGTATTGCAACCTCGGCTGTATGTACGAGGAAGGCAGGGGCGTGAAGAAAAATATGCCCAAGGCAATAGAGATGTATGAGCGCGGCGCGGCGGCAGGCAATTATATGGCAAGCCACAATCTCGGCAACGTGTATGCGTTCGGTAAGGGAGTCAAAGTGAATATGGCTCTTGCCATAAAGTATTACGAACACGCGGCGCGCGGCGGAGTTGCCGAGGCACAGTACAACCTTGCCCAGCATTTACATAAAGGGCAGTATATCGAGCAGGACGACGAAGCCGCGGCATATTGGTTTATGCAGTCGGCGCAGAACGGCGACGCGGACGCTCAGTACAAAATTGGCAGTTTCTTTATGAACGGCGTCGGTGTGGACGAGGATCCCGAAATCGGATTTTATTGGTTTATGCGGTCTGCGGCGCAGGGTGATGCCGACGCACAATATGCCGTGGGACTTTGCTATGAAGAAGGAATGGGCGTCGAAGTCGATTTGGGCGAAGCGCGCGAATGGTATGCGCGTTCTGCAAAACAAGGTCACAAAGAAGCTAAAAAGCATTTGAAAAAGTAGTATGTCCGAGTATATAGAGTTTAAGATAAACGAGGATACTTTACGTGCGCTCAAACACAGGGGTACGCCGTCTTCGGAGGGTGAACGGCTTTGTTTTGAGGCGGCGGACGAATACGAAAAAGGCAATTATGAAACTGCCGTAAATCTTTGGCGGACTTCGGCAGAGCTGAACGACGGTTACGCATTGCTGTGCCTTGCGGCGTGCCTCCGCACGGGACGCGGAGTTGAGCGCGACGAGTGCGCGTCGTTCGGGCTGTTGAATAAATCGGCGTCGCAGGGCAATCCTGCGGCGCAGTACTTTCTTGCGCAATGCTACGAGTACGGTGAAGGCACGGATGAAAACATGTCGGAGGCGTTTGATTGGTATCAGAAATCCGCGGAAAACAATTGCGCATACGCGCAATACAGATTGGGTCGGATTTACAGCGGGCATAAGTATCTTCCCGTATCGGAGGCAAAGGCGGTTTATTGGTACACTTTGGCTGCGCAACAGGGCATTGTGCATGCTTTATATCTTTTAGGCGAGTGCTATTTCGACGAAAAGTCTTCGCAATGCGACAGAAAAAAAGGGTTTCTGATATTTGAAGAAGCCGCCGATAAGCAATCGGCGGCGGCAATATTCAAGTTGGGACAGCTTTATGAAAAAGGCGAATACGTCGGGCGGGATATTGAAAAAGCGATAGCATATTATGAGCGCGCGACCGAGTGTTACGAAAAGACCGAAAATCAAGCGTATGCGCCCGCACAATATGCGCTCGGCGTTATGTATGAAAACGGCAACGGCGTTTTACAAAACTCAGCCGAAGCGGTAAAATTGTATAAACAGGCGGCAAATTTAGGCTATCCGCCCGCGCAAAATGCTTACGGATGGTGTTTTAAAGTCGGTAAGGAAGTAAAAAAAGATGCGTACGAGGCGGCAAGGTGGTTTCGTCGGGCGGCAAAGCAGGATGATATGCGCGCACAGTATAACCTTGCAATGTGTTACGAAAACGGCGAAGGAGTCATAGCCGATATAGAAAAGGCGTTTTATTGGCATATGCTATCAGCCGCGCAGGGGGACGACAGGGCGCAGCTACACGTCGGTTGGAGCTATATGGTGGGAAACGGCGTTAAAAAGAACGGTGAAGAAAGCCTTAAATGGCTTTTAAAGTCCGCCGCGCAGGGTAATGCGCAGGCGATGAGCGACGTGGGGTATTGCTATTTTAAAGGCATAGGCGTAAAACAGGACGTTGACGCTGCAATAAGTTGGTATCTTAAATCAGCGAAAAGCGGCAACGCAATGGCGGCTTACAATATGGGCTGTTGTTACCGTCACGGCGACGGCGTAAAAAAGAACGGAGCAAAAGCGGTCGAGTGGTATGAAATGGGAGCGAAGCTCGGCGATACCGACTGTATGGTATGCATTGCTTATATGTACGAAAAAGGCAAAAGCGGTTTAAAAAAGGATTTGGCAAAAGCCGCAAAATGGTACAAAAAGGCTTTGGTTGCAGGGGAAGAAGCCGCGGCCGGTGTATTACGGAAAAACAAATTCAGGAAATTTTTCGTTTCTGTCGAAGAGGGCGACACGCAGCTTTAACCTCTTTCCGGTCTGACTGCTTTGATTGAAAAAATTATGAACCGTACCGTGCTGTTCGTACGGTGCGGTTTCTTTATTCGTAATTACCTCTCCCCGAAGCGGCGGGGAGAGGTAATTTAAAACAAATTTCAGTCGTGATAAAATTTTTATCGAATCATTGCAAAAATGTAATACATATAAAAAAATGAACGTAATTAGCATAGTTCGGCTACGTTGAAAATTTGCGGAACGGTAGTGACCCGAAACGGATTTTTATTCGGATTTAACGTGTATATTCAAATAATGAATAACAATACTTTCGACTGTGCGATATGCGCAATACACAACCCAAACAATCCAAGTGTACTGCCATTTTTGTGATATTAAACTGATTACAATATATAATAAAGCCACAACAATAGCAATAATCCAATTCATAATTTTTTTGTGCTTACGTATTATGGCGTTACTTCTGGTTAGTGCGGATTTTACGTTTTCTTCCGAAATGTTTTTATAATCGCTATCGTTTATCCGTTCGCCGTTTAATATTTCATTAATGCTCACGTCATAAAATTTGCTTAAAATTTGCAGCATTTCAACAGGCGGTAAATAATTACCGTTTTCCCAACGTGAAACGGTTTTATTCGTTACACCTATTTGTTCGCCCAATTCATCTTGCGTAAGATTTTTTTCTTTCCGCAATTCAGCTAAAAAGGCACCTATTTTTTGCATATCCATAATGAATATCTCCTTATATCGGATAGCACTATTTTAGCACACATGTACGGAAAAGCATTGCCCATAAACAGCGAATTTGAAATAAATATCAAATATTAATAAAAGAGCAGTACTTCTGTATCATTTTTTTGATTTTTACTTGTTTTCTTTGTCATTGATATCCAAACAATGCTTTATGTAATCACTTCGGTTTCCGTTCCAATAGCAATGTATGCATCTGCCGTTTTTAAAAATATGGTTACAATTCGGATAACCGTATATAATACTTGCGCACTCCGGGCATAAAGATTCCATCACAGAAGTTGATTTAAGAAATTTACTGCTACATTCATTACAAACAGCGTATTTTTCATTTTTCATAGTTTTTCCTCATAATTACTAAATTACAAATCACATTTCAATTTTAAACTCGAATATTAACTTTGTAAAATAAAACAAACTGATAATTTTTATTACGGTTCGTATAATTTTATAATGGCGGAGAGATCTCTTGATTGTACAAACAAAAAGCGTTTTTGCCGTTTACTTTGGCGAGAACTGTGCTACAACCGAAGTCCGAAAGGCTTAATTGTGGAGGACACCTAAACCCGCAAAAAGTAGTCAATCGCTATAAAAGAAAAAAGACCGATAAGACGGTTAGTCTTAACGGCCTTTCTACGTTAAATTGAAATTTAATTCAAGTTTGATTAGCGCAACTAAAAGTATAAATGTAACT
>CAMRSY010000040.1 GCA_947053545.1 uncultured Clostridia bacterium
CTTCTTAACACTATGCAGTTGTCAGCCTTCGCTTTCCTTTGCGTTTGCTTGATATGATAAGTTTTTAGTGGGGAAACATTAAAAACTAAAACCGTATATAATCGGCTTTATGCCGTATATATAACAATTCCGGTGACGATAGCAACGAGGATCCACCTGTTCCCATACCGAACACAGAAGTTAAGCTCGTTATCGCCGATGGTACTTACGCATTACGCGTCGGGAGAGTAGGAAGTTGCCGGATTTCAAAAAAGCACAGTTACCACAAAGTGGTGCCTGTGTTTTTTTGTGCTTTGGCAATAGCTTATACTCAACGTGTGATGCGTTGAGTGTTTATAGGGGCAGAAATGCGGCGCCCGTCTGCCGAAGGCAGCCGCACGAAGCGTAGCGCAGTAAAGTACTTACGTAACAGGAAAGCTTGTAAATTTAAATAATGAAGAACACGCTTCGGCGTGTTTTTTATTTTTAATGTGGGAAGCGTTTAATACTGCTGTCGTGATGCGTTGAGTGCTTGGAAGCGCAATACGCGCCGCCCTGTTGCTTTGCAACGGCACGAAGCCGCAGGCGTAGTAAAGTACTTATGCAATAGTGAAAGTCGGTAAATTTATATAATAAAGCCTGTTTTAAGTAAGTTTTATACAATATAGGCACGTCAATCTGCCCTTGTTTTTTTGTTATGGCTATGGTATAATAAAATTAAGTTGAACCGTAATTTAAAGTTGTATATTTTACAAACAAAAATATGTGTGATAAGAGGGGGGCATATTGGATATTTGGGAAGTACTACTTATTGCTATGTTGATATCAGTGATAGCGCCTATTATTTTTTCAATTTTTTGGTTTTTTAAGGTTCGTGGTGAAAAGAAAATTCTAGGCCAAGAGGTTATTCGCACTCATCCACCTAAAACACTTTCCGGTTTTTTTCTCGGGTTTGCGCTTTTGGTGCTTTTCGGAGGAATAGCCGGTATCATTTATTGTTGTATTACAGATAGTGAAAATACAACGGCTACGGGAATAATTTTAATTTCGATGGGTATTGCGGCATTCTCGTCGTTTGGCTTTTTTGGATTTGCTTTTGCTTGCTATAACTTTGTAATTGTTGATGCCGAAGGGATACACGTATGCCGACTTTTTCGAAAAAAGAGATTTTATCGTTTCGATGAGATTGGTTGTTTTCAAGATACTTCTAATTTAGTTATGCTGGGAGGTATAATAGGTTATGATAAAGCGGGTACTAAAATCTTCTCAATAGAGGCAGTGCATATTGGCGCTTCTGCTGTGGTTCAAAGATTATGTGAACACGGAGTGCAAGAAAAATTTAAAAGTAAACTTAATTTATATTAGTAGTACTAATAGTATAGAATTATATTTATTGTCTTAAACTAAAAAATGATAGCGCATTATAATTAGCTTATGAATAAGTGCGCTATTTTTGTAAAAACGATAAAAAAAAGCCCGCCGAAAAATCGGCGGGTTAATTGTTAGTTGGAAATTATTATTTAAAACGTTGCATTTTATCTATGTTAGCTGAAATGCCTTTAAGCGTTGTTTCCATAAAAATATTTTGGAATAAACGTTCAATTTTAACTATTTGCAATTTTAATATGCTACTATAAACTTAATTTAGAAATACTAAAAAACGACGATAAAATTATGGAATTACCCGAGCTTGACGGGGAAACGTAAATCTAATCTTCTATTCCCAAATGCTTTTCTATAATAAGTCCGCACTGCCTGATTTTCTCGGGGCAGGGGCGGCGTTTGTAGTAATCGGGAGTGCGCTCCTCGGGCACAGGCGAATTGTCCTTAGGCATACTGAGTCCTAAAAGCTCTGCGCAGATAATGGTGCCGTTGTCGGCTTTAAATTCTTCGACCATACTGCGCACAACAGCATATATTTCGCCGCGCCGCTGTAGGTCGGCAGGTTTTCCGTGGCTCATCTTCATACCCGCGACGATAGCCATTGCGTTTACCGCGCCGCAGGTTAAGCGCATACGCCCCATACCTCCGCCGAAGCCCTCGGCTAATTTCATTGCCGTTTCAGGGTCGAAGCCATATAAAGCGGCGAAGGCGCCGACCACAGCCTGACAGCAGTTATAACCTTCCAAAAACATTTCTTTGGCTTTTTCCGCTCTCTTGCCCATACTGTTACCTCCGTTTTACACATTATATCATATTCGTGCGGCCGGCGCAAGAATGCAAGCAATCTTGACAGCGCTTTAAAATTATGATAAAATAATTTTTATTAGATACGGGGAATAAATTATGAAAAAGCGAAAAAACGGCGGGGGAGAGGTTGCTCCCGTACATACGGTCGCAGATGCGGAAACGGCGGAGGCGATTGCGGAAATACCCGACGGCGTAAATGCCGTTGCCGAAGACAATTCGAATGTAGACGAAAACGAAACATTTAACGGCGTTGATGAAGAAAAAAGCAGCGACGTAGAAGAAAACAGCATAGACGGTGGTGAAACTGCTGCGGCGCATGAGGAATACGGCGATGCTTATAAAGAGGATAAAATCAGTTTAGAAGCAGAGCAACAGGCAGGTTTCGAAAGCAGTTCGGGCGCGCAAAGCGAAATTGCCGCGGCGGGCAGCAGGTCGTACGGCGACTATCTGATAGAAGAATTTTCGGTTGAATCTAACGTCGACAAGGTAGTAAAATACATTAAAATCCCCAAAAAAGTTGCGCAGTATCTGCTTGCCGTGTTGTATCTTGTTGTCGGCGCGCTTTGCATTGCCATTCCCAAAGAGATAGAATCGGTGCTGCCGTACGTCGTAGGCGGGGCTATGGCTGCGGTTGCACTTGTCACGTTTGTGTTCGCGTTAGTAACTAAAGAATACCGCAACACGCATACAAACAAAACGGCAATGTCGCTGATATTAATAGGGTTGAGCGTGATGATAATTCTCGAGCATGACTGGGCGCACACGTTTATACCCATAGTATGGGGCGTTTTGGGTTTATTCGAGGGAGCGCACGCTTTTAACCACGCGCTTTCGCGTATATCGCGCGGTATGCGCTCGTCTTACTACATAATTAAAGGCGTAATAGAGGTTGTCGTTGCGTTTTTGCTTTTATACAAGCCCGAACAGTACGGCGAATTGCACATTATAGTTTTCGGCGTGTCGCTGATGCTTGACGGCATTACAACGGTGCCTATAATCAAAAATTTTATTGCAAGGCGTTAAAAGAAGATATGAAAGCCACTAACTGGGATTTAATGAAGCTTGCGTCGGCCTTCGACGGCGAATTTTGTCTTTCCGATTTTACAGCGGAGGAATTAGACGAGTTGCTTGGGTACATCGATGAGGGCGATACGGTAGAAGATATACGCCGTAAATATTTTGAATTTTACGACGACGTTAAGGACCGAACGCTTGAAAAACACAAATGGTCGGATTAGATTTAGGGATAAATTTGAAAAATTGCGGAGGCGTTAGAGACTTATGAAAATAGATGAAAACTTTTTTGTCGATGAAAAAGCGAGGAAAGGCGATTTCGGCATAAGGGAAATGGTTGAAAGCAACGGCGGCGAAAAGATTTTATGGGAAGGCAAGCCCGATAAAAAGTCGTATGTGCTGGCAAGAATTGTGCGTATGATGCCCATTGTGCTTATATGGATTGCGTTTGACGGATTTGCGATAAGTATGATAATTACGCAAGCGAAAGGAATGCCTTTATTTGCTTATTTTCTTTTCGGCGGTTTTTTCCTTATACATCTCACGCCTGTCTGGTTTTGGATAGCCAATATTGTAACGGCATTTAAAAGATTGAAAAACACCGAATACGCTTTTACCGATAAAAGAATAATTATAAAAACGGGCTTTTTCGCTAAATTCGATACGGTGTTTTATTCCGATATTGCCTCGCTTAATTTGCATATCGGATTTATAGACAGAATGTTTAAGGTTGGGGATATATCAATAAAAACCAATTCAGGAAGCAGCTATATGGTTGAAGATATAGACAATCCGTATTTTATTATGGAGAGACTTCAAAAAATTTCTAACGATATTAAAACGGATATGCAATTTCCCAACGATTTGCGTCCTGAAGAAAATCACGGATACAACACGCAATATAAAGGATAAAAAACGCCCCGCGGCTATTGCCACGGGGCTTTCTGTCGGCATATTTTAAATTTACGTTAACGGCGGAGGATAAGCAACGAGCCGCCGGTTATGCGCCTAAGCTTACATTACTACGATATTGCTCTGTTCGAACAGCGCTTTATATTCCTTAGGGAAATTGTCGTCGGTAATAAGTACGTCTATATCCTCGATATGTGCAAAAGTATAAGGGTTTATTTTGCCGATTTTCGAACTGTCCAGCATCATATAAACGTGTCTTGCTTTCTGAAAAACCTGTTTAAGAAGGTCGCTTTCAATCTGGCTGTTGCACGAAAAGCCGTTTTCGGGCGTAAACGCCGTTGCGGAAACTATGGCAAGTTCGAAATTAGTTGATTCGAAATACGATTTGGCGACGGGGGAGGAGGTTGAAAGATTGTCTTTCATAAGCTGCCCGCCGACAACGGTGATATTTATGTTCTTTTTCTGCGCAAGCTCCATAGCCACGGCTATACCGTTTGTAAATATATTGCAGTTTATATCGGGTATCTCTTTCGAAAGATACATAGCCGTAGTGCCGCCGTCAAGAAACAGCGAAATGCCTTCGTCTACCAGCGTTGCCGCCTTCTGTGCAATAACTATTTTCGCATCGGTATTTATGGTCGTCTTTTTCGTATATGCTTCGCCGGAAACTTTCTGTACCTCTTTTACCGACATAGCGCCGCCGCGTATACGAATAATGCGTCCGTCCTCTTCAAGCTGGTATAAATCGCGCCGCAAAGTCATCTGCGAAACGGCGGGAAATTCTTTCTCTAACTGTTCCAGCGTCATTTTGCCGCGTTTATCTAAAATTTCGGCAATCTCTTCAATTCTTTCGCGTTTCATATATAATCCCTCTTTGTTAAATAATCACACTTTAAATTGTCATTAATGATATTATATTCTGTATTTTTCAATTAGTCAAGGGTATGTTTATCATTTTCCATGATTTT
>CAMRSY010000041.1 GCA_947053545.1 uncultured Clostridia bacterium
CTGGTTGCCGCCTGAAATGCAAGCTGACACTCAGTATTGACGTTTATTTTCGCAACGCCGAGGGAAATCGCATTTTTAATCATATCGGTCGGAATACCCGTACCGCCGTGCAGGACGAGCGGCATATCGCCCGTTTTTGCTTTGATTGCGGCAAGAATATCGAATCTGAGTCCGGGCCAGTTTGCGGGATACTTTCCGTGAATGTTTCCTATGCCCGCGGCAAGAATAGTAACTTTCAAATCCGCAATTTTTTTACATTCGTCGGGGTCGGCACATTCGCCAAGTCCCACAACACCGTCCTCTTCGCCGCCAATCGAGCCGACTTCGGCTTCAAGGCTTAAGCCTTTCTTTTTGCAGACTTCTACAAGCTCTTTTGTCTTTGCAATATTTTCCTCTATGGGGAAATGCGAGCCGTCGAACATAATGGAGGAGAAGCCCGCCTCTATACATTTATAGCAGCCTTCGTATGTACCGTGGTCAAGGTGCAGGGCAACGGGAACGGTAATGTGCATTTCGTCAATCATTGCTTTGACCATAGCGGCAACCGTTTTGAAGCCTGTCATGTACTTTCCTGCGCCTTCCGAAACTCCCAGTATTACGGGAGATTTAAGTTCTTCCGCAGTCTGTAATACGGATTTTGCCCACTCGAGATTGTTGATATTGAATTGACCTACGGCGTATTTGCCGTCCCTAGCTTTTTCAAGCATTTCCTTTGCCGAAACCAATGCCATTAAAGACCTCCAAACTGTTATGTAGTTGCGGTAATGTTTACCTTATCTAAGTATAATTCATCGTAAGACAAATTTCAAGCGTTTTTAAAAAATAGTTATAAAGGTTTAAAAATTAGTTTGTTTTGAGGAGGACGGCGCGGGAATAAAAGGTTGCTACCAATAGCGAAAAATCCGTTGACTTATCCGAAGTTTTTTGCTATAATAACCCTCGGTTACTAATTAATAGGAAATAAATTTTTTAATTCGGAGGAATTAATTTTATGGCAAATGTAAAAGTTGCAATCAACGGTTTCGGCCGTATAGGTCGTCTGGCTTTCAGACAGATGTTCGATGCGGAAGGCTATGAAATCGTAGCGATTAACGATCTTACAAGTCCCAAAATGCTTGCACACCTTTTGAAGTACGATTCGGCTCAGGGCAGATATAAGTATTGTGATAGCGTTATCGCAGGCGACGACAGTATTACCGTAAACGGCAAGACTATTAAGATTTATGCGGAAAAAGACGCGGCAAACCTTCCTTGGGCGGCACACAAAGTAGACGTCGTGTTGGAATGCACAGGTTTTTACTGCTCTAAAGAAAAAGCTTCCGCTCATATCAAAGCAGGCGCTAAAAAGTGCGTAATTTCCGCTCCTGCCGGCAACGATTTGCCTACGATAGTATACAGCGTAAACGAAAAAAATCTTACCGCAAACGATACGGTTATTTCCGCCGCAAGCTGTACGACAAACTGCCTTGCTCCCATGGCTTATACGCTTAATAAGTTTGCGAAAATCAAAAAAGGTTATATGACCACCATACACGCCTATACCGGCGACCAGATGGTTCTTGACGGACCTCACAGAAAGGGAGATTTGAGAAGGGCAAGGGCGGCTGCCGTAAATATAGTTCCCAATTCGACAGGCGCGGCTAAAGCGATAGGTCTTGTTATTCCGGAGCTTAACGGCGTTCTTGACGGATGTGCTCAGCGCGTTCCCGTTCCCACCGGCTCGCTTACCCAGCTTATAGCTGTATGCGAGGGGGAAGTGGACGCTCAGGCTGTAAACGAGGCTATGAAAGCGGCTTCTTCGGCTTCCTACGGCTATACCGAGGAAGAAATTGTATCCAGCGACGTTATCGGTATGACTTACGGTTCGCTGTTCGACGCAACCCAGACGAAATGCATGCCCCTCGGCGACGGCACGACGCTTGTAAAGGTTGTAAGCTGGTACGACAACGAAAATTCTTACACTTCCCAGATGGTAAGAACCATTAAGTACTTTGCCGAATTGAAGTAATAAAATCAATTTTAAAGCCCGTCTGCGGAATATCCGCAGACGGGCTTAACTTTTTAATACGCTATACGTGATAGCTTAAATTCCGGACAAGTAAGATTGAAAAACGTATAAATCATTTTGCATTGCCGAAAAACTCTATTATCTGTCCCATTGTTTCATGGTTTACGTCGTTATATTTGTGTTTGTCCAATGCCGAATAAAATTCTTTCAGTTTATCTGTGGGTATTTTACCGTCATATTGCTGTTTAAGCTGTTCAAATTGAGCGTCTTTTTCCGCTCTGTACGCAAGAACGCTTTCGTCATCCGGATTTAAGACACCGCTGTGCTCGCCGTTTTCTATAAAATAGGTTTTGAAGTTTTTATTTGTAATTTCACTGCGGTGGTTGTAAACGCTGTCTTCCCATACCGTATCGTCTTTTCCGCCTTGAACGGCAAGTACGGGAATTTCGGTTTTGTTAATACCCTTAACCGCCGTGTTATTATAGGCTCCGTGCGCGTCTATTATCGCCCAAAAGGAGGCAAAAGGGAATATAATGCCGGTAAAACCGCCCATGCCCATTTTATTTTTCATCCATTCCTTCATAATTCCCGCATTGGAATTATAACCTGCAACCGATGCAACCGCTTTAATATTGTTGTGACTGTAATTTAAAACGGCGGTAACGGCGTGACCGCCCCAACTGTGGCCGAAAAGATAAACGGGCAGATTTTTAAGTTCGCTGTCATTTTCAACAAACAGCAGCGCATTATGTAAATCAACCGGCGATTGCGAAAGTCCGGTAGTGCCTTTACCGTCGCTTCTTGCCGTGCCGGTGCAGTCGTAGGTGAGAACGCGGTAACCGTTTTCGGTAAAAAATATCATTTCCGAATAATATTCGTTTGAAATAGCGCCTATTCCGTGGGAAATTATAACAAGTTTATTGTTTTCTTTACTGCCCCAAACATTTCCGCGCAGTGTGTTTTTCCCGCTTTTAAATTCTATTTCGCGCCTCTCAACGCCAGTATCAGAATCGGAGTAGGTGGTTGAAACAGAATAATCATCGGGAGCGGAAACCCGTCCGAACATATCGTCAAGCAAATATTTGCAAACGCCTAAGGTTACAATTAAAGCAATTAATACGAATGCGGCAAGCCCTGCGGCAACTCCGCAAATAATTTTTTTCTTTTTCGTCATAAATAATTTTCCTTATATTAAACGTTAAAACGGAATAGCACCACGTCGCCGTCCTTTATAACGTAATCCTTGCCTTCCGAACGTACTTTTCCTTTCTCG
>CAMRSY010000042.1 GCA_947053545.1 uncultured Clostridia bacterium
TGCCCGCTTACGTTCCCGACGTTCTCGCCCGCGCTTGACAAGCGCGGCAATGCCGCGGAACGGCGCGGAAATGATAAGCCATAGCACTTTGCATACTGTAAGTATAATTTTGCCTATAACTTTGAACACACCGCGCAGAACAGGGAATCCGAAATAAAGCAATACAACCAACAAGGCAACGGCGGCAACAATAATCAGCGCAATCGCCCACCACGGCAAGCCTTTACCGGGATAAGGGTCTATCGGGTGTTCCTGGTCGGCAATGATGTCTATCGGTGACATTATGCAGGGGATAACGGTCAATACGTTATCTTTTGTGAACGTTACATCGATAATATCAAAATCAAGTTGCGCCCAGGACTGCGCAAAATATGCGTTGCTGTCAATAACTTTATAACTGCCGAAATTTCCGCCGATAACCGCCCAATCGACAATACGTTCGCCTTGTGTAACTTCGTGGACAACATATTCGCTTTGATAATATCTGAACAAATAAACCGATTTGTTATTTTGCGCGGACGTAGTAACGTAATTGCAAAAATTATCATAATCGCGGGCGGCAATGTAAAATTTATCGCAAAATAATTCTTTATCCGGATAATATTCAATATCCTTAACGGTTACTTTTTGAATAGCCGAAACTTCAAATTCGTTTTCGCCTTTTAATTGCGTTCCGAATAATTTATCCCAAAGACTGTTTGAAACAATGTTATCGGTCAATTTGTAAGTATCGTCCGATTGAATATTGATATCCGTAAATTTTTCGTCAACGTTTTCGAACAGGTCGGCATTATATTTTCCGGCAACGGGATTTTCACCAACGCCGAAACGCTCCGTAAACGTTTCAAACCAACCTTTAATATTTTTTAATTTGTTGCCGATAAGCTTTTCGCGCGGTAAATCGTAGGTGTCCGCATTGCCGTTATCAGCGTAAAAAATATAGCTCAACTTTTTTAATATACGGTCGTATTCCGTAACCGGCATATTGTTATAAGTATTAAAAGCTAAATACCCAAAATGTAAAGCCTGGATAGCTTCCATAGCTTCTTTCGGCTGTTTGGAAGCGACAAGGGTAAATTTGCTTTTGCTGTTGTTGTAGTTGTTTAGATAATCGCCCCCGTCAACTTCTTCGTTAAGCAGAGAATACAGCTCATTGTAAATATCCTTGTTGCCGGTAACGAAAATAGGCGACGTCAACGCGTTAAGCCAGGTTGCGTGTATTGCCGACATTTCGCCGGAACTTTCCAAAATATCATTAGGCACGGAAAAATATACGCTGTGCAGAGTGTCACGGGTGTACCCGTCCTTGTGCGTGCCTTGCGGTCTGTAATACGTTTGTTGTACGTCCAGATTTAAAACCGTATCGAAACCGTCCACCGAACATTTAAGCGTGCTTTCCTGCGCGGTTGCCGCGCCATAGCCTTTTGCATAACCGGTATAAGTATATTTCGTCGCTATTTTGTATTCGGTAGCGTTAATGCCGCTTTCGTAAAGCTCAATGCCGCTGACTTCGTACACGCGCGCCGAGCTGTTGACCGTACTTAAAATTTCTTTACGTTGAATGTCGGAAAGATTAATTTTAAACTTGTAAAAGAGCCCCTCATAACCCGCCGCATTGCTTTTGTTAAGGTATTGCAGACCGGCTTTAATGAAAAGGTCAGAAGTCTTGCCGACCCTGAACTGTATTTTATTCAGTTCGGAATTTTTGGTAAAATCAAGCCCGCGCGGGTTGTAAATGTAAACGTACAGCCCGTAATCCTCGTGTTTTGCCGTGAACGGCGAATAACAGAATTCTATAAACGAGATTATTTCCGGGGTTTTGCGTTCGGAAAAACCGTATTGACTTAAATCAATGCTTTCCCCGTCGTAGCTTGCACCCTGTAAATCGTCCCAAACGTTGCGGTTTTCATAGGCGGTAACAATTTTTGAATATTCCGAAGCGGCGGAAGCGTAACCCGCCCCGCCGCTCTCGCAGAGGATAAGAAAACACAGCACCGCAACCAATGCCGCGGCTATGGTGTATGTAAGCTTTTTAAAAGTGCCTGCCATTTGCCGTAACTCCGTTTATCTTCTTCTGCGGCGCGCGGGCTTTCTTGTTTGAACAATGGAAGCAACAACGCCGACTATTCCGACTAATACCGACAACGCGCCGCCGCCCGCAAAGATTATCCAGGGATATTTTTGCAAGGTGTTTACGGCTATTTCACGCGCTGAAAGCTTATCCGAAACAACGGAGTAATCGTCCGTTATCCGGTTATCCGCAAAATATTCTATCGGTTGTTCGCCGTGCTCCGTCATTACCGACAACACGCGCAAATTTAAGTCTTTCGCTTCTTCTGCCATTTCCGCAAAAGTGGTGCCGTAATCAACTTCCTTTGTCGCGTATACCTCGCCGCCAACGTAAAACGTTACGGTAAACGTCTTAATTTCCCAATGCGCTTTTAACGTTGTATCTTGCTTTATGGCTTGCCCCGTGTATTCCGTTCCGTCCTCTAAAAACCAACCCTGAAATTCATAGCCGCGTTTTTCTGGCGTGGGCGGGGTAATTGACGAGTTCCAATCTACAACCTGATTTTCTATATTGTTGCCCCCGTCCGTATTAAACGTTACAGTAAAACGGTTTATTTCAAAATGCGCGTGCAGGTTGATATTTGACGTTACCGTTTCGCCGATATATTTCGTGCAGTTCT
>CAMRSY010000043.1 GCA_947053545.1 uncultured Clostridia bacterium
TCTATGCTTTCCAGATACCAAAATTCTATTTTGGTCGGAGAAAACGCGCAGGAACTAAGCGCAAAGCACGAAATAATCGAAACAATTATTAAAGGAAGTATGAAAACTAATTTTTTAACTTTTATTTTCATAACAACATAATAGCATATAATTTTTTTAATTTCAATAACAAAATAAAAAAACCGATAATCTCAGTTAAATTGAAATTTGCAACAGATATATCCGCAAATGGCGCGGCGGATTAAACGGCAACGGTGGGGAGAAGGTAACCCGAAACGGATATTATAAGTATTTAATCAAAAAAAGCATGTCTTTTAACCGAACGCCGTTTTCATAAATGGGGTGGTCGTAATTATCGGTAAAAAAATTTTTAATTACATGAGATTTTGTGAAGCCGCATTTTTCATAAAACGGAACGGTTAAAGGACTGTCGCCTGTTCCGACTTGTACAACCGAAAACTTGTTTTTATAGTTATTGCATATAAACTCTATAAGTTTTTTACCGTAACCTTTATGTTGAAATTCAGGTAATACGGCAAGATTTTTAATTTCGAGAACGTTGTTCCCGACGTCCGTAACTACAATTTCGCCTTTAACGCCGCAATCGTCTATTACATACATTGTGCCTTTATTTATATAGCGTTCGACCATTTCTTTTTGTTCGTCCGCAAGCAGCAACAAATCCGTATAATTATGTTTGTCAAGAACTTCGTATATATTAAGCGTCAAATCGTATTCGAGCTGTAAATCGAAAGGCTCCTTTTCAACATGCGCGGTGTCGGGTTCTTGCGCCGGAACGCAGCCGTATTTTTTGTATGCCGAAATGCTTTCTTCCGCCGAATGGGCGGAAATATACAATTTTTTCGCACCCGATTTTTTTGCCGCCAGACAAATTTTTTCAAAAAGTAATTTGCCTATTCCGTTTCTGCGAAAAGGTTCCGAAACGTAAAATTCCTCTAAATCTATATACTCTTTATTCTTGCCGAAAAGATAACCGGACAAAAGGGCAAAGCCTATTACCGAATTGTCAACCGTCGCCGCAATCGCCGCCGCACCGCAGCGCAATGCGGAAATTATTTTTTGCGCCATATTTTTGCGCTCGGACAAATTCCATTTTTCCGTATAAACGACGGGCAAAAGTTTATATTCACCATCAACTTTGCGCCAGCAATGTGTAACGCGTTGGTTTAAAATAAAATTATCCAACGAATTTTCATTGAAGTTATTTGTGTCTAATTTAACCGTTTGTAAGCTTAGCAATCTGTTTTTCTGCACGGTTTTCAACTCCGGAACAATATTTTTTATTACAACAGCACCGAATAACATTTAACCGCTACCGTTAAAAAAGCAAAGCGGCAACTGAAACATGGCGGCACAGCAAATAAAAAAGGCTGACACACTTAGTGTTCAACCTTTAACGACACTGGTGGAGATATGGGGATTCGAACCCCAGACCTATACGTTGCGAACGTATCGCGCTACCAACTGTGCTATATCCCCGTATGGGCGTTGACGAAAAGGAAATGCGCCAACGCGTTTTTTTGGTGGGAACAGCAGAACTCGAATCTGCGACCTTTTGCATGTCAAGCAAACGCTCTAACCAACTGAGCTATGCCCCCGCGTACACCTGTTCGGCTTTTGTATTATATCAGCATTTTTATGTTTTTGCAAGTATTTATAGCATAATTTTCCGTCAATTAATCGTTTTCGCGTACGCCGAGTATATGAATACCGCGCGCCTTGCCGAACGTGTAACTGTTAAGCGGTTTGTTAAACGCGTCGTAAGTGTGCGCAGCAACAAGTATTCTCCCGCGGGAAAATCCGACGACGACGGGAGAGTGGTAAAAATCTCCCGTGGCGGTGCCGAGCTGTACGATATCGCCGGCTTCCAGTTTATCGAGCGAAGTTTCTTCCGCAAAGGGACCAATGCCTTCGTTGCCGGTCAGAAAGTTATAAAGATACTGTACACCCGTCCAGGACGGCGTTCTGTCGTTAACGGATTTATAATACCAACCGAACGTGGGCGTAAAATTCATAATTTTAGCGCCGGCATAAATACATTGCGATGCAAAATTAGTGCAATCGCCGCCTATGTTGTTAAAATCGTAATACGCGGGGTTTCTGCCGAATGCCCACCGTCTTGCATATTCGACGGCGGCGGCACGGTTATAAGGTTTTATTTTCATGCTTTATAATATGCCGCAGTTTTGTAAATTGTGGGAAAGCGAAAATAAGACTCAACCCCTTGCGGAAGCAGCATGAATGCGCGTTTAATACGCGCCGTCGCGCTGCGGTTGAGTCGGTTGCGCCCCTGCTAGTCATTCTGAGTGAAGCCTTTTGTCATTCTGCGCGAGCGTAGCGAAGCTTTGCACACTTCATTATCATTCCGAACGCAGTATCCTGTCATTCTGAACGAAGTGAAGAATCTTCTCAATAATAATGTGCAAAGTGAAACGAGCAATCTTTCAGATACTTCGCTGACGCTCAGTATGACATTGTCTGTCATTCCGAACGAACACTCCTGTCATTCCGAACGAATACTCTTGTCATTCTGAACCCCTTTACGGGGTGAAGAATCTGAGGGGGCATGACGGCGGT